>JBBQQU010000004.1:0-189820 GCA_038215565.1 Gaiellales bacterium | reverse complement strand
TCGGGGCGTTACACGGTGAGAGTCATCCTGCTTGGCGATGCCCCGGACCGAAAGGCAATCGAGGAGGTTGTTGGCCAGGACGCAGCCGCGTCGGCACGAGCTCAGCAAGATGCGGATGTATCTCGAGGACGCGCGACGTTGGGGTAGGAGCTCGTGATTGATCGCACGTGATCCCCCAAGAGTCAATGCGTTATCGGCGGATCGACCAGCGTTCCTCGTACGCGAGCGTGCTGTGGACATCGTCGAGATCCTCAACGCTGACGCGAGTCCCCGCACCGTAGGAAAGTCACGCGCAGCAACGCCTACTCAGGGTGTACGGCGGAACGCTCGCGCAGCCGACCCAACCGGTGTCTGACACCGGGCGATAGCTGGCAAGACGCTTACCGGTGACTCGGTGTCAGACACCTTTGCTCCCTGTGCAGCGGTCAGTCGTCAGGGGCCATCGCGGAGCGCTCGCGCAGCCTGCCGTCGACGCTCCTGGAGAAGAAACCTCGGCCGCCTGTCCGGCCCTCCTCTACAGGCGGACATGCGTCACTTGCAGCGGAAAAGAACGTCTGCCAACATCACCTCCGCGGGGTGTCACGACCAAAGGGGTGCCAGATCGCTCGATCGTTTAGGAGGTTCGCGTCGGCTGCTGGGTTTGCCGGTCTGGTCGCGGCCTCGATGGCGGTCGTCTCTGTTCCTGCGGCAGGGGATGTGGGTGCTTTCCGGGCAGCGGGCGGCAGGATCGCGTTCGTGCGGGCCGATCCGGCGCTGCCCGGCCCTCAGAAGATCTGGGTGATGAATGCGGACGGCAGTGACCAGCGGGCGCTCTCCGCGGGTTTGCACGATGAGTTCGCGGATCCCGCCTGGTCGCCCGACAACGGGCGAATTGCGTTCACGAACTGGCTAGGAGGCGGCCTCTGGCTCATGAACGCGGATGGCATGAGGCAGCGGCGACTGACCCGCGGCCATGACTCCGCGCCAGATTGGTCGCCAGACGGGCGCAGAATTATCTTCTGCCGGCAAGGCAGTGGGAGTCGTTATTCCGAGATCTATGCCGTCAACGCGAACGGATCGAAGCCAGTGGTGCTCACACGCGCAACCCTTTCGACCAGCACGGCACTGAAACCGGAGCCTGTCCTCACCGCGCCAACCTGGTCACCCAATGGAAAACGAATCGCCTACCTCGTCAGCTCCGGACCTGACCAGAGCGAGATCTGGATGATGAACGCCGATGGCAGTAGGAAGCGGAGGTTGGTGGCGAGCGCGAACGTCCTCACGGGACGGCCCGCTTGGTCACCCGACGGTCGTTCGATCGCATTCGCGTCAAGCCGCACCGGCCAGAGCGACATCTACATCCTCGATATCACGGACGGCCGACTCCGCAACCTCACAAGAAACAAGGCGGCAGACGGGATGCCCGCCTGGTCACCTGACGGCCACCGCCTCGCTTTCATCAGTAGCCGCGATCAGGGCACCATGGACATCTACGTCATGGATATCGACACACGTCGCGTGACACGCCTCACCACTGATGCGGGAGATGACACCGAGCCCGCTTGGGCGTCGTCAGCCCCATAGGGGGCAACACAGGTCACGGAAACGTGACCGGCGCTATCGCGCTTTCACTTCGCAGTGGTGCCTGGCGCGCCGACTCGGTTCGCGACATGCCAGTTCACCTCGGCGCCGAGGACGATCACGTTCGCCATCACGTACAGCCAGACGAGCAGCACTGCCGGGCCGGAGAGCGTCTGCAGCACGGGGTTGTGCTTCGACACGTCGACGTAGATCGGCAGCACCTGGAAGCTCGCTTCCAGCGTGATCGCTGCGGCGGTCGCACCCGGCAGCACTTCCCGTAGCGTCAGGTCGGCGTTCGTGAGCACGTAGTACGCCGACGAGAGGAAGACAAAGAGCCCGACCGTCGAGACGGCGATCGCGATCACCCGCGCAGACGCGGCGTTGCCCTGGAAGCCTGCGTAGCGCTTCAGGATGTCCTGCCCGATCGAGCCGATGACGAGCGAGATGAAGAGCGTCACGAGCGAGCCGACCATCATCATCGTCGCGAGCGCCTTACCGTGGAGGAAGCCGCGGTTCGGACGGCCGTAGACGATGTTAAACGCGCTCTCGAGCACGCTGAAGAACGAGAGCGATGACCAGAGCAGGAACGCACCGCCGACAATCCCGAGTGCGGTCGCGTTCGCCTGGATCGCGCGCACCGCTTTGAGGATCGAGTCGACCGACGTGCGCGGGAACGTGTTCGTCAGCTGGCGGACGAAGAACGAGTTCGCGTCGGCCTGGTGCACGAGGCCGAGAAGGGCCAGGGCGAGAAAGAGCAGCGGCACGAACGAGAGCAGCGCGAAGTACGCGATCATCGCCGCGAGGTGGGTTCCCCGGTCGGCGAAGAACTTCGTCAGGACACGCCTCACAAGGCGGCAGTATGCTCGCCCACATGGACGCAACCCAGGCGATCGGTGACCTGACCGAGATTTCGCCCCAGGTTCAGCGGGTCGTCGCGCTCGCGGCCGACGGCGCGATCCTCGGTTCGAACTTTCAGACTGAGGCTGCGGCGCAGCGCCTCGCTGACGGTGCGGGCCGCCTCCTCGATGCGGCCGAGGCGATGCGGCCCGACCTTCAGCAGCTCGAGGCGGCCACGATCTCCGGCAGCGTGTTCGTCGTGCGCGACGGCGAGCGGACGATCGCCGCGACGACGACTCCCGAGCCGACGGTCGGCCTCGTGTTCTACGACCTGAAGACCTGCCTCCGCTCGATCGACCCGACGGTAGGCGACGATGCCGCCGCGTAAGGTCGTGACCGGTTTCCTGCTCGCGGCCGGGTCGCTCGCCGGCTCGGTGCTCGTGCGCCGCCGCGCGGCCCGCAAGCGCGAGCGCGTCGATCTTTACGCCGCCGACGGCTCGATGCACTCGTTCACGGAGGGCTCGCCCGAGGCTGAGAGCCTGCTCCCGATCGCGCACGACATTCTGTCCGCGACGTGACGCGGGACGAGCTCGCGCTCGGGCTGCGGGAGGCCGCGTACCTCGAAGGCGACTTCGTGCTGCGCTCGGGGCGCCGCTCGAAGTACTACCTCGACAAGTATCGGTTCGAGACCCGCCCCGACCTGCTCGGCCCGCTCGGCGCGGCGATCGCCGCGGCCGTCGCAGAGCACGAGCCGGAAGCCGATCGCATCGCCGGCCCCGAGCTCGGCGCCGTTGCACTCGCCGCCGCGGCGTCGCTCGCAAGCGGCCTGCCGTTCCTGATCGTCCGCAAAGAAGCGAAGGACTACGGCACCTCCAACCGGCTCGAGGGCGTCTACGCCGATAGGGAGTGCGTGTGCCTCGTCGAAGACGTCGTCACCTCCGGCGGAGCGGCGATCGACGCTATTCTCGCCCTCCGCGCGGCCGGCCTTCGAGTGTCGAACGCCGTCTGCGTGGTCGATCGCGAGGAGGGTGGCAGCGACGAGCTCGCGCGCCATGCGGTGAGGCTCCGCCCCCTCTTCACGGCGTCGGAACTGCTCAAAACACCCGCAAATCCGCATGGTTGAGCGGTATCCGACCCCATTGTTAGGGTTCCGGCCAAGGTCTGAACCCCGTTTCCCACACGTAGGAGGAATTCGTTGACGAAGCAGGACTTCATCCAGAAGGTCGCCACGAAGAGCGGACTTTCCGCACGGGACGCCGGGAAGGCCCTCGAAGCCTTCATGGAGACCGTGACGGAGACGCTGAAGGCCGGCGACAACGTGAACTTCACGGGCTTCGGCAAGTTCTCGGCGTCGCCCCGCGCCGCCCGCCAGGGCGTCAACCCGCGGACCGGCGAGCGCGTCCAGATCGCCGCGACGATCGTGCCGAAGTTCTCGGCCGGAAGCCAGCTGAAGGCCGCGCTCAAGCCGTAACCGGCACCCGAGCGAGTCGCGCGTTTCAGCAAAGGAAGGTTCGGAGGGCGGCGCAAGCCGCCCTCCGCCGTTCCGGTTACCTTTCAGCCGATGGCCGTCGCGACCTTGACCTTCGCCGACCGCCTGGCCGCGGAGGTCGAGCGCAAGCGATCGCAGCTCGTCGTCGGGCTCGATCCGCAGGTCGATCTCATGCCGGTCGAGTTGCGGGGGGACGTCGCGCGATTCTGCTGCGGCCTCATCGACGCGGTTGCGCCGCACGCGGTCGCGGTGAAGCCCCAGCTTGCGTTCTTCGAGGCGCTCGGTCCCGCGGGAATGGCGGCGTTCGACCAGGTCTGCATTTACGCCCGGCGCGCAGGGCTGCTCGTGATAGCCGACGGCAAGCGCGGCGACATCGGCTCCACCGCCCGCGCCTATGCCGACGCGTACCTCGAAGGCGATCCACCGCGCGCCGATGCACTCACGGTCAACCCGTGGCTCGGCCGGGACTCGATCGAGCCGTTTCTCGGCGCCGTGCGCCGCGGGGGCGTCGGCATCTTCGTGCTCGTGCGCACCTCGAATGCCGGCGGAGATCTCCAAGACGTGACGCTCTCAGACGGCCGCCCGATGTGGCATCACGTTGCCGGGCTCGTCGCGGAGTGGGGGGAGGACACGGTCGGCGAGGTCGGCCTGTCCTCGGTGTGCGCCGTCGTCGGCGCCACGCACCCGCGCGCGGTGGCCGAGGCACGGCGGCTGATGCCGCGCACGGTCATCCTGCTCCCAGGCGTCGGTGCTCAGGGCGGTGCGATCGCCGACCTGTCGCGTGCGTTTCAGAGTGGTCCCGCGAGCGCGCTCGTGTCGGCGTCCCGGTCGGTCGACTACGCCTTTCGCGAGGCCGGCAACGATTTCCGCGAGGCGGCCGGCGCCGAAGCCGCCCGCCTCAAGCAGGAGATCTGGGCCGCGTCGGGCTGGTAGTGCGCGGACGTGAGTGGAAGCGCTACGTCGCGCCGGCGGCGTTCCTGCTTGCCGCGACGCTTGCGATCGTCCTCGTTCGCTCCGGGCTGAACGCCGGAAAGACGACGTCGCACGCGACCGTCTCGGTGCCCACGACCACGCGCAAACGGATCGCGACGACGACGGCCAAGACGACGACGCAGAAATCGAAGCCGAGCGGCCGGCGATTCTGGATCGTCCGGGCGGGGGATACATACGGCGTGATCTCGACGAAATCCGGCGTGCCGATCGCCACCTTGCAGAGCCTCAATCCGAAGGTCTCCTCGACGTCTCTCTTCATCGGCGAGAAAATCCGGCTGCGATGAGACGCGCGCTCCTCGCGGCGGCCGGAGTTGCGTGCGTGCTCGCCGGGCCGGCGCAGGCCGGTGTTCCGACGGTCGACGCGCGTGCCTACGTCGTGCTGGACGCCCGCACCGGCGAGGTGCTCGCGGTCTCGAACCCGCACGCGCATCTTCCGATCGCCTCGATCACGAAGTTGATGACTGTCCTCGTCACGCTCGACCATCACAAGCTCACCGACATGGTGACTGTCGACCCGCGCGCGGCCGCGGTTGGCGAGTCGTCCGTCGATCTGCGCGCGGGCGAGCAGCTGACCGTGCGTGACCTACTGAAGGCGGCGCTGATCCAGTCGGCGAACGATGCAGCCGATGCGCTTGCGCTCTCGATCGCGCCGGACTACGGCGCGTTCGCAACGCTGATGAACGAGAAAGCCGCGGCGATCGGCCTGCACGACTCGCATTTCATCCGGCCGGACGGGCTCGACCTGCCTGGCGAGTACTCGAGCGCGGCCGACGCGACAACGCTCGGCCGGCTCGCGATGCGCACGAAGTTCGTGCGCGAGACCGTGAGCGAGGAGACCGACACGATCGCCGGTGGCCGCGTCCTGCATACCTGGGACGACCTGTTGACGCAGTTCCCACAGACGATCGGCGTGAAGACCGGGCACACGGGCGCGGCGGGCTGGTGCCAGGTCGCAGCAGCGCGCGCCCGGGGCGTCACGATCTACGCCACGCTGCTCGGCGCGCCTTCACGTTCGGTGCGAAACGCCGACCTGGCGTCGCTCCTTGCGTGGGGCATCGCGCAGTTCCGCGTCGCGCCGCTCGTCGCCGCCCGCCGCACCTATGCGGAGGTCGAGCTGCCGTTTGGCGAGGCGCCGGTCGCACTCGTTGCAGCCAAGCCGTTCCTCGGCGTCGTGCGGATCGAGCGGCCGCTGACGGAGCGCGTTGTCGCCGTGCGGACGGTCGGGTTGCCCGTTTCGCAAGGTGACGTGCTCGGTCACGTCGAGGTCTGGGACGGGAAGCGCCTGCTCGTGCGCCGGGACCTCGTCGCTTCTCGGACCATTAACAAGCCCGGCCTCGCCCGGCGACTAGGGTGGTATGCAGGCAGGGCAGGCCACAACCTTCTGCATCTGCTGTGACACCGTGATCGTCACCGTAACCCTCAACGCGGCGATCGACCGCACGCTGACCGTGCCCAACTTCCAGCGTGGGCAGCGCCATCGCGCAAGCGCAGGGCTGACGCTCGCAGGCGGCAAAGGCATCAACGTCGCGCGCGCGTTGAAGACGCTCGGCATTCCCGTCGTTGCGACCGGGTTCGTCGGCGGCGCCACCGGCGCGCGCATTGTCGAGGGGTTGACGGCCGAGGCGATTCTCAACGACTTCGTGCGCATCGAAGGCGAGTCGCGTACGTCGACCGCCGTGGTCGACCCGACGGGCGGGGCGTACACCGAGATCAACGAGTGGGGCCCCGCTGTGCTCCCGGAGGAGCTCGAGTTGCTGCTCGAGAAGCTCCGCTACCTGACGCAGGGCGCCGAGCTCGTGGTGTTCGCAGGCTCGTTGCCGCGCGACGTGAGCGACGACTTCTACGCGGAGGCCGTGCGCGATCTCGCGAAGCGCCAGATCCACGCGGTACTCGACACCGAGGGCGAGCCGCTGCGCCTCGCTGTCGAAGCCGAGCCGTTCCTCGTCTCACCGAATCAGGCCGAGGCGGAGGGGCTCGTCGGACAGGAGTTCCACGACGAAGAAGACTTCCGCGTCGCACTCGACCAGATCGCCGAGATGGGGGCACGCAACGTGCTCATCACCACCGAAGACGGCTGTGCGGCGCTCCTGCGCGACGAGCGCGAGCCGAAGCGCTACCGCGCCCAGGCGCCCCACGTAGAGCCGATCTCGACGGTTGGCTCCGGCGACGTCCTGCTCGCCGCGTTCCTCGCGGCCCGTTACGGCGGCCGGGCGCACGAGGAATCGATCCGATCGGCGGTTGCCGCGGGTGCTGCCTCGACACTCGAGATCGGAGCGGGTTGCTTCGACTCGCGGCAGGGCGGGCGTCTGCAGTCGGGCGTCGAGGTGACGGAGCTCGACGCCGTTCCGAGCGACGCGTAGAGGCGAGGCTCACCGAGCCGCGGTCCGGGCGGCCCGGTACCATCCCCAAATGGACGTCGGAAAACTCGACTTCGACCCGACCGCACGCGCGCTGCCGGAGAAGTTTGCGAAGGAGGGTCTCACCTTCGACGACGTCCTCCTCGTGCCCGCCGAGTCGTCCGTGCTGCCGAACGCGGTCTCGACCGCGACGAGGCTCACCCGCACGATCGTGCTCGAGGTTCCCGTCGTCTCGGCGGCGATGGACACCGTCACCGAGGCGCGCATGGCGATCGCGCTCGCGCGCGAGGGCGGCCTTGGCATCGTGCACCGAAATCTGCCGATCGAGGCGCAGGTCGGAGAGGTCGACAAGGTCAAGCGCTCCGAGGCCGGCATGATCGTCGAGCCGGTAACTTTGCCGCCCGAGGCGCTCGTCTCAGACGCGCTCGATCTGATGGAGCGCTACCACATCTCAGGCGTGCCGATCACGAACGAGCGCGCGATCCTCGTCGGGATCCTCACGAACCGTGATCTGCGCTTCGAGCGCAATCACGAGCAGCCGGTCTCCGCCCTGATGACGGCCGAGGGTCTCGTGACGGCACCGGTCGGGACGACGCTCGCCGAGGCGGAGCGGTTGCTCCACCGGCATCGCATCGAGAAGCTGCCGATCGTCGACGAGGAAGGCCGAATCGCCGGCCTCATCACGGTCAAGGACATTCAGAAGCGCGTCGAGTTCCCGCAGGCGACGAAGGACCCGCACGGCCGGCTTCGTGTCGGCGCAGCTGTTGGTGTCGGCCCTGATGCTCTCGAGCGCGCGCAGGCGCTGATCGCCGCGGGCGCCGACGTGCTCGTGGTCGACACTGCGCACGGTCATTCGCGCGGCGTCATCGAGACGGTCGCCCGCATTGCGGGGCTCTCGGGCGACTTCGAGGTGATCGCCGGGAACATCGCAACCGGCGACGCGGCAGAAGCGTTGATCGACGCCGGCGCTGACGCGGTGAAGGTCGGCATCGGCCCGTCGGGCATTTGCACTACGCGGGTCGTTGCGGGCGTCGGAGTTCCGCAGCTCACCGCGATTCACGACGTCGCTGAGGCCGCGGGCCGTCACGGCGTTCCGGTCGTCGCAGACGGTGGCGTTACCTCATCGGGCGACGTCGCGAAGGCGATCGGCGCAGGAGCTGACACGGTCATGCTCGGCGGAATGCTCGCCGGCACCGACGAGACGCCGGGCGATGTGATCCTCGCGCAGGGGGAGCGGTACAAGGAGTATCGCGGCATGGGCTCGATCGGTGCGATGAAGGCCCGTGGCTATTCGAAAGATCGCTACTTCCAGGGCGATGTCGAAGACAGCGACAAGCTGATCGCCGAAGGCATCGAAGGGCGTGTGGCGTACAAGGGCCCGCTCGTCGGCGTGTTGCACCAGCTGATCGGTGGACTGCGCCAGGCGATGGGCTACTGCGGCGCCGAGACGATCGACGCGATGAAGTCGGCGCGATTCGTGCGGATCACCGGCGCCGGCCTGCGCGAGTCGCATCCCCACGACATCACGATCACGAAGGACGCGCCCAATTACCGCCGGGGCTGAGCTGCTCGAACCTCGGCCGGAGCTTTCGCCGGAAGAACGTCCTGTGCTCGTGGTCGACCTGGGCGGCCAATACTCCCAGCTGATCGCGCGGCGCGTCCGCGAGGCGCGCGTCTACTCCGAGATCATCTCGCACCGTGCCACCGCCGACGAGGTGCAGAGCAAGAACCCGATCGCCCTGATCCTCTCCGGCGGGCCTGCCTCTGTGTACGCCGACGGCGCACCGAAAATGGACACCGAGATCTTCGAGCTCGGCGTACCGACGCTCGGGATCTGTTACGGGGCGCAACTGCTCGCACTCGAGCTCGGCGGCCGCGTCGACCGCACGAACGCGGGCGAGTACGGGAAGGTCGAAATGCGAACGAGTGAGGGCTCGCTCTTCGCGACGCTGCCCGAGGAGCAGACAGCGTGGATGTCGCACCGAGACACGGTGATCGAGCCGCCGTCGGGCGCGACCGTCGTTGCGACCTCGGAGCACACGCCCGTTGCAGCCTTCGAGGATGCAGCGCGCAACCTGTACGGCGTGCAGTTCCATCCGGAGGTCGTGCACACACCGCACGGGCAGGACGTGCTGAAGAACTTCCTCTACCAGGTCGCCGGCGCGACACCCACCTGGACGCCCGCCGCCGTGATCGAGGAGCAGATCGAGCGGATCCGCGCGCAGGTCGGCAGCGAACGGGTGCTCTGCGCGCTTTCGGGCGGCGTCGACTCCGCGGTCGCCGCGCTGCTCGTGCACAAGGCGGTCGGCGATCAGCTGACGTGCGTGTTCGTCGACCACGGCCTGCTCCGCAAGGGCGAGGCCGAGCAGGTCGTCGAGACCTTCGACGGCTTGTTCCATGTGCCGCTCGTGCACGTCCAGGCGCAGGCGCGGTTCCTCGCCAAGCTCGCGGGAGTCGTCGATCCCGAGACGAAGCGCAAGATCATCGGCGAGGAGTTCATTCGCGTCTTCGAGGATGAGGCACGGTCGATCGGCAACCCCCCGTGGCTCGTGCAGGGCACGCTCTACTCCGACGTGATCGAGTCGGGTGGAACCGACGGTGTCGCCGAGACGATCAAGTCGCATCACAATGTCGGCGGCCTGCCCGACGACATGACGATGAAGCTCGTCGAACCGCTCCGTCTGCTCTTCAAGGACGAGGTGCGGCGCGTCGGTGAGGAGCTCGGCATGCCCGAGCGGATGGTGTGGCGCCAGCCGTTCCCCGGGCCGGGACTCGCGATCCGCATCATCGGTGACGTCACCGAGGAACGGCTCGTGACCCTGCGTGAGGCGGACTCGATCCTGCAGGAGGAGGTGCGCCGCGCAGGTCTCTACCGCGAGCTGTGGCAGTCGTTCTGCGTGCTGCCCACGATCCGATCGGTCGGGGTGCAGGGCGATTCGCGCACGTACGGCTACCCGATCGCGATTCGCGCCGTCACGTCCGAGGACGCAATGACGGCCGACTGGGCGCGGCTGCCGTACGACTTGATCGAGCTGGTCTCGTCGCGCATCATCAACGAGATTCCCGCCGTGAATCGTGTGGTGCTCGACGTCACGTCGAAGCCACCCGCCACGATCGAGTGGGAGTAGCGACTCCCCCCTACCGGATCGAGACCGACCGTCTCGTCATCCGCTGCTACGACCCGCGCGACGCGCCACTTTTGAAGGCAGCCGTCGATGCGAGCCTCGAGCACCTGCTTCCGTTCATGCCGTGGGCGCGCTTCCTGCCGCAGCCGGTCGAGGAGACCGTTGCGCTTCTGCGTTCGTTTCGCGCGCAGTTCGACCGGGACGAGAACTACATCTACTGCGTATTCACCCCTGACGAGTCTGAGGTGATCGGTGGCACGGGGTTGCACAAGCGGAGCAACGAGGGCTCGCTCGAGATCGGCTACTGGGTGGCGGCGGCCTCCATCGGGCAGGGCATCGCGACGGAGCTCACCGCGGTCTTGACGCGCGTCGGGTTCGAGCTCTGCGGCCTCGACCGCGTGGATCTCCAGATCGAGCCGGAGAACGAACGAAGTCTCAAGATCCCGATCAAGCTCGGCTTCACCTTGGAGGGACGGCTGCGACGCCGCCTCGACTCACACGTCGACGGAGGCCCACGGCGCGACTCGATGGTCTACTCGCTGCTCGCCGAGGAACTCGCCGCATCACCATGCCTCGGCTACGACTACGTCGCCTACGACGCGGCCGGGCAGGTCAAAACTTGGCAACCTGGTTAAAGATCGAACCAGGTTGCGTGCGCCTTCAACCTGGTTCCGCCTTTCGAACCAGGTTGAGGAGTTTCGAACCGCTACGGGCCGCCGCGGACGTAGATCACTTGCCCGCTGACGTAGCTCGCGTCGTCCGAGCACAGGTAGGCGATCGTGCCTGCGACATCCTCGGGCTCGCCGACGCGGCGCAGCGGCACTTGTTCGCTGACCGCCTCACGGAACGTCTCGAACGGGACGCCCATGCGGTCGGCCGTCTGCTGCGTCATCGCCGTTGCGATGAATCCCGGCGCGACGCAGTTCACATTCACGTTGTACGGGCCGAGTTCGATCGCGAGCGTCTTTGTCATCCCCTGCAAACCGGCTTTCGCCGTCGAGTAGTTCGTCTGCCCGCGGTTTCCGAGCGCTGACGTCGACGAGATCAACACCATCTTGCCGCTGCGCTGCTCGACCATGTGCTTCTGCGCCGCGCGCACTGCGTAGAACGAGCCCTTCAAGTGGGTATCGATCACCGAGTCCCAGTCGTCATCGGTCATCTTGAAGAGCAGGTTGTCGCGAATGATCCCGGCGCACGCCACGAGGATGTCGAGTGAGCCACCCGCGCTCACAGCTGCCTTGACCGCGCCCTCGACGTCGTCGCGCTTGTTCACGTCACACCGAACCGCGTGGCCCCCGAGTGCCGTCGCTATCTCCTTGGCCGCTCCCTCGTCGAAGTCCGCGATGACGACCGTCGCGCCCTCCTCAGCGAGGCGCCTCGCCGTCGCCGCGCCGATGCCGTTCGCACCACCTGTTACGAGCGCGGTCTTGCCGTCGAATCTCATGTGCCCGACGATATACGCCGCCGCTCAGGCAGGCGGCAGCTCGACCGGCGGATACTTCGCGCGTACCTCGTCGATGTACGCGGCGAGTCGGTCGGCGAGCCCCGCATCGTGGATCTCGAGCACGTTCTCGGCGTTCTTCTCACCGCTCCGCGACAGATTGAACGAGCCGATGAACACCGTGTCGTCAGACACCGTGACCTTCGCGTGCATGTAGTCGTGCACCGTGCCCGCACCGAACGGGGTCGAGTTTTTGCCGGTGAACGACCCCGCCATTACCGCCTGCAGGAGCGGCAGCTTCCAGGAGACGTTTTCGTTGGTTCGCCACTGGTGGATGACGTCCCGGATCTGCGTCGCATCGACGCACCCCGCGATGTCGACGCTCTTGTCTGCGATCACCTGCGCGAGCGTTCCGAGCACCGGCCCGGTGGTGATGACCGGAGAGCAGATGCGCACACGGCGGCGTGCGCGGCGAATGAACTTCGCGATCCGCGCCGAGAGATCCTCCCCATGTCCGGGCGTGAACCAGGCGCGGACCCCGTCCTCGTCGCGGGGGTCGACGAACCCGCTCTGCATCACGTCCTCCGTCGACCAAAGCTGCTCGAAGTCGAGCGTGTAGGCCCGCGCGATCGCGAGCGAGTCGATCACGGCGACGACGTTCTCCTGGCGTGACCATGCGTCGTCGGTCCAGTTCAACGAGCCCGTCCAAACGGTGCGGTCGTCCCGAATCACGTACTTGTGATGCATCAGGTCAGGGACGCCGGCGATCGCCTTCGACTCGCCGGGCAACGACCTGATGAGCGCAACGTCCGGCTCGGCGGGCGGCGGCACCGGAATCGGATTCGGGTGGTCGATGTTGTACGCAAAGCGGATCCGCACGCCCCGGGCATCCGCGCGACGGATCGCATCGCCGACGATTGCCGCCGTTTCCGCGCCCAGGTTGAAGTCGTACTGGGCGAGCTCGAGCGAGCTCTGCGCTTCGTCGATGAACGCCGCGATCGCGCGCGCCGTCTCGACCGGCTGCTGGCCGCCATCGGTCAAGGTGCGGATCTCGATGGGTTCGCTCATGGACTCTCTGGTCGCTGCCCGAATCGGGCAGACCGTGAACTTCTACCCGTGATTGAGACGAAGCGTTGAACCCTGAGCGCTGCTACCATTGCCGCCCTGCGGGCTCGTGCCCGCTTCCCTTTCGCATGAAGACGTATAACCCAAAACCGGGCGAAATCGAGCGCGACTGGCTGATCGTGGACGCCGAGGGCAAGACCCTCGGGCGGCTCGCGACCCAGATCGCCGAGCGGCTGCGTGGCAAGGGAAAGCCGCAGTTCGCCCCGCATGTCGACATCGGTGATTTCGTCGTCGTCATCAACGCCGAGAAGATCGCCGTCACCGGCAAGAAACTCGAGCAGAAGATGTACTACAAGCATTCGGGCTATCCCGGCGGCCTCCGCGAGCGCACGCTCCGCGAACAGCTGAACCGGCAGCCGACCGAAGTCCTGCGGAAGGCCGTCAAGGGGATGCTCCCGCGCAATCGTCTCGGTCGCGCGCAACTGACCAAGCTGAAGATCTACGCTGGGTCGGAGCATCCGCACGAGGCACAGGCTCCGACCACTCTCGAGGTGTAAATGGCGACTCAAGCTCAGTATCTCGGCACCGGCAAGCGCAAGACCTCCGTCGCGCGCGTGATCCTTCGCCCTGGCGACGGGGCGACGTGGATCAACGGGAAGACGATCGAGGACTACTTCCCGCGCCAGGTGCACCGGATGCTCGCTACCGCTCCGCTGAAGACCGCGGCGCTCGAGGGTCAGTACGACCTGCGGGTGCGCGTGCACGGCGGCGGGCCTTCGGGCCAGGCCGGTGCGGTTCGCCACGGCATCGCTCGTGCGCTCGTCGAGGTCAACCCGGAGCTCCGGGTGCCGCTGAAGCGCGCAGGCTTCCTCACGCGTGACGCGCGCGTGGTGGAGCGCAAGAAAGCCGGCCTGCACAAGGCGCGCAAGGCGCCGCAGTTCAGCAAGCGCTAGCGGCCTCTCACTCGTGGCCAGAAGGTACTTCGGCACCGACGGGGTGCGCGGCGTCGTGGGCGAGTTTCTGACGCCCGAGCTCGTAGAGCGGCTTGGCCGTGCCGCCGCACTCTGGACGGGGGCGGCGAAAGTCTTCGTCGGGCGCGACACGCGTGCGTCGGGCGTCGAGCTCGAGGAGGCATTCGCCCGCGGTGTCGTGTCCGCGGGCGGCGACTGCATCCTCGGCGGCGTGTTGCCGACACCGGCGGTCGCGCTGCTCGCACTCGATCTCGGCGTGGTCATCTCCGCGTCGCACAACCCGCCCGAGTACAACGGCGTCAAGTTCTTCGATGGCAAGGGCCGCAAACTCTCGGACAAGTCCGAGGAGCAGATCGAGGCGTTGCTCGCGGCGGCGCCGGGCGTCGACCAGGGGACAGTCGAGCACGTCGAGGTCGCGATGGACTCCTACATGCAGCACATCCTTGACCGGTTTGGCTCCGACCTCGCCGGGTTGCGCATCGTCATCGATTGCGCAAATGGTGCGTACTCGGGCCTGGGGCCGCGTGCGTTTGAACGCTGCGGCGCCGAGGTCAAGGCGATCGGCGACGCGCCCAACGGGTCGAACATCAACGTCGAGTGTGGTGCGACCGACCTCTCACTGCTCCAGCGAACCGTCGTCGAGGGCGGGTACGACGTCGGGATCGCGTTCGACGGGGACGGTGACCGCATGCTGGCCGTTGACGAGAACGGTGCTGCGGTCGACGGAGACCAGATCATCGCGATTCTCGCGCTCGACCAGAAGGTCGACACCGTCGCCGTCACGGTCATGACGAACCTCGGCTTCCATGCGCTCATGCAGGAGCACGGCGTTCGTGTCGTCACGACCGATGTCGGTGACAGGTATGTCCTCGAGGCATTGCACCGCGAGAACGCGCTGCTCGGCGGTGAGCAGTCGGGTCACGTGATCTACCTGCGCGATCACGTGACAGGCGACGGCCTCGCCGCGGGGCTTCTTCTTTGCGCGGCGCTGAAGGGCCGGCGGCTCAGCGTGATCGCCGCAGCGATGACTCGCTACCCGCAGGTCCAGCAGAACGTTCGCGTCGACAACCGCGAGCTCACGCCGGCGATCATCGACGAAGTCGAACGGATGAATCGGGAGTGGAGCGGGGAAGGGCGCGTGCTCGTTCGTGCGTCAGGCACGGAGCCCCTCATTCGGGTGCTTGCCGAGGCACGAAACGCGGAGGTCGCAAACGAGGCCTGTGGTAGGATCGCAGCGCTCGTTCGACGAGAGCTCGGCTGACCGTTTCGACGAAGGAACGGCCCGCAGCCGGGCTTTTGCGTTTTAAAAGGACATCTGCGGGGGCAAGTAGTTCTTTCCACGGGCATCCTCCATCGGGAGGAGGCGCGCTCTGATAGATAGGCCCGGTACGAAGGAGGCTCCGGATGTGCGGAATCATCGGATACGTCGGAGGTCGGCCGTCGAAGCCGCTGCTGCTTGCAGGGCTCCAACGTCTTGAATATCGCGGCTACGACTCTGCCGGAATTGCGCTCCATGAAGAGCGGGGACTGGAGTACGTCCGCGCCGTCGGCAACCTCGCCAACCTCAAGTTGGCGGCCGGTCCGAACGGCTCGGTTTCGACGACCGGGCTCGGCCACACGCGCTGGGCGACGCACGGCAGCGTCACGGAGCTCAATGCACATCCGTTGTCTGCTTGCGACGACGACAAGATGGCGATCGTCCTGAACGGGATCGTCGAGAATTATCGTGAGCTGCGCGAGGAGCTCCTCGCGGACGGGCACGTGTTCAGCTCGGAGACGGACGCCGAAGTTGTTGCCCACCTGCTCGAGAGCGCCTACGACGGCGACCTCGTGGACGCGGTGCGCGCAACCTACGCACGGCTCGAGGGGCACTTCACCTTCGTCGTCATTCATCACGATCACCCGAGCCACCTCGTCGGTGTGCGCCACCAGACACCCATGGTGGTCGGCATCGGGCAGAACGAGAATTTCGTCGCCTCGAACCTCGCAGCGTTCCTTGCCGAGACGCGTTGTGTGCAGTTCCCGAACGACGGCGATATCGCATCGATCACACCGGAAGGCGTCACCTACGTGAGTGCCGATACCGGTGAGGCGCTCGAAGTCGACACGATCCAGGTCGACTGGGACGACGAGGCCGCCGAGCGCTCCGGCTACGAGACGTTCATGCTGAAGGAGATCTTCGAGCAGCCGGAAGGCGTTGCCGAGACGATCGGTGACCGCGTCCGCCACGGCCACCTGGTGCTCGACGGGCTCGGGATGTCCGAAGACGAACTACGCGACCTGCGCCGCATCGTGATCGTCGCCTGCGGGACTTCCTATCACGCCGCCGTCGTCGGCCGGTACGCAATCGAGGAGTGGGCGCGCGTCCCGGTCGAGCCTGACGCGGCGAGCGAATGGATCTACCGCAACCCGGTGCTCGACCCCGGGACGCTCGTGATCGGGATCTCGCAGTCCGGTGAGACGCGCGACACGATCCAGGCGATGAAGCTTGCGCGTGAGCGCGGTGCGCGCACGGTCGCGATCACGAACATGATGGGCTCGCAGATCACGCGCGAGGTCGACTCGGTGCTCTACACCCGCACGGGGCTCGAGGTCGGCGTCGCCGCCTCGAAGACGTTCACGGCGCAGATCGCGCTCTTGTACCTCGTCGCCCTGAAGCTCGCCCAGTGCCGCGAAACGCTGCCTCCGGAGGAGATCGAATTCATCCTCGACGAGGCCTATGACCTGCCGGAGAAGATGCAGCGTTTCCTCGACGGCGACCATCCGATCGAGGAGATCGCCCAGCGCTTCTACGAGGAGCCGTTCTTCCTGTACCTCGGCCGCAACATCGGCCTGCCGGTGGCGCTCGAGGGCGCGTTGAAGCTGAAGGAGATTTCGTACATCCCCACCGAGGCGTACTCGGCGGGCGAGATGAAGCACGGCCCGATCGCACTCCTCGAAGAGGGCACTCCGGTCGTCGTCGTGGCGACGAACATTCACGTCTACGAGAAGATCGTCTCGAACATCCAGGAGACGAGGGCGCGCGGTGCGCACGTGATCGCGATCGCGACCGACGGGAACGAGGACATCCAGCACCACGCCGATGACGTCATCTACGTACCGAAGTCCCCGGCGTTCATCCAGGCGGCGCTGGCAATTCTCCCGCTCCAGTTGCTCGCCTATCGCATCGCGCGCTTGCGTGGCCTGAACGTCGACCAGCCGCGCAACCTCGCAAAGACCGTCACCGTCGAATAACTCCCCGAAACGGGGATGGCGCCGGTTCCATTCCGGCGCGACGATGTGTCCTTGAGATCTGGAACGGGGCGGCTGCCCGGTGCCGCAGCCTGGTTGCCGCCCCGTTGCCGATCAGCCGAGGTCGGGTGACGCCACGCTCGCCGTCGCCGTCTCGATGAAAGCGCGCGCCGCGGGGGACAGGTAGCGGTCGGCGTGTCGTGCGATGGCGATGATTCGCGGCGGCACGGCGTCACCCAGTGCGCGGATCGCGACACGCGGGTCGCTCGCATCGACGGTCAGCCGGGGCATGATCGCGTTCGCGACTCCCGCTGCGACGAGGCCCTGCACCGTGCCGTTGTCGTTCGATCGAAGCTTGAAGCGCGGTTCGAGGCCGGCGCCGTGAATGGCCGCTTCGACGGGCTCGATCGACCGGTCGGAGTGGAAGCCGACGAGGGGCTCGGCGCCGATCTGGGCGAGAGTCGGTGTGCGTCCCGTCGCGTAGGGCGAGTCGATGGGCACCACGACGACGTAGGGGTCGCGCAACAGCTCGAGCGTCTCGAGCGGCGCGTCGATCACAGGGAGCAACACGAAGCCGACGTCGAGCTCGCCACGTTCGAGTGCGGTGCCGACGAGGGCATCGTCGAACTCTTCGAGCACGACGTCGATCGCCGGCCACTGGGCACCGAAGCGCCGCATGATCTCGGGGAGGAGCCGCGCCCCCACCGATTGGAACGTGCCGACACGCAGCGTTCCGGCCTCCCCGGCACGGAGAGCGTTGAGGTCTGCCTGCGCCGCCTGCAAGCGCGACACGATCGACTCCGCATGTCGAAGTAGCAGCCTTCCGGCCTCGGTGAGCGAGACCGCGCGGGGTCCGCCGGGGCGTTCGACGAGCCGCTCGCCGACGATTCGCTCGAGGGTCGCGATCTGCTGGCTGATCGCCGACTGCGTGTAGCCGAGCCGCTCGGCGGCGCGTCCGAACGATCCCTCACTCGCAACCGCCTGGAGCGCGGCGAAGTGCCGGAGCTCGACTCCCAGCCAACTATCAGATTTCATAATCGATATGAATACTACTACGATTTGCGCTGATAGTCCCTGCAAGGCACCCTGTGCGCATGATCGCCATCCTTTTCCTGCTCGCCGTGATCGCGGTGTGCGCGCTCGGTGCCGCCTACGGCGCCGATTCGCGCCAGTTCGACAGCCGGGCTCGCCGCAACCTCTAGACCGCCCCTGATGTCTAGTCTGGGGTCGATGTGGCTCTGGGAGGGACTCGCGAACGCGCTCCGCATGCTCTGGGAGGTGTGGTGGGCGCTCGTCCTCGGCTTCGCCCTGTCCGGGATTGTCCAGGCTTGGGTGCCGCGTGCTCGCCTCGAGCGCGCCCTTGGCCGCCGGGGGCCGCGCGAGGTCGCACTCGCAACCGGGCTTGGCGCCGCGTCGTCGTCGTGCTCCTACGCAGCCGTCGCGATCGCGAAGTCGCTCTTCGAGAAGGGGGCGAGCCTCGTCTCGGCGATGGCGTTCCAGTTCGCCTCGACGAACCTCGTCTTCGAGCTCGGGATCGTGCTGTGGCTCTTCATCGGCTGGCGGTTCACGCTCGCGGAATTCGTCGGCGGGCTCGTTCTGATCGGGGTCATGTGGGCGGGGCTTCGGTTGCTCGTCTCGCCCCTGCGCGAACGCGAGCTGAGGGCGCGGGTCGCTACGGCCGACACGGGGCACCAGCATCCAACCGCGCAAACCGAGCTGCCACTGCGACGCAAGGTGACCTCGGTGCAGGCGTGGTCCGACGTCGCGCACAACTTCCGCGGCGACTGGCAGATGCTCTGGAAGGAGATCGGGATCGGGTTCCTGATCGCGGGCTACGTCGCGACGCTGCCGAAGACGTTCTTCAACGGCCTCTTCCTGACGGATTCCTCCCACTGGGTGCGCCTCCTCGAGAACGTTCTCGTCGGCCCCATCGTTGCGGCGCTTGCGTTCGTCTGCTCGATCGGCAACGTCCCGCTCGCGGCCGTGCTCTGGAGCGGCGGCATCTCGTTCTCGGGCGTGATCGCCTTTCTCTTCGCCGATCTGATCGTGCTGCCGATCATCAGTTATTACCGCAAGGTCTACGGGGGGCGGTTCGCAGCACTCCTCGTCGCGGTGATGTTCGCCTCGATGGTGACCGCGGCGCTTGTCGTCGACGGCCTCTTCTCATTGGTGGGTCTTGTGCCGACGAAGCGCCCTTCGCTCGCCTCGATCGCAGACCGGCCGGTCACCTGGAACTACACATCGGTACTCGACATCCTCTTCGCCGTCGCCTTCGTCGCGCTGATCGGGCTGACGCTCCGGCGGGGCGTTAAAGACCCCGTGTGCGGCATGACCGTCGACAAGCATGCGGGCGGGCCGACCTCCGAGCTCGAGGGACGCCGGATCTACTTCTGCGGCGCGCACTGCAAGCACACCTTCGACGCCGACCCCGCGCGGCACAGCTAGTCGTCGACGTCGCGCCGCAGGCGTTTCGTCTCGCCGCGCCGCTTCTTGTCGTCGAGCCGGCGCTCTTTTGCCGCGCGAGTCGGCCTCGTCGCCGTGCGCTTGCGCCGGACCTTCGTCGCCTCGCGGAGCTGTTCGAGAATCCGCTCGGCGGCGAGCTCGCGGTTACGAAGCTGCGAGCGCTCGTCCTGCGCGACCGCGCGCACGACCGGCCCGATCTTTGCGAGCACGCGCCCGCGCTCGGCCTCGGTGAGGCCGAGTGACTGCTCGACGTCGAAGATCGCCTCGGCCCGCGTCGAGGTCTTGTTCGCGTGCTGGCCACCCGGCCCGCTCGACCGCGAGAACCGGAATGCGATCTCGGACCGAATAGACTCGACATCCATGGCTGCGATTCTCGTCGACGTGGACGGTGTGCTGCACGTTTCGGGGGCTCCGATCGCCGGCGCAGCGGCTGCGGTGAAGCGTTTGCGCGATGCGGGGCACCGGCTGCGCTTCGTGACGAACACCACAACGCGCTCGCGGAGCCAGGTCGTGGCCGGCCTTCGCGAGATGCGCATCGAGGTCGACGACGACGAGCTGCAGACGACCGGCGTCGTCGCGTCGCGTGCGCTCAAAGGCAAGCGCGTGCTCGCGCTGACCATGCCGGGCCTCCTCGACGATCTCGAAGGCCTGCAGCTCGTCGGCATGAATGTCGACGCCGTGCTCATCGGTGGCGCCGACGAGGGCGAGGAGACCGGCCGCATCTTTTCCTACCTGAACCTGAATCGGGCGTTTCACGAGCTCGACGCCGGAGCCGCCCTGTACTGCCTGCACAAGAATCGCTGGTGGCAGACCGCGGACGGGCCGAGGCTCGATGCGGGTGCGTTCGTGGCGGGGCTCGAGTACGCCGCGGACACCGAGGCGACCGTGCTCGGCAAGCCGAGCGCCGCGTACTTCACGGCTGCCCTCGAGGCGCTCGATGCCGAGGCCGAGCTGACGTGGATGATCGGCGACGACCTCCAGAGCGATTGCCTCGGAGCGCATCGCCATGGCATGAAGACGATTCTCGTGCGCACCGGGAAGTTCCGTCCCGACGAGGTCGAGCGGTCGCAGGTGCAGCCCGACGCGATCGTCTCGTCGATCGCGCAGATTCCCGACTGGCTCGAAGCGAACCTGTAGGCGCGAGGGCCGCCCGTGCGCGTCGGCGTCGACCTGATCGAGATCGAGCGGATTCGCCGCGCCCTCGCGCGACACGGCGACGGCTTCCGCGAACGGTGTTTCACCGAGGCGGAGCGTGCGTACTGCGACTCGAAGCCAAACCCGCCGCAGCACTATGCGGGGCGTTTCGCCGCGAAGGAAGCGGTCGGGAAGGCGCTCGGCTCCGGCGTCTACTTCACGTGGAAGGAGATCGAGATCCGCGGCCGGCCAAAGCCGGGAGTGTTCCTGACGGGCCGCACGGCGGCATGGGCGGCGAAGGTCGGGGCCGGCAAGATCGAGCTCTCGATGACCCACTCGCGTGAGCTCGCCGCCGCGGTTGCGGTCGTGATGGAGGCAGGGCAGTGAGGCTGCAGCCGCTCCTCACCGCCGACGAGACACGCCGGGCCGAAGAGGCCCACCAGGGCTCGCTGGAGGAGTTGATGGAGCGCGCCGGTTCGGCCGTGGCGGAGCACGTGCTGCGCCAGTTTCCGGGGCGCGTCACCGTGGTCTGTGGCGGCGGCAACAACGGCGGCGATGGACGCGTGTGCGCCCGCCGGCTGCAGGACGCGGGTCGTGACGTGCTCGTCGTCGACGGCGTGGGCGATCTCGGCGAGCCGGATGTGATCGTCGACGCGCTGCTCGGGATCGGGCTCAACGACGCGCCGCGGGAGGATGCCGCGCGCATGATCGAGCTGATGAACGCGAGCGGCCGGCCGATCGTCTCGGTCGACGTCCCCTCTGGCGTGAACGCGTCGACGGGCGAAGTGCCGGGCGCTGCGGTGCACGCTGCAGCGACGGTGACGTTCGGCGCGCCGAAGGTCGGGCTCGCGATCGCACCGGGCCTCGTGCATGCGGGTCGCGTCCAGATCGCGCCGATCGGGCTTCGCCCGCGTGAGCATGAGCACGCGCTCGTGCCCGCGTCCGCGCTGCTCGAGGTCCCGCGCAAGCATGCGGGCTCCACGAAGTACAGCGCGGGATCCGTGCTGATCGTCGGCGGGTCTCGCGGCCTCACCGGTGCGCCGATGCTCGCCGCGCTCGCCGCCTTTCGGGCCGACGCGGGCTATGTCGCGCTTGCTGCACCGGAGTCGACGTTGCCGGTGTTCGAGACCGCGCTCCTCGAGGTCGTCAAGCGGCCGCTGCCAGAGGACTCATCGGGACGGTTGCTGCCGCGCTCGCTCGAGCTGATCCTCGAGGCGGCCGAGAAAGCCGACGTGGTCGCGATCGGGCCGGGCCTCGGAAGGAGCGAGGGGACGGTCGGGCTCGTGCGCCTGCTGCTCGAGCAGCTCGACCTGCCGGTCGTGCTCGATGCCGACGCGCTGTGGGGGCTTCAGCCGTTCGCGCGCAAGGCACCGACGGTGTTGACGCCGCACTCGGGCGAGCTTGCCGGCCTGCTCGGGATCGAGGCGCGGGAGGTCGATGCGCATCGCCTCGATGCAGTTCGCCGGGCGACCGCGCGCTTCGGCTCCGTCATCCTGCTCAAGGGAGCCGACACACTCGTGGCAGCGCCGCGCGAAGGTGTGCTCGTCGCGACCTATGGCACGCCCGCCCTCGCGACGGCTGGATCCGGCGACGTCCTCACCGGCATCGTCGCCGCATTTCTCGCCAAGGGCCTCGAGGCGCGCTTTGCCGCCGCCGCCGCCGCCGTCGCGCACGGGGTCGCCGCCGAGCTGATCGACCCGCAGCCCGGTGCGATCGCCTCCGATCTCCTCCCCGAGCTTCGACGTGCACTCGCGGGTCACGGCCTGCAGCGCGCGCCGCTCCAGTAATGCGCTCGCAGATCTCGATCGACCTCGGCGCGCTGCGGCGTAACGTGAGCGCGCTCGTGCGGACGCTCGACGGTGCGGAGCTCTGGGCGGTTGTGAAGGGGAATGGCTACGGCCATGGGGCGGTCGACTGCGCCGGGGCCGCTCTCGTCGGCGGAGCGACGGCCCTGTGCGTCGCGACGGTCGGGGAAGCGCTCGAGTTGCGTGCCGCGCTGCCCGAATGCCGCATCCTCGTCCTCGGCCCGTCCCAGGACGCCGAGGTTGCGCTGGCTCGTGAGGCACGGCTCGAGCTGGTTGCCGGTCGCGAGTCGATTCCGGCGGAGGTCGCCGTGCATGTGAAGCTCGACACCGGCATGGGCCGCTGGGGCCTGTCGGAGCTCGCCGCCCCCGGCAGCAACGTCGTCGGAGTGATGACGCACCTCGCGACTGCCGACATGGATCTCGACTTCGCTCGCATCCAGGTCGAGCGCTTTCGGATCGCGACCGAGCAGTGGTCGCACCTGACCCGGCACGCGGCGAACAGCGCCGCCGCCCTGCGTCTGCCCGAGTCCCGCTTCGACGCCGCGCGTTGCGGGATCGCGATCTACGGGCTTTCGCCGTTCGGGACGGATGCCTCGGCCGACGGCCTCGAACCGGTGCTCGCGTGGACGAGTGAGATCGCTCAAGCGCGCCTCGTGCGCGCGGGAGAGTCGACCGGATACGGACGCCGTTTCGTCGCCGGCCGCGACACGTGGGTCGGCATCGTCCCGGTCGGGTATGCCGACGGCTTCCGGCGCAGCCTCTCGGGAACGGAACTTCTCGTCGGCGAGGAGCGTTGTACGGTCGTCGGCACGGTTTCGATGGACGCTCTCGCGGTCGAGCTCGCCGGCGAGCGCGCGCCCGGAACGCCCGTGACAATCGTCGGGCGTGCCCTTCCGCTCGAAGCCCATGCCGCACATGCCGCCACGATCACGTATGAACTCGCGTGTGGCATTGAATCTTCAACGGCGCGTGCGACCCGCGTGGTGATCGACGCATGAGCGATCGCGTCGAGCGGCGTGCTGCGCTGCAGGCCGGGCGCGCCGCCGCGCTCTCCGACCTCCTCGACGATCTTCTGACCCTGACGGGCGATGAGCGCGTGCTCGACGTTGGCGCAGGGGCGGGCGCGCTCGCGTTCGCGCTCGCGCCGCGTGTCCACGCGGTGGTTGCGGTGGAGATCGACGAGGAACTCGCCGATCGCGCGCGTGCAACGGCGCCGCCGAACGTCGAGGTGGTCGTCGGAGACGGTGAGCATCTGGACGTCGACCCGTTCTCGTTCGACCTTGCGTGCACGGTGCGGACGCTGCACCACACCCGTCGTCCGGAGCTCCTCGTCGCTGAGCTCGTGCGCGTGACGCGCCCGGGCGGGACGATCCTGGTCGCCGACCAGCTCGCACCCGCAGATCCGCTCGCGGCACTCGACCTCACCCGGTTCGAGCAAGCACGCGATCCGACGACCTCGCGCCTGCTCTCCGATGCCGACCTGCGTGGCCTCTTCGATTCGAACAATCTTGTCCTACGGCGCGAGATCGTCACGCGCGAGCCGCGCGACCTGCACGCGTATCTCGATCTCGCCGGCTGCGAGGGCGACGAGCGGCAGCGTGTGCTGGGCCTCGCCCCGCCCGCCTACGAGGCGGTCACCGGTTGGTTCGTCCTCACCCGGCCCTGACCGGGCCGAAGGTCACGCGCTCTCGGGCGCGACCTCCGGCGTCTCCTCACGCGGGCCGAGGAAGAGCACCGTCCGCGTCCAGTCGGGCATCCACCAGTTCGCGGGGCCGAGCAGGCGCATCAGCGACGGGACGAGCAGCGCGCGAATCACCGTCGCATCGAAGATGATTCCCGCCGCGAGTCCGATCGCGAACTCCTTGATCTCGAAGCCCGGGCTCGCGGAGAGCACGAGGAACGCGAACATGAGGATCAGCGCCGCGCTCGTCACGAGCTTGCCTGTGCGAGCGAGCCCGAGCTCGATCGCCCGCTCGGTCGATCCCGTCTCGTCGTAGGCCTCGCGCATCCGCGTGAGCATGAAGACCTCGTAGTCCATCGAGAGACCGAAGAGGAACGCGAAGATCATCAGCGGGATCCATGCGGTGATCGACTGGGTCGCCGTGATGTTCCAGAGCGAGGAGCCGTGGCCCTCCTGGAACACGAAGACGACGATGCCGAACGCGGCTGCGAGCGAGACGAGGTTGAGAATCGCCGCCTTGATCGGCAGCACGATCGAGCGGAACGCTCGCGCCAGCAGGACGAGGGTGAGAATGAGCACGAACGCAAGCACGTAGGGGAAGTTGCCGTAGATGGCATGGACGAAGTCACGATCGACTGCCGAGGGGCCACCGAGTGTCCCGGGCGTCCCCTGAAGTGACTCGTTGACGCGGTCGACGATGCCCTGGATGCCCGGTGCGGCACCGTCGATGACCGGGAACGCCTCGACGATCGAGTCGGAGCCCTTCTGCCACCCGGCGGGCACCGCCGCACCGGTGACACCGGCAACCTTGGCAACCTTCGCGGCGACCGCGTTTGGATCGCCCCCGTTCTCGACGAGTACGTCGAACGGCTTCATCACGCCGGGGCTGATGTGCGCGTCGGCGAGCATCTGCCGGCCGGCGATCGCGCTGCCGGTTCCGGGGAAGTTCTTCAGCTGCGACTCGTTCGGGTTCAACTGCGTGCCGATGCCCGCGAGGACGGCGACGATCACGATGCCGGCAATCGCCACCGGCCAAGGGCGCCGCAAAACGAGGCGCGCCCAGCGGCCCCACATGCCGTCCTCCGGATGGCCGCTGTCCACGAAGCGCTTCGGCATCACCCGGATGCTGTTGATGTTCTCGCCGAGCACGGCGAGCAGTGCGGGCAGCAGGGTGATCGCGGCGATCACGGAGACCGCGGGGATCAGCATGCCGCCGATGCCCATCGAGCGGATGAACGGCAGCGGCAGGATGACCAGCGAGAGCAGCCCGACCGCGACGGTCGAGCCCGACACGATCACCGAGCGACCCGCGTGCGTCATCGTCTCGACGAGCGCCGTCTCGACGTCCTCGCCCTCCCGCAGCTCGTCGCGGAAGCGGAAGATCATCAGCAGGGCGTAGTCGATCGCCACGCCGAGTCCCACCAGTGCGATCAGGAACTGCACGATGATCGACACGTTCGTGATGTAGGTGAGGCCCCAGATCAACGTGAACGTGTTGAGGATCGCGGCGATCGCGACCGCGATCGGCATCAGTACCGCTGGGAGCGTGCCGAAGACGAAGAGCAGAATCACGAGCGCGCCGATCCCTCCGATCACGCCCTCGAGCAGAACGCTCGGGCCGCCGCTCGAGCCGTGCGTGCTCGCCTCTTCGAGCGGATCATGGCCGGTGACCTCGACGGTCGTCCCGGCCGGAAGTCCCTGCGCAGCCGCGGCGCGTGTGCGCGCTGCACCGCTCTTCGTGTCGAACTTCGCGAACCCAGCCGGATAGATCTCCTGGAATGCCGTGTGACGGTCCTGCGAGACGTACGCGGGGTTGTGCCGGGTCGAGAAGTACGAGCTCGTCAAGGCACCAGGGTTCGCCGCTACCGCCCGGCCCATCGCCGCCTGGATCGCGGTGCTCTTCGTCGCATCGCCGCTCGTGTGGAAGACCACGACTGTCGGCGGGCGCACGCCGACGCCGAACGACTTGAACGTGCGCTGGTTCGTCTCGTAGGCAGACTTCCCGGGGATCGAGAAGCTCTGGTACCAGCGCTTCGAGACGCGGCCGGCGGCAAAGCCCCCGAAGAGCGTGAGGACGATCCAGACTCCGATCACGGGCCAGCGATGACGGGCGACGAAATGGGCGAGACGAGCGAGCATGCGATCTCCTTCCGGCGAAGCTGAGTCGAGCAAACTTACAGACGCAGAAAGATTCCTGCAACTGTAACAATCGGGATACACTGCCGCCGTGGGATTGCGCGAAGCGAAGAAGCTGCACACGCGCCAGCAGATCGCCGACGAAGCGATGCGCCTCTTCGCCGTGCGCGGCTTCGACCATGTCACGGTCGCCGAGATCGCAGCTGCGTCGGGGGTGTCGGAGAAGACCGTCTTCAACTACTTCCCGACGAAGGAAGATCTGTTCTTCGACGAGATCCCGCGTCGCGAGGCGGCGCTCCTCGAGGCGATCACGAGCCGCGCGCCCGGAGATTCGATACTCGCCGCGCTCCGGCGCCTCCAGGTCGGCGAATGCCCGCGCCTGTGCAGCCCTGGCTTTGCCGTTTTCGCGCGGATCATCGAGGAGTCGCCCGCGCTGCAGGCGAAGGAGCTCGAGGTGATGGCGCACTTTGCACAGGTGCTTGCCGATGCGATCCAGCGTGAGATCGGCGCCGACGAGCGCGACGCACGTATCGCCGCCGGCCTGCTGATCAGCGTGCACCGACAGGTGTTCCGAGGCGCGCGAAAGCAGGCGCTCGCGGGCAGGCACGGTCCGGCCGCAGTGAGGCGCTTGCGGGCCGATCTCGAGCGGGCGTATGAGCTGCTCGAGCACGGGCTCGGCGGCCTCGGGCCGGCGACGCGGGCACGACGCGCGGGGTAGATTTGGCGCCGCTCGTGGTCTAGCCTCGGGGTCGACGTCTACCGCGAATGGAGGTCGGGATGGCTGCCACCGAGACGAGTTGGCGCGTCCAAGGTGAGTACTTCGAGAACTGCAACTGCGACATCGTCTGTCCGTGCCTGTTCTCGCCGCTTCAGCCCATGACGTCGGTGCCGACCCAGGGCGCGTGCGAGGTCGCGTTCGGCTTCCACGTCGACGAGGGGAACTTCGGTGACGTGTCGCTCGACGGGCTGAGCGTCGGCCTGATCGCGCGTACGCCAGGTCCGATGGCCGACGGGAACTGGCAGGTTGCGCTGTATCTCGATGATCAGGCGTCCGAGGAGCAGAGCGCGGGCTTGCAGGCGATCTTCACGGGCGGCGCAGGCGGCGTGATGGCAAATCTCGCTCCGTTGATCGGTGAGGTTCTCGGCGCGCGTAGCGCGTCGATTCGCTGGCATGCCGACGGCAAGCGTCGCTCGATCCACGTGGACGACGTGATGTCGCTCGCCGTGTCGGCGGTGCCGAGCATCAACCCGGACGGCGAGATCTGGGCCACGAACGCGCATCCGTTCGCGCCGGCAGGTGTTGCGATGGCGGTCGGCGATGCCGGGAGCACCTACTCGGACCACGGCATGCAGTGGGATAACTCGGGCAAGAACGCGCACTACGCACCGATCGACTGGTCGAACTGACGGTCCGGGCCGGGGGAGATCGATGAGCACACTCGAACGCGGCCGGCTGATTCGGCGCGACCCGTTCTTGGTCGGCACGGTCGTCGTCGCGGTCGCGCTCGTGACCTGGATCGTGACCGTCCAGCGGATGCGCGGCATGGACGGCGGCCCTGGAACCGATCTCGGCGCGTTCGGCTGGTTCGTGGGCGTGTGGGTGACGATGATGGCCGCGATGATGCTGCCCTCGGCGATGCCGATGGTGCTGCTCTTCCGGCGGATCTCGAGCCAGCGCGCACGCGGTGAGCGCGGCTATGTCCCGGTGTGGATGTTCGCCGCCGGCTACCTCGCCGTCTGGGCCGCGTACGGGCTTGTCGCCTACGGCCTGTACCGCCTCGTGATCCACCTCGGCTCGGGGTTCCTCGCGTGGGATCGCGCCGGCCCGTACGTCGCCGGGGGCGCGATCATCCTCGCCGGCCTCTACGAGCTCACGCCACTCAAGTCGGTCTGCCTGAACCACTGCCGAAGCCCACTCCACTTCGTGCTCGGCCGCTGGCGTGACGGCCGGATCGGTGCGGTCAGGATGGGCGTCGAGCACGGCGGCTACTGCGTCGGCTGCTGCTGGGGCTTGATGATCGTCCTCTTTGCCCTCGGCGTCATGAGCCTGCTCTGGATGGTGGTTGTCGCCTCGCTGATCTTCGCGCAGAAGGTTCTCCCAGGCGGCGCGCGTCTGACGCGCGTCTTCGCCGTCGGCTTCGTCGCGGCGGGCATCTGGGTTGCGACCGCGCCTGGCAGCGTTCCCGGATTGACGCAGCCGACGGGTTCGATGAGTTCGGGGATGGACGGTGGCGGCGCGCCGATGACCCCGTGAAGGCGAGGAAGCGCCACGGGCGCTGAAACTCTGCAGCCTGGTTCAGGACCCGGAATCGTGCGCGACGTGTTGGTCATCACAGGTCCCTGTGGCGCTGGTAAGTCGTCGGTGGGTTTCGAGTGCCTTGAGCTGCTTGACGCGGGCGGGGTCGGCGCGGCGATGATCGACGCGGAGCTCGCGTACTTTCATCCCAAGCCGGACGACGACCCGCAGGGCACCCGCGTGGCCGAACAGGCGCTTGCAGCTGTCGCGCCGATCTACGCAGCCGCGGGCATCGAGCGCCTGCTGCTGCCGCGGGTGATCGAGCGACCGCGACACCTCGAGCCATACAACCTGGAAACGAGCGCCAGGGAGTGCTGCACGTACAAGCTCGAGGTGTCGAAGGAGACGATCGCCGAGCGGCTTTCCGCGCGCGAGGTCGGAAGCGCGTTGGGGTGGCATCTCAGACGGGCCGACGAGATTCGCAGCAACGCGCTTTCGCACGCTCTTTTCGATCTCACCGTTGACGGCGAGCAGTCGGTGCGAGAAGTCGCGGTGGAGGTGCTCCGGCGCGCCGGATGGCTCGAGACGATCGCCGGCCGCCCACCCACCTGAGGCGCCGGCCGAGCGCGCTCACTTCCGCCCGCGGAGGCGGGCGACCGTGCCCGGCGCGAGCGCCTGTATCCAGGCGGCGGGCCGGTACCAGCGCGGGACGAAGATCTCGCGCTTGTCCTTCTCGACTGCGTCGAGCAGTCGGTCGACGACGAGCTGCGGCTCGATGACGAAGCGGCTGAAGATCGGTCCGAAGCGGTTTCCCTGCGGGAAGCCCGGTGTCTCGACGAAGCCGGGGTTGACCGTCTGCACCGAGATGCCGCGTGGCGCGAGCTCGACAGCCAGCGACCGTGAGAAGGCGAGCTGGGCGTGCTTCGACGCCGCGTAGGGGCCGTAGGCGACCGTCCCCGCGACCGAGACGATGTTCACGACGTGCGAGCCCTTCCCGAGCCCGGGGAGGAACGCGAGTGTTGTCCAGACCGAGCCGAGGTAGTTGACCCGGATGACCTGCTCGATGCGATCGGGTGCCGCCGTCAGGAAGTTCCCGAGCGCGGGCATGCCTGCGTTACAGACGAGCAGGTCGATGCTCGGATGCCGTTCGAGCACGCGCTCCGCTGCCGCGTCGACCGCGGCGCGGTCCGCGACGTCGCACTCCTCGTGCTCGTCCGCCTGAGACGCGGTGCGCGAAAGCCCGATCGTGTGCCACCCGCGCGCCCTCAGCGTGCTGATGAGCTCGGCGCCGATGCCGGACGATGCGCCGGTGACGACCGCCGTCTTCAGGGCTACTTGCAGACCCGGAACTTGCGCCCGGCGGCGACGCGATGTCCCGCCGAGTCGCGCAGCGTCGCCGTCAGGTGGTGGACGCCCTTTTTCAGCTTGCCGGTCTTCCATGCGATCGTATACAGGCCGTCGCCGCCGCCCTTGTCGGCGCCGATGCGCTTGCCGTTGTCACGGAACGTCACTTCCTTCACCCGCCTGTTCGAGCCGCCGACAACGACGAGCCGATCATTCTTCAGCGCGCAGACATGGGCCGGTGGCTCGATCCAGGTGACGGTCGGGCCGTTCACCACCGTGATCTTCGAGCGCAGGAAGGCCGTGTTCGGGAAAAGGTCGTTCCCGACCGTGTTGATGTTCTTCGCCTCCTGAAAGTCCGAGGCGGAGACGATCGCGGCTGCCTTGCCGGGCTTGAACTTCGGCGCGGCGTTCGGGATGCCGAAGACGATCAGCCCGGTGCTTGGGTCGTAAGCCGACGCGCCGACGAGTGCCTTGTTGTAGGCGATGACGAGCGAGAGCGGGTCGACGCCGGAACCCAGGTCGACGGCTTGACCGACGAGCAGCGGACGTCCCGCCGAGACGCGCGTCGTCAGCATGCGCACGAACGGAGGCGTCAGGTCGTTGACCCACGAGTTGAGCAGGTACTTGCCCTTCATCGGCTTGTCGGTGAAGGGGTCGGTTCGGGAATCGACGGAGACGAAGAACCGCTGAAGTCGCGGGAACTGCGCACCGGCGGCGCCGATGTCGAGGTTCGCGTCATACGTCAGCGCGTTCACGTCGGTCGGTGTGCCCGCGTAGCCCTGCACGTCGTTCTCGTCCTGTGAGCCGAGCACGAACGGATCGATCAGTGCCCCGGGCGTCTGGGCGAGCAGCGAGACACCAAAGTTCACGACCGGCTCGTTGATGTCCTTGTAGTAGAGATGCTCGGAGCCGTCCTCGTTCATCGGCGCGCCGGAGTAGTTCGGCGGCGGCCCGAACGGCTCGGATGGGCAGCAATAGGTGGTCACGAGACTCGTGCCGGCCGCGGTGTCTCCGGTCTGGAGCTTCTTCAGCGGAACGGCCGTCAGCGCCCGCAACGCGGGGCGCTCGATCAGGAACGAGTAGGGGACACGCCGCTGAACGCCGTTGCCGCTGACGACGACGAAGCCGTAGTTCTCCCCGGGCACCGCGCCCGCGGCAGCACGGATCACGACCGGCACGGCGACATCGCCGCCCGGCGAGACGACGACGGGGCTCGGCACGTCGATCGTGACCCCGGCGCTCTGCGCCTGCGGCGTCAGGGCGACGGTGTAGGTGCCTGCGCCGTTCCCCGCATCGGTAAGCGTCACGAGCATCGACTTCCGCTGCGCGCCGTTCGACACGTCGATCTTCTCGAACGACATCGATTGTGGATCGGTGAAGACCTTCGGGTCGTTTGCGGCGAGCACATTGGCGAGGCCGGCGCCTTCGAGGTACACCGGCGCCTCCTGGGTGCGTGCGCTGTCGCCCCACGCGGGGCCGGCGGTCGACATCAGCGCCGACTTGACCTGCCAGGACGACCAGCCGGGATGTTGCTGCAGGAGCAGGGCCGCGGCGCCCGCGACGTGCGGTGTCGCCATCGACGTGCCGGCGTAGACCGAGAACGTGGACCCGGACGTGGATGAGAGGACGTCGAGGCCGGGGGCAGAGATGTCGGGCTTCAGGTCGTGGCCGAAGTCGGTCGGGCCGGCGGACGAGAAGCTCGTGATCACGCCGCTTCGGTTCGTCTGGATCTCCTGGATGTCGGAGGTGACCCGGATCGACGCACGGCCCCCGTTCGCGGCAAGGAACGCGCGCAACTGCTGCCCGTCGAGGTCGGAGATCATTCCCGCGGGGATCGGCAGCCGAACCGGGATCTCGTTCGCCTCGCCGAAGCGGTTGTCGACGAGAATGATCCCGATCGCGCCGCCGAGCGATGCGCGCTCCGCCTTCGAGACGAACGAGCAGAGCCCGCGCGAGACGACGACGATCTTGCCGCTCAATGACGTCTTGGGCAGGGTGCCGAGGCCAGAGTTCGGATCGGTCGCAGGCCCGCAAAGGTGCGCTTCGACCGGCTTCCCGTCGGTCCCGACGACGGATGTGACGTCGACCACGGTCTGGTCGAGCGTCGACCAGCCGGCTGGAAGCTTCAGCCCGGCAGCGGCCTGGATCGGCATCGCACCGAGCGACGGCGGGCCGCCGACGACGCTGAGCGCAGGGGCGAAGACATGCGAGTTCGAGACCGCGGCGACCGCGATCGCATCGGGTGCGGTGCCCGGTGAGCCCGCGGTGCCGAGGCCGAAGTCCTCGCGGTCGTTGCCCGCAGCAATGACGGGAACGACGCCGGCGAGCGCCGTGTTGTGCACCGTCTCATTCATCGCGTCGTTCGCCGGGTCGGTGGCAGGACCGCCGCCGGAGAAGTTGATGACGTTCATGCCGTCAGTGACCGCAGCCTCGAACGCCTTGACGATCTCCGGGGTGTCGGCCTCATGGCCAAGCGGGGTCGGGATCGTGAAGACCCGGTAGTTGCCGATCCATGCTTTGGGTGCGACGCCCGAGAGGTTCGACGTCGCCGGATGATCGACCCCGGCGGGCGCGGTTGTGCCCTCGTCGCCAGCTGCGATCCCGGAGACGTGCGTGCCGTGCGGCTCGGTCGGGTCGAACGCCTTCGTGCTTGACGCGTCGCGCACCGGGCCTGGGAACACCTTGGCGACGATCACTTTCGCGGTTGTCAGCTTCGTGTTCCCTTTCGGGAAGCCCACGGGGTACGTGAAGCCGGTCGGGTTGAGGAACGGGTTCGACGAGTCGACCCCCGTGTCGACGACGCCGATCTTGATCCCCTGGCCCTTATCGCCACTCGCCGCCTGCAGGTCGGTCGCGTGGATCACGGATGGCCCGCGGTCCATTGTGCGCAGGTACGTGAGGCTCGGATAGATCTTGTTCACCGAGCTCAGTGAGAGCAACTTCGGAAGCGCCCTTGCCGGCAGTTGCACGGTGATGCCGTCGAGGAGGATCGAGAACCGTTCCTGGAACCGGGCCTGCGGAATGGCCGCCCGAACTTGCGCGACGCCGGCGTCCTGAAGGCGCGCGAGTTTCGCGAGGTAGGCCCGCGACGCGGTGCTACCGATGTCCAGGTGGTGCGCCCGCGATGTCGACGAGAGTGACCGGTTGCCGCTCCAGGCGGCGAGTGGGGGCGCTGAGAGCCGCACGATCACACGCGTCAGACCATGCCGGCGTGCGTTCGGCACGGTCAGAACACCCGCGCGGACCCGCGGCAGGGAAGTCTCCCGGCCATCTCGGCGGATCGGTTGCAGCGCGGCCGAGGCAGCAGACGCCGCGAGTAGTGCAAAAACCCCCGAGAGCAGCAGACCGCGACGCAAGGTGCCGCACAGTACCCGACGGACGTTAGAGTCGCGGTCAATGTTCGCCGGAAAACAAGCTCTCATCCTCGGTGTCGCCAACAAGCGGTCGATCGCGTGGGCGATCGCGAAGCGTCTCGCAGACGGTGGCGCCGAGCTTGCGTTCACCTTCCAGGGCGAGCGGATCGAGAAGAACGTTCGCGACCTCGCCGACTCGGTCGGGGCGAAGCTCGTCACCGAGCTCGACGTCCGTGACGATGCGGCGATCGACCGCGTGTTTTCCGAGGTAGGGGACGCGTTCGGCGGCAAGCTCGACATCCTCGTCCACTCGGTGGCGTTCGCCGCGGCCGAGGATCTCGAGGGCCGCTTCACCGACACGCCCCGCGACCGGTTCTGGATGGCGATCGACGTGAGCGCGTACTCGCTCGTCGCGACGACGCGCGCCGCCGAGCCGCTGCTCGAGGCTGCAGGCGGTGGCTCGGTCCTCACGATGACGTATCTCGGTGGAGAACGAGCGGTGCCGCACTACAACGTGATGGGCGTCGCGAAGGCGACGCTCGATTCGTCGGTCAAATACCTGGCGTGGGATCTCGGCGCGAAGAACATCCGCGTGAACGCGATCTCGGCCGGCCCGGTGCGGACGCTTGCTGCTCGCTCGATCGCAGGCTTCCCGACGATGGAGTCGATCGTCGAGGAGCGCTCTCCACTGCACCGCCATGTCGACGCGGAAGACGTCGCCTCCGCCGCCGCGTATCTGCTCGGTGACGGCGCGCGCAACGTCACCGGGACGACGCTCTACGTCGACAGCGGGTATCACGCGATGGGTATGTGATCGGGGCCTTGCGGCCCCGACCACAAAACTCGCTGACGTCTAGAGGCTTAGCTGAACGGCTTCGTGACCATGTCGGCGATCACGAGGAAGAGCATCGCGACGTCGACCCGCGCGACCAGCAGGATGCGGTTGATCAGCGCCATCGTCCTCGGGTCGGTCGGGCCGTGTCCCTCCGCCGAGGCTTCGATCTTCTTCGCCAGCGGCGCGAGGACGGCGATCCCCGTGACGAAGGTGATCGCATAACCCACGAGGCCGGCGTCGATCCAGAACGTGCCCCAGCCCCAGTTGAAGTTGATCATCATCGCGACGCCCATCAAGAAGACGATGAGCCCTGCCGGCGCGAAGAGTTTTTCGCCGACGAGGGCCGCCTGGCGTGCGACGAGCACAACCTCCATCGGGTCGGACTTCCGCTGTGCGACGAGGGCGAGGATCGTCAGAAGGGCACCACCGCCGATCCAGATGACGGCGAAGGTGACGTGCACGAACTTGAAGACGGCGTACCAATGATTCGGCACGAGTGCGGATGAGGAGAAGGCGAAGATTGCCGCGACGACGAGGACGATCGCGAGCAGACCGATTGTGAGTGCGCCGGAGGTGCGTTCCTCGGCCGGCGCCGCGGTGGTTGCTGAGTCCATCTGCCAACTTTACGCAGACCGGGCAGACGAACTCAAAATCCGGCACGCCTCGAGCAGCTCGTCCATGTCGGGCAGCTCGCTCGTGCCGTAGTGCCAGGCTCCGTGCACGATCCCGTCCGCGTCGATCAGGAACGCACTTCGTTCTGCGACGTCCTTCAGGCCGCGAAATTCCTGGGTGATCCCGAAGGCGTGGATGGCCTCGCCGTTCCAGTCGGAGAGCAGGCCGAAGTTGAGGTCAAGCGCCTGAGTCCAGGCGATGTGAGTCCAGGGCGAGTCACGTGAGATGCCGATCGGCGGCACGCCTGCCGCCTTGAAGTCCGCTCTCCTGTCACGCAGGAGCTCCATCTCATTCGTTCAGGTGGACGACCAGTCGAAGAGATAGAAGACGAGGAGCTTCGGCCCGTCCTCGAGCAACTCCAGCATCGTCATCGGCTCGTTCGGGCCGAGGAAGATCGTTACGTCCGGGACGCGGTCACCCACCGACAGCATGCCGCGAGCCTAACGGCAGCACCAGCGGCCCGCGAGGTGCAGCGTCGCACCTTTGCCGTCGGCGCGCGGGAACTGCGCCTTGATGTTCGCGACGGCATGCACGTTGCTGCCGCGGAGGAACAGCCACTGGTCAGCGGTCGGCCATGCGACGAGGAGCCATTTCGCATTCGGTGACCAGGCGAGATCGCCGAAGACCCCGGGACCTGCGAAGAGGAGCCGCGCCTGGCCCGGATGGTCGACGTCGACGACGCGCACCTCACTGCGGGCCGCGCGCCTTTCGACGATCGCGAGCTTATGCGAGCCTGGCGCGAACGACGCTTCGATGAGTTGCGCCCCGAGCATCGACACGGTGCGCCGAACCGAGCCCGCTGCATCGAGGATCACGATGCGCCCCGGCGACACGACGGCGAGCAGCTTTCCGTCTGAAGACCACTCGAGATCGGACGGGTGCAGATCGATCGGCGTACGCCAGTCGAGCGTGCCCTTGTCGAGTGCCTGCAGGACGACGGTGCCTCGGGCGACGTATGCGAGTGTGTGAAGCCGCGCGGGATTCCACGCAGGCGGCACGCTCGTCGCGTTGCGATCGAGCAGACGATCGCCGGTCCCGTCGCCGGCGACGACGCGCAGACCGCTCGCCGAGAGATACGCGATCCGTGTGTCGGTCGTCGTGCCCTCCCACCGTGGCGCACGCACACCCCGTCGCGTCAGGGACCAGTGGACGTAGCCGCTCTCGTCGAGCGCGATGAGCTCATTCCGCCTCGTCGCCACGAGAAAGCGGCCGTGCGGCGACCACTCGGCGTCGTCGAAGGAGCCAAGGCGGCGCTTCAAGCCGTTGTCGTGGACGATCCATACGCCGCCGCGCCGCTGCGAGACGACGAGCAGCCGTCCCTTGGCCGGCAGCGAGAAGAGCGCCGGCGCGGCCCGCTGAATCCCGACGGCTTCGCGGAAGCGATGGAAGACAGCGCGCCCGGGCGGAGAAAGCACCGCGGCGACGACCGCGCCGACGACCGCGACTGCGACCGCAACGACGATTCGCGAGCGTGACCGCCGCGCGTGCACCTCGGGCGTCCGCTCCTCGTAGGCACGTCTCACGACCTCCCACGCGCGCTCCTCGGCCGCCCTCATTCGGCGTCCTCTCTCATCCGGTCGAGGCCGCGGCGAAGGCGTGAGTTGACGGTTCCGCGCGGCAGGTCGAGCAGCTCCGCGATCTCGCCGGGCGTGTACTCGAGCACGTAGCGGAGGACGACGACTGCGCGGTGCTCAGGCGCGAGCTCGCCGATCCGGCTGAGCGTGGAGCCGTCTTGGTCGGCTGCGGGCTGTCCTGCGACCGAGTCGCCGAGCTCGACCTCGGCGCGAAGCTTCCGCGCGCGCGTCCAGTCGATCGCGCGGTTGACGACGATCCGATGCAGCCACGGTGCGAACGGCTTGCGGCGGTCGAAGCGGTCGAGATGTCGCATGGCGGCGAGGAACGCCTCTTGCGCGATGTCCTCGGCGGCAGCAGCGTCACCCGTGACGAGGTGGGCTGCGCGATAGGCCCGCGGCCAGTGCTCGCGAAACAGGCGCTCGAGGTCGGCGACCGACCCGCGCTGGGCTCCGCGGATCCACGCGCGCTCTGACACCCTTTGACTGTACGACGAAGAAGGCGCATGAGGTCCATACGCGCCCGGGACCTCTCCGGGTCCCGCTCGCGTAGTCCAGGCATGAAGAGACTCGCGCTCGTCCTCGCCGCCGCCGCCCTCCTGCTGCCCGCAGCGGGCCGGGCCGCCGCCTGCTCGCCGCTCAACTGCGCGCCCAGCCAGTTCACGCTCGCCCACGGAACGCTGATGGGGTTCCGGACAGCGGCGGACCGGCCTGTCACCGTCGTCGACCTGACGACCGGTAAGGCGAAGTTCGCGCTGCCCGCGGGTGTGAACGCGCGCAACTACCTGGTACATCTCGAGGGTCAGGTGGTGGAGTGGTACGACCTCACGCTCGGCACGAAGGTGCAAAGCGTCGCGGTCCCGGCGGGGTACAGATTGGACGGCGCGTCCCAGGACGGGACACGCGCTGTGCTTCAGCAGGTTGACAACGGCGGTGCAACGTTCATCGTGGTGTCGCCGGCCGGCCGGCAGACGGTTCACGTCGACGGGAAGCAGTGGGACTTCGACGCCCTCCGCGGCGACAACCTCTTCCTCATCCACTATCTCGTGACGGGCGGCTATCAGGTCAGGCTCGCGCATCTTGCATCCGGCGTGCTCGAGGCACAGCCGCTGAAAGACCCGCATGAGTCCGGCACGATCTGGGGCCAGCCATTCTCACGCCTCGCATCTGCGAACGGCCAATTCCTCTTCACCGTTTTCATCGGCTCGAACGGCGGGGCGATGATCCACGAGCTCGACTTGAAATCGAGCACGGCGCGCTGCATCGACCTCCCCGGGACGGGCGACTATGGCGCCGCGACGACCTGGACGCTGCAACTCTCCGCCGACGGCAAGACGCTCTGGGCGGTGAGCCCGCGGTACGGCAGGGTTGTCGCGATCGACGTCGCGGCGCGCACCGTGAAGACCGCGTTCCGGATCGGCCTCGTCGGTTGGTTTCTCGGTCAGGGGACGAGCTCGGCGCTCGCGCCGGACGGCAACCGAATCGCGCTCGCCGACGGTGAGACGGTCGCGATCCTCGATCTCGGCGCGCGGAAGATCACGTCGCGGACCGCAGTGCGTGCACTCGCTCTCGGGTATTCGCCCGACGGAGCAAAGCTCTGGAAGCTCGGCTGATTATCTAGTCCGCCGCGATGACCTTATCGACGCCGCCCTTCACCGCGCCTTCTTCGGTTGCGAGCGAGATCTCGCGCACGACCTCGACGATGTCCCGATTCGCGTTCCAGACGCGCAGCTGACGGTCGGCGCCGTTGCCGCGCGCGAGGATCTCGCGGACACCCTCGAGCTCGCGTTCCGATCCGAGCTCGCGTGCGTGCGGCTCGACGTCGCGGAGCGTCCGGCGGATCAGCTGCGAGACCGAGACACGGTTCCGCCGCCCTGTCGCGAGATCCATGATCGGCGCCTCCAACCCGTAGCGCGCCGCGAGCCACTTGTTCTCGGTCGTCAACATCCGGTGCCAGGTGGGGATCTGCTTGCCGGCCTCGTAGTACTCGCAGTACATCTTCACGATCGCCTGGAAGAAGGCGGTGATCGCGACGACGTCTTCGAGTCGCGTGACGGCGTCGCATACACGCATCTCGATCGTCCCGAGCCGCGGATGCGGACGGATGTCCCACCAGATGTGCGTGTAGTCGGCGATACAGCCGGTGCGCTCGAGTTGGCCGACGACGTCGGCGAAGTCGGCGTAATCCTTGAATCGCGGCGGCGGCCCCGAGCGCGGGAACGCGGCGAACACCATCTGCCTGCTCGAGGAGAGGCCGGTCGGCTCGCCGCGCCAAAACGGAGACGATGACGAGAGCGCGAGCATCTGCGGTAGATGGACGAGCAGCCCGTTCATCACCTGGATCGCTTTCTCCGGATCGTCGATCGCAACGTGCACATGCATGCCGAAGATCAACTCGCGCCGGGCGATGTACTGGAGCTGATCGACGAGTTGCCGATAGCGGTCGCGCGCGGTGATCCGTTGGCGCTCGAAGAGACTGAACGGGTGCGTCCCCGCCGAGCCGAACCGGCAGCCTTCGGACCGGGCGATCTCGGCCACGTAGCCGCGCAACTGCGCAAGCGCGTGCATCACGTCGCCCGCGTTGCGGCAAACAGGTGTGGTGACCTCGAGCACCGACTGCATCAGTTCCGCATGGATGCGCTCCTCGTGCTCGCCGTGCTCGACCGCCGCCAGCACCGAGTCGATGTGCTGCACGAGATCCCAGGTCTCCGGGTCGAGCAGCATGTACTCCTCTTCGACGCCGAGCGTGAACGGGTCGCTCTTGCCGAATGCATGCTCGAGCACGCTTGCCTCGGAGCCACTCGGCCCCGCTGCGCCCTTGCCGGTGATCGACGGTGGGAAGATCTGCTTCACGATGGGAGTATCACCGCTTCTGCCTCGATCTCAACAAGCCACCGCGGGTCGAGTAGCCCAACGACGAGACCGGTCGTCGCGGGCCGCGCCGTTGCGAAAGCTTCGACGTGCGCACGGCCGACCTCGTCGATGAGCGCCGCGTCGGTGACGAAGATGCGGGTGCGGACGACATGATCCAGCGACGAGCCGGCTTCGACGAGTGCGGCCTCGATGATCTGGAGGCAGATTCGAGCCTGCGCGTACGCGCCGACAGGAGGGTCAGCGTCCTCGGGCATGATCGGTGCCGTCCCGGAGACCCACACGCGATCGCCGACGCGAACCGCGCGTGAATAGCCGACGCGATTCTCGAACGCCGCCCCCGATGAGATGAGTTGCCTGTCCACCCATCGCTAGTCTCGCCGTTCGTGGATGCGCTCCGCCAGATCGACGGTTGGCCGTCGGAGCATGCGGCCGTCGGGGTTACCGGTGCGGTCGAGGCCACCTACGGCGATCAAGACCGCCGTTTTCCGTGGGCGTCTGTGACGAAACTTGCTACCGCGGTCGCGGTTCTCGTCGCTGCGGAGGAGGGCCTTGTCGACCTGGACGAGCCCGCCGGGCCTCCCGGCTCGACGCTGAGGCACCTGCTGGCACATACGTCGGGTCTCCCGTTCGAGCGGGGGGCGCCAATTGGGCGGCCCGGTTCAAGGCGCGTCTACTCGAACTACGGCTTCGAAGTCGCTGCCGCGCTCGTCGAGGAGCGCGCCGAGATGCCGTTCACCGAGTACTTCGCGGCGACGTGGCGGGCCACAGGGGTCGTGCTCCAGGGATCGGCGGGGTCGGGCGCCTCGGGAACGATCGGCGACCTGCTCGCGCTGGCACGCGAGCTGCAGGATCCGCACCGCGTGGCTCCCGAGACGCTCGCCGAGGCGACGACGGTGCAGTTCCCCGGGCTCGGCGGAGTCTTGCCCGGCTTCGGCCGGCAGGATCCGAATGACTGGGGGCTAGGGCTCGAGTTGCGCAACGGCAAGCAGCCGCACTGGACCGGCGCGCGAAACTCGCCGCGAACGTTCGGCCACTTCGGGCGGAGCGGCACGTTTCTCTGGATCGACCCGGACGCGGGCATCGCACTCGGTTGCCTTACCGACCTCGCGTTCGGTGACTGGGCGGCGGACGCGTGGCCGCGGCTATCCGACGCGGTCATCTCCCAGATGGCCTAGCCCCAGATGGCCTAGCCCCAGATGGCCTAGCCCCGATGTCCTCGGGGCATGGGTACCCATGGGGCATGGGGATGGGTACCCATGTGCCGCCCGGGTTCGGCCATGTCCTGCAGAGTCCCGTCCGGACCTCTCAGTCCAACAAGAACTCGAGCAGGAGCGCGTTCAACTCCTCGGGCTGGTCGAGCCCGACGAGGTGGCCGGCGCCCGCGACGATCGCGAGATCGGCATCGGGGATCTCCCGTGCGAGATGCTCGGCGATCGCGCCAAAATCCGCCTTGTCGTCGTCGCCGACGATCACGAGCGTCGGCACGTGGAGGGACGAGAGCGCCCCGAACGCGGGCCAGAGCGCCTCGGGCTCCTCGTGCGCGGTCTGCAACTCGAGGGCCCGGCGTTGCTGGGGGCGCACCTCGTCCCAGTGCTCCGGTGCGACCCAGAATCGGAGGTTGACGTCGGTCGCGGCGTCGAGGTCGCCGGCGTCGATTGCCGCCTCCTCCGCGGTGAAGTAGTCGCGCATCTCCTCGGTCCAGTCCCACGTGGGAAGCCCCGCACCGATGAGCACGAGCCGCTTCACCCGGTCCTGATGCGCGAGTGCAGTCCTGAGCGCGACCGCACCGCCGAAGGAATTACCGACAAGGTTGCCGGGGAGCAGTTCCGCCACGACATCGACGAGCGAGAACGGCTCGGTCGGCATCGGCGTGTCGCCCCAGCCAGGAAGGTCGGGCGCGACGACGTCGAACCGCGCGGCGAGCACCGGCACCTGGCGCTTCCAGAGGCGTGAGTCGCCGAGCGCGGAGTGGAGGAGGACGACGCGCTCCATCAGTCGTTCCCGATCGATTCGTGGTGCATCAGAGTGGTTCTCCTACAGTTGCATGCATGGGCTTCCTCGAGAGCTGGCGGTTTTGTCCCCGCTGCGGGGGAAATCTCACCCCGGCGACAGAAGGCGTCGTCTGCGAACGATGTGGGGAGCACTTTTACGCGAATTCGATCCCCGGCGTCCAGGGGATCCTCGAGCGTGACGGCCGCGTGTTGCTCGCCCGGCGGGCGAACGAGCCACGGCAAGGGCACTGGGATCTGCCGGGCGGATTCCTCCACGAGACCGAGGCGCCGCTCGACGGCTTGCGGCGGGAGTTCGCCGAGGAGACCGGCCTCGAGGTCGAGCCGGTAGAGCTGATGCGCATCGACATCGAGCCCTACGCAGGCCGCCACGTATTCTCGGTCACGTGGATCGTGCGCGGCGACGGCGAGCCGGTGGCTGCCGACGACGTCGCGGAGCTCCGGTGGTTCGCATTCGACGACCTGCCCGGTGAGATGGCGTTCCCCGGTCAGGAGCTCGTGCTACGCGCCTGGGCTGCGCGGCACGAGGATCCGTAGCGCGCCGGGCTCCGCGCGGAACTCGATCGGCGTCTCGAGAGTCTCGGGCTCGCCGTCGATCGCGGCGCTCAACCGGCCCTCGCGCGCGTCGACGGTGAAGCTTGCTCCTCGACGCTCCGTCCAGCTCGATCGCAGGACCCCGGTTGGGGCGTACAGATGCAGGCAGCCTTCGTCGAGACGTTCCCGTTCGCCGATCGAAAGCATGTCGAGGGTGTAGGCGTTGTTCGACACGAGCACGACGCGTGACTCGATCTGCTCCCCGTCGACCGTGATGTCGACGGGATTGCGGTGCGACGCCACGATCGCGAGCGCCCGAAGCCGAGCGAACGCATTGCTTCTGCGTCGATGGTGCTCGCGACGGTGCACGAGCCTCGCGTAGACACCGAGCGAGACGTTGTTCAAAAAGAGGCGGTCGTTTGCGCGACCGACGTCGACCAGGCGCTCCTCGCCGTCAACCAGGGCGTCCAGCGAACCGATCGGGTCATCCCGATCGAGCCCGAGGTCCCGAGCGAAATGATTGCGCGTCCCGAACGGAATGCACGCGAACGGCAGTCCGCGTTCGATCGCTACCGCGGCGACGACCGCAAGCGATCCGTCGCCGCCGGCCATCGAGAGCGCGTCGTCATCTGCGCCTCGAGCAAGCGCCTCGAGGTCATCCCCACGTCCGAGGACGTGAGTTTTGATCCCGCGCCCGCGGGCGGCCTCGACGAGCTCGCCGGCGCCGCCGTCCCCCGATCTCGGATTGATGAAGAGCGTCGTCACGACCCGGGACTATGCCCGGGTCGTGGGCTTTCTGAATCTCGAAGATGGGCCGATCGGCTCATGCAGCCGTCCGGTCCGGAGTCCAGGATCCGTCAATGGACGATTGCGGCATCCTCCATCGGATCGAAGACGACCTCTCGGGAAACTGGCTCGAGGCGTGGGCTGAGAGCGGCATGCGAGCGATCGAGGATTACCTCGCCAAGCACCTCGCGTTTCTCTCGTTTCTCGAAGACGACTGAGAATGAAACAGGCAGAGGGCGGAAGCCCTCCGCCCGCTACGCCTCTGACAGGCCGAGAGCCTTCTCGAGCGAGCCCTTCGGCATGGCGCCGATCGCAGATGCCTGCGGCTCGCCGTTCTCGAACAGCACCATGAAGGGAATCGACGCGACGCCGTAGCGCAGCGCGAGGTCCTGATGCTCGTCGATGTTCACCTTGACGAGCTTCACCTGATGCTCGTCCGCGATCCGGTCGAGCACCGGCGAGACCGCATGACACGGCCCGCACCACTCGGCCCAGAAGTCGACGATGACTTTCCCGTCGCTCTTGATGACCTCGGTCTCGAATGTTTCGCTGGTTGCAATAGTTGCCACGTGCATTCCTTTCGTGTGGGACGTACGACCTTGTAAACGACGGCTGCCAAACGTTTGTTCCCGCCTCGCTACGATCGAAGCATGTTCTCTCCCCTGTCGGACAAGCCCGATCATCCGAGCCTCGAGCTGGAAATCCTCGACCTCTGGGAGCGTGAGGGGACATTTGAGCAGCTTCGTGAGAGGAACCGCGGCGGGCCGAAATGGTCGTTCATCGACGGGCCGGTGACCGCCAACAAATCGCTCGCGGTTCATACCGCCTGGGGCCGAACGCTGAAGGACGTCTTTCAGCGCTACAAGGCGCTGCGCGGTTTCGACCAGCGGTTCCAGAACGGCTTCGACTGCCAGGGGCTCTGGATCGAGGTCGGCGTCGAACGTGAGCTCGGACTCAACTCGAAACGCGAGATCGAGGAGTTCGGTCTCGAGGAATTCGCGCGCAGGTGCCGCGAAGTCGTCGTTCGGTCGTCCGACGACCTGGCCCGCGGCTCGAAGCGGCTCGGGCAGTGGATGGACTGGGACGCCAGCTACTTCACCTTCAGCGACACGAACATCGAGTACATCTGGAAGTTCCTGAAGATCGTCAACGACCGCGGCTGGCTCTACATGGGCCACCGCTCGACCGAGTGGTGCCCGCGTTGCGGCACGTCGCTCTCCCAGCATGAGTTGACCCAGTCCGGCGTGTACCAGGACCGGGCCGACCCCTCGCTTTCGGTGCGCTTCCCGCTACTCGACCGTCCGGGCCAATCGATTGTCATCTGGACGACGACGCCGTGGACGCTGCCGGCGAACGTCGCCGCCGCAGTGCATCCCGACGAGGAGTATGGCCGGCGCGAGAACGGTGAGTGGGTCGCGGTCAAGCGCTTCCCCGACGAGACCTACGTCGAGCGGGTCAAAGGCGCCGACCTCGTCGGCCTGCGCTACCGCGGGCCGTTCGACGATCTCGGCCCCGGCGCAAACGTCGAACATCGCATCATCCCGTGGGACGACGTGACGATGGACCAGGGCACCGGCATCGTGCACATCGCACCGGGCGCCGGCGGCGAGGACTTCGAGCTCTCGAAGGTGCACGACCTTCCTGTGCTGACGCCGGTCGACGAGTCGGGACGCTTCTACGACGACTACGGATGGCTGCACGGGCTCTCGACCTCAGACGCAGCCGATCAGATCATCGGGCGACTCGGAGAGACGGGCTTCCTCGTCGAGGCGGGCCTCTACACCCATGCCTTTCCGCACTGCTGGCGTTGCGACACGCCGCTGATCTTCCGACTCTCCGACGACTGGTTCATCTCGGTGGATGAGATCCGGCCCAAGCTGCTCGAGGAAAACGCAAAGGTGCAGTGGGTGCCGGAGTACATGGGCAAGCGCATGGACGACTGGCTGCGCAACATGGGCGACTGGAACATCTCGCGGCGCCGCTACTACGGGCTGCCTCTGCCGTTCTATCCGTGCAGCTGCGGGCACCTGAACGTCGTCGGCTCGAAAGCCGAGCTCGCCGAGCGCGCAACCGAGGGCCTCGAGCAACTCGAGGAGTTGCGCAGGCCGTGGGTCGACCGCGTGCCGATTCGCTGCGAAGCCTGCGACGAGGTCGTGACGCGGATCCCCGAAGTCGGGGACGTCTGGCTCGACGCCGGCATCGTCCCGTTCTCGACGCTCGGCTGGGAGAACGCGGAGTGGGTCGACGGCGGCTACGGCACCGGCGCGGCGCGTGGCCTGACGACGGCCGACCTGCCGGATCACGCCTATTGGGAAAAATGGTTCCCGGCCGACTGGGTGACCGAGATGCGCGAGCAGATCCGCCTTTGGTTCTACTCGCAGTTCTTCATGTCGGTCGTTCTCATCGGACGCTCCCCGTACAACCGCGTGCTCGGCTACGAGAAAATGCTCGACGAGGGCGGGCGCGAGATGCACGGCTCGTGGGGGAACATGATCCAGGCCGAGGATGCATTCGCGCAGATGGGCGCGGATGTGATGCGCTGGCAGTACTGCGCGCAGCCCCCCGATCGCAACCTCCTCTTCGGCTACGGGCCGGGCCACGAGATCAAGCGCAAGCTCCTCACGTACTGGAACTCGATGAAGTTCCTCATCGACTACGGCAACATCGAGGGGTTCGCCCCGGAGTGGGCGAACCTCGAGCCGGAGGGCGACCTGCGCCCGCTCGACCGCTGGCTGGTCGAACGCACGAAGCTGCTCGTCGCCGAAGCGACAGACGCGTACGAGGCGACGCTGACCGTCGACGTGATCCGCGCCTTCGATGCGTTCGTCGACGACGTTTCGAACTGGTACATCCGACGCTCGCGCCGACGCTTCTACTCATTCGACGAGGCAGCGTTCAGGACGCTCTGGTTCGCACTCGTGCAGTCACTTCGCGTCGTCTCCCCGGTGATGCCGTTTCTCGCCGACCATCTCTGGCGCAACCTCGTCCCCGACGGCCCCGCCTCAGTGCATCTAGCGCCTTGGCCTGAGGTCGACGCGCCCGACCGAGAGTTGCTCGCCGAGATAGCCGAGGTTCGAAAGGTCGTCGAGCTCGGGCGCCAGGCCCGCTCAGCATCCGGGCTGAAGCTGCGCCAACCGCTTCGCAGGCTCGTCGTCGCGGGTGCATCGGGCCGAGCGCACAGCCATGTCGAGGAGATCGCCGAGGAGTTGCGCGTGAAGGACGTCGAGTTCGGTGAAGTCGAGGCGTCCGAGTTGCGCGTCAAGCCGAATCTGCCCGTGCTCGGGCCGAAACTCGGCGCACGGTTGCGCGACGTGCGCGAGCGGCTCGCTCGCGGCGAGTTCGTGGACCTCGGCGACGGTCGCTTCCAGGTCGGCGATCACGTACTCGAAGCCGACGAGGTGCTCGTCGAACGCGTCGGACGCGAAGGGTGGGAGGTTGCGAGTGCCGACGGCGTCACCGTCGCGCTTGACAACGCGCTCGACGACGAGCTGCGGGTCGAAGGGCGGCTGTACGACCTCATTCACGAGGTGAACGTTCTCCGCAAGGAGTCTGGGCTCGACGTGACCGACCGCATCCGTCTGTGGGTGCCCGACGTCGTGCTCATCGAGCGATTCGGCGAGCGGATCCAGGCCGAGACGCTCGCGTCCGCGCTGCTCGCCGGTGAGCTCCGCGTCGAGAGGACCTGAAGATCCAATTCGGTCGTCCGGTCGTATGCTGATCGTCATGCGCACGGCCGTCCTCCTTCTCCTCGTCGGCGTGTTGCTCGCCGGCTGCGGCGGCAACGGCGCCGCGCCGAAGGCCGACCCTTCCGTGTTCGCGGTCAAGGTCGTGAACCTGCTGCTGCATAACCAGTACGCCAAAGCCTGGGGCGACCTGCACCCGGACGATCAACACGTCGCGCCGCTCGCCGAGTACGTGGGGTGCGAGACGCGAACGCCGATCGTCGCTCGCCCGCTCACGGTCAAGGTGGTGAAAGTGACCAAGGAGTCGATTGGTCTTGGCAATGGGAAGTTCGTCGACAGCGAGGCCGTTGCCGTCCGGCTCGCGTTCAAGGGCAACCTCAAGCTGACCCACACCGTGCACCTCGTCGCCGCGGACGGCCGTTGGCGGTGGATTCTGCCGTCATGGCGCTTTCGCGATTACCGGGCAGACCGTTGCCCATCCGATTCAGCCTCGAGCGCACCGGCGCAGCCGTCTTAGCGGCTTAACTCGGCGTTCAGTCCTGGTTCGAGGCAAGCGCGAGCTCGCGGCGCAACTCGACCGGGAGGCGGAACTCGACGTCCTCATTGACAAGCCGGTAGGGCTCGATCTGCGTCACGCCCCGCGCACGGAACCACTCGCAGACGCGTCCGACGAGCTTCTCGGGCGCGGAGGCGCCGGAGGTGACGCCGACTACGTCGACTCCCTCGGTCCACCGCTCGTCGATTTCGGTCTCGTCGTCGATCAGGTAGGCGCTGATGCCGCCTGCGCGCGCGGTCTCGACGAGTCGGTTCGAGTTCGACGAGTTGCGTGAGCCGATCACGAGCAGCAGTTCGATCTCGCTGAGCATCTCCTTGACCGCCCACTGACGGTTGGAGGTCGCATAACAGATGTCTTCCTTCTTCGGCGCGTAGATCGCCGGGAAGCGTCGCCGGAGCGCTGCGATCACGTCCCCGGTCTCGTCCACCGACAGCGTCGTCTGTGTCACGTACGCGAGCTTCTGGTCAGGAGGGAACGTCAGCGCGTCGACGTCGGCGACGGATTCGACGAGGACGATCGCATCGGGCGCTTCGCCCATAGTCCCGACGACCTCTTCGTGCCCCGCGTGGCCGATCAGAACGACGGTGTACCCGTCGGCCGCGTAGCGGCGCGCCTGTACGTGCACCTTCGTGACGAGCGGGCACGTTGCATCGATTGTGTTCAGGCGCCGCGACTCGGCATTCGCGTGTACGGACGGTGCGACCCCGTGCGCCGAGAAGACGACCGTTTCGCCTTCCGGCACTTCTGTCTCCTCGTCGACAAAGACGGCGCCGCGCGCCTCCAGGTCACGCACGACGTGCAGGTTGTGGACGATCTGCTTGCGCACGTAGACGGGCGGCCCGTAAAGGTCGAGCGCCTTCTCGACCGTTTCGACGGCACGCTCGACACCGGCGCAATAGCCGCGTGGAGAGGCAAGGAGGACCTTCTTGACCATCGTCGGCCATCGTAGCCGTGAGGTTTGGAGCCACCCGCGAAACGACAAGGCCCGCTGCGTCGGGGGGTCGTCGGCAGCGGGCCTCGCGTGATCGCTACATCGCGGTAGATGGCCGTGAGTGGGCGCACCGCGATGCGCATCGCCCAGTGGGTTGACGCTATCGCTCGAGCCCCGTCCGGGAAATAGGCCGAGCGGCCCATCTTTACAAGCAGCACCCATACGTCGGTGCGCTCGGAAGTGACGGCGTACGATCTGCTGTCCCAGTGTCAGAAGCATCCAGAGCAATCCTCTTCAACGGCGTGCCGTTCCTGCTGCTCGCGGCCGTGTATGCCGCGGTCGCGGCAGCGCTTCTGCCGGCGCTTTGGCGCGGGCGGCGGCAGGCACACCCGCTCGATCGCGCCGTCGGCCTCGTCTTTCCGGGCATCGCCGCAGGCGCGGCGATCTTCGGGGCCCTCGTCGTCTACGAACGGACGCCGTTCGACGGGCACCTCTGGATCTCGTTCGTCGCCGTGCTCGTGGTCCTCCTGCCAGCCCTCCTCCTGCTCGGTCGCTGGGGCGACCGCGCGTTTCTGATCGGCGGCATCGGCAGGACGCAGGCGGCGGAGGAGCGCGTCTCGGCCCGCGATCGTGAGCTGGCGGCTGTCGCGGAGCTCTCGCACGCCCTCGGTCGAGCCGGTTCGCCGGTCGCGGTCGCGAAGCCGCTCGTGCGCCAGGTGACCGACCTGCTCGGGGTGGGCTTCGCGGGGATGGTCGTCGTCTCGGCCGACGGTGACATCGGCGAAGGGATATACGGCGAGCTCGCCGGGAGCGAGGCCGTTTGGTGGGGAGCGCTTCGGGTCGACCTGCGCGGCGAGCCCTCGGGAATCGCGAGTGCCGTCTTCGATGCGGCTCCGGTCACGGTGTATGACGTCGGGAGCTCGACGCTCGTGAGCGCGCAACTCGTGGAGCGTGTCGGCGCGGAGAGCGGCGCCTGGATTCCGATGATCGCTGAGGATCGGGTGATCGGCGTGCTCGCCGTTGTATCGACCGACGTCAAGCGGGCGTTCCTGCCCGAGGAGCTGACGCTTCTGCGCGCGCTGGCTGCCGAGGCCGCGCTCGCGTTGGAACGGCTTCGCTCCTCGTCGGCCCTCTCGGATGCCCTCAGCCGTGAGCAGACCGTCTCTGCAATCACCCGTCGCATTCGCTCGGAGCTCGATCCAGAGAGTGTGATCGATGTCGCATGTGTAGAGCTCGCGCGGGTTCTTCGCCTCGACCGGACGGAGATCGTGCTCAGTGACGCGACCGGCTACGGAACGGCGATCGTGGCGCATGGCGAGCAAATCGGCATTCTGATCGCCGAGCGCGTGACACCGCTCGACGCGGGCGAGACGTTCCTCGTCAACACCGTCGCAGACGAGGTCGGTGCGTCACTTCGGACAGCGCGTCTCCTGACCGAGAATCGCCAAAGACTCGAGCAGCAGGCGGCTCTCCTCCAGGCGGCGCAGGTCGTCACGAGCGAGCTCGACCTCGAGAGCGTCCTCGAGCTGCTCGTCGAGCAGGTGACGACGCTGCTCGGCGCGGACGCCGCCGACTGTTACCTGCTCGATCGGGAGCGCGGGATTCTTCGCTGCGCCGCCGTGCACGGCTTCGCGCACGACTTCGTGGGATTCGAGTTCGAGGCGTCGCATGGACTTGCCGGAGCGGCGTTGCGCGAGGCGCGGCCGGTCGGCTCGGATGACGAAGCGGCGGTCGTGGATCCGATCCCGAATCCCGCGTACGCCGAGTTCACACGTGCGCTCGTTGCGCCGATGGTGTGGGCCGGTGAGACGCTCGGCGTGCTTGGCGTCGGCGCGCGGGACAGCACCCGCGAGTTCTCGGCCGCCGACATCGAGATGCTCGAGGCGTTCGCGTCGCTCGCCTCGCTCGCGCTCCGCAACGCCGAGAGCTTCGCAGACACGACACGCCAGGCGCGCGTGCAGCGCGGCTTCTACCGCATCGCGACGTTGCTCGGCGAGCCACTGTCGCTCGCGGAGACCTACGACGCGGCGGCGCAGGCCGCCGCCGAGGCGCTCGGCGGTGACGTTGCCGCCCTGCTCGTTCGAGTAGGCGGGGCGCTGCAGTTCGTCGGCGGCCACGATCTGCCTGAATCGGTGCGCGCGTTCGATGTGCCCGAGGCGCTGGCCGAGGCCGCGGGCGACGGGCAGATGCTCGTCGCACCGTCGCTTTCGAGCGACGAGCGCTTTGGCGCCGAGTGGCGATCCGGGCTCTTCGCCTCGCTCCTCGCCATTCCGGTGCCCGGCGAAGGCTCAGGGGTCGTGCTCGTCCTCTTTCGCGACCCGCGGGCGTTCGAGCGGGACGATCTGGAGCTCGCGCAACGGGTGGCGGGAGCGGCGCGGGGCGCGCTCGACCGCAGCCGCCTGTACGAGGCAGAGCGAGCCGGTCGCGCGCTCTCCCAGCAGCTCGCGCGCACGGGCAGGCTCCTTGCGACCGAGCTCGATCCAGACGCCGTCCTCCAGGCCGTCATCGACGCCGCCGTCGAGCTGCTCGCGGCCGACGCCGCGAGTCTCGCTGCGCTCGACGGTGACGAGCTCGTCGTGACCGCCGCAACCGGTCAGGGCGCCGAGGACGCACTCGCGGCGCGCTCTCCGTCGACCGGCTGGCTTGCCGGTGATGTCGTGCAGTCGCGAGCGCCACGCGCGTACGAGGACACGACCGCGGACGAGGGCCTCGCCCAGTGGGACCCGTTGCTGGCGGCAGGGAACCGCGCGTACCTCGGCGTGCCGCTCGCCGCGCGTGAGGGCGGCATCTATGGCGTGCTGTCGGTCTACTCGCGCGAGCCGCGCGAGTGGCGTGACGAGGAGGTCGGCGCGCTCGTCGCACTCGCGGCGAGCGCAGCGGTGGCCTTGTCGAATGCCGAGCTGTACCAGCGTGTCGCCGTGGAACGCGGGCAAAGTGTCGCGATTCTCGCGAACGTCGCCGACGGCATCGTCGCCGTCGACCGCGACGGTCACGTCGTGCTCTGGAACCGGGCGGCCGAGGAGATCACCGGCGTGCCGGCCGCCGAGGCGATCGGGCGGACGACAGCGCAGGTGTTGCAGCGTGACCTCGAGTCGGAAGGAGGCGGGACGAACCGCTCGATTGCGATCCCGCGTGCCGGTGCCGAGATCTGGCTGTCGCTGTCGGAGGCCGTGATGCGCGATCCGACCGGCGCGACGGCGGGCCGCATCTTCGCATTCCGCGACATCTCATCGGAACATGTTGTCGAGCAGATGAAGTCCGACTTCGTGTCGACGGTGTCGCTCGAGCTCCGCACGCCCCTCACGTCGATCTACGGCTTCGCGCAGACGCTGCTGCGCGAGGACGTCACTTTCGGCGAGCCGGAACGGAGGACGTTCCTCCAGTTCATCGCGCGCGAGTCCGAACGCCTCACGTCGATCGTCGATGCGCTGCTGAGCGTCGCGCAGCTCGACACCGGTGATCTGACGGTCTCACTCGAAGCGACCGATGTCGGCCGCGTGGTCGAGCGAGCGCTCGCCGCCGCGGACGGGTCGGACGACCATCGGCTGGTTGCGGACGTCGGCGACGAGGGCTCACTCGCCGCTCAGGCCGATCCTGAAAAGCTTCAGCAGGTGCTGAATCAGCTCGTCGCGAACGCAGTGAAATTCTCGCCGGCGGGCAGTACGGTGGTCGTCAGCGCTCGACGGCTCGACGATGTCGTCGAGGTCGCCGTTGTCGACGAAGGGTCGGGGGTTCCGCCGGCCGAGCGCGAGCGGATCTTCTCGAAGTTCTACAAGGCGGGTGACGCACAGGGCCGCGGCACGGGACTCGGCCTCTTCATCGCGCAGGGGCTTGTGCACGAAATGGGAGGGCGGATCTGGGTCGATTCGGAGGAAGGCAAGGGGGCGCGGTTCGCCTTCGTCCTCCCACTCGCAGAGGATGACGTGTGAGGTTTCCGATGTGGAGGGCATAGGAGCGACATGGGGATGAGGGTTCTGGTGATCGATGACGAGGCTCCGATCCGGCTGCTGTGCCGCGTCAACCTCGAGGCGGAGGGAATGGAGGTACTCGAGGCGGCCGACGGACCGAGCGGTCTCGAGCGGGCGCGTGCGGAGCGGCCGGATGTCATCCTGCTCGACGTGATGATGCCGGGGCTCGACGGCTGGCGGGTGGCCGAGGAGCTGCTCGATGACGAGCGCACCAAGCACATCCCGATCGTTTTCCTCACGGCCCGGGCAGAGCTGCGTGACCGTGCGCGAGGCATCGATCTCGGCGGCGTCGACTACGTGACGAAGCCGTTCAACCCGATCGACCTCGCTCCCCTCGTGCGCGAGCTGTCCATCCGCGTCGAGCGCGGCGAGCGCGATGACTTGCGACGCGAGAAGCTCACCGAGCTTCGTTCGATGCTCGAGCGCGAGTAGCGGCGCCGCGTCAGCCGGCGAAGTCGGCAGTGACCACGCGGGCGCGCGCGGATCCCTGGAACGTGCCGATGATCGCGCCGATACCGACACGTCGGAATGACGGGCCGAGCAGGTTTGCTCGATGCTCGGGGCTTGCGAGCCAAGCCGCGACGATCCTCCGTGCCGACCCACGGGAGCCCGCCCCCCAGGCGAGGTTCTCGCCCGCGACTCGCCCGGCGACGTTGAACTGGAGAAGCCGGAGCGCAAAGGCCCCGTGAGCAAAGACGTTCGTCCGGAGCATGTCGTCGGTGTGTGCTTGCGCCGCGCGCTCGAGGTGTGCGTCCAAAACGAGCGGTCGGAGGTTGTGCGCGGCGCGCGTACGGTTGATCTCACGCAGGAGGGACGACTCCGTGCGCGTGATGCCGGCCGGAGCGGCGGCGGCGAGCACGAGTACGAGGGCGGCCAGGGCGAAGATCGTCCGGAGCACGGCTTGGACGCTCGCAGCCCCTTCGGACGGCAGCCTCCCCCTTTTGGGGGATATGCGCACGAACCTACCCAAAGCTATCGCGCTGTCTGCGCCAGGACGATTGCTGCGAGAACCACGATCGCGCCCGCCAGTTGCACGCCGCCGAACGTCTCACCGAGCCAGGCCCAGGCAACGAGAGCGCCGGCGACCGGCTCGAGCATGGCGACGATGCCGACACGTGTCGCGGGGAGGTGGCGGAGCGCGCTCACGAGCAGAAAGAACGGGGCGATCGTGCCGAGCACGATCATCCACGCAGCGAGCGTCCACACCGGGAGGTGCACGGCGTGGAGGTGGCCGTGCAGCGACGTCGTGCGCGCGAACGCGTGGGCGGGAAACGTCCACCACGGGACGAGAACGGCCCAGAAGACCGAGGCGAAGAGAAAGCCCCAGGCAAGGAGCGACACCGGGTCGCGGCCGCCGACCACATGCTCGGCGAGGAGGACATACAGCGCGTAGGCGAGCGCACCTCCCAGGGCGAAGAGGATGCCCGCCGTCGAGAGCGATGCGCCGCCGCCGAACAGGTTCACGATCAGTGCGAGCCCGATCAGCGCGAGGGCGAGCGCTCCCCAGATCCGTCGGCGCACCGGCTCGTGGTAGGCAAAGCGGGCCCAGAGCGCGACGAGGAGCGGGGCGAGGTACTCGATCAGGAGCGCGACGCCGATGTCGAGCCGGTGAATGGCGAGGAAGTAGAACCACTGCACGAGTGCGAGGCCGCCGATGCCGAAGACGATCAGGTAGGGCACTTCGCGCTTCGTGAGACGCAGCCGCGAGGGTGCAGTCACTGCCAGGATGGCGACGAGACCGAGCGCCGCCCCGAGCGAGCGAACTTGGGCGAGCCGCTCCGAGGGCACGCCGGTCGAGAGGATCGTTTTCGAGACAGCGCCGTTAATGCCCCAGACGACGGCGGCCGTCGCCGCCATCGTGTACCCGAGCCGCGGGCGCCGGTGGCGTGCCGGCTCGACTGGGAAAGGAGCCTCGCTCACGGGAGTCGAACGTACAGTCGAACGTACACTGCAAGTCTCGGGACGTAGCTCAGCCTGGCAGAGCGCCGCCTTTGGGAGGCGGAAGCCGTCGGTTCGAATCCGACCGTCCCGACTGTTAGAGCAGCCAGTCGCCGTTGCGGATGATCGGGACGGCTTCGCCGTCCGTGGTGACGCCGTCGATCTCGAGCTCGTTCGAGCCGATCATGAAGTCGGTGTGGATCGACGAGTGGTTCACGCCGCGTGCGTGGCGCTCCTCGGCTGTTTGCTCGCTCGCGCCGGGAACCGCCTGCACGATCGACGCACCGAGCGCGATGTGCGACGACGCGTTCTCGTCGAAGAGGGTGTCGTAGAAGACGAGCCCGGTCTTACCGACGCGTGAATGCCCGTCGACCAGAGCGACCTCGCCGAGGCGCGACGCCCCATCGTCGGTGGCCGCATGCGTGCGCATGACCTCTTCGCCCGATTCGGCGCGGATCTCGACGACACGCCCGTCCGTGAAGCGGACCTCGAGGCCGCGCACGATGTTGCCCTGGATCTGCAGCGGCAGCGTCGAGCGGACGGTGCCGTCCACCCGGCGCGCGTCGGGTGTCGTGAACACCTCTTCGGTGGGCATGTTCGCCACGTGCTTGATCCCGCGCGACTCGTCGAGAGCTGCCTGCCATTCCGAGTCGGGATGAAGCCCGATCGAGAGGTCGGTGCCGGGGCCGCGGTAGCGGAGGTGGTCGAAGCGGCGCTCGTTCAGTGCCGCGGCGCGCTGCTGGAGACGTGCGATGTGGTCGCGCCAAGCGGCGACCGGATCGGCCTCGTCGAGGCGAACGGCGGCACCGACGGCATCCCAGAGCCGCTCGACATCCGGCTCGCCGAACACCGTCTGTGCCCAACCCGCGTTCGGGTAGGCGACGATCGTCCAGTTGCAGAGACCGTCGGTGAGCTTCAACGACTCCTCTGCGACCTCGCGCATGCGCGCCTTGCCGACGCGCTCGCCGTCGAGATCCGCATAGAGCTCGGGCTCGGGGTTGCCGGTGATTGCGACGAGCGCGCCGCCGATCTCGCCCAGGTTGCGCAGGCGCTCGACGAGCCACGGGGGCGAAAAGCCAAGTTGGTCGTCCGCGGCGGCGGCGATGTGGGCGCGCCGGACGTGCTGGTCGCTGTAGAGCACGTCGACGTAGCGCGCGCCGCTTTCGTAGGCCTGGCGGGCGATCGCGCGGGCGAGCGGCGCATGCTCGACGAGCGCGTTGATCCCAAGGATCTGCCCCGGTTGCAGGTTGAGACCCACCTGAACGGCAAGTCGCGCGTACGTCTCGAGTCTCTGGTCTGCGGCGATCACGAGCGCGCAAGCGTAGCGACCCGCGCCGTTCCGGCTCTAGAGAGCCGACCTTGCGCCTAGACTGACCCGCCGTGAAACACATCGCTCTCAGCGGTATCGCGCTCGCCGTTCTGCTTACCGGCTGCGGCGGCTCGGGCGGCGCCGGTCTCTACACGGTTCAGAAGACGCAGGCGTGCTTCACCTCCAAGCACGTCGCGCTCGGCGGCTCCCTGGACTTTGTCGCCACGACGGCGACGGGGGGTGCACTGCGCGCGCATCTGGCGACGAACTTCGTGACGATCGCATTTGGAGCGACCGCCGCGGACGCCGACAATATCGACCAGGCCTACCGGAGCTTCCACGCACGCAACGTCGGTATCGACGACGTGCTGCGTCAGGACCGGAACGCCGTGATGCTCTGGCACGAGCATCCGTCGGACGCGGATATCAGCACGGTCACCGGCTGCCTCAAATAGCGCCCTCCTCGCCGAGGAACCGCCTGAACCAGTAGGCGAAGACGACGAACAGGACGAGTGCCTGCTCGCTCGCCATCGTCACGCCCGCGATCTGCTGGTCGGTGAGCGGGCTGAGCCCCCACACGCGCGGTCGCGCGGCAACATAGAACGGGTACGCGGCGCGCGGCAGCAGCGCGAGCAGCAGGCCGAGCGGCGATGCAAGCACGAACGCGGCGAACGCGTAGGCAGCGCGCACGCCTGATGCGAGACGTCTCGGCGCGTCCTGCACGAGTGGCCACCAGACGAGGATTCCTGTGCCGAAGTAACACGCGTGCTCGAGATGCACAAGCCAGCTCTGGTGGCGCAGAGCCGCGTCGAAGAGCGGAGGCGCGTGCCACGCGAAATAGCTCGCGAGCCAGAGCGGAAGCGCGACCGCAGGGTGCGTAAGGAGTCGCCAGGGACGCGACCGGGCGAGCACGTCGGCCATCGGCCCTGAGATGCCGAGCACCGCAAGGAGCGGCGCCCATTCGGCGAGGATCACGTTCTGAAGCAGGTGCGCGGTCAGCAGGTAGTGCAGACCGAGGTGGTGGAGCGGCGTCCAGAACGCCACCGCAAGCAGGCCGAGCGACCCGGCATAACAGGCGATCCGCCACCGCGGCGCACCGAGCCGGCCGACGGCGAACAGGTAGAGGAGCGCAAGCACGGGGATGACGACAGTCGTGTCGACATCGGCCTGCCAGACGTAGGGCGAGTGAGCGTCGGCGAGCAGCACCGCAGCTAAACTAGAGCTCAAATGCGGGTGTAGCTCAATGGTAGAGCTCCAGCCTTCCAAGCTGATCACGCGGGTTCGATTCCCGCCACCCGCTTCTTCTCACGGTGCACGCGCGTCGCGCGGGTCTTGCCGAGTTAGCGGAGCTTGTCGGCGAACGGCTCGAGCTCGCTCGCGTGCAGGCCGATCTCGCCGGCCTCGATCGCCGCCTTCACCTCGCGGGCGAGTGCGCGCGCCTCGGTCTCCTGATGCGGCTCGAGGACGGTCGACATGCTCGCGACGACGCCGTGGCCCTCGTGCAGCTGGAGGTCGACCGTCGTCAACCCGCTCTTGTCGTCGAAGTACGGATCGTCGACTATCCCGACCCACACCGTCACGCTGCCTCCCTGCGGCAGCGACGCGTGCTCGACGATCGGTGAGGTGAGGAGGCTCATAGAGGTCCAAGGCTAACAACGTCCGACCCTCTGGTGATGCTCAACCGGTGACGCCCGTGCGCGTTGTCGACCTGCGCGCCCGCACCATCGTGCGGGTCTTGCTGATTGCGATCAGCGTTGCGATCACCCTCGCGATCATCTGGATCGCGCGCCACGTGCTCGCGTGGGTCGTGATCGCGCTGTTTCTCTCCCTCGCGCTCGACCCGCTGGTGGGGGTCATGGAGCGGCGGGGACACCTCGGACGCGGCGCCGCGATCGCGATGACGTACCTCCTCCTGATCGTCGTGATCAGCGGAGTCGGCGCGACGTTCGTGCCGAAGCTCGTCGACGAGGTGAACGGCTTCGTTCAGACATCGCCCACCTATGTCCACGATCTGACGCAGGGCCGCGGGCGCCTCGGCTTCCTCGAGCGGCGCTATCACGTCGTCGAGAAGGTGCAAGCGCAGGTGAAGAAAGGCGGCACGGCAAAGGTCCTCGGGCTCTCAGGCGCGGCCCTCTCGGTCACGAAGAGCGTGATCACGATCATCGCCGCGACCGTGACGATCATCTTCCTCACGTTCTTCATGCTCCTCGAGGGCGGTGACTGGATGGAGCGCTGTTACTCGCTGTTCCCGGAAGAGTCACGGCCACGCTGGCGAGGCGTCGCCCGCGACATCTACAAGACGGTCGGCGGCTACGTCACCGGGAACATCCTGATCAGCCTGATCGCGGGTACGTCGATCACGATCGTGCTGCTCGCGCTCGGCGTCCCGTATGCCGTCGCGCTTGGTCTGCTCGTCGCGGTCCTCGATCTGATTCCGCTCGCCGGCGCGACCGTCGCAGGCGCGATCGTCACCGCCGTCGCTTTCCTGCACAACGTGCCGGCGGGGATCATCGTGCTGGTCTTCTTCATCGTGTACCAGCAGCTCGAGAACCACTTCCTCCAACCGGTGATCTACGGCCGCACGGTTCAGCTCTCGCCACTCGCCGTCCTCATCTCCGTGCTCGTCGGCGCAGAGCTCGCGGGCATCCTCGGCGCCCTTGCGGCGATCCCCGTCGCGGGTGCGATCCAGGTGATCGTCCGCGATCAGCTGGCTGCCCACCGCAGGCCCGCCATCGAGCCGGTCGCGGAGCCGCCACCAGCCTGAGAGGTACCCCTTTCGGTGGATTGCGGTAGAGCCGCGTCGCGCCGATCTCTGGAGGGTGAGAGTTCCGCCGGTCCATGCCCGTCCGTTCCTCGTTCTCGTCGCTGCTCTTGCCATGCTCGTCGTGCCGGCGACCGCGACGTCGTCGCCGAGCCGACACGCGGTCGCCTTGAGTTCCCTCGAGTCCGGCGTCCTGCAGCAGCTGAACACGATTCGCGTCGAGCACCACCTCGTCCCGCTGACCTTGAGTTCCCGTCTCACCGTCGCGTCGAAGCAGCACACGACCGAGATGGGCGCCGACGGGTACTTCGAGCACTCCTCGCATGACGGAACCGCGTTCTGGAAGCGCATCCTTCGCTGGTATTCGCAGTCCGGCTTCCACACGTGGTCGGTCGGCGAGAATCTGCTTTGGTCGTCACCCGACGTCGACTCTGCGCGAGCTCTCGACCTGTGGATGCACTCGCCTGAGCATCGCGCGAACATCCTCTCGCCGCGCTGGCGTGAGATCGGCGTCTCTGCCGTGCACTTCGCGTTTGCCCCAGGCACCTACGGCGGCTCCGCGGTGACGATCATCACCACCGATTTCGGCGCCCGCAACTAACGGCGCACCCCGATACGCTTGACGGGCGCGCCCGTAGCTCAGGGGAAGAGCGGCGGCCTTCTAAGCCGTTGGTCGGGGGTTCGAATCCTCCCGGGCGCATCCTGTCGTGTCGCTCTGTCAGCGCGGTAGTGTCGGTGCTGGATCATGGAAGAGCAGGCGATGTCCGAAGAGCGGGCCGTGAGATCGGATTCTCTTGCCGTACCGCAAGCGCTCGACGCTGTGGGCTCCGGGCGCCGGTTCACCGAAGCGGGCATGCGTCGCCTCCGGGTGCTCTTCATTGTCTCCGAGCCGACGAGCTCACCCGCCATCTCGGTCAACGCGATGCTCATGCGTTTCGTCGAGTCCGACCGCGTCGAGGTGCATGTCGTCTATGAGCGGCTCGCGGATGCGCTGCCCACGGCGTCGTCCGTCGCGCGTGTCATCCCGTCCACCATTCGGCGTCGCCCGATGAGCTTCGGGCCGCGCGGCGGTTCGCCGCTCCGCGCGCTCGCAGGTGCGCCAAGCGCCGTCGCCGAGCTTGCTCGAACGGTCGCCTACGCCCGCCGCCACCGCATCGACGTCATCCATTGCTACGACGGTGCGCGCAACGGGGTCTACGGGCTGCTCCTCGCGAAGCTTTCGGGTGCGAAATGGATCGTCGGGTTCTTCTCGCAGTACGGTGACTGGATGTCGGCGGGCTCGCGACTGACGCTGCGACGCGCCGACGCGGTCGTCCCCGTCTCGACGTGGACCGGTCGAACCGTGCAACGTGGGGGGATTCCGTGCGGTCGAATCCTTCCCGTTCTGATCGGCATCGACACCGATCGGTGGCGCCCATCGGACGCTGATGGATCGGCTGTTCGACGCGATCTCGGGATTGCCGCCGACGCCCCGCTCATCGTCTGCGTCGCGCAATTGGTCGAGTGGAAACGCCAGAAAGTTCTGTTGCGTGCGTTCGCCAGCGTGGTCGAGAAGCGGCCCGACGCACGCCTCGTCCTCGTGGGGACGGAGCAGCGGCTGCGGACCGGCTCGAGCGGCATGACCTACGGCGAGGAGCTTCGCGGCCTCGTCTCCGACCTGGGTCTGGACGAGAGCGTCCAGTTCACCGGTTTCCGGACGGACGTCCGCGACATCCTGGCTGCAGCCGACATCAGCACCCTCCCGTCGGTCGGCGATCCGGCGGCGCTCGCGATCTGCGAGGCGATGGCGATGGGGAAACCCGTGGTGGCGGTCGAGGACGGCGGCTCGCCGGAATTGCTCGAGCATGGCACGTCTGGTCTCCTCGGCCCGGCGGACGACGCACAGCAACTCGCGGAGAATCTGCTTGCGCTCGTCGAGGATCCGGCACTGGCCCGTGAGCTGGGAATGAACGCACGACGGCGAGCCCTCCAGCACCTCGATGCGCGGCGGGTCGCCGACGAGATCGAGGCCGTTTACCGCCTGACCGCCGGAATGCCTGCGGCCTGACGACTGGCCTCGCGACCACCCTTCGTCGTTCGGGCCGCTGACGACGTCTCCCTGCCCGCTCGGCCGTCGAGACGCTCGCTGCCGACCGCCGATACGATTGCCGGTGCACGGTGGCGGTAGCTCAGTTGGTAGAGCCCCGGGTTGTGGTCCCGGTGGTCGCGGGTTCGAGTCCCGTCCGCCACCCTCCGTTCTGATCGTTAAACGAAGCGACGACCCGCGGATCGTTGAACTGACGAGCGACTCGGAGGCGACGATCGCGTTGCCGGATCCAGACGTGGCACGCCGAGTGACCGCGCTAAGCTCCTAACGGCTCGGCCCCGTAGCTCAGCGGACAGAGCGGGAGCCTTCGAAGCTCCGTGCGGTGGTTCGATTCCACCCGGGGCCATGGTGATCGGCTGCTGCGCGCGGCACTCCTTGCCGCTTAACCCGGCCGCAACAACAAAGAGCCGCCTCGCCTTGTCTCACCCGTCGATGAAGCGCGCGCTCCTCGTTCTGCCGCTCGTACTCGCCGCGTGCGGCGGACACGCGCAGGCCGCACGGCACTCGAGCGCTTCGACGTTCACGGTGCAGCAGGTCGGGCACGGGGCGCTGCGGAGTTGGATCTTCGCGCCGGCAGGCAAGCCGAAGCTGATCGTCCTCTTCGTGCACGGGCTCGGTGATCAACGCGAGACGACGCCCTACCACCACCGGCCCTGGCTCGAGCACCTGGCGCGTGAGGGATACGAGGTCGTCTACCCCGCGTACGAGGCGACGCCGCTGCAGAACGGCGTGCTCAAGCATCTCGTGCAAGGGCTCGTGCTCGCTGCCGCGCACGTTCCCGCGGGCGTGCCGGTCGCCGCGGTCGGCTACTCGCGTGGTGGGCGGCTCGTCATGGACTACGCGAGCGTGTCTCAGGCGACCGGCCTCGTGCCGGCGCGCATCTTCAGCGTGTTCCCCGCCGGCACGATGGACACGCCGCTCGACCTTGCCCCGCTCGACGGTCGCACCAAGGTGCTCATCGTTGCGGGTGACGCGGATCAGACCGTCGCGAACATCGGCGCGAACCAGCTGATCACCCAACTCGCGATCGCCGGGTTCCCGTACCACGACGTCCACTTCGAGGTCGTGCGCTCGCACGGGTTCTTCGTCGCCGATCACCTCTCCGTGCTTCGGGACGAAGCAGGCTCACGCCAGGCGTTCTGGGCGCGCGCCGACCGTTTCTTCGCGCCCCTCGTCGCGTCTCGGTGAGCTCCCCGGCCGCGGAGTACGCTGTCCCTCACCTCGCGGGTGTGGCGGAACTGGCAGACGCGCCGGGTTTAGGTCCCGGTGAGCTTCGGCTCTTGGAGGTTCGACTCCTCTCGCCCGCACTCTCACCCTTTTTGGGGTTCCTCTCAGGGTATTTCCCCATTGTCGCCACCGTCGCTTCTTTCGATGGTCTCAGTGATGCGCGGCGCGGCGCGCCGGGAAAAGAGGCGGCGCGCCGGGAAAGGAGAGACCGATGGCTCCGATGGATGACGATGGCGGGCACCCGAGGACGGTTAAGTTCCCGGGCGACACGTTGCTCGCGAACGTCGCCGACATCGTCGTCCGCTTCGACCGCGAGCTTCGTCACCTGTTTGTCAACGAGGCGGTCACGGCCGTAGCAGGGGTTTCGCCGGAGACCTTCATCGGCCGAACCAACAGAGAGCTCGGCATGCCCGAAGATCTGTGTGCGCTGTGGGATGTCGAGCTCGGCGCCGTCTTCGACGAAGGGCTCGAGCGGCGCTTCGAATTTCCGTTTGACGGGCCGAACGGGGTGCGTTGGCTCGAGGCATATGTCGTGCCCGAAGTGAACGCGCAGGGCGAGGTCGAGACGATCCTCTCCGTGACGCGCGACCGCACGGAGGCACACGCTGCCGAGCGGGAGTTACGCGCCAGCGAGGCTCGCTACCGCGACCTGTTCGAGCGGGCGGGCGAGATGATCATCGTGTTCGACTTCGACGGTCGGCTGCTACAGCTGAACCCGGCGGTCGAACGGACACTCGGGTATACGAGGGACGAGCTCATCGGCCAGACGCTCGAGTCGATCTTCGTGCCGGAGGAGCGGGCTGCCACGGGCGCGCGCCTCGCGCGGAAGCGCGATCGGAGCGAGACAGCTACCACGTTCGAATCCGCGCTGCTCGGCAAGGATGGCCGGCGCGTGCCGGTCGAGGCGAGCTCCGCGATCATGTTCCGCGACGACGCCCCTTCGACGGCCATGATGATCGCCCACGACGTGACCGTGAAGCTCGCGGCTCGCGCCGAGCTCGAGACGAGCGAGCGTCGCTTCCGAGGCGCGTTCGACGGCATCGCGGCGGGAATGGTGATCGCCGACCCCGACGGCATCGTGCTGCAGACCAACGAGACCTTCGCAGCGATGCTCGGGTACCAGCCCGCCGAGCTCATCGGGACGCCGATCGGAGCCCTCGTCCCCGCGGAGGACGCGGCGGGGTTTCGGGAGAGCATCGAGGCACTGCGCGACGGAGTCGAGCGTCGATACTCGGTTCCCGACCGGAGGTACCTCCGCAAGGACGGCGGGACCGTCTTTGCCAACGTGAGCGTGTCAGCCGTGCGTGGGGAGGACGGATCCACCGCCATGCTCGCCGCCCAGATCGAGGACGTCACCGCGATGAGGCAGGTGCGTGCTGAGTTGGAGGAGAGCCAGGCACTCCACCAAGCAGTCATCGACGTTTCACCGGATGTGCTCACCGTCGTCGACTTCGACGGAACGGTGCGCTTGGTCTCGCCGTCCGTCGAAGGGATCCTCGGCTACGCCCCCGACGAGTTCGTCGGCCACAACTTCCTCGAGTTCGTGCATCCCGACGACCGCGAGCTTGCGTGGGACTCGGTTACCGAGGCCGAACGCGATCACCGGCCGTCGGTCGTTCGTAGCCGGGTGGTCGCAAAGGACGGAAGCATTCGCCTTTGGGACGGCACCCTCGGGCTCTGGCGGGCGCTCGACGGCGCGCCGCGCGGCCTCGTCGCGAACCTGCGGGATGTGACCGAGCAGGTCTCACTCGAAGACCAGCTTCGTCAGGCCCAGAAGATGGAGGCGGTCGGGCGGCTCGCGGGCGGCGTTGCTCACGACTTCAACAACCTGCTCACCGCGATCGGCGGCTACGCCGAACTCGCACGGGCGAAGCTCGAGGGCACGGCAGGCGCCGCGGAGATCGACGGCGTGATCGACGCAGCGAACAAGGCCGCCAACCTGACGGCGCAGCTCCTCGCCTTCAGCCGACGCCAGGTCATGAGCCCGCAGACATTCGATCTCGGCGATGTGATCAGCGAAATGGGCTCGCTCGTTCGCCGGCTGATCCCGGAGACGACCGAACTCGTCACCGTGCCGCCGCCGGGGCCTGCGCCGGTTCATGCCGATCGGTCGCAGATCGAGCAGGTGATCCTGAATCTCATCGTCAACGCGGCCGACGCAATGCCCGAGGGACGGAAGGGCAAGATCACCTTGGGGGTGGCGCTGGCCGCCGACGGACGCGAGGCACACTTGTCGGTCTCCGACAACGGTGTCGGGATGGACGCGTTGACGGTCTCCCAGATCTTCGAACCGTTCTTCAGTACGAAGGGGCCGCTGGGGACGGGCCTCGGTCTTTCCATCGTCCACGGAATCGTTGTCCAGAGTGGCGGCGAAATCGCGGTCGAGAGCACGCCGGGAAGCGGCTCGACATTCACGATCGCGCTGCCGCTGTCGGCGATTCCGCTGCCGGCGACAATCCCAGTCGCTCCGGCGGCGCAGTCCGGGCGCGAGACACTGCTGCTCGTCGAAGATGACCCCGGCGTTCGCGGCGTGCTCGTACAGATGCTCGACGGCCTCGGCTACCGGACGCATGTTTTCGCCAGTGGCGAAGAGGCGGTTGCGTTTGCGAAGGACGCGTCGGCCCCGATCGATCTTCTGATCACCGATCTCGTCCTCCCCGGGATGAATGGTCGCGAGACTGCTGACGCGTTTCACACCTATAAGCCGGACGTGAAGGTGCTCTACATGTCGGGCTACACCGACGACGCGGTCATTCGTGCGGGCGGTTACGACCCCGGCATCGCGTTCATCCAGAAGCCGTTCAGCGGCGCCCAGCTCAGCCGGCGGATCCGCGACGTCCTCGACCAGTGACGAGGAGCGCGGTCTCGTCAGGGAAGGATGACGAGAACGTCGTCGAGGGGCAACCGGTCCTTGGCCGGCGGCTCGCTCACCGCCGGTCCGAGATGGATCAACCCGACAACTCGCTCGGCCGCCCCGAGGCCGATGAGCTCCCGCACGTTCGGCTCAGCGAGCGCCGCGGGCGTCCGCCAGTACGACGCGAGCCCGCGTGCGGTGGCACCGAGCAGAACCGCGTACACCGCGCACGCTGTGGCGTGCAGGTCCTCCTCGTCGGTCTGAGGATCCCCGGAGAGCAGGGCCGTCGCGAGGATGAGTGTCGGGGCGCGGGCGAGCTTCATCGCTTCTTTCTCGCCGACCGCCAGATCGAGCCGCCGCCGAGTCTCCTCGCCCAGCAGGCGAAAGCGCCACGGCTGGGTCAGCTTGTGGTTCGGGGCGAACCGCGCGAGGTCGAGCAGATCTCCGACGATGGCCCTGGTGACGGCCTCGCGCCCGAACTGCTTATGCGTCCGCCGGGAGCGGATGGCGGCCACGACGTCCACGGCCCAGCAAGCTACAGGTCTGGTTCAATGGCCCGACCTCATGAATCCTGCCGTTGAACAGCTCTCGGACGACAAGGTCAAGCTGACCGTCGACGTCCCGGCGCACGATGTCCACCACGCCGTCGAGCACGCGGCCAACGACCTCGCTGCGACCGTCCGCATTCCTGGCTTCCGCAAGGGGAAGGTGCCGCGGCCGATCTTGATGCAGCGCGTCGGCAAGGAGCGCCTCTACTCCGAGGCGGTCGAGAGCCACATCGGGGGCTGGTTCTGGAACGCCGCAACACGCGCGCGGGTGAATCCGATCGCACAGCCCGAATATGAGTACGAGCTGCCGGCGAGCGAGAGCGAGGACTGGAGCTTCTCCGCGACCGTCGAGGTGCAGCCGAAGCCCGAGCCGGCCGACTGGACACAGCTCGAGGTGCCGAAGGCCGAGGCGGAGGTCCCTGCCGAAGCGGTGCAGGCCGAGCTCGAAGCCCTCCAGAAGACCGTTGGTGAGTTGGTGCCCGTCGAGGGTCGCCCCGCCGAGAACGGCGACACCGCGATCGTCGACATGGTTTCCGAGGACGGCACGGCGCAGCGCGACTACGTCGTCGACCTCGGCTCCGAGCGTCTCGTCGAGGAGATCGAAAATGGGATCCGCGGTCTCTCGACCGGTGAGAGCCGCGAGATCGCCTACGAGCTCGCGGACGGAACGCGACGCAGCGCGACGGTCACGCTCAAAGATCTGAAGCAGCGCGTGTTGCCGCCGCTTGACGACGAGCTCGCGAAAGCAGCCTCCGAGTTCGACTCATTCGACGAGCTCCGCGGTGAGATCGAAGGCCGGCTGCGCGGTCAGGTCGAGGAGGAGCTCGACGGGCTCTTCCGCGCCGCCGCTGTCGACGAGCTCGTGAAGGCGACGAAATTCACCGCGGCCGGGCCGCTGGTCGAGGCGCGCACGCGGGAGCTCGTGAACGGTCTTGCGCGCAGCCTGCAGGCGCGCGGCATCGATGCGAACACCTACTTGCAGCTGTCGGGTCAGTCGCCCGAGGTGCTCGAAGCGCGCCTGCGTGGTGAGGCGGCCATGTCGGTCGCGCGCGAGGTCGTGCTCGAAGCGGTGGCCGACAAGCTCGGCATTCACGTGACCGACGACGAGATCCGCGAGGAGTTGCGCGCGGCCGGTGAGAGCGACGAGGACATCGAGCAGTTCGTCGCCGAGGGCGGCGCCGACCGTGTGCGCGACGACATCCGGCTGAAGAAGGCCCTCGACCGCGTCGCAGCCGAGGTGAAGCCGATCGCGCCCGAGTTGTACGAGGCGCGCGAAGCAATCTGGACGCCCGAGCAGGAGCAAGAGACTGAGACCCCGAAACTCTGGACCCCCGGTAGCAAGGAGTAAATGAGATGCCTTTGATTCCCATGGTCGTCGAACAGACCTCGCGCGGCGAGCGCGCCTTCGACATCTACTCGCGCCTGCTCGCCGAGCGCATCGTCTTCCTCGGCACTCCCGTCGACGATCAGATCGCGAACCTGATCATCGCGCAGTTGCTGCACCTCGAGTCCGAGGATCCGGACAAGGACATCTACCTCTACATCAACTCGCCGGGCGGCTCCGTGTACGCGGGTCTTGCGATCTACGACACGATGCAATTCGTCAAGCCGGACATCCAGACAATCTGTGTCGGCATCGCGATGAGCATGGGATCGTTGCTCCTTGCGGGCGGCGCGAAAGGGAAGCGCATGTCGCTGCCGAACTCACGGATCCTGATCCATCAGGTGTCCGGCGGCTTCCAGGGCCAGGGCACCGACATCGAGATCCAGGCTCGCGAGGTGATCGGCCTCAAGCGCCGTCTGGAGGAGATTTACGCCCACCACACCGGCAAGTCCCAGGAGGATATTTCGCGCGATATGGAGAGAGATTTCTTCCTGAGCCCGCCTGAAGCAGTGGAGTACGGGATCATCGACACGGTGATCACAAACCGCGACATGACCCGCAATGAGGCCGCTGCTTAATGCGGCTCCACTAGCCGTTTCGGCGAATCCGGGGTAAAAGGAGTAAGGGATGGCGCGCGCGAGCGAAGGAAACGAACAGCTTCTCTGCAGCTTCTGCGGCAAGTCGCAGCGGCAGGTCAAGAAGCTCATCGCCGGTCCCGGTGTCTACATCTGCGACGAGTGCATCGATCTCTGCAACGAGATCATCGACGAGGAGCTCACCGCGCCGAGCTCGCTCGACCTCGAGAACCTGCCGCGCCCGACCGAGATCTACGCCGAGCTAAATGAGTACGTCGTCTCGCAGGAAGAGGCGAAGCGCAGTCTCGCGGTCGCGGTCTACAACCACTACAAGCGCGTGCAGATGGGCGCCGAGGACGGCGAGGTCGAGCTGCAGAAGTCGAACATCATGCTGCTCGGCCCGACCGGTTGTGGCAAGACGCATCTCGCGCAGACGCTCGCACGGATCCTCAACGTCCCGTTTGCCATCGCCGATGCGACCGCGCTCACCGAAGCCGGCTATGTCGGCGAGGACGTCGAGAACATCCTGCTGAAGCTCATCCAGGCCGCCGACTTCGACATCAAGAAGGCGGAGACCGGGATCATCTACATCGACGAGGTCGACAAGATCGCGCGCAAGGCCGATAACCCGTCGATCACGCGCGACGTGTCGGGCGAAGGTGTGCAGCAGGCGCTGCTGAAGATCCTCGAAGGCACGGTCGCATCCGTGCCGCCGCAGGGTGGCCGGAAACACCCGCACCAGGAGTTCCTGTCGATCGATACGACGAACATCCTTTTCATCTGCGGCGGTGCGTTCGCCGGCATCGACAAGATCATCGCCAAGCGCATCGGCAAGAACGCCGTTGGTTTCGGTCGCGAGATCTCGTCGAAGCGCGATGCGCAGAGCTCCGAGTTGCTCGCCGAGGTGATGCCCGAGGATCTGTTGAACTTCGGTCTGATCCCGGAGTTCATCGGCCGACTGCCGGTGATCTCGGCCGTGCATCAGCTGAAGCGCGAGGACCTCGTGCAGATCCTCACCGAGCCGAAGAACGCGCTCGTCAAGCAGTACCAGCGGTTCTTCAACTACGACTCGATCGATCTTGTCTTCACCGATGACGCGCTCTGGTCGATCGCCGACAAGGCGTTGCATCGCGAGACGGGCGCCCGCGGGCTCCGCTCGATCATCGAGAACGCGCTCCTCGACGTCATGTTCGAGTTGCCGTCGCGGAAAGACGTCTCCAAGTGCGTCATCACCAAGGAGACGATCGAGAAGGGTTTGAAGCCGACGCTCGTCACGAGCGCCGGCGCAGACCTCGAGCCCGACGAGCTCGCCGAAGAATCCGCGTAGCCCGCCCCGCGAGGGCCGCTCAGGCCTGGTTTGCCGGTGCCGGTGACGCCCTGAACGCAGGCGTCTGAACGCCGGTTCGTCCTGCCCCGCGCGGCCGCGCCGCGGCGGCTTTCTCGATCGACCCAACAAATTCGTGCTTGACACGTCCACTACTTGTGCCCAAACTCACACCTGAATCGGGTCTCAGGTTCGGGGAACTCTCACAGGAGGATGCGTTCATGCGTCATCGCTTCACGAAGGTCGTACTCGGGATTGCGCTCTTCACACTGCTGGCAGGGACGGCCTCGGTCGCCGCGCGTTCGCACCATGCGTCGGCCTCGTACAACATCGGGTTTATCTATCCCCGGACCGGCATTCTCGGGGCCTATGGCGCCGAGGAACTCGAGGGGTTCAAGTACGGCCTCCAGTACGCCACCAAGGGCACCGGCAAGGTCAACGGCAAGACGCTCAACATCACCTATCAGGACGACCAGGGCGTCGCAGCGACCGGCGTCACCGAGGCCAAGGCCCTGATCGGCCAGGGTGTCAAGATCCTGATGGGTACCGGCTCGTCGGGCGTCGCGGTGCAGATCGCCCCGCTCGCCGCGCAAAACCAGGTGCTCTACATCTCCGGCCCTGCGGCCGCCGACGCGATCACCGGCATCAACAAGTACACGTTCCGCGCTGGTCGCCAGACGACCCAGGACGTGCTCGACGCGAAGTCGTTCCTTGGCAAGACGACGGGCAAGAAGGTCCTCGTCTTCGACCAGGACAGCGTCTTCGGGCACGGCAACTACGCGGCGGTCAAGGCGTACTTCGCCGGTCACAACGTCTCCGAGATCTCGGTGCCGCTGACGGCGACCGACTTCACGCCGTTCGCTCAGCAGGCCAAGAACGCGAACGCCGACCTGGTCTTTGTGGCGTGGGCCGGAACGACCGGTGGTGCGATGTTCAAGACGCTCGACCAGCAAGGGGTCTACACGGGCACCCAGGTCGTCACCGGTCTCGCAGAGCGGGCCACGTGGGCGGCATTCGGTGACCAGGCGACCAAGATCCACTTCCTGTCGCACTACGTCTACACCGCTCCGAAGAACAAGGTGAACGACTGGCTCGTGCAGCAGATGCGCAAGCGCGGCCAGGTGCCGGACCTCTTCACGCCCGACGGATTCGTCCAGGCGCAGATGCTCGTGCACGCCTTGCAGAAGGGCGACTACAACGTCGACAATATGGTCAGCGCACTCGAGGGTTGGAAGTTCCTCGCTCCGAAGGGCTTCCAGGCGATCAGGCCGCAGGATCACGCCATGCTGCAGCCGATGTTCCGTGTCGCACTCGTGTCGAAGAACGGGCATCTTGTCGCCAACGTGCTCGGCACGGCTTCGACGTACGACACCGCGCCGCCTGTCGTCGCGATGAGGGGCTAAGGGCCGAAGGCCGATCAGCGCGTGAGCGCATCCCCGATCCTCGCAACCAAGAACCTCGGACTCGACATCGGCGGCGCGACCATCGTCGCCGATGTCGGTCTCGAGGTGCGCGAGGGCGAACTGCTCGCCGTGATCGGCCCGAACGGGGCCGGTAAGACGACGCTCTTCAACCTCGTTTCCGGCCTGCACCGGCCGACGCGTGGGACCGTCGAACTGGACGGTGTCGACGTCACGGCGGAGCCGCCGTTCCTCCGTGCCCGCGCGGGCCTCGGCAGGACGTTCCAGGTGTCGAACGTCTTCCCGCTGCTCTCGGCGCATGAGAACGTGCGGTTGTCTGCCGAGGCGGCGATCGGGGGGACGATGCGGATCTGGCGACGGGCGACCGCCGTGGGCCAGGCCGTGCAGCGAGCGACGTGGGCGATCGGTCGCGTCGGTCTCGCCGAGCGAGAGTGGTTGCCGGCCGGGCTGCTTTCACACGGGGACAAGCGCAAGCTCGAGCTCGCCATGCTGCTCGCGGGACGCCCCCGCGTGCTCCTGCTCGACGAGCCGATGGCCGGCGTCTCGATGGAGGACGTCCCCGAACTGGTCGAGCTGATCCGTTCCGTGCACAAAGACGAAGGCAAGACCATCCTCATGGTCGAGCACCACATGGAGGTGGTGACCGGCCTCGCTCAGCGGATCGCGGTCATGCATCACGGGCGCCTACTGGCTGTCGACACGCCCGACGCGATCATGAAGAACGAGACCGTGCGGCAGGCCTATCTCGGGGAGGAGCTGTAGTGCCGCTGCTCGTTGTGCGCGATCTGCACGTCTATCTCGGCGAGTCGCACGTGCTGCAAGGGATCTCGTTCGACGTTTCCGAGGGCGGCGTGACGGCCCTCCTCGGTCGAAACGGAGTCGGCAAGACGACGACGCTCCGAGCGTTACTGGGGCTCGTCGAGCGGCGCGGGACGATCGAGCTCGCCGGTGACAGGATCGAGCGCGTTGCGACGCACCAGATCGTGAAGCTCGGCGTGGGGTACGTGCCCGAGGATCGCGACGTCTTCTCGGCGCTGACGGTGGACGAGAACCTTCGGCTCGCGGAACGCGACACCGAGCCGAGGTACGACTTGGTGTACGAGCTCTTCCCCGAGTTGCGAGAACGTGGCAAGCAGGCCGCGGGCACGCTGTCGGGAGGTCAGCAGCAGATGCTGGCGATCGGCCGGGCGCTCCTGAACGACAACCGCGTGCTGCTCGTGGACGAACCGACCAAGGGGCTCTCGCCGTTGCTCGTCACAGAGGTGGCGATGGTGCTCGAGCGCGTCTCGGAACTCGCGACCGTGCTGCTCGTCGAGCAGAACCTCGGCGTGGTGCAGCGAGTCGCACGCGATGCCGTCGTGCTCGACACGGGCCGGGTCGTGCACACCGGGCCGGCCAAGGAACTGCTCGCAGACAAGCCGATGATCCATCGCATGCTGGGCGTGGGATGAGCACCTTCCTGCTGCTGACGATCACCGGCCTCGGCCTGGGGGCGATGTACTTCCTGATCGCGTCGGGTCTGTCGCTGATCTACGGGCTGATGGGCGTGCTCAACTTCGCGCACGGCGTGTTCATCACGATCACCGGGTACACGCTGTGGTTCGTCGAGACGAAGATCGGCGGCGTCCCGGTCTTGCCACGCTTCCTGATCGCCGCGCTGGCGGGGCTGATCGCCGCCACCGTGTTCGCCGCGCTCACGGAGTTCGTTCTGATCCGGCCGTTGTACGGGCGGCATATCGAGCAAGTACTCGTCACGGTCGGGCTCGCCCTCGCGGTGACGGCGCTCGTGACGGCGATCTGGGGGAGCGACGCACGAGTCGTCGCGGCACCCGGCTGGGTCGGGCAGACCACGACGATCTTCGGGGCGCACATCCCGAACGATCGCTGGCTCGAGATCGCGACGGCGGTGATCGTCCTATTCGCGCTCGAAGCGTTCCTGCGCCGAACGCGCTACGGCCTGATCGTTCGCGCGGGCGTCGAGAACCGCGCGATGGTGACCGCCCTCGGGATCGACGTCCGCAAGTCGTTCACGCTGGTCTTCGCGATCGGAGGGCTCGCCGCCGGTATTGCCGCGGTTCTCTACACCCTCTATTCGACGACGGTCGACCCGCAGCAGGGAACATCACTCGTCATCTTCGCCTTCATCGTCGTCGTGATCGGCGGTCTCGGCTCGATCCGCGGCACGGCCTGGGCGGCAGTGATCGTCGGCCTCGTCCAGCAGTACGCGAACTACTACGCTTCGTCGGGGCTCGGCGATCTCAGCGTCGTGCTACTGCTCGGCATCGTCCTGATTGCGCGTCCGCGCGGCCTGTCCGGGAGCTTCGCATGAAGCGGTTTGTCGTGCCCGCCGCGATCTTCGTCGCGCTCGCGTTCCTGCCGCAGTTGGCGCTCGACATTCCCTACGTGTTCCAGGGCGGGCTGAATACGCCGGGCACGCTTGAGCTGCTGGCGCTTTGCCTGCTCTTCGGCGGGCTGGCCCTTAGCTACGACTTACTCTTCGGCTTCACCGGCCTGCTGTCGTTCGGTCACGCTCTCTACTTCGCCGTCGGCGTATACATCGCCGCGATTGCGATGACGCGCTGGCACTGGGACTTCTGGGTGTCGGTGGCGTTCACCGCGCTCGTCGGGTTCCTGCTCGCAGTCGTGCTCGGAGCTGTGTCGCTGCGCGTCACCGGCATCGCGTTCGCCATGGTGACGCTCGCCTTCGCGCAGGCAGGCTCGATTCTCGCCTTGAAGAACCCGTACAAGTGGACGGGAGGCGAAGAAGGCTTCGGTGTCGACTACCACCAACTGCCTGCGTGGACCGTCGGCATCCTCAACACGAAGCATCTCTACTGGATCGCACTTGTGTATGCGGCGTTCGTGTTCGCCGTTGTCCGCTGGGCGGTGAACTCGTCGCCGGGCCATGTTTGGCAAGCGATTCGCGAGAACGAGCTGCGCGTGCAGGTGCTCGGGCTGAGGCCGTACACGTACAAGCTGATGTCCTACGTGCTCGCGTCCGCACTCGCGACCATCGGCGGGATCGTCTATCTGCTGCTGCTCGGCGGCGCGAACACCGACGTCACGACCGCGAGTTTCACGCTCACGCTGCTCTTGATGGTCGTGATCGGTGGTACCGGCTCACGGTGGGGCGCGATGATCGGCGGCATCCTCTACACCTTCGCGAACCACAGGCTCGGTGATCTCTCGTCGTCGCATGCGGTGTCGAGCCTGCCCTCGGTCATTCGCACGCCGTTACAGCAGCCGCTCTTCATTCTCGGTGTGTTGTTCATCTTGGTTGTGTTCTTCGTCCCTGGCGGACTGACGCGGATCGGGCAGGTGGGCGTCCGGCTGGACCGCATCCTGCGCCGGCCGTCGGTGAAGGAGGAGGTCACATGAACATCAAGTGGGAGTCGCAAGGCGACGGTTCGCCGTTGCTCCTGATCCAAGGGCTGGGCTACGGCCGCTGGGGCTGGGAGCCGATCGTGGCGGGCCTGGCCGCGCGGCACCGGGTCGTTCGGTTCGACAACCGGGGCATCGGTGAGTCCGACAAACCGGACGGTCCATATACAGCTGCGCAGATGGCCGGGGACGCATTACAAGTGCTCGACGAGGCCGGCATCGACCGCGCGCACGTGCTTGGGGCGAGCCTCGGCGGCATGATCGCGCAGGAGCTCGCGGTCGCGGCGCCGGAGCGGATCGACCGACTCATCCTTTGCTGCACCACGCCGGGCGGGCCGACGACGGTGCCGATGCCCGAGGTGACCATGCGGTTGTTCGAGGAAGCGCCCTCGCTCGCGCCTGAGGTGGCGTTGCGGCGCTTCATCGAGAACGCACTCGGCGGGAACCCGTCGGCCGAGCTCGTCGACGAGCTCCTTGCGCGGAGAACTGCGAACCCGCCCGACCCGGCCGGCTGGCAGGCGCAGGCGGCGGCGGGCATGACCTTCCAGGGCGTCGACGGCGAGATCACTGCGCCGACACTGATCCTCAGCGGCACGGCCGACAACGTGGTCGACTATCGCAACGCCGAGGTGCTCGCCGCCCGTCTTGCAGGCGCGCGCGTCGAGCTGCTCGAAGGCGCCGGCCACCTCTTCTTTTGGGAGCAGCCGGATGAGTCCGTCCGGATCATCAACGAGTTCCTCACATGAACCAGCACACCATCGACACGATCATCCGCGACCGCGCAAGGATCACTCCGGAGCGGATCGCGATCGACGAGGGTTGTCGAACCTGGACATACGCCGAGCTGGACGCGCGCTCTGACGAGCTCGCACGCGGCCTCGGCCATGGCGAGCGCGTCTCGACGCTGACCGGGAACACCGGCGAGCACGTCGCGCTGATGTTCGCCTGCGCGAAGGCGGGCGCGATCCTGCACCCGATCTCGTGGCGGCTCGCACCGGCGGAGGTCGCCTACCAGCTCGACGATGCCGAGCCGTCACTCTTCCTCGTTGAGGAGCCATACCGCGACCTCGGCGACGCCGCGCTCGAGCTGGCCGCCGTCCGGCCGGCGCTCGAAGTGGCAACGAGCCGTCTGTTACAAGGTCACGCTTCCGATACGGATCCGTTGTTCCTGATCTACACGTCGGGCACGACCGGGAAGCCGAAGGGCGCGCTGCTCACGCACGCGAACTGCTTCTGGACGAATCTGTCGTTCGACCTCGCGACCGGTGTGCGGCCCGACGACGTCGTGCTGCAGGTGCTGCCGCAGTTCCACTGCGGCGGCTGGAACGTCCAGTCGATCCTCGCGTGGTGGAAGGGCGCGCGCGTCGTGCTCGAGCGCGGGTTCGAGGCGCGGCGGGCACTCGATCTGATCGAGCGCCAGGGCATCACGACGATCATGGGCGTCCCCGCGAACTACCTCTTCATCGCGCACGAGCCCGGGTTCGGCGACGCCGACCTTGCGTCGTTACGGCTCGCGGTGGTCGGCGGTGCGCCGATGCCCGAGGCGCTCCTCGAGACCTGGTCGGCGCGCGGTGTCGACATCGTGCAGGGCTATGGGCTCACCGAAGCCGCTCCCAACGTTCTCTGCCTCGCGCCGGGCGACGCGCGCCGCAAGGCAGGTTGGGCCGGGAAGCCGTACCCATACGTCGAGTGCGACCTTTCCGACGAGAGCGAGTTGCTCGTGCGCGGGCCGAACGTGTTCCCGGGCTACTGGCGGAACGACGAGGCGAGTGCCGCCGCGTTCCGCGACGGCTGGCTGCTGACCGGCGACGTGGCCGAGCGCGACGCGGACGGCGACTACCGTATCCTCGGCCGGCTCAAGGACATGATCGTCTCCGGTGGCGAGAACATCTATCCGGCCGAGATCGAGTCGGTGCTGCACAACCATCCCGCCGTTCGCGACGCCGCTGTCGTTGCCGTCGACGACGAGCGCTGGGGCGAGGCGGGCGCGGCGTTCGTCGTGCTCGCAGCGCCGGTGAGCGTCGAGGAGCTGCGCGACTACTGCCTGACGCAGCTCGCGCGCTTCAAGGTGCCGAAGAGCTTTCACGTCGTCGACGAGCTGCCGCGGAACTCGATGGGCAAGATCCAGAAGTCCGAGCTGAAGGTGCTCGCATGACCGACGTCGTGGTCACGAACGTCGACGGCCGGCCGCTTTCGAAGCGTGGGCTCGACACGCGGCGCCGCCTGCTCGACTCGGCCGAGCAGGTGTTCGGCGACCTTGGCTACCACGACGCCTCGGTTGTGAAGCTCGCCGACACGGCCGGCGTCGCCGCCGGCACGTTCTATCTGTATTTCGACTCGAAGAAGGCCGTCTTCGACGAGCTCGTCGTCGACCTGAACCGGCGTGTGCGGCACGCGATGAAGGAGGGCTCGTCGCGGGGCACGAGCCGCCTCGAGTCCGAGCTCTTTGGGTTCGAGGCGTACTTCCGGTTCACCTCCGAGCATCCGGCGCTCTACCGGATCATCCGACAGGCCGAGTTCGTGTCGCCCGAGATGCTCCGCTACCACTACGACCGCCTTTCCGAGGGATATATCGATGCGCTGCGCGCCGCGGTCGAGTCGGGCGAGATCGCGAAGCTCGACGCCGAGGTCGCCGCGTACGCCCTGATGGGCCTCGGCGAGATGATCGGAATGCGGTGGATTCTCTGGGGCGAGGGCAAGCCCATCCCCGATCGCGTCTGGCGCGAGCTCGAGCGTCAGATTCGCTCCATCCTCGAGGCCCCGAAGACGTGAGGCGCGTCGGCCTCGTCGCAACCGCTTCGTACCTGCCGGAGCGGTGGCTCACCGCTGCGGAGATCGCCGGGCTCTCGGGCATCCCCGAGGCGGTGATCGTCGACAAGTTCGGCGTGCGCGGCAAGCACATCGCTGCACCCGACGAGCACGTCAGCGATCTCTCGGTGCGCGTCGCCGAGCGGCTGCTCACCGAGTCGGGCCTCGACCCGAAGGAGCTGGACGTCGTTCTCTACTACGGGTCGATGTACAAGGACTATCCGGTGTGGCAGGCGGCGCCGCACATCGCGCATCGCATCGGCGCGACGAACGCCTTCGCAATCGAGTACGACAACGTCTCGCACGGCACGTCGATCGCGCTGCGGCTGGCACGAGACCTCCTGCGTGCAGAGGAGGAACTGAAGAACATCTTGATCGTCGCCGCGTGCCGCGAGTCGTACCTCCTCGACTACGCGAACGAGCGCTCGCGCTTCATGTTCAACTTCGGCGACGGTGCGGTGGCGGGCCTTCTGCAGGGAGACGCCGACCGCAACGAGGTGCTCGGTGCGCACGCGATCACCGACGGCGCGTATTCACTCCAGGTGAAGGTCCCGGGCGGTGGCTCCGTCGATCCCGATGGCTACCGCTTCCTCGACGTCGCAGACCCGACCTCGATGAAGAACGGCCTCGACGAGGTGTCGCTGCCGAATTTCATCGCGGTCGCCCGCGGCGCCCTCGAGCGCTCTGGCCTGACGCTGGACGACCTCGCGTTCGTCTGCCCGCTGCACACGAAGCGCTCGATGTTCCTGGCGTTACTGTCGGAGCTCGGAATGAGCGAAGATCAAGCTATGTATCTCGACGACACCGGCCACATGAGCGGCGTCGACCCGCTACTCGGCCTCGATCGCGCGGTGCGTGAGGGTCGGGTCTCAGACGGCGATGCCGTCCTTCTCCTTTCCGCGGGCACCGGCTACACCTGGGCGGCGTCGGTGGTTCGCATGGGGCCGATCGCATGAACGTCGGCGACGTGTACGGCCCGTCGAGTTGGATCGACGTCCCCCAGTCGAGGATCGATGCGTTCGCGGAGGCGACCGGCGACCACCAGTGGATCCACGTCGACGCCGAGCGCGCGAAGAACGGGCCGTTCGGCACGACGATCGGGCATGGGTACCTGACGCTTTCGCTGCTCCCGGCCGCGTCCTACGAGGTCGTGCCGCGACAGGGTGGGATGGGGATCAACTACGGCCTGAACCGCGTGCGCTTCCCCGCGCCGGTCCCGGTCGACTCGCGCCTCCGCGCGACCTTCGAGGTCAAGGAGGTCGGGGAGATCGCCGGCGGCGGTCAGGTCACGATGACGGCGACGGTGGAGCGCGAGGGAGGCGACAAGCCCGTTTGTGTCGCCGACCTCGTCTTTCGCTACTACGACATCTGATGCCCAAGGCTGCACTCGTCACCGGCGCGCGCGGCGGCATCGGCGCCGCGATCGTCGCGCGCCTGGAGACGGGCGGCTGGGACGTGCACGCCGTGGATGTCGCGGACGCCGACCTGACGACGCGCGCGGGGAACCGCGCGGTCGTGGACGCGGCGCTCGAGCGGTTCGGGCGCCTCGATGCGATCGTCCCGAACGCCGGCTTTCAGCATGTCGCGCCGGTACGCGAGTTCCCGGAGGACCGCTGGGACGACCTGTTGGCGCTGCTTCTCACCTCGCCGTTCCTCCTTGCCAAGTACGCGTGGGATTCGCTCGCAGCCTCCGGCGAAGGCAGCATCTGCGTGGTCGCCTCCGTGCACGCGCTTGCCGCATCGCCGTTCAAGTCGGGCTACGTCGCCGCGAAGCACGGCGTGCTCGGCCTTGTGAAGACGCTTGCACTCGAAGGAGCGGACGTCGGTATCACCGCAACCGCGGTGTGTCCCGCGTACGTGCGCACGCCGCTCGTCGAAGCGCAGATCGCCGACCAGGCCCGTGCACATGATCTGCCGGAGGAGCGCGTACTCGACGAGGTGCTGCTCGCCCCGCAGGCGGTCAAACGCCTGCTCGAGCCGGCCGAGGTCGCCGACCTCGTCGCCTACCTGCTCGGCCCCTCGGGCCGCGGCTTCACCGGTGTCGCGTTGCCGCTCGACCTCGGCTGGACAGCGCGTTAGCCAGCCTCAGTCAGCCAGCCTCCACTCAGCCAGATCAGTCGGTCTCGTGGTCGCGCTCGCACCAGTCGGGGCAGTTGCACTCCGCGAGCTCCCAGCGTGGGGCCGGCGTGCGCTCGTCGGCTGCGGCGGTCTCCGGTTCTTGGGTGATCGGCGTCACGATTCGCTCCTTGTCGGATCCAGTGTGAGATAACTGTACGGCTAGTCTGGATCCCAGTCAAGGCGAAAATCGGCATTGACAGCCCAAAGAAGCGCATCTAGGATCCGAGAATCGTCATTCGAGCGTCAGGAGACGCCCCGTGAGCATTCAGGATCGGATCCAAGAGCAGAGTGAGCTCCTCGCCGCCCAGTGGGCCGACGACGAGCGCTGGGCCGGCATCACCCGTCCGTACTCCGCGGCGGAGGTCGTCCGGCTGCGCGGCTCGGTCGTGCCCGAGTGCACCCTCGGCCGCATCGGCGCCGAACGGTTGTGGCGGCTCCTCACCGAAGGTGGCTATGTGAATGCCCTCGGCGCGATGACGGGCGGGCAGGCCGTGCAGATGATCAAGGCCGGGCTCCGCGCCATCTACCTCTCCGGCTGGCAGGTCGCGGCCGACGCGAACACCGCGGGTGCGACCTACCCGGATCAGAGCCTCTATCCCGCGAACTCCGTGCCGCAGGTCGTGCGCCGTCTGAATAACGCGCTCCTTCGTGCCGACCAGATCGACTGGTCGGAGGGGCACAACGGGACCGACTGGCTTGCACCGATCGTCGCCGACGCCGAAGCGGGCTTCGGTGGTGCCCTGAACGCGTACGAGCTGATGCGCGGCATGATCGAAGCGGGTGCCGCCGGCGTGCACTTCGAAGACCAGCTCGCCGCCGAGAAGAAGTGCGGTCACCTCGGCGGAAAGGTGCTCGTGCCGACGTCCCAATTCATCCGCACGCTCACAGCGGCTCGTCTCGCGGCGGACGTGCTGAACGTGCCGACGGTGCTCGTCGCGCGCACCGACGCGCTGAGCGCGACGCTCCTGACGAGCGACATCGACGACGCGGACAGCGCGTTTGTGACGGGCGAGCGGACAGCCGAGGGCTTCTTCCATGTCAAGGACGGCCTCGAGTCGGTGATCGCGCGGTCGCTCGCCTACGCGCCGTATGCGGACGTGCTCTGGTTCGAGACGTCGACGCCCGACCTCGGCGAGGCGAAGGAGTTCGCGCAGGCGATCCACGAACGGCATCCGCGCAAGCTCCTTGCCTACAACTGCTCGCCCTCGTTCAACTGGAAAAAGACACTCTCCGAGGAGGAGATCGCGGGCTTCCAGCAGCAGCTCGGTGAATGGGGCTATGCGTTCCAGTTCATCACGCTGGCCGGGTTCCACTCGCTGAACGCCGGCATGTTCGAGCTCGCGCGTGGCTACCGCGAGAACGGAATGCCCGCGTATGTCGAGTTGCAGGAGCGCGAGTTTGCGATGGAGAGCGAGGGTTACACCGCCACGAAGCACCAGCGCGAGGTCGGTGCGGGATACTTCGACCAGGTGATGCAGGCCGTGTCCAAGGAATCCTCGACGCTCGCGCTCCACGGGTCGACCGAGGAAGCGCAGTTCGCTTGAGCGACGACGTTCTCGCGCCGGAGGCGCTTGCGTTCGTCGATCGGCTCCACCGCGAGCTGAATCCCGAGCGCGAGCGCCTGCTCGCGGCCCGCGTGGAGCGAAACGGTCGCAGGCCGCAGTTCGTGCGGGCGCCGGACGACTTCACCGTCGCGCCGGCGCCTGCGGATCTCCAAAACCGCCGCGTCGAGATCACAGGGCCGGTCGACCGGAAGATGATGATCAACGCCCTGAACTCCGGGGCGAAGGTCTTCATGGCCGACTTCGAGGATGCGAACTCGCCGAGTTGGGAGAACGTCGTCGAGGGGCAGCGGAACGTTCGCGACGCGGTCCGCCGGACGATCGAGCTCGACACGGGCGAGAAGAGCTACCGGCTGAACGACGAGACCGCGACGCTCGTCATCCGCCCGCGCGGCTGGCATCTCGTCGAGCGTCACCACGAAGTCGACGGCGTGCCGATCAGCGCGTCGCTCTTCGACTTCGGGCTCGTCGTCTTCCATAACGCACGCGAGCAACTCGAGCGCGGAACCGGCCCGTACTTCTACATCCCGAAGCTCGAATCGCATCTCGAGGCGCGGCTGTGGGCGCAGGCATTCGCCCTGGCAGAGGAAGAGCTTGGCATCGAGCACGGCTCGATCAAGTGCACCGTCCTGATCGAGACGATCCTGGCCGCATTCGAGATGGACGCGATCCTCTACGAGTTGCGCGATCACTCGTGCGCGCTGAACGCGGGGCGCTGGGACTACATCTTCAGCTGCATCAAGAAGATGGGCGCAATCCTGCCCGACCGCGCGCAGGTGACGATGACGGTTCCGTTCATGCGCTCGTACACGGAGCTGCTCGTGCAAACCTGCCACGCGCGCGAGGCGCACGCAATCGGCGGCATGGCGGCGTTCATCCCCTCGCGCCGCGACGCGGCAGTGAACGAGATTGCGATGACGAAGGTGCGTGAGGACAAGGAGCGCGAAGCGCGCAACGGCTTCGACGGCACGTGGGTGGCGCATCCCGATCTCGTTCCCGTCGCGCTTGCCGAGTTCGATGCCGTCCTCGGCGAGCGCCGAAACCAGGTCGACCGTAAGCGCGACGACGTGTCGGTCGATGAAGACGACCTGCTCGATTTCGAGATTCCCGGCGGCGAGGTGACCGACGAGGGCCTGCGGCTCAACGTGAGTGTCGGCGTGCGATACCTCGATTCGTGGCTGCAAGGGGTCGGCGCCGCGGCGATCGACAACCTGATGGAGGACGCAGCGACAGCCGAGATCTCGCGCGCGCAGGTTTGGTCGTGGGTGCACTCGGGCCGCTTCGACGAGGAGCGTGTGCGCGCCGAGATCGCGAAGGTCGATGCCGCCGATGCGGCGAAGGAGGTTTTCGCCGACGTCGCGCTCTCGACGCCGCTGAAAGACTTCCTGACGACGACCGCGTACGCTCGTCTGCCGTGAGTCTCGAGAGCACGAAGGCCGACGACATTGCAGTCCTCATCGAGGAGGCGATCGTCTCCGGCGAGATCGAGCCCGGGGCCGTCCTCCGGCAGGAGCAGCTCTCCGAGCGCTTCGGCGTCTCGCGCACGCCGGTCCGTGAGGCGCTGCGCCGCCTCGCGGCGCTCGGGCTCGTCTCTTTCATCCCCAATCGCGGCGTCCGGGTGCGCGAGGTCTCGCGTGACGAGCTGCGTGAGGCGTTCCTCGTCCGCGCCGAATTGGAGGCGCTCGTCACCGAGCTCGCTGCGCGCAAGCTGACACCCGAGGCGCTGGCGGAGCTCGAGGAGTGCGAGAAGCGGTTCTCGCGCCTGACGAAGGAGGTTCGTTCGCGCGAGCCCGGCGGCGACCGCCGCTCGCTGATGGCCAACTGGATGGCGGCGAACCACGCGTTCCACGACGTGCTCTACCGCACTGCTGACGCGCCGTACATCGAGTTGGTCGCCAAGGCTGCGCGCAGGAGCTTTGCCGGCACGACCGTCTGGGCGCCGCTCGACGACGAGCTCGACCGGCTCTACGAGCGCAACCAGGCGGAGCATCGCGCGATCAGGCAGGCGCTCGTGGCAGGGTCGACGGCCGGCGCGCGCGGGCTTGCGCACGAGCACGTGATGCATTCGTTCGAGCTCCTGCAGTCGATCCTCGCGCACGTTGCGGGCGACTTCGCTCGCGCGCGGTGACGTTCACCACGCGCCCGGAGCTTCGCGGGTCATTCGGAGCCGTCGCTTCGACGCATTGGCTCGCGTCCGCGAGCGGCATGGCGGTGCTCGAGCGCGGCGGCAACGCGTTCGACGCGGCGTGCGCGGCCGGGCTCGTCCTCCAGGTCGTCGAGCCGCATCTGAACGGTCCCGGCGGCGACCTGCCCGCTGTGTTCTGGTCGGCCGAGCGCGGCGAAGCGCTGGTGCTCTGCGCGCAGGGTGTCGCGCCGGGGGCGGCGACGATCGAGGCCTATCGTTCGCGCGGGCATGAGCTCGTGCCGGGAACAGGGCTCCTCGCCGCGTGCGTGCCCGGATCGTTCGGCGGCTGGCTGCTCCTGCTCCAGGAGTTCGGCACGTGGCCGCTCGCCGACGTGCTCGAGTTCGCGATCGGGTACGCCGAGGGTGGCTACACCGTCCTGCCGGGAATCACCGGCACGGTCGAGCGCGCCGAGCCGCTCTTGCGCGAGTGGCCCGGCTCGGCCGCGCTGTATCTGCCGGCGCCACGCCCCGGGACGATCTTTCGCAATCCGCAGCTCGCCGCGACCTGGCGTCGCCTGCTCGACGAGTCGCGCGGCGGCTCGCGAGAGGCCGAGGTCGAGCGGGCGCGCGAGGTCTACTACGAGGGCTTCGTTGCGGAGGAGATCGACCGCTTCTCGCGCGCGCACGGCGGGCTGCTGACGTGCTCGGACCTCGCGGGCTGGCGGCCATCCCTCGAGTCGCCCACCACGATCGACTATCGCGGACTGACCGTCTGCCGCACGGGCGCGTGGGGGCAAGGCCCGGCAGGGCTGCAACAGCTCGCGCTTCTCGACGGCTTCGACGTTGGCTCGATGGGCGACGCAGAGCTCGTCCACGTCGTGACCGAGTGCGCAAAGCTCGCTTTCGCAGACCGCGACGCGAACTACGGCGACGCCGACGTCCCACTCGAGCGGCTGCTCTCGCGTTCCTACAACGACGAGCGGCGCGCGCTCGTCGGAGACGACGCGAGCGGCGAGTTGCGCCCGGGCCTCGGCCGGCTGCCGACGCTCGTCGCGGCCGCCGCTTCTGCCGGGGCGGGGGAGCCGACCCGCGGTGACACCGTGCATCTCGATGTTGCGGACCGATTCGGCAACCTGATCTCCGCGACTCCGAGCGGCGGTTGGCTGCAGAGCTCGCCGACGATCCCGGCGCTCGGCTGGCCCCTTGGCACACGCGCGCAGATGTTCTGGCTCGAGGAGGGCTTGCCATCGTCGCTCGCGCCCGGCAAGCGCCCCCGAACGACGCTCTCACCCGGCCTCGTCCTGCGCGACGGCGAGCCGTGGCTCGCACTTGGCACCCCCGGCGGCGACCAGCAGGAGCAGTGGGCGCTGCACGTCTTCCTGCGCCATGTCGACCGCGGGTTGAACCTGCAGGAGGCGATCGACGCGCCTGAGTGGCACACCGATCACCTGATCTCGTCGTTCTATCCGCGGGCGTTTGCGCCGCGCTCGCTCGCCGTCGAGTCGCGGTTCGGCGACGACGTGATCGCCGATCTCCGCCGGCGCGGGCATGACGTCACCGTCGAGAGTGCGTGGTCGCTCGGCCGCGTCAGCGCCGTCGCGCGTGATCGAAGCGAGTTGCGAGCCGCCGCCAACGCGCGCGGCATGCAGGGTTACGCAGTCGCGAGGTAGACGACGAGAGCCACGATCGCCGCGAGCAGCAGCGGGATCGTGAGCTTGAAGAGCGGCGTCGGGAAATCGGTGCGCGGGCGGAGCATCGTCGGTCACGCGATCGGCAGAAGCGTGGCTCTGCTCGATCCCTAGGATGGTGCTCCATGAGCGCCGATTCGCCCAGCACCGAGCTGCCGCCGCGCTACGACCCGCACGGGGTCGAGGAGCGCTGGCAGGAGACCTGGGAGGCCGAGGGTCTCTACAACGCCGACCCCGACCCGGCGCGGACGCCCTACGTCGACGCGCATCCCCCGCCGAACGTCACCGGCGAGCTGCACACGGGCCATGCCTTGCAGCTCGCGATCGGCGACACGGTGATCCGGATGAAGCGGATGCAGGGCTTCAACACCCTCTTCCAGCCGGGCTACGACCATGCAGGGATCTCGACGCAGAACGTGGTCGAGAACGTGCTCGTCAGCGAGGGCACCTCGCGCCAGGAGCTCGGACGTGAGGCGTTCGAGGCGCGTGTGTGGGAGTGGCTGCACGAGTACGGCGGCAAGATCCTCGTTCAGTTCCGCCGCATGGGTGCGTCGCTCGACTACAGGCGCACGCGCTTCACGATGGACGACGGGTACATCCGCGCCGTCATGCGCTTCTTCGTGCACCTCTACGACCGCGGCTGGATCTACCGCGCAAACCGGATCATCAACTGGTGCCCGCACCACGAGACGTCCCTGTCCGATCTCGAGCTCGAGCACGTCGATGTCGACGACACGCTCTCGACGATTCACTATCCGCTTGCGGACGGCGACGGCTCCATCGCGATCGCGACTGTGCGCCCCGCGACGATCCCCGCCGACGTCGCGGTGGCTGTGCACCCCGAGGACGAGCGCTACAAGCATCTGATCGGCCGCGAGGTGATCGTGCCGTGGGTCGAGCGCCGCGTGCCCGTGATCGCGGACGAGCGGGTCGAGCGCGCGTTCGGCACGGGCGCGCTGAAGATCACTCCGGGCCACGACCCCACCGACTTCGCGATCGGACGCGACCACGACCTGCCCGAGCCGAGCTGCATCGGGCCTGACGGGCGCGTCACCGCCGAGGGCCTCGAAGGGCTGACGCAGAAGGAGGCCGAGGAGCGGATTCTCGCGTGGGTGAAGGAGCGCGGCCAACTCGAGGGCCGCGAGCATTACCGCCATAGCGTCGCGGTCTGTGAGCGGTGCAAGACGCGCATCGAGCCGCGCATCTCGCTGCAGTGGTGGTGCGCGATGGACCAGATCAAGCAGCCGGCACTGCAGGCGCTGCGCGAACGGCGCATCGTCTTCCACCCCGAGAGCCAGCACCGGTTCGCGATCGACTCGCTCGAGAACGCGCCCGACTGGAACATCTCGCGGCAGATCTGGTGGGGCCATCAGATCCCGGTGTGGACGTGCCCGGACGGCCACCTCACCGTCGTCGAGACGGAGCCATCCGCGTGCGCCGAATGCGGCTCGGCGGAGCTCACGCGCGAGACCGACGTGCTCGACACATGGTTCTCCTCCGCGCTGTGGCCGTTCGCGACGCTCGGCTGGCCTGAGCAGACGGAGGACCTCGCCTACTTCTATCCCGGCAACCTCCAGACGACCGCGCGCGAGATCATCCGCCTCTGGGAGAACCGCATGATCTTTGCGGGGCTCGAGTTGCTCGGCGAGATCCCGTTCAGCGAGGTGGTCATCCACACGACCGTGCTCGCGCGCGACGGCCGGCGCATGTCGAAGTCGCTGAAGACGGGCATCGACCCGCTCGAGCTGATCTCCAAGCACGGCACGGACGCGACGCGCTACGGCCTGATGAAGAACTCGCTCACCCAGGACGTGCGGTTCTCGGATGCGGCGCTCGACGAGGGGCGCAAGCTCTCGAACAAGCTCTGGAACGCCGCGCGGCTGATCATCGCCGCGTGCGAGGGCGCTGCGCCGGGCGAGCGCCCGGCGTCCCTCGAGGAGCACTGGATCCTCGCGCGGCTTTCACAAGCGCAGGGGGCGGCTGAGAGGCTGATCGGCGAGTTCGATTTCGCGCACCTCACCGACGAGCTTTACCACCTGACCTTCGACGACTTCTGCGACTGGTACCTCGAAGCGGTGAAGGCCCGCCTCTACGACGGCGACGCCGACGCGCGCGCGACCGCAACCGCCGCGCTCGAGCGGTTGCTGAAGCTGCTGCATCCCGTGATGCCGCACGTGACCGAGGAGATCTGGTCGCATCTGCCCGGTCGCACGTCGCGCCTGATCGCCGCCGCGTGGCCCGAAGCCGGTGACGAGGCGGCGTCCGATGCGCTCGCACGCGTGCAGGAGTACGCGCTCGTGTTCCGGCGCTCCGGCGTCGTTCCGCAGCTCGACGGCGAGGAGAAGCGCATCTTCGACGCGGTGGTGAAGCCGACGCGGGCGCCGCAGCGCGCAAACGGCGACGCCGAGGCCGAGCGCGAGCGGTTGCGCAAGGAGATCGCGCGCGCGGAGAAGTCCCTTGCGAACGAGCGGTTCGTGGCGAACGCGCCCGCCGAGGTCGTCGCCGCCGAGCGCGAGAAGCTCGACCGGTACCGCCGCGAGCTCGATGCAATCGGCGACGCATAAGAATTCGCAATTCGAGTGGGTGGAGTCGCTCAGCCCCTGGCCGGCGGACGGCTTCGGGCTCGAGCGGATGACGGCGCTGCTCGACCGGCTCGGCAACCCGCAGCGCGCATTTGTGTCCGTCCACGTCGTCGGGACGAACGGCAAGTCGACGACTGCGCGCACGATCGCGCGGGTGCTCGCCGCGGAGGGACTGCAAGCGGCGTCCTATCTCTCGCCGCACGTCAGCGGCTGGCACGAGCGACTCGACACGGACCCGGCGGGCGTCGAGCGCGCGCTCGCACGCGTTCGGGCCGACGCCAACGCCGTCGGTGCGACACAGTTCGAGGCTGTGACTGCGGCCGCGTTTGCCGACTTCGCCGCGCGCGGCGTTCAGGTTGCCGCCGTCGAGGCGGGTCTCGGGGGCCGCCTCGATGCGACGAATGTGATCGACGCGCCGGTCGTCGTGCTGACGAACGTGTCGCTCGACCACACGGACGTGCTCGGCGAGACGCGCGAGCTGATCGCGGCGGAGAAGCTCGGTGTCGTACGGCCCGGGGCGATCGTCGTCACCGGCGAGCCCGAGTGGACCGAGCTCGCCCGCGCCCAGGGCGCGGCGCGCATCGATCACCCCGGGGCAAGCGCGCTTGCACTCGCCGGCGCGGCAGCCGAGGCGTACCTCGCCCGGCCGCTCGGGCGCGTCCCGCAGCATGTCGAGCCGCTGCCCGGGCGGCTCGAACGCGTTGCCGACCACCCGCTCGAGATCCACGACGGCGCCCACAACCTCGCGGGAGTGGCATGGCTCCTGCCGCGCCTTCCCGATCGCCCGTTCACGCTGGTCGCCTCGATGCTCGCCGACAAGGACGCCGAGTCGATGCTTCGCGCTCTCGCGCAACGGGCTGGGACGCTCGTCGCGACCCAGTCGTCGAGCCCACGGGCGTTCCCGGCCGACAGGCTCGCGGATCTCGCGCGCCCGTACTTCGAGGACGTGGAGGCAGTCGCGGAGCCGCGGGCCGCCCGCCGTCGCGCCAGGGAACTGGCGGGCCTGGATGGAGCGGTCCTCGTCGCCGGATCGCTCTACCTACTTGCCGACCTCGCTTGCGACGAGTGAAATGCATACCATGGCCCGTCCGAGTGACCGAATCAGCGTCTTCCTTTTTGCACTCTTCCTCTTGGTGCTCTTTGTCGGCCTCGCGTTTGCAGCGGGCTACGGACTAGGAAGGATCCTCCTGTGATCGCATCCGGGTTCGGCAGCGTGCACGACTTCTTCCACTCGTCCACGTGGTACGTCATGCGCAACCTCGCCCTGCTGCTCGTGCTCGTCTTCTGGGTGGCGACGATCTACTGGGTCTACAAGGACGCACGTCGCCGGATCGAGGATCCGTTGCTCATCGCGGTCTCGACGGCGCTCGGGATCCTGCCGTTCATCGGGCCGCTCATCTACATGCTCTTCCGCCCGCCCGAGTACCTCGAGGACGTCCGCGAGCGGGAGCTCGAGATCCAGGCGATGGAGAAGCGCCTCGGTAGCCGCGACCTGCACTGCCCTGTCTGCCGCGCCGAGGTCGACGATGACTTCCTCATCTGCCCCGTCTGCACGACGAAGCTCCGCCAGTCGTGCGTGACGTGCAACCGGCCGCTCGAAGCGCTCTGGCAGGTGTGCCCCTATTGCGAGACGCCGATCGAGCCCGACGACGTGACGATTCAGCTCGCACAGCCCAAGCGCCCCCCGCGGCGCCAGCGTTCCCGGTAACCTCCGCGGCCGCATGGCCCTCGAGCAAACCCTTATCCTCGCGAAGCCCGACGCCGTCGCGCGCAACCTCGCCGGCGAGATTCTGGCGCGCTTCGAGCGCCGCGGCTTGCAGCTGCGTGCCGCGCGTCTCGTGACGGCGAGCCGCGAGGTCGGCGAGACGCATTACGCCGAGCACCGCGAGAAGCCGTTCTTCGGGGAGCTCGTCGACTTCATCACGTCCGGCCCGACGCTCGCGTTCGTCCTCGAGGGCGAGGGTGCGATCGCAACGTGCCGCAAGACGATCGGCGCGACGAACCCTGCGGACGCAGACCCGGGCTCGATCCGCGGCTCGTTCGCGCTTGCGATGCCGAACAATCTCGTCCACGGCTCGGACTCGCCTGAGTCGGCCGAGCGCGAAATCGGGATCTGGTTCCCCGATGGCCTCGTCGCCTGACGAACAAGCCGCGAGCGACGCCGCGCGGAACGCCGCGCTCTGGACGCAATCGAACGCGGAGTACACCGACGAGAACGCGGCCGTCAACTGGGCGCTCGACTCGATCCACTGGGGCATCTGGTCGATCGACGAGACTGACCTCGATGTCATAGGTGATGTCGCCGGCCTCGATTTGGTCGAGCTCGGCTGCGGCACTGCGTACTTCTCGGCGTGGCTCGCAAAGCGCGGCGCCCGGCCGATCGGCGTCGACATCACCCCGGCGCAGCTCGAGACTGCGCGGCGCCAGATGGCGCTGACCGGCATCGAGTTCCCGCTGATCGAGGCGGACGCGGCGGTCACGGGGTTGCCGGACGCGAGCGCGGATCTCGTGCTCTCCGAGTACGGCGCGTCGATCTGGGTCGATCCGTACCGCTGGATCCCGGAGGCGGCGCGGCTGCTCCGGCCGGGCGGGCGGCTGCTCTTCCTGCGTAACTCGACGCTCGTGATCCTCTGCTCCGACGACGAGATGCCTGCGAAGGAGCATCTCGTCCATGCACAGTTCGGGATGCGGCGCTTCGAATGGCCCGACGGCGGCGTCGAGTTCCATCTGCCGCACGGCGAGTGGATCGACCTTCTCCGTGCGAACGGCTTCGAGATCGAGCGGCTGATCGAGCTTCAAGCGCCCGCCGACGCCGAGACGCATCCCCACTACGCGTACGTGACGGCCGAGTGGGCGAGGAAGTGGCCGTGCGAAGAGATCTGGGCCGCACGCAAACGCGTGTGAGCGGTGCGCCGCCGCTCGTCCTCGCGTCGACCTCGCCGCAGCGCCGCGCGATCCTGACCCAGCTCGGGATTCCATTCGAGGTCGTCGCACCGGAGTACGTCGAGCTGCCCGGCACCGACCCGCTCGAGCGCGCGGCGGGGAAGGCGCGATCGGTCGACGGGGGCGAGCGGCCGGTCCTCGGCGTCGACACCGAAGTGCTGCTCGACGGCGAGCTACTCGGCAAGCCCGCGGACGACCGCGAGGCGAAGGCGATGCTCGCATCGCTCGCCGGACGAACGCACGAGGTCGTGTCGGGTCTCTGCCTCCGCACTGCGGCCTGGGAGGACCTACACACCGAGGTCACGCTCGTGACGTTCCGGCCGCTCGCGCAACGCGAGCTCGCCCACTACATCGCAAGCGACGAGTGGGACGGACGGGCCGGGGCGTATGCGATCCAGGGGCTCGGCGCCGCGCTCGTCGAGCGAATCGAGGGCGACTTCCTGAACGTCGTCGGGCTGCCGGGGGCGCTCCTCGCAAACGTGCTTGCGCGCCGATTCCCTGGGGCGTACGGCTTCGGCTAACGGGGCCTTGGGCGGGGAGAGGCTAGAGTGCGCTCCTTCGACATGGGCATCTTCAACTACCTCACCGGCTTCGGCGGACGCGACATGGCGGTCGATCTCGGCACCGCAAACACGCTTGTGTACGTGCGCGGACGCGGGATCGTGCTGTCGGAGCCGTCGGTGGTCGCGATCGACCAGCGCACCGGCGAAGTGCATGCGGTCGGCCTCGAGGCGAAGCGGATGCTCGGCCGCACGCCGGGCACGATCAGCGCCATTCGTCCGTTGAAGGACGGCGTGATCGCCGACTTCGACGTGACGGAGCAGATGCTGCGCCACTTCATCCAGAAGGTGCACCAGCACCGGTTCGCGCATCCACGCGTCGTCGTCTGTGTGCCGTCAGGCGTCACCGGAGTCGAGAAGCGCGCGGTCGAAGAAGCGACGTTGAGCGCCGGCGCCCGCAAGGCCTACTTGATCGAGGAGCCGATGGCGGCCGCGATCGGCGCCGGGCTGCCGGTCGCCGAGCCGACCGGGAACATGATCGTCGACATCGGAGGCGGCACGACCGAAGTCGCCGTCATCTCGCTGGGCGGCATCGTCGTCTCGCAGTCGCTCCGCGTCGGCGGCGACGAGATGGACGAGGCGATCATCAATCACATCAAACGCGAGTACAAGCTCTTGATCGGCCAGCAGACCGCGGAGGAGATCAAGCTCGAAGTTGGTTCCGCGCATGCGATGAAGGAAGAAGTGCAGGCCGAGGTTCGTGGCCGCGACATGCTGAGCGGTTTGCCAAAAACCGTTGTGCTCTCGAGCGAAGAAGTGCGGCACGCGCTCGAGGAGCCGGTGAACCAGATCATCGATGCGATCAAGTCGACGCTCGACAAGACGCCACCCGAGCTTGCCGCCGACATCATGGATCGCGGCATCGTGCTCGCCGGTGGCGGCGCGCTCCTGCAGGGTCTCGACGAGCGGCTGCGTCACGAGACACACATGCCGGTGCACCTCGCCGAGTCTCCGCTCACGTGTGTCGCCGTCGGTTCGGGCCGCAGCCTCGAGGAGTTCGACGCGATTCACCGCAGTTCCCGCGCGCGCGCCCGCTCGCGCAACGGCCGCCGTTATTAGAGGCTTGATGTGAATTGCAGGCACTCACGGATGGTGGCCCAGACGCGGCGCATCTCGCCCGGGTCGGGCTTGAACGTAGGCACCGCTATGCCCTGCGCCCGACCCGGGCGACCTGCTTGGTCTGCGCCATCCCCGCAAGCACCCAAATCCACATCAAGCCTCTAGCAGAGGGCCGTGGCGGTCGAGGAGATCGATGCGCGCGTCGCCCCGGACGCCGTTCTCCTCGCGATCCACGGGGTCGAAGCGGCCTGCTCGCAGCTCGATCCGTTCCGAGAGCCGAGCCTGTCACTGGCGTTCTATCGCCACTGGTCGGACGGGATTCGGCGGCGCTTCGTCGCGCGGGACGGCGCCGAGATCGTCGGCGCTGCCGTGCTGATGGTGCCCACACCGTCGTTCGTCCAGGCCGAGATCTATGTGCGGCCGGGAGCGCGGCGCAGCGGCCACGGAACCGCGTTGCTCGCGGCGCTTCGCGCTGCCGCCCAGGAGGCAGGCGTCACGTCGTTCTTCGCGCACCATGACGACGCGGCAGGCGCCGCGTTCGCGCGCGCGGCGGGCGCGGTCGACGACCAGCGCGACGTCGTCGCCGAGCTTCGCCTTCGGGATGCGCGACTCGTCGAGCCGGTGCTGCCACCGGGCTGGCGACTCGTGTCGTGGCGCGGCGCCGTCAGCGACGCACTTGTCGAGTCGTACGCCCGCGCTCGCGCCGCGATCGACGACGCGCCGACCCCTGGCGACCTCGTCTACGACGCCATCGACGTTCTGTGGGTGCGGGCGATGGAGGCGACGGCCGGTGCCCGTGGGCGTGAGATCCACGCAACCGTGGCCGTCTCGAACGACGGTGAGGTCGGCGCGTTCACGGACTTGCGGACGTCGCCGCCTCCGTCGCCGTTCGCGTCGACCGACGACACGGCCACCGTGCCGCACGCTCGTCGCCTCGGCCTCGCGACGGCCGTCAAGCGTGAGTCGCTGCGGTTACTTCGTGACAACCGGCCTGACGTCGAGGTCGTGCGAACGACGAACGCCGAGGACAACACCGGGATGCGCGCGGTCAACACGGCGCTCGGATTCGTTCCCGTGCTCGTCCAGACCACGACGGTGCTGACGCTCTGATCGAGACGCAGCGACTGTTGCTGCGCCGCTTCGCCGATGCGGATCGCGACACCGTCGCGCGCTGGAACGCCGACCCCTCGTTCACGCAGCACCTCGCCGGTGTGCAGACGCGCGCGCAGAGCGACGCGGCGTTCGACCGTTGGGAACGCCACTGGGCCGAGCGTGGCTTCGGGCTCCTGGCCGTCTGCTGGAAGGAGACCGGCGAGCTCGTCGGGCGTGTCGGGCCGCAGTACCACCGCATGTGGGCCGACGACCCGGAGATCGGATGGTCGCTCGACCCGGCGTGGTGGGGACGAGGGATCGCGACCGAAGCCGGGCGTGCGGGCGTCGACTGGAGCTTCGGCGAGCTTGGGCTGGAGCGGCTCGTGTCGATCACGACCGATCCGAACGTCGCGTCGCAGAACGTGATGGCAAAGCTCGGCTTCAGGCTGCACGCGCGCGTTCCGAGCGAGTGGGGACTGCTCCGCGTGCACATGCTCGACCGGTAGCGTCTCGCGGATGCGCCCGGAACCGAACCGGTGGCTCGTCCTCGTGCTCGTCTGCATCGCACAGTTCATGGTCGTGCTCGACGCGACGATCGTGAACGTCGCGTTGCCGTCGATCCAGAAGGGCCTGCACTTCTCACCGACGAGCCTGCAGTGGATCGTCAACGGCTACACGCTGATGTTCGGCGGCTTTCTGCTTCTCGGCGGCCGCGCGTCGGATCTGCTCGGGCGGCAGCGCCTCTTTATCGCCGGGGTGATTGTCTTCACGTGCGCCTCGCTCGTGAACGGGGTCGCGACCTCGGCGAACGTCCTCATCGCCGGCCGGGCGTTGCAGGGGCTCGGCGGTGCGCTCGTCTCGCCCGCGGCCCTGTCGATCGTGACGACCACTTTTGCCGAAGGGCGTGAGCGTACGAAGGCGCTCGGCGTGTGGAGCGCGATCGCCGCCGGCGGCGCGGCGGCTGGGCTCGTCATCGGCGGCTTCCTCACCGAGTACCTCACCTGGCGCTGGGTCTTCTTCGTCAACCTGCCGATCGGGGTCGCCGCCGCGCTGCTGTCGCTGCGCTTCGTGCCGAACTCGCGCGCCGAGCAGCGTCCGGAGACCTACGACGCAGCGGGCGCGGTCACCGTCACCGGCGGGTTGCTCGTGCTCGTCTACGCGATCGTCAAGGCACAGACCTACGGCTGGGGCTCGGCGAAGACGCTCGCCCTCTTCGTGGTTGCGGTGCTCCTGCTGGTGGCGTTCGTCGTTGTCGAGCGTCGCTCCCGTGCGCCGCTCATCCGCCTCGGGATCTTCCGCATGCGCTCGCTGAGCGGCAGCAACGGCGCGATGCTGCTCGTCGCGTCTGGTCTCTTCGCGATGTTCTACTTCGCGTCGCTGTATCAGCAGGAGATCCTCGGCTACGGGCCGTTGAAGGCGGGCCTTGCGTTCGTGCCGTTCACCCTCGGGATCATCGTCGGGGCGGGCGCGTCGCAGGCGCTCATCACGCGGATCGGCATCCGCGCGGTGACATACATCGGCATCACGATGGGAACCGCCGGATTGCTGTACTTCGCGCGGCTCCCGACGCATGGCACGTACTTGATCGACCTGTTGCCGACGATCGTCATCGTCTCGATCGGGATGGGCATGACGTTCGTCCCGTGCACGCTGCTCGCGACGACGAACATCCAGGACGAGGACGCGGGGCTCGCATCAGGGCTGTTCAACACGTCGCAGCAGGTTGGCGGCGCCCTCGGCCTGGCCGTGCTCTCGACCCTTGCGACCTCGCGGACAACTCATCTCCTGCATCACCAGTCGCTGGTGGTGGCCCTTCATCCAGCCGAGTTCACGAGCGGCTACCACGTCGCGTTCGCCGTCGGTGCGGCGATGCTCGCGGCCGCGGCACTCGTGCTAGCCCTGACGATCCGCAAGCGCGACGTCGCCCAGATCGATGCGGGCGAGGTCAGCCTGACGCCGGCCTAGAGCTGCTCGGGTCGTCAGGCGGGCCGAGCGACCGATTTTCCGGTCGTAAGGCCATGAACGCTACGCTTGGCCGAGTGCCACGTCACCGGACCGTCCGCCTTGCGGTCCTGGGCTCGTCTGTCCAGCGCGCCGCCGCCTCCGGCTATCCCTCGAGTCGCTCCAGCGCCCTCAAGCGCAGGATCATCGTGGGCGGCCTGGTGCTGCTCTCGCTCGTCCTGATCACCGTCTCGTTCCGTTCGACCGCGCTCGACGGGGCGCAGGGCACCGTCGCGGGAATCCTGCGGCCGTTCGAAGTGGCTGCCGACCGCGTGACACGTCCCTTCCGCGACGCCGTCGGGTGGACGCACGGCCTCATCAACGCGAAGAACGAGAACAAGAAGTTGCGCAGACAGGTGGAGAGTCTCCGCCAGCAGGTGATCCAGGACGAGGGAGCAGTCCAGGAGAACGTGCAACTGAAGGCGCAGTTGAACTATCACGGCCCACCGTCGATTCGCGACTTCACGAAGGTCGGCGCAGCGATCGTTACTCATCCGCAGAGCCCGATCGACGAGAGCGTCACCATCGCGACCGGCACGAACGATGGAGTCGCCGCAGGCAATGTCGTCGTCGACCCGTCCACCGGTGGGCTCGTCGGGACGATCGACCACGTCGGCGCCAGCGTGGCGCGCGTGACGCTTCTCACCGACGGCCAGAGCGCCGTGACAGCGAGAGACCTCACCTACCCGGCTGCGGTTGGTGTCATCCAACGTGGCGGTGGTGGCAGCGATGTGCTGATCCTCGACGGTGTGTCGCCGAGTGCGAACGTCGCCAACGGCGACACGGTGATCACCGCGGGAACGCTCGGCAAAGGCTCACTTCCGTCGATGTTCCCGCGGAACATCCCGGTCGGCACCGTGTCGAGCTCGTCGAACAACGACGTCAACCCGTTCAAGAACATCCAGGTCAAGCCGCTCGTCAACTTCTCGACGCTGCAATCTGTGATCGTCCTGGTTCCCAAGGGCTGATGGACCAAGTCAAGGCAGCCTTCCTGCTGTTTCTCGTCGCACTGCTCCAGCTCGCCGTGCTGACGGAGTACAGCGCCTTCCGCACCGCGAGCATCGTGCTGGTCTCGTTGCTTTCGCTGGCGCTTCTGCGAGGCTCGGTTTTCGGCGCGGTTGCGGGCTTCGGGATCGGTCTCCTGCTCGACATCGCGACGCTCGGAACGCTTGGGGTCACCTCGCTGCTGCTGACGGTCGCCGGGTTCTGGATCGGGCGCTACGGCGAGACGACCGCGCGGGATCGCATCCATGCACCGTTTCTCTCGGTCGCGGTCGTGACCGCCCTCTTCGCCTTCGGGCAGCTTGGCCTCCAGTTCCTGCTCGGCGAGCCCGCGCCCGCGGGACTTGTCGCGCACGGGCTGCCGCTCGGCCTGCTCGTCAATCTCCTGCTGACGCTGCCGGTGTACGCGCTCGTGCGCCGCTTGTTCCCGCCGTACGAGCTCGGCGACCGCGTGCGCGAGGTGCGGCTCCTTGGCTAGCGACGGCTCGCGTGCGCCGGGCAGGTTCCTGCCGGGCGACCCGCGCACCGCCGAGCCCTACCGCCTGACCCCGCAGCTCGCGCTGCGCGTCGCGATCCTCGCGTTCCTCGCGCTCGGCGTCTTCGCGCTGCTCTTCCTGCGGCTCTGGGCACTCCAGGTTCTCTCCGGCGACCGCTATCTCGCGCAGGCGAACGACAACCGGGTGCGGACGATCCGCGTCGAGGCGCCGCGCGGTCCGGTGCTCGACCGCTACGGGCGGCTGCTCGTGACGAACGTCCCCGGCACGCGCGTCGAGCTCTGGCCGGCCGACCTGCCGAAGAACTGGCCCGCCGAGCGCAAGGAGTTGCGCGCGCTCTCGATGGTCACCGGCGTGACGGTCGGCGACATGCTCACGCAGTTGCGGCGGCATGGTCAGGATCCACTCACCCCGATCGTCGTGCAGAACGGCTTGCACCAGGACCAGATCAACTACCTGAAGGAACGCGGCCGTGAGTTCCCAGGGGTCCGCCTGCAGGAGAGTTACCTGCGGAAGTACCCGTACCGCTCGCTCGCTGCGCAGGAGCTCGGGTACGTCGGGCAGATCTCGGCCGGGGAGTACAAGCAGCTGAAGACGAAGGGGTACGCGCCGACGGATTCGATCGGGCAGGCAGGCATCGAATCGACCTACGACACCTACCTGCGAGGGAAGGACGGCAAGGCGCAGCTGACGGTCGACTCGCGCGGGCGGCCGAAGGGCCCGGCGGTCCTTCAGACGCAGTTCAGCCCGGGCCAGGCCCTGCGGATGACGATCGACATCAAGCTGCAGCGCGCCGCCGAGCAGGCGCTCCGCTACGGCGTGCATCTTGCAAGCGTCAGCGGCACCGAGGGCCAGCATGCAAACGGTGGCTCGATCGTCGCGCTCGATCCGCGGGACGGTGCTGTGCTTGCGATGGCGTCGTATCCGACGTATCAGCCGTCGATCTACGTCGGACGGAAAGACCCGAAGAAGCTCGCGCCGGTGCTCGATCCAAAGGCTGCGGCTGCTGCCAACTACCCCGGCATCAACCGTGCGATCGACGCCGCGTATCCGCCCGGCTCGACGTTCAAGCCGGTGACAGCGCTCGCCGCGATGCAGGAGCGCTTGATGCAGCCCTTCGAATCGATCCCGTGCGTGCCGGTGTTCACCGCGTACAAGCAGGCGTTCAAGAACTGGACGCCGCTGATCGACACGGGGATGGACCTCGAGCGGGCGATCGCCCAATCGTGCGACACGTACTTCTACGAGCTCGGGCGGCGTTTCTATGTGCTGCCGCCGGATCGAGGGCACCCGCTGCAGGCGTGGGCCAACCGCTTCGGCCTGGGGGAGAAGACGGGGATCGACGCGAGCCCTGAGGTCGCCGGCTTGATCCCGACGCCCGAATGGCGTCGCCAGGCCTATCCGGCGAGCCAGGGGTTCGGCGTGATCGACCGCACGTGGAAGCCGGGGTACTCGATCCAGCTTGCGATCGGGCAGGGGCAGGTCCTCGTGACGCCGCTTCAGATGGCGCGCCTCTATGCGCTGATCGCAAACGGCGGCAAGCTCGTGACGCCGCACCTCGCCGAGGACGTCGAATTGACGGGGAACGACGGCAGGCCCGCGCGCATCCTGCGGCGCTTCGGTGCGCAGCCCGCGCAGCCGACGGGCGTCGACCCGACTGCGCTTCGCTACGTGCAGCAGGGTCTCGAGGAGGCAACGCACGCGTCGTTCGGCACGTCCTCGGGCGTCTTCGGCAACTTCCAGATCGACATCGCCGGCAAGACGGGGAGCGCCGAGAAGAACGTCACCCTGCCCGGCTACCCACACCCGCTGAACCTGACCCAGTCCTGGTGGTGTGGTTACGGCCCGTTCGATGCGCCGACGATCGTCGTCTGCGCCGTGATCGAAAACGGCGGTCACGGCGGCGTCGCCGCAGCCCCGGCGGCGCTGAAGGTGTTCGAGCAGTACTTCAAGAAGACCGCGACGACGACCGCGCACGCGAGCGACTGATGGCGATCGAGACTGTCAACACCCGCGCGCGTGGGCTGCGCTCGCATCGCGAGTCGGAGGCCATCGGTCTCGGCATGCTCCGCCGGCTCGACTGGCTGCTGCTGCTCGCGCTGATCGCCGTCGTCGGTTACGGCCTGTGGGCGATCGACGGCATCACGCGCCACGATCCCGGCGGGTCGGCACTGTCACGGCAGGGCCTCTACGCATTCGCCGGCTCTCTGCTCTTCCTCGCCGTGCTGCTCGTCGACCCGGACCGCTTCCGCATGATGTGGCGGCCGATCTACTTCGGGACGCTCGGGCTCATGCTGCTCGTGCTGATCATGGGCGCGGCGACTCGCGGCTCGAAGCGGTGGATCGACGTCGGCTTCTTCACGTTCCAGCCGTCCGAGTTCGGGAAGGTGCTCTTTGTCCTGGCGCTCGCCGGCTTCCTCTCCGAGCGTTCACGCTTCATGGCGGGTGCGGGTGCGCCCCTCGCTGCACTCGGTTACGGGTTGCCGCCGATCCTGCTCGTGTTCATCCAGCCGGACATCGGTACTGCGCTCGTCTACACCGCTGCGCTCGCGGCGGTCCTGTTCATCGCGGGTATCCGCTGGCTGCACTTCAGCATCCTCACCGCGGTCGCCGTGCTCGGCGCGCTCGCCGTTCTGTGGCTGCTGCCCGCGGCCGGCGTGAACGTCCTCAAGCCGTATCAGACCGATCGCCTCGTCGGCTTCACGCATCCCGGCAACGACCCGCGAGGGGCGACGTACAACCTGCGCCAGTCGATCACCGCGGTCGGAGCGGGCGGCCTGCGCGGCCGGGGCGTGCTCGGCGCGACGCAGACGAGGCTGAACTATCTCCCTGAGCACGCGACCGACTTCGCCTTCGCGTCGCTCGCCGAGGAACGCGGATTCTTCGGCGCGTCGATCCTGCTGCTGCTCTACCTGCTCGTGGTGTGGCGGTCCTTGAAGATCGTCGCGGGCGCCCGGGATCTCTATTGCGCGATCGTCGCCGGCGGGATCGCATTCATGTTCCTGTTCCAGGTTTTCGTGAATAGTGCGATGACGATGGGTGTGGCGCCGATCACCGGGATTCCGTTGCCGTTCGTGTCGGTCGGTGGCTCGTCGATGATCACGAACTTCTTCGCGATCGGGATCCTTCAGGCGATTCATCTGCGCCGCGGTGTGCGGAGGCGCGGATGAAAGGGCCAAAGTCGAAGCTCGGGCCGGCCGCTGTGGTCGCGCTCGTGCGCGAGTTGCGCCGCGGGAGCGGCGACACGCGGCCGCTCGGTGTCGCCGGCGCCCGGGAGCTCGTGCCGCTGCTCGCCCGCGAGCTCCGCGCCGGTGGCGACGAGTTGGCGGTCGTCGAGAACCGGACGGACGGCATCGCCGCGCTCGTCTGGATCGGCGCCCCTGACGAGCAGGCGCTGCGTGCGGCGTCGCGTGCGGGCATCCCGATCGTCGCGATCAGCGAAGAGGCGTCGCTCCCATACGTCTTCGCATCGGCGATCGTCCACGTTCCGCCGGGGCACGGATTCCCGGTCGACGAGATCGCCCGCGCTTTGGCGCACGGGCTCGGTGAGAACGGCACCTCGCTGGCGGCTCGGCTGCCGGCGCTGCGCGCTGCGGTCTGCGACGAGCTGATCGCGACCTTCTCGAAGCGGAATGCGATCGTCTCGGCGGCGATCTTCGTCCCCGGCGTCGACATGCCGGTGCTGACGCTGAACCAGATTCGTCTCGTACTGCGGATCGCGCTCGCCCACGGCGAGCAGATCGACGCGAAGCGCGCGGTCGAGCTTGCGGGCATTGTCGGCGCCGGCTTTGGCATGCGCGCGGTCGCTCGCGAGTTGCTCGACCTCGTGCCGGTCGCAGGCTGGGCCGTGAAGGGCGCGATCGCCTACTCGGGCACGAAAGCAATCGGCGAAGCCGCCGTGCGCTACTTCGCCGCGCGCGCCTAGAGCCTGACGCCACCCCACGGTGGACAAGGTTTCACGCTCTCGTAGTCGTGCCTGGCACCGGACATGTCCGGTCGCTGACCGCTCTGGCGCAAGGATTACTCCGCGTTGTGGACGAATCGTCACGCGCTCGTAGCCGTGCCTGGCACCGGTCATGGCTGCCGCGGACACGGCCGCCTCGGAGGTGAGGGAACGCGCTGTCCGGTCCAGGTCCTAGGCTCACCTCATCGAAACGGAGGTGACGCCCAGATGCCCCTGACAGGCAACCAGGAAGCACATGAGCTCTTGCTGATCGAAGAGGCCGACGCATGGTTCGAGTACCTCGAGGCGACCCGTGGCCAGTCCGCGCTCCGCTACGTCGAGGTCGAGCCCTGGGCCTGGGCGCGGCTCTCACAGCGAATGCGGGCGATCCGCACGCGTCGCTCGAAGCTCCGGCCGATCGCCGAAGTGGCGTAAAAGGCCGAGAACCCCGTCGCTGATACCCTGCGGGAAGGCCTATGCCAAGGCTTTTCCACCCAAACCGCGACGCGCGCCCGTCATTGACGGCGAGGCTGCGCGCGCGCCCATTCGAGGAGAGATCGTTTGCCACTGCCCTGGTTCCGGCGCAAACCGCCGGAAGAGACGGCGCCGTCTTCGGCTGCCACGGAAGTCCCGTACGTTGAACCGCTGACCGTCGAGGAGCCCGCGGAAGCGCCGGCCACCGATGGACAATCGAGCCCGATCGACCCGGACGCACCGAAGAAGCGTCGTCGTGGCACGCGTGGCGGCCGCAACCGCAAGAAGAAGCCGGTCGACGGTGCGGCCACTGCCGACGGCGCCGAGTCGCCGCCGCGCGAGCGCGCCGCGTCCGAGCGCAAGATCCCCGAGCGCAAGCCGGCAGAGAAGAGAGCCACCGACCGCAAGCCGCCGCGCTCCGGCCAGCCGGCGCGGCGTCGCCAGGCCCCGAAGCGCGCACCGCTGCCGAAGGCGAAGCGCGAGCTCCTCGTCTCGGTCGACGCGGGCGAGAAGCGCGTCGCCGTGCTGGAGGACGACAAGGTCGCCGAGGTCTACCTCGAGCGCCCGGAGCGCCGCTCGATCGCCGGGAACATCTACCTCGGCGTCGTCGACAACGTGCTGCCCGGTATGGAAGCCGCGTTCGTCGAGATCGGCCTCGAGAAGAACGGATTCCTGTTCGTCGACGAGATCGTCGGCCCCGAGCTCGAGGGCCGCAAGGGCGCACGCAAGATCCAGGATCTGATCCAGCGTGGCCAGAACGTGCTCGTCCAGGCCGTGAAGGACCCGATGAAGACGAAGGGCGCGCGGCTCACCACCGAGATCTCGCTTCCCGGCCGCTTCGTCGTCTACGTCCCGCACGGGGAGGGCCTCGGCGTGTCTCGCCGGCTCGAGGACGAAGAGCGCAATCGCCTGAAGGCGATTCTCAAGGAGCACGCTCCGAAGAAGGGCGGCGTCATCGTCCGTACCGCCGCCGAAGGTGCGTCCGCCGACGACATCGAGCGCGACCTCGACTTCCTCCAGCGTCTCTGGAAATCGATCGAGGCGAAGGCCAAGGAGTCGACCGCGCCGTCGCTCATCTACCAGGAGGCCGAACTGCCCCTGCGCGTCGTGCGCGACCTCTTCACCGGCGACTTCGAGCGCCTGCTCGTCGACCACGACCGGACGTACAAGCGCATCGTCGGCTACCTGAAGAAAACCTCGCCGCACATGGCCGAGCGGGTGACGCGGTACAAGGAACGCGAACCGCTGATGGAGGTGTTCGGGGTCGATCAGGAGATCCGCTCGACACTCGGCCGCCGCGTCGACCTGCCTTCGGGCGGGTATCTGATCTTCGACTACGCCGAGGCCTTCACGGTCATCGACGTGAACACCGGCCGCTTCGTCGGCTCGCGTTCGAAGAAGTCGGGCGCGCGCCTCGAGGACACCATCACGAAGAACAACCTCGAAGCGGTGAAGGAGGTCGTCCGGCAGCTGCGTCTGCGTGACGTCGGCGGCATCATCGTCATTGACTTCATCGACATGGCGAGCCCGAAGAACCGCGCCGCAGTCGAAGAGGCGCTCGGCGCCGAGCTCGAACGCGACCGCACCAAGACCTACGTGGTCGAGATCTCGCCGCTCGGCCTCGTCGAGATGACACGCCAGAACGTCACCGACGGGCCGCGCGAGATCATGACCAAGAAGTGCCCCACCTGCGGCGGCGACGGAATCGTCATCTCCGAGCACACCGCTGCGGTCGACATCGAGCGCCGACTGCGCATGCTGCCGACACCGGGGTCGCGCTCCAAGGCGTTCAAGGTCGAGGTCAATGCGAAGGTCGCGAACCTCGTCGCCGGCCCGGCGGGGTCGCGCTTGCGCGAGCTCGAGGAGACGACCAAGCGCGTCTTCTTCCTCGTCGGAAAGGAAGGTGAGCATCTCGATCACTTCCGGTTGCTCGAACAGGGGACGCTCGAGAAGGTCGCTCCGAAGCTTCCCGTCGAGGTTGGGCAGGAGCTCGAACTGAAGCTCGGCGAGGTCGGTCTCTACGACGCGCACGCCGGGGTAGCGAAGGTCGAGGACATCGAGGTCGTCGTCGGTGACGCCGCATCGCTCGTCGGCAAGAAGGTGAAGGCGCGTATCACCGCGATCACGGTAGGCATGGCTTGGGCCGAGTTGCTCTCGCCGGTGACGGCGGGCGATGACCCGCTCACGGCCGAGGCCGAGGCGGAGAAGCCGACGCGCGCAAAACGGCCGAGCACGAGAAAGGCCACGGACGAGCCCGACGAGACAACCGACGAGGCCGATGCCGAGCTCGATGACTCGGACGACGCCGAGCTCGAGTGCGAGCCCGACGACGACGCGCCCGAGACCGGTGAAGCCGAGAGCGAGGCGACCGCCGACGGTGACGCGCCCGCGACTGCGGCGAAGAAACGGACGCGCCGCGGGACCCGCGGTGGCCGTAACCGGAAGAAGCCCGGAACCGCTGCTGCCGTTGCTGCGGCGGCCGCGAACGGCGCTGACCCAGAAGCCGTGGCCGAGGCCCCGGAGCCGCCGGAGGCCGAGACCGACGCTGCCGACGCGGTCGCGGACGTCGAGACCGAGGAGCCGAAGACCGAGGAGCCGAAGACCGAGGAGCCGAAGCCTGCCGGCCCGGTCATCCACGTGCCGGGCCGCGAGCTCGACGGAGCCGAAGGCGAAGACGGCGACGGACCTGCGGCGCCCGTCAAGAAGCGCACGCGCCGTGGCTCGCGGGGTGGCAAGAACCGCCGCAAGAAGCCGGCCGTCGCCGGCGAGACGACGAACGCGAACGACGATGACGTCGCCGGCGGGACGACCGAGATCGCTCCCGAGATCGCTCCCGAGCGCAAGCCCGAGCCCGAGCAGGCTTCGGAAGCCGGGCAGGCGCCGGAGCCGGAGCACGACCCAGAGCCCGAGCCCGCGCCCGAGCCCGCGCCGGAGCCTGCGCAAAAGCCCGAGGAGCCGTCCGAGAACGGCTCGGGCGAGTGGACGTACACGCCGATGTCCCAGTGGGGCGACCGGGACTAGACGCTCGAGCCTCGGGCGAGGGATTCCGCCAGTCGCTACACTTCCGGCGATTCGCGGGCCCCGCCTGCGATTCTCCACGCCTTACGATCTTTCACACCTATGGATTACGCAATCATCCGTCTGGGCGGCAAGCAATATCGCGTTCGCGAAGGCGAGTACCTTGTCGTGGACCGGCTCAAGACCGAGGCGGGAAAGAGCTTTTCGCCGGACGTGCTCCTCGGCGCCGACGGTGTGAAGGTGACTGCGACCGTGCTGGCCCACGAGCGCGGCCCGAAGATCCTCATCGGCAAGTACCGGAAGCGCACCGGCTACAAGCGCCACAACGGCTTCCGTGCCGCCACCTCGCGCGTCGAGATCTCACTCGGCGGAGCGAAGAAGGCAGCGACGAAGAAGACCGAGACCGCCGCTCCCAAGGCCGAGGCGGCGCCGCAGGTTGCCGAGGCAGCAGCGCCCGCCGACGACCACGTGAAGGGCATGCCGGCCGGGTACGAAGATCTCACCGTCGCCGCCGTGGCCGATGGCGCGAAGACGTGGAACCGGCCCATGCTCGAGGCGGCACTCGAATACGAGCAGGCGCACGCAGCGCGCAAGGGCGCGATCACGGCACTCGAATCGGCACTCAAGGCGAAGGAGGACGACGCGTAATGGCACACAAGAAAGGCCTGGGCTCCTCCAAGAACGGTCGCGATTCGAATCCGAAGTACCTCGGCGTGAAGATGTTCGGCGGCCAGGAAGCGGTCTCGGGCAACATCATCGTCCGGCAGCGCGGCACGAAGTTCCGGCCCGGCCCCGGAACGATGATCGGCCGTGACCACACGATCTTCGCGAGCCGCCCCGGCACGATCGTGTTCCGGACGAGCGGCGAGAAGCGCTTCGTCTCGGTCGACGATTCGACCGACTCTGCTGCATAGATAGCGCCGCGCGCAAGCGCACTCTTCTGCCGCGCGCAAAGCGCACTGTTCTGCCGCGCGCAGAGCGCACTCTTCTGCCGCGCGCAAAGCGCACTCTTCTGCCGCGCGCAGAGCGCGCTACCGTTCTCCCATGTCGATGTTCAGCGACCGCGCCACCTTGCACGTCGTCGCAGGCAAAGGCGGCGACGGCGGGCTCAGCTTCCGCCGCGAGAAGTTCGTGCCGAAGGGCGGCCCTGACGGGGGCGACGGCGGCGACGGCGGAGACGTCTTCCTGCTCGCGGATCCGTCACTGCGCGACCTCTCGGCGCTGCAGCGGCGCAGGTGGATCAAGGCGACCAAGGGCCAGAACGGGATGGGCGCCCGCAAGCACGGTGCCGACGGCGAGGACGTCGAACTGCGTGTGCCGGTCGGCACGCAGGTGTTCTCCGACGACGGCGGGCTGATCGCCGACCTCGCCCGTGCGGGTGCGCGGGTCGTGCTCGTGAAGGGCGGCCGCGGCGGCCGTGGCAATGCGCGCTTCGTCTCGTCGACGCGGCAAGTGCCGCGCTTCGCCGAGGTCGGCCCGCCGGGCGACGAGCGGGACGTCGAGCTGCACCTGAAGCTGCTCGCGGATGCAGCACTCGTCGGCCTTCCGAACGCGGGCAAGTCGTCGCTGATCTCCCGCATCTCGAACGCCCGTCCGAAGGTTGCGAGCTATCCGTTCACGACGCTGCAGCCGGTGCTCGGCACCGTCGAGTCGCCGGACGGTCGCCAGATGGTGATCGCCGACGTGCCGGGGCTGATCGAGGGTGCGAGTGAGGGGGTCGGTCTCGGGCACGAGTTCCTCGCGCATCTCGAGCGCGCGCGGATGCTGCTGCACGTGATCGACTCGGCGGAACCGATCGAGGAGCAGTGGCGGACGATCGACGCGGAGCTCGGCGCCTACGGCGAGGGGATCGACGAGCTGCCGCAGATCGTCGTCCTGAACAAGATCGACATCGCCCCCGATCCGCAGTTCGCAATCGACGACCCGCGCGTGATTGCGGTCTTCGCGCTTTCGTGTGCGACCGGCGAGGGAGTCGACGAGTTTCGGCGCCGTCTCTTCTCGCTCGTCCCCGAGGCCGAGCCGCAGGAGCGCGGGGAGGACGAGCTCGCGGAGTACCTCGTCTACCGGCCGCAGCCGAAAGCACGCGGCTGGCGGCTTCTGCGCACCGAGGGCGGGTTCAAGGTGCTCGGCACGCCCCCGTCGGAGGCCGAGCTCGAGCGTGCGCTCCGCGCAGCCGGCGCGAAGGACGGCGCGACCGTCGAGCTCGGCGACGAGGAGTTCGAGCTCGCCTGATGGTTGGGCTCTTCGGCGGCGCGTTCGATCCGCCACATCGCGGTCACGTCGAGCTCGCGCGACGCGCGAAAGCGGCGCTTGGGCTCGACCGGCTGGTCGTCCTCGTCTCGGCCGACCCGGAGCACAAGCGCGTCGACACGCCGGCCGCCGCCCGCCTGAGGCTCGCGCAGGCGGCCTTCCCGGGCGACGAGGTGCTGCTCGACGACCACCCGCGCACGGTCGACACGCTGCGCGCGCACCCGGAATGGCCCGATCCGGTGTTCCTGATCGGCGCCGACCAGTTCTGCGACTTCCTCTCCTGGAAAGAACCGAACGAGGTGCTGGCGCTGACGCGACTCGGTGTGGCGACGCGGCCCGGGTTCCCGCGTGCACGCCTCGACCGGGTGCTCGCCGAGCTCGACGCACCTGACCGCGTCGAGTTCTTCGAGATCGAGCCAACACTCGTCGCGTCACGTGACCTGAGAGCACGCCTCACCGCGGGCGCCGGCGCAGGCGCCGACGTTCCGCCCGCGGTCGCAGAGCTGATCGCCGCGGAATCGCTGTACCGAGAGGGCTTCCGGTCGTGAATCCGGGTACAATTCGGGTCGTTTGAGTCCGATTGAACAAGCACGCCGGATCGCGGCGCTCGCCCAGGAGAAGCTCGCCCGCGACGTGGTCATCCTCGATATGCGCCCTGTCTGTGCCTACACGGACTTCTTCGTCGTGTGCACGGGCGGCAACGCGCGTCAGGTGAAATCGATCTGGGACGAGGTGCACGTGCGGATGAAGAACGACCACGCCCAGATCCCACGCTCGACCGAGGGCGCCGCTGAGGCGACCTGGATCATCGGCGATTACATCGACGTCGTGCTGCACGTCTTCACCCCCGAAGCGCGTGAGTTCTACCGCCTCGAAGACCTCTGGGACGATGTCCCACACGAGGCCGTCGAAGCAGCCACGGCCTAAACGGACCTGTCGCCTGGACGGACAACGTTCCGTCTGGTCCCCCAGCTAGAATGTTGTCCGTGCTGACGACGATTCAGAAGGGGGCGGTCGCCGAGGCCGCCATCACAAAGGCCGCACTCGAATTGGGCTATGACGTCTATCGGCCCGCCGTCGAAGGCGGCAGGTATGACCTGATCTTCGACATCAGTAAGCGGTTAGTGCGCGTCCAATGTAAGTGGGCGCCGTTGCAGGGCGACGTCGTGATTATCCGGTCGTACTCGACTCGGCGTGCGTCGGCGCTAAACTGCCCCAGCACTCGCTAGGGCCCATAGCTCAGCTGGGAGAGCGCCGCCATGGCATGGCGGAGGTCGTCGGTTCGAGCCCGACTGGGTCCACCTGATCTACACCGCGAGGCCGCGCACACCTCGCGCCGCCTTCAGCGGCTCGGCGCCTCGTTCGCGTACCGCTCGGAAAGCGCCACGCCTGCCTCGCCGTTCAAGAGCTCCGTGATGTCATCCGAGTTCTGCGGGTAGCCGAGGAAGAAGCCCTGCGCGAGGTCGCATTCGAGCGCGTTCAGGGCCTCCAGCTGACCGGCGGTCTCGACTCCCTCGGCGACCGTTTGCAGACCGAGTGCCTCGGCGAGCGACAGGATGCTCCGCACGAGCCCGGAGTCGCCGCGCGCCGCGAGCTCGGCCACGAACGTGCGGTCGACCTTGACGCTTGTCACGGGGAACTTCTGGAGATAGGACAGCGACGAGTAGCCGGTGCCGAAGTCGTCGATCGCGATCGACACGCCGACGGCTCGAATCTCTTCGAGGATCTGCGCGACGCGGCTGTGCTCGACGAGGATCGACTCGGTGAGCTCGATCGTCAGGAGCGACGGCGGGAGGCCCGAGTCGGAAAGTGCGTTGCGGAGGACGTCGATGAAGCCGGGGTTGTGCAACTGCGTCGCCGAGACGTTCACGCTCATCGTCAGCGGATGCGCGCTGCTTTCGTTCCAGATCACGGCTTGACGGCACGCCTGTTCGAGCACCCAGCGGCCGATGTCGACGATGATTCCCGACGCTTCCGCGGCTGCGATGAACTGGCCGGGCGGAACGATGCCACGCTCGGGGTGATGCCAGCGGATCAGTGCCTCGAAGCCGCGAATGGTCTGGTCGCCGGTGTTGACGATGGGTTGGTAGTCGAGCCTGAATTGGCCTGAGCGAAGCGCCTCCGGCAACTCGATCTTCAGCGCGAGGTGCTGCGAGGCGATGTCGCGCAACGATTCGTCGAACAGGGCGACCTGCCCTTTGCCCTTCGACTTGGCGTTGTACATCGCGATGTCCGCGTCGCGGAGGAGCGACTCGACTGTGCAGCCGGGCGTCGCAAGCGTGACGCCGACGCTCGCGGGAACCGCGAGCGTGACGCCGGCCATTTCGATCGGCAGTAGCAGCAGCTCGAGCACGCGCGCCGCAACGTCGCTTGCGTATTCGAGGGACGGCACGTCTTCGAGCAGCACGGCGAACTCGTCGCCGCCGAGGCGTGCGACCGTGTCGCCCGGGCGAAGGCCGGAGCGGATGCGGGTGGCGACGCCACGCAGCAACTCGTCGCCGGCGCCGTGGCCCAATCCGTCGTTCACGGCTTTGAAATCGTCCAGGTCGATGAAGAGAACGGCCACGCCGATGACGCGCTTGCGCACCGAGCGTGTGAGCGCGTGTTCCACACGATCTGCGAACAGCGCGCGGTTTGCGAGATCGGTGAGGTCGTCATGGAACGCGCGCCGTTCGAGCTGCTCCTCGAGCGTGCGCCGCGCTGTGACGTCACGCAATGTGACCACGAACGCTCGAACGTTCGCGTCGCCGAGCAAGTTGCACACTGTGCCTTCGACGGCAATCACCGACTCACCGTCGACGCAGACGCTGCCTTCGAGAGGCACGATCGCGCCCGCCGGCATGACGGCGAGGTTCGCGAGCTGCCGCGCGACGGCCGGCCGGCTGTCGTCGACGAAGGCGTCGAGCACGGATGTCCCGATACAGGACTCGGTGCCGCGTCCGCAGAGCTCCTCGGCCGCGGGGCTCGCAAAGCCGACGTGATGATCCGTGCCGACGAGCAAGATTGCATCGACGGAGTGGTGGACGAGCGCGGATAGCCGCTCCTCGCCGCGGCGCTCCTCCGTCCTGCGAGCCCTCCCGACGAGGCCCCAGAGGCGGGCGACCACGAGCACCATCACAGTCATCGAGGCCCAGGCAGCGACCGACACGGTGTCGAACCGCATCAACCCGAGCCCGGCGAGTGCGCTGATCAGCACGGCCTGGGGGACGACGACCGCGCCGAGCACCACCACGAGTCGTCCGTTGTGTGCGCTCGTGCGCGGGCGCGCGGGCGTCTCGGGCGCGACCGACTGGTGCAGGGGCGCGAAGGCGATCGAGAGATAACCGATGAGCCAGACGGCGTTGATCCATGAGCCGGTGACGAACTGGCCCGAGAGGTTCTGCCATGCGAACGTCAGGTCGGCCGACAGAATCAGAAGGACGCCGAGCGTGAACATCGTCACGCTGAGGTTGCGCTCGGTCGGCGAGAAGAGAAGCCGGATCACGAGACCGAGCACGAGCAGGTCGGCGAGCGGGTAGGCAAGCGTCACCGCGAGGCTCCATGAGCCGACGGTCGAGTCGCGCATGTACGGCTCCATCACGTAGCTCCAGATCAGGAGTCCCGCGACAGCGGTGAGAATCCCGGCGTCGAGCCAGGCTGTCCGGTCTGGCTCACGTTCGCGCTGGGAGACGAGCAGTGACGCCGCGATACCGAGCGGGATGTACCCCGCGAGCGAGAAGAGATCCCCGAACGACGGAGCCGCGCTTTGTGCGGCGACGTCGTGGGTCCACCATAGAAGCTCACCAGCGAGGAATGCTCCGAGCGCGAACGTCGAGAAGATCCACGGGCGCCGGTGCGCCGGGGCTGCGTGGCGCGCACCAAAGATCGAGGCCAAGAGCGCCAACGCGACGACCCCGTCGTAGAGGACGAGCTCCGACGTCGTCGAGGCCGGAACGACGACGTACGCCACCGCTCCGAGAGCCCCCAGGACGAAGAGCGCACTCGAACCCGCGCCGAGCCCGGGCTTCCATTGCCGCATGGGATCGGCTATCGGACGGGAACGCCGCGGACTTGAGCCTTTTCAGCCCCTCACCGCTCTCGGGAATCGGAAGTTTCGCCCAGCCGTTCACGTCTGGTAGAACCGAATGCCGGCCACCCGGCGATGAAACAGAGGAGAGAGAGACCTATGGCACTGCACCTTGGCGATACAGCCCCGGATTTTGAGGCAGAGACGACCGAAGGAACGATCAGCTTCCACGATTGGATCGGTGACGACTGGGCCGTCCTCTTCTCGCACCCGAAGGACTTCACGCCCGTTTGCACGACGGAGCTCGGGTACATGGCGAAGATCAAGCCGGAGTTCGACCGTCGGAACGTGAAGCTGATCGCTCTTTCGGTCGACCCGGTCGACAAGCACGAGACCTGGGCGAGAGACATCGAGGAGACGCAGGGACACGCGCCGAACTACCCGATGATCGGGGACTCGGATTTCAAGGTGTCGAAGCTCTACGACATGCTCGGCGCAGACGTCTCGGGTGACCCTGCAGATCGGACGGCCGCCGATAACCAGACGGTGCGAAACGTCTTCGTGATCGGCCCGGACAAGAAGGTGAAGCTGATCCTCGTGTATCCGATGACGACGGGTCGCAACTTCGACGAGGTGCTCCGCGTGCTCGACTCGCTGCAGCTGACGGCGACCCACAAGGTCTCGACGCCGGTCAACTGGCAGCACGGCGACGACGTGATCATCGCCGGGTCGGTCTCGGACGAAGACGCGAAGAAGACCTACCCGGACGGCTGGAAAGCACCGCGGCCCTACATCCGGATCGTTCCGCAGCCTCGCTGAGCGAATGCAGTGGCGAGCGCGTCACGCCGACGGGCGCGCTCGCTCGTTCTTCCCTCGACGTGTTAAGCAGGTGTTATGGCGCCCGATCCGGGCAACCGTTGAGCGTCGTCTGCGTCCAACCCAGCAATGGCGGCGGAATGGTGGTCCGGGATCGAGTTGCGGCACCTCGCTGCGCTCGATGCCGTCGCCCGTGAGGGGTCGTTCAGGCGCGCCGCCACGCGCCTCGGCTACGTGCAGTCTGCGATTAGCCATCAGATCGCCGCCCTCGAGAACCTCACCGGCAAGCGGCTGATCGAGCGCTCGCGCGGAACGCGTCCGCTTGCGCTCACGGCCGCCGGAGAGATCCTCCTCGCGCATGCCGACGCTGTGATCGCTCGTGTACGCGCCGCGCAGGCCGACCTCGCGGCGCTCGACGGTGACGGCGCGGCTGCGCTCCGCGTCGGAGCTACCCCCGACCTGCTCGCGCGGCTCGTGCCGGCGCTCCTGCGCGCGTACGGCGAGCCCGTGACACTGCACGAAACGCCGACGTCCCGCGCGCTGCTCGCGGCGCTCGTGCGCGGCGAGCTCGACCTCGTGGTCGCCGAGACGCCACTCCCGAAGGGGCCGCTGGACGCAGTTCCGCTCTGCATCGACGCGTTTGTCGTCGTGCTTCAGGCGGGCGCGCCGCTTGGCCGGCGTGGGGGCGCCGTGACGATCGAAGAGCTCCGGCGCCTACCGCTGATCGCCCACGCACCGTCGCGCACGCACGTCGAGGAGCACCTCCGCCTGCAAGGTCTCGAAGTCCGGTTCGTGCTCGAGGCCGAGACGGGCACCGCGGTGCAAGGGCTCGTCGCCGCGGGCCTCGGCGCGGCGATCGTGCCGCGCAGCGCAGCCGACGAGCGGCGTACCGAGACGCAGGTGGTGGAGCTCGCGGGCGGGCTCGTTGCACCTCGAGGTATCGCGGCCGTCTGGAGCAGGCTTCAGCCGCAGCGCGTCGACGCAGCCGCGTTCGTCGCTGCCGCCCGGCACGCCTGCGCGGGTGCGCAGGTGCACGAGCCGCGTCTCGTCGCCAACGTCTAACGCCTCGGATCGTGAGAGGCTTCTCTGTGAGTGGCGCACGCGACCCGTAAGAGCACCTTCTCGATCGTCGCCGCGGACATCCAGGCGGGCGAGGTCGGTTGCGCGGTTCAGTCGAAGTACTTTGCCGTCGGCTCGGTGGTGCCGTGGGCGCGCGCCGGGATCGGCGCGGCGGCAACCCAGGCCGCCGGGGTTGCCGTCTACGGTGAGCGGGCGCTCGAACAGCTCGCGCAGGGTGTCGATCCGGCGGCTGCGCTCGACCGCGTGCTTTCCGATGACCCCGGCCGGGAGACCCGTCAGCTCGGGATCGTCACGGCCGACGGACGCGCCGCGGCCTTCACCGGCGCCGACTGCCTCGACTGGGCCGGGCACCGCGTCGGGCCGGGCTTCGCCGTGCAGGGGAACATCCTCGCCGGTCAGGTCGTCGTCGACGAGATGGCGCGCGCCTACGAGGTGACGGTCGGCCCGCTCGTCGAGCGGCTCGTTGTCGCGCTCGAGGCGGGGCAGGCCGCCGGCGGGGACAGGCGCGGACAGCAATCGGCCGCGGTCGTCGTCGAACGCGTTGGCGCCCGGTCGGAGTCTCGCGAGGGCATCGACCGCATCTGCGACCTACGGATCGAGGATCACGCGGAGCCGATCCGTGAATTGCGACGCCTGGTTGGGATCTGGACGACGTGGGAGGCCCAGCGCCGCGCGCGCGCGCTCTTCGAACGCGGCGATCCTGCTGGCGCGGCGGCGGCGCTTCGCACCGAGCCGGCGCTCTCTGAGGACGCGCTGATGCTCTACAACCTCGCCTGCTACGAATCGCTTGCGGGGGAGACCGAAGCCGCCCTCGGGCATTTGCGCCGCGCGATCGGGCTCGATCCTTCGCATCGCATGCTGGCGGCCGAGGACGCAGACTTCGACGCGATTCGCTCAGCGGTCGCCGAGCTCTAGCTCGAGAAAGCGCGCGCCTGCGACCGGGTTCGCGCGATACGGCGGGATATCGCGGAAGCCAAGCTCGGTGTAGAGCGCCTGTGCGGCCGCCATGCCGGGCGTCGTGTCGAGCCGCATCGACCGGTAGCCGAGTCGGCGTGCCTCAGCGACGATGGCGGTCGCGAGGAGGCGTCCGAGCCCGAGGCCGCGATGACCCGTCCGGATGTAGAGCCGCTTCATCTCACAGACGCCGTCCTCGAACGGCCGAAGCGCCACGCAGCCCGCGGCATTGCCGTCGACTCGGGCGAGGAGCAGCGCGCCCGTCGGCGGTGCGTATGCGCCCGGGAGCTCGGCGAGCTCGCGCTCGAAGTCCTGGAAATCGAGCGGGAAGCCGAGCGAGCTCGCGTATTCGCGCAGGAGCTCGTCCACCGCCGGCAGGTCGGCCTCCGTTGCAGGGGACAGGTCCAAATCTGGCACTGGCGGAGGGCCGGGCACGCCGTCACGCTATCGGCACGAAGGCGGCACAGACACGCGCGCACCTCATCTCTACCGTTGTCGCAAACGACAACGAAGGGAGGGCGCACATGCGCAAGTGGCTTCTCATTCTCGCGGTTCTTTCGGCTTTGGCGGTCCCGGCCGCGGCGGCCGCCGGCGGGCCGCACGGGGTGATCTGCGGGACCGCCTGTGACGGTGGCGGTGGTGGCTGGACCGGGTGCACGCAGGCCGTGGCTTCGCGCTCTGCGAGTGTCTGGCTCGTTGCCTCGATCAGGCACTACCTGATCGTGAACTACTGCAAGCGATCCGGAACGATCACGTCGATCTCGATCGCCGCCCACGGCTGTGACACGAGCGGTGTCGCGTCGTGCTCCGTCGGCCCGGCGTGGCAGAGCGGCGGCGGCGTCGGCTACGGCTACGCGACGTTCGAGGCGCACGCGAACTGGCTGCTCTACACCTCGCCGTACTACAACTCCACCGACGTGCTCTATCTGACGATCCCGGTCGGCTGATGCCTCCGAGGTGGCTCACGATCACGGTGCTCGCCTGGCTCGTCGCCGGCCTGACGCTGCTCGTCGTCGTGAAGGCACTCCTCTAGCGGCCTCCTCTCGCGGCCGTGGCCTTCGCCCCACGGCCGAACCGGGAAATCCCCGTCCACAACCCGTGACGTTTCGTACAATCCCCGGATGTCGAGCGGTGCCTGGGAACTGATCTTCATGCTCGTCATCCTGAAGATCCCGCTCGTCTATATCGGCTTCGTCGTCTGGTATGCGATCCGGGCAGAGCCCGAGCACGGCGTCGACCCGAGCGACTACTCGGTCTGGCGCCCGTGGCGCCGGCCGAACGCGCCGCGGCCGCGGCGCGGCGGTCCGCATGGCACGCGCGATGCCGTGCGCGCGCCCCGTGCGCGCCGCGATAGAGTCGGCGTGTGATCGCCGGTCGCCGTGAACGTATCCGCCCAGCCGAGGCCGTCGCCGGGATCCTGGCGGCCGGTGCGCTCTTCCTCGGTGCGCTCGAGCTCGCGTATCGACCCTTTCGGCTTGCGCCCGTCGCGCTCATCCTTGCGTTGATCGCGACCGTGATGAGCCGCGAGCAACAGCGGTTGATCGCACTCGCGATCACGGTGATCGGCATCTGCTTCGTCGTCGGCGCGGCGCTTCAGGTGCTCACGCACCACCCGCTCTTCTAGACGCTTCGTCAACCGGCACCGAGGAGGGATGCCAACCTCTCCCTGGTACAACTAGAGCCATGAGCTCGCACGACGTCGACGGCTTGAACGCCGGGTACGCGCGCGCCCTGCTCGACGAGTACCTCGAGAATCCCGAAGCGGTGCCGCCCGAGTGGCGCGCGCTCTTCGAGAGCGGCGGCTCGGAGCTGGTCGCGACGCACCCTGGCCTCGCTCGGCTGCTCGAGACCCTGCCGCAGCCTGAGAACGGCGGGAACGGCCACACCGCCCCGCCCGCTCAACAACAAGCCGCCCCGTCACCTCCGCCGGCCGCGCCCGTCGCCGAGCCCGACGCCCAGCTCCTTGGCGGGGTCGCCGCCGCGATGGCGCTCGTCAAGGCGCATCGCACGCACGGTCACCTCGCGGCGCGCCTCGACCCGCTCGGCTCGGAGCCCGTCGGCGATCCGTCGCTTGAGCCGTTGCGGCTCGAGCCCAAGCTCACGCCCGAGCTCCAGGCGCGCATCCCGGCCTCACTTCTGCGCGTTCACGTCCCGGGCGAGTCGCTCGCAGACGTGCTTCCGAAGCTGTCGGCGACCTACTGCGGCACGATCGCCTACGAGCTTGAGCATCTGTCCGACCACCAGCAGCGCGTGTGGCTGCGTCAGGCGATCGAGTCCGGCCGTTATCGCCAGGCGCTCACGGCAGACGAGAAGCGTCTTCTCTTTCGCCGGCTGTGCGAGGTCGACGGCATGGAGCGGTTCCTGCGAAGGCGCTTCCTCGGCCAGAAGCAGTTCTCGCTCGAGGGGCTCGACGTGATGATCCCGATGATCGACGAGACGATCGAGCTCGCCTCCGAGTCGGGTGCCCACGAGGTCGTGCTGGGCATGGCGCACCGCGGACGGCTGAATGTTCTCGCGCACACGATCGGGATGCCCTACGAGTACATCCTGCGCGAGTTCGAGGGCGAGCGGACGCTCGACGCCGTCGCCGCCGACCCGGAAGGCGGGACCGGTGACGTGAAATACCACCTCGCCGCGCATGGCACGCGCACGACGGCGAATGGGAAGGTCGGCGTGCGCCTCGTCGCGAATCCGAGTCATCTCGAAGCGGTCGACCCGGTCGTCGAGGGTCGCGCTCGCGCCGAGCAGACCGACCGTTCGACGCCGAGCGGCGTGCACGACCCGTCGGTCGCGCTCGCGGTTTTGCTGCACGGCGACGCCGCATTCGCGGGGCAGGGCGTCGTGGCGGAGACGGTCAACCTCCACGGGCTCGAGGGCTACTCGACCGGCGGCACCCTGCACTTGATCACGAACAACCAGATCGGCTTCACAACCGATCCGAGCGAAGGGCGCTCGACGCGGTACTCCTCCGACCTCGCGAAGGGTTTCGACATCCCGATCGTGCACGTGAACGCCGACGATCCTGAGGCGGCGATCGCTGCCGTTCGTCTCTCGATGGCGTACCGGCGACGGTTCGGCCAGGACGTCGTGATCGATCTCGTCGGCTACCGCCGGCTCGGCCACAACGAACAAGACGAGGCCGCGTACACCCAGCCGCTCATGGTCGAGCAGATCAACGGCCACCCGAGCGTCCGTGAGCTCTACGAGGCTCAACTCGTCGACGAAGGCGTGCTGACGCAGGCCGAGGCGGATGTGCTCGTGGCGGAGGTCGAGTCCATGCTGCGCGACGCGCACGACCGCCTGCGGGCATCGTTCGGTATCGATGCGCCCACGATCGAGCACGACGGCGAGATCCCACGCGCGACGACCGGCGACGTGATTACCGCCGTCGCGGGCGACGTCCTCATCGAGTTGAACGAAGAACTGCTGCGCACGCCCGAGGAGTTCACGGTGCATCCGAAGCTCGCGCGTCAGCTCGAACGGCGTCGTACTGCGATCGAGGCGGGTGGTATCGATTGGGGCCAGGCGGAGGCGCTCGCCTACGCATCGCTCCTCGTCGACGGGATCCCGGTACGGCTCAGCGGCCAGGACTCACAGCGCGGCACGTTCTCGCAGCGCCATCTTGTTCTGCACGACGTGCACACGGCCGAGACGTTCACGCCGATGCAGCACCTCGACGATGCGACCGCGTCGTTCGAGGTCTTCAATTCGCCGCTGTCCGAGTTCGCGTGCGTCGGCTTCGAATACGGCTATTCGGCTGCGGCCCCCGAGGCGCTCGTGCTCTGGGAGGCGCAGTACGGCGACTTTGCGAACGGCGCTCAGATCGTGATCGACCAGTTCATCTCGTCTGCACTGTCGAAGTGGCGCGAGACGTCGCGGTTGACGCTCCTCCTTCCACACGGCTACGAGGGCAACGGCCCGGAACATTCGAGCGCGCGTCTCGAGCGCTTCTTGCAGCTGGGCGCGCAAGAGAACCTCCGCATCGTCAACTGCACCACCGCCGCCCAGTACTTCCACCTGATGCGTCGTCAGGCACTCGACGCGAACGCGCGCCCTCTCGTCGTGATGACGCCCAAGGGCCTGCTGCGGTTGAAGGAAGCGTCCTCGACGCTCGCCGACCTCGCCTCCGGCAGCTTCGAGCAGGTGATCGACGATCGCTCCGCCGACAAGGCGTCCGTCCGCCGACTCGTGCTCTGCGCCGGGAAGGTGTATTACGACCTCCTCGGCCACGAGGCCTACGCGTCAGCTCAGGGCCTTGCGATCGCGCGCATCGAGCAGCTCTATCCGTTCCCGGTCGAGGCCGCCCGCGAGCTCATCTCGTCGTATCCGTCGCTCGACGAGGTCGTGTGGGCACAGGAGGAGCCGCAGAACATGGGGCCTTGGCGCTCGATTCGCCACCGGCTCGAAGAGATGTCAGGCGATGTCCCGCTTCGCTACGTCGGCCGAACATGGCGCGCGAGCCCGTCGGAGGGCTACCCGACCGCGCACGGAATCGAGCAGGACCGCATCGCCCGCGTCGCGCTCTCGTTCGAGAACTCTGCCCCCTAGCGTCTAGCGCTTCGAGCCGCGACGGCGCTGGGCCTCGAGCGCCTGCTTCGCGACGCGCGGCCCGTGGGTGCGTGCTTGCTTTGCGACCCATTTCCGCTGCTTCGGCGGGAGCCGGCGCCAGACATCGAGCACGACGAGTGCGGTGCCGATCGGGCCGAGGCGGCGTGTGAAGGGAAGGCGCGGCACGGCGTCATTGTGCCCGGTCGGGCTACGCGCCGTGCTCCGAACCGTTCCCGTGACCGTTTCCGTGGCCGTCGCCGTGCCCATTGCCCTGGCCGTTTCCGCCCGCGCTGTCGTGGCCGTCGCCGTGGCCGTTGCCGTTCGCGGCGTTGCCGTGCCCAGCGTCGGTCTCGCAGGGGGTCGGAGTGAGGACGGTGGCTGGAGTGGCGGTGGCTGGAGTGACGGCGGGTGGAGTGACGGCGGGTGAGGTCACGTCGGCGAGCGTCCGCGCCGGGGTCGGCGCGGCCACCACCGGTGCGGGGGCCGGCGCGGGCGTCGGTGCCGGTGTCGGAGTCGGTGTCGGCGTCGGTGCCGGAGCCGGAGCCGGAGCAGGGGTGGGCGCGGGTGCTGGGGTGGGGGCTGGCCGGGCGGGATCGGCCGGCGGGCGGTGGCGCTGCTGGGAGAGGACGTCGATCACCTGCACGCCGTGCGTCCGGACGCGGTTTGGCACTGCGGCCCGGGTCGTATGCGGAGCGCGCACCGCCGCGGAGCGGTGCGCCACGACGACGCTCGCGAGCGAAGCTGTCCCATTTGAGCTCTCGTGCTTCGCAGCCGGCGGCCGCGCCGGCTGCGTGACGGTCACGAAGGGCGCCGCGCGCACGTTTGGCGTCGCGGTGATCCCGGGCAGCTGCAACGGGGTTACAGCCGTCGACGCGGGTCCGAGGATTCGGCCCGGAAGCAACAGCAGTCCTGCTGCGACCACGGTCGTCAGCGCCCCCACCGCGGCCTGCGCCCAAGAAAGTCTCATGTGTCCCCCCACATCAACCGACTACGTTCTACGAATGGTATATCGGCGGCTAAGCCGAGGACTTGAGGATCGTGGGTAGCTTCAAGCTGAAGCTTGTCCTCTGGTTCGCTCTCCTCGCGCTCCTCCCCCTGACGCTCGCATTCTACGGGTACGACTCGCTGGCGTCGCGAAGTGAGACCCGGCGGACCGACGCGAGTCTCCAGGCGGCCTTGCGCAGCGCCGTCGCGACCTATGCCGCTCACCTCGACGCAGCGGGAACGGCCGCCGGGAGACTCGCGTCCGAGCCCACCCTTCAGCGAGCTCTCCGAACCGGCGACCGCGCCGCGCTCGCACGTCTCGTCGCAGCATGGCCGCACGCGTCGGTCGCGACGGGCGGCCTACGCGTCGGGGTGGCGCCGGTGCCTCCCGAGGGGATCCGCACGGTCTCGGTGCTCGCCGGCGGTCAACTGCTCGGTACGGTCTCGGTGCACGTTCCGATCGACCCCCCGTTGCTCGCCGCCCTCGGCGGCGGGCTCGCTCCGGCCGACCGAATCGTTGCGACCCGCTTGGGCCGGATCGTCGCCGGTGGCGATCGCGGCGCGGCGCTTGCGCTCCGGCCGGGGCACGCTGCCCGGGTGCGCGTGGGCGGTGTCGGGTATCGAGGCCTGCAGACCGCGCAGCTCGGGGCGCCACGCGGTCTTGCGCTCGTCGTGCTTGCACCGCAGAGCTCGATTGCGTCTGCCGCGCACGCCGCGCGGGCAACAGTCGTCGCCGCGCTCCTTTCGTCCCTTCTGCTGATCGCGATCGTCACGTATCTCCTGGGCCGGTCGATCGTCCGGACATTGCGGACGTTCGCCGACGCCGCAAACGCGATTGCGCGCGGTCGGCTCGACGAACGCGTCACTGTTCGTGGGAGTGATGAGTTCGCGCAGCTCGCAGACTCGTTCAATCGCATGGCGGCGCAACTGGAGCAGCGGCTCGCGGAGCTCGAGACCGAGCGCACGCGGGTGCGTGACGCGACCGCCCGTTTCGGCGAGACGCTCGTCGCGACGCATGACCTCGATCAGTTGGCACGCGTGATCGTCGAAGCGGCCATCGGAGCGACCGGCGCCTCGGGAGGTCTGATGGTCGGGCCGCGTGGCGAGCTTGCCCGCACGGGCGACCTCGACGGCGCGCGCGAGACGATCGCGTTCCCGTTGCGGGCGGGTACCTCGGATTTCGGCTCACTGGTGCTCGCCGCCGATTCTTTCGCCGCCGAACAGGTCGAGATGGCGAGCTTCCTCGCGACGCAGGCCGTCGTCGCGCTGGAGAACGCGCGCCTGCACGGGATCGTCGAGCGCCAAGCACTCCTCGATGGGCTCACGGGTCTTGCCAATCGCCGCAGCGTCGAGGAGACGCTTCGCTCCGAGCTCGCGCGCGTTGCGCGGTTCGGCGGAACCGGGTGCCTCGTGCTCGCCGACCTCGACAACTTCAAGAGCGTGAACGACCGGTTCGGGCACCCGGTCGGCGACGAGGTGCTGAAGACGTTCGCGCGAACGTTGCGCGACACCGTGCGCGAGAGTGACGCGGCGGGACGTTGGGGCGGCGAAGAATTTGCCCTCGTGCTGACGGGCACCGACATCGAAGGTGGCGCGAATCTTGCCGAGCGCGCCCGCGCGGCAATCGAGGCCGAAACGCTCAGCGCTGCCGGCGGAGACGTGACGGTGACGGCAAGCTTCGGGGTTGCTGCGTTCAATGACGGCGGCGAGCTCGGTGAGCTCGTAGCCGCGGCGGATTCGGCGCTGTATGCGGCGAAAAGAGCAGGGAAGAACCGTGTTGTCGTTGCGGCAGGGGCTCCCCCGCGGAAGATGGTCTAAACTTCACTTCAGACCGATATGGCGAAAGAAATTGCGTCAGAGCAGGAGGATTTTATGACAGTGGATACGTCGATGTTCGCGCAGGTTATCCAGGACCATCTCGAACTGAAGCGCAGGAACGCAGCGCTCGAGCACGAGTTGCCTCTCGACAGATATTTGTCGGATGACCCGTTCGAGAATCATCCGCTGTTCAAGACCGAAGAGCAGGCACGGCATGAGGACACGATCGACGGGATCCAGGGCATCGAAGCCGAGGAGACGTCGCTCGACTGGCCGACGACCGAGGACACGTTCATCGATGATCCGCAGGCGCCCTTGCCGGTCTCGGAAGAGACGCAGGAGGCTGCCGCACCCGTCGCCGATCCGGATCAGCCGTCCGACGAGAATCTTTGGTCCCGTTCGCGCGATTTCGACTGGGGCGACTGACCGATTTCGCCCTAGGGCTGGCTCAGTCGCTGCCAGAGGTTGTCGAGCACGCGCTTGACCGGCCAGAAGGTCGCGGAGCCGCCGAAATCGAGCGTGCCCGCAGCGAAGACCTTCGCCCCCACTGGCGTCTCGTAGTAGCTCATCTGAGCGGAGATGCCAGGCCCGAAGAGATCGGTGATCTGGGCCAGCACGATCGTTCCGGGCGGTGAATCAGGCGTCGTAGCATCGATCTCGATCCCGTAGCCGCCGACGAATTGCCCGAACGTCGAGCCGTCTACGAGTCCCGTTCCGTCCCAGACCCACGGCGCCGTCGTCAGCGAGCCGACCGTGAAGAGACCCTGCTTCTGGCCGTCGTCGTTCGCACGGTACTGCACGCCGATCAATCGCGCCTCGGGGCGGCCGACGTCCCGCCACTTGCCGATCTTTTTCAGCACCTGCGCTTGCTTATCGGCCTTCCAGAAGAAGTTGTTCGCTGAGAGGAACATCAAGTTCCCGCCGAGGTCGCGGAAGCGCTCGATGACGTCGTACTCGTGCGACGTCGTGTACTCCTCGTGACCCTCGAAGACGATCAGGTCGTAGGCGTGCGCAAGGTCGTCACCGCTCCCGATCGCATCGAAGTCGGAATCCGAGATGAACTCGGCGCTCTTTCCCGACCAGTAGAACCAGTGGAGGAACGGTAGGTCGTAGCGATAGAAGCGCGGGGGCACGCCGCGCGCGATGTAGGTGCGCCCGAGGTTGACGTTGCGGTTCGGCGGGCCGGCATACCACGTGTCGCCGTAGCCGTCACCGTTCACGTCCTGGAAGTTGTACGCCTGCCACGTGTTCGTCGGGAGAACGACGAGAATGCGGCTCGACTGTCCGAGGAATGTCGGGCGCACGACGAACGGCGCGTAGCCGACGCGGCCGTCCGGGCCGGCCAACTGCACGTAGTAGAGCCCGCTCGTCAAGGTCGGGATGTGAAAGCCGATCGTCCGGGGGCGGCTCTGCCACTCCTTCCAGTCGATCACGACCGGGCCTTTGTCGACCTCGACTCCCGCGAACTGGTTGTCGGCGTAGGTGATCACCTGCTCGGGGCCTGACTGGAAGACGCGCAACGTGAGCGAGGGCGCGTCCGACGCGACATGAATGCGCGCGATGTCGCCGGGGAGATAGCTCGGCTTGGTGAACCCTGCGTCGATGCCCTGGAGCCGAACGACGGGGCCGCGCGGTGCCCGTCCGACGAAGGCGTTCGGGGCGCCGTAGACGATTCGGTTTCCTGCAACGTCGACCGAGGTGAGTCGGACGAGATAGGTGCGCGGATTGAGATTCGTCCCGGGGAACCACGTCATCGTGTGCGGCCCGGGCGGGAAGCGGGCGGTCAGGGTGTAGATGGGATGAGGCACCTTGACGGTGCGCGTCACCTCCATCGTTACGGTCGCCTCTTCCGCGAGACGGAAAGAGAAGTTCGCGTGGTCGCGAAACCCGTCGCCGTTCGGCGAGACCGTGGTGAGGAGCGCCGAGTCGCCGGCGAACGGCGTCGCGCCATTGTCGGCGTGGAGGTCGAGCAGTTGCGGCGCGTGCGAGTCGATGCGCAGCGGTGCTGTAGCGAGAACCGACGACCGATAGACGAGCTGGACGAGATAGCGCCCGCTCGGGACGAGTCCGCCCCGAATGCGCCCATCCCAGCCGATCGCAAGTTGCGTTCGCCTGGCGGGCGGCACGATCCAGCCGATCGGACGGCCGCGCGGGGTTACGAGTCGCACCCCGACCTGGCGCATCACGGTCAGCTTCGCCGAGATCTGGAGCCGTGCGTGGAGCGGTGAGTAGACGCGGGGCGCAACCGTGAGTGTCGCGGCATGCGCCGGTCCTGCGACCGCGAACGCGGCCACGACGAGGAGCCCGAGGCGGCGCATCGAGGCTCAGGGTAGCCGCCGCTCAGGATGCGCAGGCTCGCCGGTGTCGCGGGATACCCTGTGCGTCCGATGCCGTCTCTGAAGACATCTGCGTCGTACGTCCCGACTGGAGACCAGCCCGGCGCGATCGCCGCGCTCACCGATGGGTTGCGGGCGGGTGAGCAGTACCAGACGCTGCTCGGCGCGACCGGCACCGGCAAGACCGCGACGATGGCGTGGATCATCGAGCAGGTTCAGCGGCCGGCGCTCGTGATCGCGCACAACAAGACGCTCGCCGCGCAGCTCTGCAACGAGTTCAGAGAGTTTTTCCCCGGGAACGCCGTCGAGTACTTCGTCTCGTACTACGACTACTACCAGCCCGAGGCGTACGTGCCGCAGGCCGATCTGTACATCGAGAAGGACAGCTCGCGCAACGACGACATCGACCGGCTGCGGCACGCAGCGACGGCCAGTTTGCTCTCACGGCGCGACACGATCATCGTCGCCTCGGTCTCGTGCATCTACGGTCTCGGCTCGCCGGAGGAGTACGAGAACCGCATCGTCGGACTGACGGTGAACGAGGAGACCGACCGAGATCTCGTTCTGCGCAAGCTCGTCGACATCCAGTACTCGCGCAACGACACCTTGCTCGGCCGCGGCCGTTTCCGGGTGAAGGGCGATGTGATCGAAATTCAGCCGGCTCACTCCGAGACGGCGTATCGCGTCTCGTTCTTCGGCGACCTCGTCGAGCAGATCACCCATTTCGACCCGCTCACGGGCGAAGTGCTCTCCCAGCTCGAGAACATCACCGTGTTTCCCGCGACGCAGTACGTCACATCGAAACCGACGATCGAGCGTGCCGCCGTCGAGATCCGTCACGAGCTCGAAGAACAGGTGAAGGCGTTCGAGGCGAAAGGGATGATGCTCGAAGCACACCGGATCAGGCAGCGCACGGAGTACGACCTGGAGATGATGCAGGAGCTCGGGTTCTGCAACGGGATCGAGAACTACTCGCGCATCCTCGACGGCAGGCCCGCCGGCTCGGCGCCGCACACCCTGCTCGACTACTTCCCGTCCGACTACGTGATCTTCGTCGATGAGTCGCATCAGACCATCCCGCAGATCGGCGGCATGTACGAGGGCGACCGATCGCGCAAGCAGACGCTCGTCGATTTCGGCTTTCGCCTTCCGAGTGCGCTCGACAACCGCCCGCTTCGCTTCGACGAGTTTCTCGCCAAGGTGCCGCAGATGGTCTTCGTCTCGGCGACGCCCGGCCCGTGGGAGCTGCGCCATTCGACGAAGGTCAGCGAGCAGCTGATCAGGCCGACGTATCTCGTCGATCCGGAAATCGACCTGCGTCCGACGAAAAACCAGATCGACGACCTTCTGAACGAGATTCGCCGTCGCGAGGAGCAGGGTGAACGCACGCTCGTCACGACGCTCACGAAGAGAATGGCCGAGGACCTCACGGACTATCTCCTCGAGGCCGGGGTGAAGACGCGGTATCTCCACTCCGAGATCGACACCCTCGAGCGCATCCAGATCATTCGCGAGTTGCGGCTCGGCGAGTACGACGTCCTCGTGGGCGTCAACCTGCTGCGAGAGGGGCTCGACCTGCCTGAGGTCTCGCTCGTCGCGATCCTCGACGCCGACAAGGAGGGCTTCCTGCGCGGGAAGACGGCGTTGATCCAGACGATCGGCCGCGCGGCGCGGCATGTCAACGGGCGAGTGCTGATGTACGCCGACAAGATGACGGAGGCCATCAAGGGCGCGCTCGAGGAGACGGAGCGCCGCCGCAGCGCGCAGCTTGCGTATAACGAGGAACATGGAACCTCGCCTCTCTCGATCACCAAGGGGGTTTCGGACATCGCCGAGTTCCTTGCGCTCGAGCAGCCTCACGTACCGGCGCGCCGCCGCCGCGGAGGAGCGAAGGTCGAGGGCATGTCGCGCGAGGATCTCGAGAGGCTTGTGATCACCCTCGAGGAGGAGATGTTCCAGGCGGCCGAGGAGCTTCGCTTCGAATATGCCGCCAAGCTGCGGGACGAGATCAAGGCGCTGCGGCGCGATCTCGTCGCAGTCGCGTCGGGGGCGACGGTATGAGCCTCGGGCTCGTGCTTGCCATCCTCTTCTCCGGGTTCTTCACCGGTGCAATCGCGCGGCTTGCGATCCCAGGGCCGGACCCGATGCCGATCTGGTTGACGATCGCGATCGGGCTCGCGGGATCGATCGTCGGCGCGGTCGCAGGCAAGGAGCTCTCGAACGGGAACGGCTACGTCGTCTCGTTCACGTCATTCGGTGTCGCGGTCGCACTCGTCGCCGGATACCGCCGCTACGTTCAGAAGCGGCCGATTTTCGGCCCAGGAGCTCGGGCGTTCCCGGAGCGCGGCATCGGCGTCGAGCAGCAACGCGATCGTCTGCAGAAGCTCGGCGTGAATCCCGACGCGTTCGCCCCGGACCCGAAGGCGCTCGAGCGCGCGCGGTTGGAGGCGATGCTCGTGGAGCTTCACCGCGCCGGGGTGCTCGATGATGACGAGTTCGCGGCGAAACGCGCCGAGCTCGAGACGCAGTAGCCTCCCGTGCCTACGCGGGGTTGACGGCGAGCGGCTCGCGGCCGCGCGCGAACGTGCGGACGGCAGTGAGTCCCCAGTCCTCGTCGCGCCAAATGTAGGTCTCGACGCGGAGAGTCTGCTCATCGGCGTCGTAGACGACGCAGCCACGTGCTTCGCCTCGTCGCTTCGGTCGCGGTTGCCCGAGGCCGGGAGCGATCGAGATCACGACGCCGCGCGCGTCCCCCGAGATCACCTCGAACTCGTGGCGCTCCGAGACGGTTCCTTGGTGGATGTGACCGCCCACGATCAACTCGGCTCCGGAATCGACGAGTTGTGAGAGCACATGGTTCCGTCGTGCAACCGGTTTCTTCCGCGAGCGCCACGGGGCGCCGACCATCTGGTGATGCAGCGTCACGACTCGCAGTGCCCCGGGCGCACCGCCGCGGAGCCGCTCGGTCGCGCGCGCAAGCTGCTCGTCGCTGACTCCGCCGGACTGGTGCCGCCAGGGGCGGACGGAATTGATGCCGACGACGTGCGCGCCCGCGCTCGAGTGAACCGGCTCCGTCGTCTGCCACTCGCGCTCGAACTCGCGCCACGTCGCACTGAACCGCGCGGGGAACGTGTACGGGATGTCGTGGTTCCCGGGCACAGCGAGCACTGGGAGGTCGAGCCGGCGAAGGAAGTTCGCTGCAAGCGCATGTTCCGAACGCTGGCCGCGGTGGGTCAAGTCGCCGCTCGCGATCACGAGTTCAGGCTGCACGCGATCAGCGAGGCCGGCGAGCGCCCGCTCCAGAACGGGGTCGTCCCGGGCTCCGAAATGAAGGTCGGAAACGTGCAGGATGCGTGTAGGCAAGGCCGAAGGAGGCTATACAGTGGCTGCGATGGCTGACGAGCAGTCGACGGAGATCTTCGACGACCTGTACCTCGGGCTCAGGGCGGGCGGCGCGTTGCGCAAGCAGCGCCGCGGCGAGCCGCTCACCGATGAGGAACGCGAGGCGCTCGGACGCTGGCAGCGGCTCTCCGCGTGGCGCAAGGGGATCGCGATCAGCGGCTTCGCCGTCGGAACGTTCGGTCTCGGCTTCACCCTCGGCGGTCTCGTGTTCGGCCGCTGGCGCAAGGCGTAAAACTCGCTCTCGCCGTTCAGCGTCGCAGCCGGATCCCGGGGCGTCGGCCCGCGACTGCGGCATCCGGGCGACGCCACACGCCGAAACTGAGCTCGAAACCACGCACGCGACGTGTCGGCTCGAGCGCAAACGTCGAGTCGATCGCGCGACGAATCAGCTCGGCGACCGAGACGCTGAGCCGCCCGGACTCCTCCGTGAGGAACCGGTACTGGTGGTCTTCGAGGATGAGGTGAAAGCGAGTGGACATGGGTATCGATGTGTCTTCCACATGTGTACCCATGTGCCGCCGGACGAAGGTTGCGAAATCGCGACGCGACTGAGCCGATTCCTCAACATCTTCAGCCCTCGGATTCCCGCGTGAAGAGCACCGTCGGATGCTCCTCCTCCCCGGGGTCGACGTCTCGGAGCACGACGTCGAACAGCGTGACGAGCACGGCTGCCAACGGCACGGCGAACAGCACGGCCCAGCCGCTGAAGAGGATCCCGACGGTGGTCACCGAGACCAGCACGAGCAGTGGCGAGAGCCCGACGGCGTCGCCGAGGATGCGCGGCATCACGAGGTAGTCCTCGAGCAGGCGGACGCCGAGCACGCAGACGACGGCGAGGACGGCGACGTGCACCGACGAGGTGAAGCCGACAGCGACGGCGAGGCCGCCTGCCGCAAGCGGCCCGATCACCGGCACGATCTCGACGAGCCCGGCGAACGCCCCGACGAGGATCCAGTACGGCTCACCGATCAGCCAGAAGAGGAGCGAGAGCGCGGTGCCGACGAGGCCGATCAGGAGGACTTGGCCGCGCACGAATGCCCCGAGCTTGGCGTCGATCAGATCCCACGTGTCGCGTACGAGCTTCCGCTTCGGCCGTTCGATCAGCGAGCACACGACGTCGATCGCCTTGTCACGCTCGAAGATCCAGTACGCCGCGGTCGCGAACGTGAACAACAAGCCGATCACCACCTCGAAGGCAGTGACGCCCGCCTGGGCCGCCGGCTTGACGAGCTCGTTGCGCTTCGGTAGGTGCTTCAGCCGTTTCTGCAGGGCGACCAGCACCTGGTGCTTGATGCCGCTCGAGTGGTTGGTCGCCCGTGCGATCTGCGCCTTCCCCGAGGGACTGAGGGCGTGGTCGACCTGCTGGAGGGCGCGCGGGGCGGCGAACGCGATCGTGCCCGCCAGCACCCCGAGCAGCACGAGGTAATGGAGTGCGAGCCCCGCGGCCCGCGGGACGCGGTGCTTGGCCAGCCACTCGATGCCGGGTCGCATCGTCGCCGCGATGATCAAGGCGAAGAAGAGCAGCGCCAGCACGAGCCGCAACTTCCAGAGCGCAAGGCTGAGTACGACGATGCCGCCGGCGACGAGGGTCGCGATCGCGGTTCGGCGGGCTGTTTCGATCATCGGGGAAGCAGTTTCCCTCATTTGCATTCCTGTAACAGCCGCGGCGCACAGCTCAGCAACGGGCAGTCTCCAGAGCCGGTGATCGTCTCGCTGAGCGGCCTGAGCGGCAGCGAAATCACCTCTATACGAACAGGTGTTCGCTCGGTACAATGACCCAGGAATGGCTGCCGACGAGCTCATCGTTCACGGCGCCCGGGAGCACAACCTCAAGGACATCACCGTCCGGCTCCCGCGGAACGCCCTCATCTGCATCACGGGCCTCTCGGGGTCCGGGAAGTCGAGCCTTGCCTTCGACACGATCTACGCGGAAGGCCAGCGCCGCTACGTCGAGTCGCTGTCGGCCTACGCGCGGCAGTTCCTGCAGATGATGGAGAAGCCCGACGTCGACTCGATCGACGGGCTCAGTCCCGCGATCTCGATCGACCAGAAGACCACCTCGCGGAATCCGCGCTCGACCGTCGGCACGGTCACGGAGATCTACGACTATCTGCGCCTCCTCTACGCGCGCGTCGGACGTCCTCATTGCCCGGTCTGCGGGCGACCGATCTCCGGCCAGTCGATCGACTCGATCGTCGAGCAGATCCTCGCTCTCCCCGAGGGCGCACGCTTCACGATCAACGCGCCGATCGTTCGCGACCGGAAAGGCGAGTTCAAGGACCGCTTCGAGGAACTGCGCAACGAGGGCTTCTCGCGGATCAAGGTCGACGGCGAGCAGCATTCGCTCGACGAGCCGCCGACGCTCGACAAGAAGTTCAAGCACACGATCGAAGTCGTCGTCGATCGGCTCGTAATGAAGGAGGACATCCGGACGCGTCTGACGCAGTCGGTCGAGACCGCCTTGCAACTCGCGGAGGGATTGCTCGTCATCGATCTCATCGACGCCGACGAGAGCCGCACCTACAGCCAGAACTTTGCCTGCCCCGAGCACGGAGTGTCGTTGCCCGAGCTCCAGCCGCGCATCTTCTCGTTCAACTCGCCGCACGGCGCCTGCCCGCGTTGCACCGGCCTCGGCGCGCAGCAGGAGATCGATCCCGACCTCCTCGTCCCCGATACGTCACTCTCGATCGACGACGGTGCGCTCGTCCCGTGGGCGGTCGGCGGCTCGGGCTTCTACGAGTCCGTGATCGTCGCGATCGCCGAGCGCTACGAGATCCCGACCGGCGTCCCGTGGGCAGACCTGACCGAACAGCAGCAGGATTACTTTCTCTTCGGCACGGGTGGCGACAAGGTCTACGTCCAGTACCGCAACCGCATGGGTCGCCGCCGCTCGTACATGGTCGACTTCGAGGGCATCGTGAAGTCGCTCGAGCGACGCTACCGCGAGACGGACTCGAGCTCGCAGCGCGAGCGCATCGAGGAGTACATGTCGTTCCGGCCGTGCCCCGTCTGCAAGGGCGCGCGCCTGAAGCCCGAAGTGCTCGCGGTGACGGTCGCGGCGAAGAACATCCACGAGTTCACGCGCTTCTCGGTCGGACGCGCGCTCGAGTTCCTCCAGGAGCTCGATCTGACGGAAACGGAGGAGCTGATCGGTCACCGCATCGTCAAGGAGATCCGCGAGCGGCTCACGTTCCTGCACGACGTCGGTGTCGGGTACCTCAACCTCGACCGCGCGAGTGCGACGCTCTCCGGCGGTGAGGCGCAGCGGCTGCGGCTCGCGACGCAGATCGGCAGTCAGCTCGTCGGCGTGCTCTACATCCTCGACGAGCCGTCGATCGGGCTGCACCAGCGTGACAACGACAAGCTGATTGGTACGCTCGAGCGGCTTCGCAACCTCGGCAACACCGTGGTCGTGGTGGAGCACGACGAGCAGATGATGCGTAGCTCGGACTGGCTCGTCGACATGGGGCCGGGTGCCGGCGAGCACGGCGGTCACGTCGTCGCGGAAGGCACGGCCGCGAAGGTGATGCGCAACAAGAAGTCCGTCACGGGCCAGTACCTCTCCGGGGCGCGCGGCATTGCGGTGCCCGAGCGCCGCTCCGACGACCACGGCTGGTTCACGATCCGTGGGGCCGCCGAGCACAACCTCAAGGGCATCGACGTCGAGTTCCCGGTCGGCAAGTTCATCGCCGTCACGGGAGTGTCGGGCTCGGGCAAGTCGACGCTCGTGAACGAGATCGTCTACAAGGCGCTCGCGAACCAGCTCTCGCGGGTGCGCGTGCGGCCAGGCGCGCACGAAAGCGTCGAGGGCATCGAAGTCTTCGACAAGGTGATCGAGATCGACCAGCGCCCCATCGGCCGCACGCCGCGCTCGAACCCGGCGACCTACACTGACCTCTTCACGCACATCCGCGAGCTGTACTCGCTCACGCCCGACGCGAAGGTGCGCGGCTACAAGCCCGGACGCTTCTCCTTCAACGTGAAGGGCGGCCGCTGCGAGACGTGCAAGGGCGACGGACAGATCAAGATCGAGATGCACTTCCTGCCCGATGTCTACGTCCCGTGCGAGACCTGCAAGGGCAAGCGCTACAACCGCGAGACGCTCGAGGTGCGCTTCAAGGGCAAGACGATCGCCGACGTGCTCGAGATGTCGGTCGAAGAGGCGCTCGCGTTCTTCGACAAGATCCCGAAGGTCAGGCGACGCCTCCAGACCCTGCACGACGTCGGCCTCGACTACATGACGCTCGGCCAGCCAGCGACGACGCTCTCGGGAGGCGAGGCGCAGCGCGTGAAGCTCGCCTCCGAGCTCTGCAAGGTCTCGACCGGCCGGACGCTCTACATCCTCGACGAGCCCACCACGGGCCTCCATTTCGCCGACATCGAGAAGCTCCTCGAGACGTTGCAGCGCCTCGTCGACGGCGGCAACACGATGCTCGTGATCGAGCACAATCTCGATGTGATCAAGCAGGCCGACTGGCTCGTCGACCTCGGGCCCGAGGGCGGGGAGGACGGTGGCGAGATCGTCGCTGTCGGCACCCCCGAGGACGTCGCACAGGTCGCGGCGTCGTACACCGGGGCGTTCCTGCGGCCGCTCCTCCAGCGCCGCAGCGCGCCCGCGCCGAAGCGCCGCGCCGTCGCCGCGTGAACGGCCGCCCCGGCAAGCGTGGGACCCTCCTAGCAATCGGCGGCATCTGCCTCGTGATCTTCATCGCCGGTATGGGCGCGGCGTGGAAGAACCGCCATCACGCGATCTGCTCCGACGGCAAGCCGCCGGTGCAGCAGCGCGCCGCACTGCTCGGCCAGGTGGCAGTCCGCTGCCATGACGGCCAGGTCGTTACGCTGAACAACTGATGCGCGACTGGTGGCTGCGGGTCTTCCTCGTCTTGCAGCGGCCACGTCCGGTGTTCGTTGCGCTGCGCGACGACTCGAAGGAGTCGCTCGCCGACCGGGCCGAGCCCGTCCTCGCGATTGTTCTGCTCGCGGGCATCGCGACAGTGCTTGCCACCCGTACGGCAAGACAGCTGCTCGACGATCCGTCCTACGACGGCCTCCTCGTCGCGGTGTGGACATTCATCGCGGGGAGCCTCTATGGGATGGGCGGCTACTTCGCAATCGGCGCGCTGCTGCATCGGAGCGCAAAGGCGCTCGGCTCGCAGGGGTCCTACCGTCGCGCGCGCCACGTGCTCGCGTTCGCGGCCGTGCCGATCGCGCTCTCGCTCGCCCTCTGGCCCGTCAAGCTCGCGCTCTACGGCGAATCGCTCTTCCGGAGCGGCGGGAGCGACCACGGTGCAGGCATCGCCGTCTTCGATTCGGTGGAGATCGCGCTGCTGATCTGGGCCGCCGCGCTGCTCGTCGTCGGCACGCGCGCGGTGCACGGGTGGACGTGGGCACGCGCCGGCGCGGCGTGTGGCCTTGCGATCGCGGCAGCGGCGGTCGTCGGTGCGGTTCTCGCGTCGCTCTAAGGGGACGCTTACTTGCCGGCGACCGACGCGACGTACGCGGCGACCTGCTTGATCTGCGTGGGAGTCAGCTGGCCCTTAAACGACGGCATTCCGCCCTTCCCCTTCGTCACCCGGTCGAGGACGAGCGCCAGTGACGGCTTGATCTCGTCAAGGTTCGGGCCGACCGTCCCGCCCGCGCCGGCGTCCTTTAGCGTGTGACACCCCGCGCAACCAGCACTCGCAAAAATCGCCTTGCCAGGATCCGCGGCCGCGGTTGTCGTCGACGCGGATCCGGAGGATGACAGCGTGACCGTCCGTGTGTGCGAGCCCCCCGTCGAGCGCCCGAGGTAGAAGCCCGCGGCTCCCGCGCCGACCGCCAGCAAGCACGCAAGCAGCGTGATCGAGCTCTCGACGACGAAGAGCAGCGAGTCGCCCTTGGCCCGCGGCGCTCGCACCTCGGCGCCGCGGAGCGTCTGAACCATGTTGATGACGAACAGCACCTGGGCGAACGCGATCATCGCGACGAACGGGAGCGCCGCCCGCGTCGAGGCCTCGTAGCCGGACGGCAGTTCTGCAAAGCGCCGTGGCGCGCCATTCAGTCCCTGCCAGAGCCAGAAGCCGGAGTTGACGGTGACGCCGATGAACGTCAGCCAGATGTGCCACTTGCCGAGCGATTCGCTCCAGAGCGGCTTCTCGAACACGTTCGGCAGCACGTAGTAGATGCCGGCAAAAACGACGAAGCCGATGTTCACGATCGCCATCTGGTGGAAGTGCCCGACGATCCAGAGTGTGTTGTGGACGACCTTGTCGAAGGCAATGGTCGCGTTGACGACGCCGGAGAGCCCCGCGGTGAGCCACGAGAAGAGGCCGAGGAAGAGCGTTGTCTCGACGACGCCCCAGGTCCAATCGGAGCGGTAGATCGTCAGCCCGAGCGAGTAGAGCGAGAGTGCGGACGGAATGACGAGCGCGAATGTCATCGGCTGCATCACGACGTTGATCGCACCCTGATGTGAGCCGCTCGGATAGTCGATATACACGTGATGCGCCCACACGAGCACGTTTGCGACGACCGCGATCGCCCACGCGATCGCGATCACGTTGCCGGCGACGAGCGGCCGACCCGCAAGCTTCGGCACGAGCGTGTAGTAGACGGCGACCGCCGGAAAGAGAAGGAGATAGACGACCGGGTGGCCGAAGAACCAGAGCACGTTCTTCGCGAGCAGCGGATCGACGTGGACGCCTGGTGAGAACGCCTGGACGATCATCTCGACCAGAAGCACCGCGAGCGGTAGCGTCGCGATGATCATGTCGATGGCGATCACCGTGAGCGGGATCACTGCGTACGGCACCGTTCGCGTGTTCGTCGCGAATCGCTTCGGCCAGAGGTAGCCGAGGCCGAGCGCGACACCGATGCGATTGTCCAGGCGCTTGCTCACGGCATCGAGCGACGGGCTGATGATCGTGTGCAGGATCGAGAGGCACCACGTCACGATCGAAAGGCCGGCCAGGAGCACCGAGAACGAGAAGATCGCGGTCGCCCAGCGGCCCCACTCGCCCGCGCCGTGGAACGGCAGCGGATAGAGGAAGACCCAGGACCCGGCGAAATGCAGGGCGAGGGTCGAGACGAGGACACCGGCAACACCGAGCACCATCAGCCACCAGGTCGCCTCCGCGAGTCGCCGTCCGAGCGGCCGCAGTTCGAACCCCGCCTCCTCGAGCACCCAGAAGGCGAGGCCCATCACGGCGAACCCGGCCCAGCCGAGGAACGCACCGAGACCGTGCGCGGTCATCAGCGCGTACCACGTGTTGTCGTGGAGCCGGCCGACGCCCGCCTGGCTGCTCCTGATCACGACGCCGAGGAGGCCCGACGCGAGCAGGATGACCGTCGATGCGACGAGGTAGCGACCGACGATGCGGCGAGTCACTTCGTCACCTCGAACGTCGCGACCATGCTGCTGTGGTTGACGCCGCAGAACTCGAGACACAGCACCGTGTACGTGCCCGTCTGGTGGAAGGTGTGGATGAGTGTCGAGCTCGCACCGGGCCCGACTTGGATCTGCGCGATGAACTTATGCCCCTTGAAGATGCCGAACCCGTGGTTCACGTCCGTCGAGCGTGTGATGAACGCGACGGGGCGGTTGACCGTCACTCGTGACGGCTTGATCTGCCAGAAGAACTGCCGAGCACTGACGTTCACGATCTGCGCGTCGGCAGGAGTCGACTTGCCGTACGGCGTGAACCAGATCGTCGCTGCGAGCAGCGCCACGAGAACGACCGCGACGATGAGGAACCAGCGGCGCTCGAACTCCGCCAGACGATGCGTGTCCACCGGCCGGCGGTTACGGGTCGAGAACCAGATGCCCGCCGACGCGAGGATCGCCAGCAGGACGGTGACGCTGTAGGCGATCAGGATCGTCAGGTCGGTCCCAGCCATTGAGGAGAGAAACTAAGACGCCGTGGGGCCCCTCGCAACCCGTAGTTTCTACGGACTTTCGCTGTACCGCGCGGGGGCCTCGGAGAGTGTCTGCTCGAAGGCCGCGAGTTCCTCGTCGGTGATCGAATAGGTGTGCTGGGTCTCCGGGAACGCCCCTGTCCGAACGTCGTTCGCGTACTTCTCGATCGCCCGGGTGATCGACGGCGCGAGCTCGGCGTACTGCTTCACGAACCGGGGCGCGTGACCCTCGTAGAGCCCGAGCAGGTCGTGCCAGACGAGCACTTGCCCGTCGCAGGCCGCGCCGGCGCCGATGCCGATCGTCGGGATGTCCAGAGCGTCCGTGATCCGGGCGGCGACGGGTGACGGCACCGCCTCCAGCACGAGCGAGAAACAACCCGCGGCCTGCAACGCGAGCGCGTCCTCGTACAGACGAACCGCTTTGTCAGCGGTGCGCCCTTGCGCCTTGAAGCCGCCGAGCATCGTCGCCGTCTGTGGCGTCAGGCCGAGATGGCCCATCACCGGGATCCCCGCACCGGTGAGCGCCCGCACCCGGGAGAGGGTCGTGCCCGCACCCTCGAGCTTCACGGCGTCAGCGCTCGCCTCCTTCACGAAGCGAATCGAATTCTCGAGCGCCTGCTCGTCCGATACCTGATAGGAGCCGAACGGCAGGTCGGCGATCACGAGCGGTCGCCGCGCGCCGCGCGTCGCGGCGGCGGTCAGCATCAGCATCTCGTCCATCGTCGCGGGCACGGTCGAGTCGTGACCGAGGACGACCATCGCCGCGGAGTCGCCGACGAGGATCAGATCGACACCGGCCGCGTCGGCGATCCGCGCGGACGGCGCGTCGTAGGCCGTGATCATCACGATGCGGTCGCCGCGACGCTTCATCTCCGCAAGTTCCGGGAGCGCGAGCTTGCCGGGGGCGGGGGTGCCGGGTGCGGGCTTGCGAGGGCGAGTCGTCATTCGGGATCTCCTTCGTCGAGTCGGACGTTGTCGATCAGGCGCGCCGAACCGACGCGCGCTGAAATGGCAAGGCTCGGACCGTCGAGGTCGGCGATCGCGATGTACTCGGGCTCGAGGCCGGCAGCTGCGAGCACGGCGCGGGCCTCGTCGAGGTCGCGGGTTGCGAGCGCCTGAGGGATTGCGAGCGCCTGCACTCGTTCAGCCGGCGTCAGGCGCGCGTTTCGCGATGAGAGCGCAAGCCCATCGTCGTCGCGGACGGTGTCGACGACGCGAATCACGACAGGCACGTTCAGGTCGCGCACGAGCTGCTTCAGCACCGCGACCTGCTGCGCGTCCTTTCGCCCGAACCACGCGAGTTGCGGCCGGACGATGTTGAAGAGCTTCAGGCAGACGGTCGCGACGCCGCGAAAGTGCCCTGGGCGGTGCGCCTCCTCGAGCCCGTCGGCAGCACCTTGCGGCACGACCCAGGTCGCAAAACCGGGCGGGTACATCTCGCTCGCGCTGGGCGCGAAGATCACGTCGACCCCTTCGCGCTCGGCCAGGTCGAGATCGCGCGCGAAGTCGACCGGGTAGGCGTCGAGATCGTTCGCATCGTCGAATTGGACCGGGTTGACGAACACGGATGCGACCAGGACGTCGCACTCGGCTCGACCGGCGGCGAACAATGCGGCGTGGCCGGCGTGCAAGGCACCCATCGTGGGCACGAGGCCGACGACGCCGTGCCGCGGCAGGTCGAGCTCGCCGATCGTCCGCGCGACGATCACGTGCGCGTCACCTCGACGAGCGCCTCGTACGCGCGTTCGAAGCCCGAGCCGCGCAGCGCAGCGCGATGTCGCTCGACGGTCTCCCAGTCGCCGCGCGAGATCGGGCCGGTCAGCTCGAAGTCGTTCTCGATCGTTCGGGTCATCAACGGTACGAGCGCTTCGGGTGGTACGCCCGCCTCCGCGACGAGCACGGCCGCCGCGCGGTACAGGGTGACGAGGAAGTTCGAGGCGATCGACGCGCCCGCGTGGTAGGTCGCACGCTTCGCGTCGTCGAGCACGAACGGATGCAATCCGAGCGTCTCGGCGAGCCAGCGCGCGCGTGCGCGCGCGTCGTCGCTCTCGGCGGTGACCGCACCCCAGGCGCCGTCGAGCTGTTCCGGCCCGCGGGCGGTCGTGAACGTCTGCAGCGGGTGCACCGAGAAGCGACTTGGGTGCGGGTCGAGGGCAGCGAGGGGGGTCCCGCCCGAAACGTGGGCGACCCACGGGCCGGGCTCGATCGCGCGGGCGACGTCGGCGATCGCACGGTCGGGCACGCAGAGGAGCCGCAACTCTCCGTCCGGGCGCACGCTGACGCCGCGCTCACGCAGGCGCGCTGCGATGGCCGAGCCGGCGCGGCCCGCCCCGATGACGGTGATCGAGTCGAACATAGGGCTCCAGTTCCTGTCGGATACCGGGCAGAGCCAAGCGTACGCGATCCGTCCGGCCTCGGCGCGAAACTGGCCCCTTGGTAGGGTTGACGCGATGCCGATCTACGAATACGTCTGCATGAGCTGCGAGTCCCATTTCGAGGAGCTCGTCGGCATGTCGGATCCCGATCCGGCGTGCCCCGACTGTGGCAAGGCCAAGGTCGCGAAGCAGTTCAGCACGTCGTTCGCAGCGCACGGCATGACCGCTCAGCCCTCCTTCGGTGGCGGCTGTTGTGGCGGTAGTTGTGGCAGCTGCGGCTGATCTCACGCTCCTTGCCTACGGCGATGTCGTCGCCGGCTGCACGAAGTGCGCGCTCGCGGAAGGACGCACGCAGGTCGTCTTCGGGTCGGGGTCGCCGAGCGCCGAGCTGATGTTCGTCGGCGAGGCGCCGGGGTTCCACGAGGACAAGCAGGGCGTCCCATTCGTCGGCGCCGCGGGCAAACTGCTCTCGAAGCTCCTCGCGGGGATCGGCATCGAACGGAACGAGGTCTACATCGCCAACGTCGTGAAATGCCGTCCTCCCGGGAACCGCAACCCGCTTCCGGAGGAGATCGAGGCCTGCGAAGGGCATCTGTTCCGCCAGATCGAGCTGATCCAGCCGAGGCTCGTCGCGACGCTCGGTAACTTCGCGACGAAGCTCCTCTCCGGCAAGCCGGCGGGAATCACCCAGGTGCACGGCCGCGAGCAGCGCGTGACGCTCGGCGGGCAGGACGTCACGCTCTATCCGATCTTCCATCCCGCGGCCGCGCTCTACACCCCGCGGATGCTCGAGGTGCTGGAGGCGGACTTCCGCCGAATCCCCGAGCTGCTCGGCCGCGCCGTGGCTCCGTCTAGAGCCCCCGACGCCGCTGCGGCCGCGGTGCGGACGCCTGAGCCGACCGCCGCCTCCGAGCAACAACTCGGCCTCTTCTAGCGACGGCCGCGTCGGGCATGTCTCGTCGCCAAACGAGCGTGACCGAAGTGCAACATCCTCTCCACAGGTTTTCGTGAACCGCACCAAGACTGGTTTCCGCGTCTGGTGGCCATGGCCTCGCCGGGCACGTCTCGTCGCCAAACGAGGGTTACGAATTGCCCACAGCCTGCTCGCGAGGCCGTGGCCTCTAAGGTCACGCGGATGGATGTCGTTACCGCTTCGCCGGAGGAGACCGAGGCGCTTGCTGCCCGGTTGGCCGGACTGCTTCGCGCCGGGGACGTTGTCTCCGTCTCGGGGGAGCTCGGCGCCGGGAAGACGACGTTCGTCCGCGGCGCCGCCCGCGCGCTCGGGGTGACCGAGCCCGTCTCGAGCCCCACGTACACGATCGGCCACCGCTACGAAGCGCCGACGCCGGTCGCCCACCTCGACCTCTACCGAATCGCCGGTCTCGACCCCGAGGAGTGGGGCGACCTCGAGCCCTACTTCGACGGGACGGTCGCGTTCGTCGAATGGCCCGAGCACGGCGGTGACTGGCTCCCGCAAGCCCGCGCGGTCGTTACCCTCGATCACGTCGACGAGTCGAAACGACGCGTGAGGATCGCGAGTGCAGACGATCTTGGCCTTTGACACCGCGACGACCTTCGGGGCCGTCTGTGCGATCACCCCGGACGCCCGGGGGCGAGCGGCGCGCGCCGGCGACCTGCTCGCCGCTGTCGACCAGCTCGTCGACGACCCTCGCGAGATCGACGGCATCGTCGTCGGCCGCGGCCCCGGCAGCTTCACGAGCATCCGCATCGGGCTCGCGATGGCGCGTTCGCTCGCGCTCACGCTCGACATTCCGGTCGCCGGCGCGTCGACTCTCGATGCCTACGGCGCAGGCGTGCCCGTGCTCGACGCGCGACGCGGCGAGATCTTCACCACCGGCCCGCGCGTCCTCGACCCGAACGAGCTGGAGGTCGACGGGCTGACCCTCGTCGGCGACGGCGCGATTCGCTACCGCGACCTCTTCGAGGCACGAGGCGCAACGATTCCCGCCGACGACGACCCGGTCCACCTCCCCGATCCGCTGTTGCTCATCGAACGCGCGGGGCCGTTCGGCGAAGCGGCGCTCGTCGAACCGCTCTACGTCCGCGAGCCCGACGCGAAGGTGAAGGCGCAGCCATGACCGCGGTGATGATCGAGATCCGCAGGCTCGACCTCATCGACCTGAGCGGGATCGAGGCGATCGAGGTGCGCGCGTACCCGACGCCGTGGTCGCGCTCGATGTTCGCCTCCGAGCTCGCGAAGCCGACATCGATTTGCCTCGGCGCCTTCGAAGGGGAGGAGCTCGTCGGCTACGTGATCAACTCGCGCTACGTCGACGCGTGGCACGTGATGAACGTCGCCGTCGAGCCCGAGCACCAGGGCCGCGGCATCGCAAGCTCGTTGCTCGAGCGCCTGTTCGAGCTCACACACGACGACGAGCGCCGCGGCTACACCCTCGAAGTGCGCGTCTCGAACGAGTCTGCGATCCGCCTCTACGAGAAGCTCGGCTTCGAATCGCGTGGCATTCGGCGCGGCTACTACACCGACAACCGCGAAGACGCCCTGATCATGTGGCGCGACGCCCGCCGGCCGACCGCGTGATCCTCGGGATCGAGACAAGCTGCGACGAGACCGCCGCGTCGCTCGTCACGGCCGACGGCGAGATCGTGTCGAGCATCGTCGCCTCGCAGGACGAGCTGCACGCGAAGTTCGGCGGTGTCGTCCCCGAAGTTGCGTCGAGGCGCCACCTCGAGCTCGTCATGCCGGTGATCCAGGAGGCGCTCGCGGCCGGCGGCGCGACGCTCGACGACGTGGAGTCGGTCGCCGTCACCACCTGGCCGGGCCTGATCGGCGCGCTCCTCGTCGGCGTCTCCGCTGCGAAGGCGCTCGCTTGGGCCCGGCGGCTGCCGCTCGCGCCGGTCAATCACCTCCACGGTCACGTCGCCTCGCTCTACCTGCGGCCGCTCGACCTCGAGCCGCCGTTCACCTGCCTGCTCGCAAGCGGCGGCCACACGATGCTGCTCGACGTCACCGATCGCGGCGGCTACCGCGTCCTCGGGACGACGCTCGACGACGCCGCCGGCGAAGCGTTCGACAAGGGCGCCCGCCTCCTCGGCCTCGGCTACCCCGGCGGGCGGCTGGTCGACGAGCTCGCGAAGCAGGGCGACCCCACCGCCTACGCGTTCCCGGTCGCGAAGGTTCCCGGGCTCGACTTCTCCTTCTCCGGCCTGAAGACCTCGCTTCTCTACGCCGTGCGCGACCTCCCGCCCGACGAGCTCGCAGCACGGCGCGCCGACCTGGCCGCGAGCTACCAGCGGGCAATCGTGCGCGCGCTCGTCGCCCGGATCGAGCAAGCCGGCGGCGAGCAACCGGCGGTCGTCGGCGGTGTCGCCGCCAACTCAGAGCTCCGCGCAGCGTTGCCGCACGCGGCACTCGCGCCGCTCGCGCTCTGCACCGACAACGCAGCGATGATCGCCTCCGCCGCGCGGTACACGCGGACCGTCCCGTACCCCGACTACCTTTCGCTTGATGCACGTGCCGCTGCGGGCTAGCGCCCGCTTCACCCTCCCGCTCGGGATCGCCATCCTTGCCGCCTTCCTCGTCGTCGCGGTCTCCGCGGGCGGGAGCGATCGCGCCGCCCAGCCGCCGCCGGTGAGCTGGCTCGGACTGGTCGGCGGAGAGCGCGCCGTTGTACCTGTCGGCCAGCGGATGATCGTGCTCCTGCGGACGCCGTCGCTTGCGCAACGCATAGCGAAGGCGCGATTCGCGACCGAGGCGCAGGAGCGTGCATGGTCGTCGTCGGCCACTGCCGCGCAGGCGCAGGTCCTGACGACGCTCGCCGCAGAGGGAATCAGCGTTCGTCCCGACTTCACCTACACGCGCGTCGTCGACGGCTTCGCTGCGACACTCGACGGCCGCGCCGTTGCGTTGCTCGACCGCGACCCCGCGGTCCTCGGCGTCTATCCGGTCCGCGCCGCCTACCCCGCATCGGTCTCGGAGACGCTGCTCGCATCGAAGTCGTTCGACGCCGCGAGCGGGCATCGACCCTCTGCGGAGCTTCCCGGCTACACGGGGCGCGGCGTGACGATCGCCTTGCTCGACACCGGCGTCGCGCTTGCGCATCCCTACCTCCGCGGCAGGGTGCTCCCCGGCATCGACATCGTCAACGGGCACGAAGATGCGAGTGCCGGTGCGAATCCGCAGGATCCGTCACAGGTCGAGCGCCACGGCACCGAGCTTGCCGGGATCCTCGCCGGCGTCGAGGGGCCTGGTGGCCTCCATGGTGTCGCTCCCGGCGCAACCGTCCTGCCGATTCGCGTTGCGGGCTGGCAACCCACCACCGATGGTCATGAGCTCGTCTACGCACGGTCGGACCAGTTGATCGAAGGTCTCGAGCACGCGGTCGATCCGAACGACGACGGCGATGCACACGACGCGGCGCGCGTCGCGCTGATCGGCGTCGGTGAGCCCTACGCCGCGTTCACCGACGGCCCCGAGGCGCAGGCCGTACAGGGCGCCCTCGACCTGAACACGCTGGTCGTCGCGCCCGCCGGCAACGACGGAACGGCGGGTCCATCCTTCGGCTCGATCGCAGGCCCCGCAGGCGCACCCGGCGCGCTCGCGGTCGCCGCGACCGACTCGCGCATGCAACTCGCGCACGCCCGCGTCGTCCTCCGCCGTGGGCTCGACGTGATCTTCGACCAGAATCTGCCGCTGCTCGGAACGGTCGTCCCGAGCGACTCGCTCACGCTCGGTGTCGCGGTGCCGCGCGCGACGCGCGGGCTTGCCGGTGCTGCGAGCACCGACTTCTTCGACGCGCGCGGCTTCAGCCTCGTCGCGGGCCAAGCCGTCGTGGCACCGATCGGGGCCGACCCCGAGGCGACGACCGTCGCTGCGTCGCGGGCCGGCGCGGCCGCGGTCGTCCTGTACGGCAGCTCCCTGCCGCCGGGCGCCCTTCCGATCGGCGAGGACGACCACATTCCGGTCGTTGTCGTCCCGGCCGCCGCGGCCGCTGAGTTGCTGGCGGCGCGCCGCGCGGGCATCGACGTCGGCATCGCGATCGGCCACGGGCACGCCGACGCGAACGCGGGCCGAGGTCTCGTCGCCGGCTTCTCGTCGCAGGGCCTCGCGTTCGACGGCAGCGTGAAACCTGACGTGGCAGCGCCGGGCATCGCGATCGCGACCGCCGAGCCTGGCTCGGCGTCCGACAGCTCGCCGCTCTACGGCGCGGTCAACGGCACGAGTGGGGCGGCTGCGACGGTTGCCGGTGCCGCCGCGCTCCTCGCAGAGATGCGGCCCGCCCTCGACGGCCCGGCGCTACAGAGTCTCCTCGTCGGCTACGCCCAACCCGGCGGCGCACCCGCGACCCAGGTCGGCGCCGGCGCGTTTCGACTCGGCGCATCGGCGGTCGGCGAGGTGGCCGCGCAACCGGCGACGCTCGGCTTCGGGATCTGGGCCGGGCGCCACTGGCACTCGACGCGAACAGTCGTCATCCGCAACGTCTCGACGCGGCGGCTGCTTGTCTCGTTGAGCGTCCTCGCGCAAGGCGAGTCCGAAGCGCTCCACTTCCGCGTCGTTCCGGATCAGGTCGTACTCGGAATCGGCCGTGCGGCGACCGTGAAGGTGACGGTGACCGCGGCCACCCGGCCGCATGCGAGCCTGCTCACGGGCGTGCTTCAGGTCGCCCCGTCTGGCAGCGAGAAGCTGCGCGTACCCTGGGCGATCTCGTTCCGGCCGTACTCGTCGAACTTGCTCCAGCACGTGTCGCTGAGTGCCTCGTCGTTCAAGCCGTCCGACACGAATCCCGCCGTCCTCACGATTCAGGCGGGTGACGTCGTACACGACAACGGTTTGCAGATTCAGCCGGTCTCGCGCCTCGACATCCTGCTCTACACGGCGACCGGGCGGTTCGCCGGTGTGCTCGGCCGCCTGCGGAATCTGCTGCCGGGGTCGTACAGCTTCGGGATCACGGGTCGCGGCCCGTCGAGCGCGCAACTGCCTCCCGGGGGCTACCAATTGCGCTTTGCGGCCTGGCCGACGCTGCCGCGCGGCGCCGAACCGTCCCGGGCGCAAGTCAGCTTCCGGATCGAGTAGCTTTGCGGGCGATGGCCACCGCGGCGACCGAGTCTCACCTCCGCGAGAACCCGTTCTTCCTCGCGCAGCAGCAGCTCTACAAGGTCGCCGACACGTTCGGGATCGACGAGAGCCTCGTCAACGTCTTGCAGGAGTGCAAGAAGGCCGTCGAGGTCTCAATCCCGACTTCGCTGGACGACGGAACCGTGCGCGCGTTCACCGGGTACCGCGTCACGCACAACAACGCGCGCGGCCCGTCGAAGGGCGGCATCCGCTACCACCCCGACGTCACCGCCGACGAGGTGAAGGCGCTCGCGATGTGGATGACGTGGAAGTGCTCGCTCATGGGACTGCCGTTCGGCGGTGCGAAAGGCGGCGTCGTTTGCGATCCGAAGCTGATGTCCCCCGGCGAGCTCGAGCGCATGACGCGGCGCTTCACGTCGGAGATCATCAACGAGATCGGTCCGGAGAAAGACATTCCGGCGCCCGATGTCGGCACGAACGCCCAAGTGATGGCGTGGATGTTCGACACGTACTCGATGAACAAGGGCCATTCGGTGCTCGGCGTCGTGACGGGCAAGCCGTTGACGATCGGCGGCTCGCTCGGGCGGGTCGAAGCAACCGCGCGCGGCGGCGTCTTCTGCCTCGAGTCCGCGGCGCGGAAGCAAGGGCGGGCGCTCAGCGATCTCACGATCGCCGTGCAGGGCTTCGGCAACGTCGGCTCGTTCTTCGCCAAGCTTGTCGCCGAGCTCGGCGCCACCGTCGTCGCCGTCTCCGACTCGTCGGGCGGACGCTTCAACAGCAAGGGTATCGACGTCGCTGCGGCGTTCACCCACAAGCAGGGCGGCGGTTCGCTGTCCGAGCTCGCGGACGGCGACGGGATCTCGAACGACGAGCTGCTCACGCTCGACGTCGACGTGCTCGCCCCGTGCGCGCTCGAACAGGTGGTGAACGACACGAACGCAGCCGAGGTGAAGGCGAAGCTGATTGTCGAAGGAGCGAACGGGCCGGTGACTCCCGCAGCTGACGAGATCCTCGACTCGAACGGCGTACTCGTGCTGCCCGACGTGCTCGCAAACGCCGGCGGTGTCGTCGTCTCGTACTTCGAGTGGGTTCAGGGGCTGCAGGAGTACTTCTGGAAGGAAGACGAGGTGAACGCGCGCCTCAACTCGATCGTCACGCGCGCGTTCGACGAGACGTGGCAGACCTACGAGACGAGCAAGGTCTCGATGCGGCTGGCGGCTTACGGCCTCGCCGTTCAGCGCGTCGCCGAGGCGCTCGTCACGCGCGGCCTCTACCCCTGAGTACCGTCACTCTCTTCCACGGCCGCGGCTGCTCGCTCTGCGAGCGTGCGCGCGAGCAGCTCTCCCGGCTCGAGCCCGAGCTCGGCTTCGCCTACGCCGAGGTCGACATCACCGGCGACGAGGACCTCGAAGCGCGGTATCGCGAGTACCTGCCTGTCGTCGAGATCGACGGGGAGCGGGCGTTCGTCTACTACGTCGACGAGGCTGCGCTGGTCCGCAAGCTGTCACAAGCCTCATAGTTTGTGACAACCGTACGGTTGCAGGGAAGCGTTCGGGCACAATGCCTCGTGATGTTGCAAGCACAGTCCAATGGAGGCGCGCCGGATCGCCTGACCGTCGGAGTGGCCGCTCGTCTTTCGCGCTATCTGCAGGTCTTGACGCAGGCGAAGAAGATGGGCAAGGACCGCATTTCCTCGCAGGAGATCGCGGACTACACGAACATCAATGCGACCCAGATTCGCCGCGATCTGTCGAATTTCGGGAAGTTCGGGAAGCGCGGTGTCGGCTACTCGATCGACTCGCTGCTCGGCGAGATCCGGCGGATCCTGCGCACGCAGGGCCAGCACAACATCGCCCTCGTCGGCGCCGGCCGTCTCGGTCAGGCGATTGCAAGCTCGGCGATCTTCGCGGAGCACGGCATCAACATCGCCGCGGTGTTCGACTCGGACGAGTCACGGGTCGGCCACGAGATCGGTGGCGCAACGATCGAGGACGAGACGAGGCTGAAGGACGTCGTTCGCGACAAGAACATCGTCGTCGGCGTGCTCGCTGTCCCGGCCGGCTCGGCGCAGAAGGTCGCGAACGACCTCGTCGACGCCGGTGTGCGCATCATCTTCAACTACTCCGAAGCGCTGCTCGACGTCCCGGGCGACGTGACCGTGCACACCTCGAACCCCGCGGTCGAGCTGCTGCACGCGCTGTACTTCCACCTGGCGTAGGAACGTCCGCGCCGTGCGGATCCTCCTTTGGCACGGGTACCTCCTCGGCGGCACCGGTTCGAACGTCTACACGCGCGCGCTCGCACGCGAATGGACGCGTGCGGGGCACGAGGTCGTCGTCGTCTGCCAGGAGCGGGCACCCGAGCGCTTCGACGTCGGCGGTGCGACCGTCGTCGTTCCCGAGCTACCGGGCCGTTTGTTGCCGGTGTTCGTCATGGATCGCTACGCCGGGCTTGAGCCGAAGTACCTCCAGGACTTCACGAGCGCCGAGCGATCTGCCTACGTCGACGCGAACGCAGCAGCTCTTCGCGACCTGCTGCCGGCGGACGTCGTGTTCACGAATCATGTGCTGATGGGCGCGCCCGTGGGTGCGGCCACCGGCGTGCCGTTCCGCGTCAAGGCGCACGGCTCCGAACTCGAGTACTCGATGCGCGGGCGCGCGGAGCTCGCGGCGTGGGGACGGGAGACACTTGCTGCCGCCGAGGCGACCTACGTCGGCTCCCAGCACATCCGCGAGGTTCTGGAGGACATCGTCGGCCACGTCGACCGCGTGCACGAGATCCCACCCGGTGTCGACGTCGACGAGTTCGCGCTGCAGGATCGTGGCGACGCGTACGCGGCGCTGGTCGACGAGTCGCGTCGCGACGCGCCGAACCCGGGCAATACCGAGGAGCGTCTGCCCGACGATGACAACGCAGACCGCTTCGCACACTTCTTTGCAAGCGGAGCGCCGACCGTGCTCTATTTCGGGAAGCTGATCGAGCAGAAAGGGGTGCAAGTGCTGCTCGAGGCGATGCGGGATGTCGATGCCAGGCTCGTTGTTGTCGGCTTCGGCCCGGAACGTGCTCGCCTCGAAGCTGCCGCCCCACCGCGCACGCTTTTCACCGGGCCGCTCGAGCACCGCCACCTCGTGCATCTCCTGCCGCTCGCCGACGTGACCGTGGTTCCGTCCATCTTCCCCGAGGCGTTCGGCATGGTCGCCGCCGAAGCCGCGGCCGCGGGCTCACCGCCACTCGTCGCGCGCCACTCCGGCCTCGCCGAGGTCGCCGCCGGGCTCGAGGGAGCCTACCCCGAGCGCCTTCGCCACCTCGTCTCGTTCGAGACAGGCGACGCGGCCGACCTGGCGCGCAAGCTGAACGAGCTTCTCGGACTGTCGCGCACCGACCACGACGAGTTGCGCGCTGCCGGACGACGTGCGGTCGCCGAGCGCTGGTCGTGGGCAAGCGTCGCCGAGCGGCTGCTCGAGCCTGTCTGAGCCGGTGCTCTAGCTAGTCTCCCGCCGATGGGCGAGGAACAGCGCGTCTCCTGGCAGGAGCTCCTCGCCGCGTCGCGCGAGGAGTTCGAGAGTGGCACCGACTTCACGCTTGCGGTCGAAGAGGAATTCGCGCTGCTCGACCCGCAGACGCTCGAGCTGACCGATCGCTTCGAAGAGGTCTATGCCGCCGCGGGCGAGACCGATCTCGCACCGAACATCGTCGGTGAGCTGATCGCCTCGGAAGTCGAGGTGCGCAGTGGCCGCTGCGAGAGCTTCGGCGAAGCTGCCGCCGCGATGGAGGAGCGTCGCGGCCAGCTGCACGCCGTCACGCGCGAGCTTCAGGTCTCGCTCGGCGGCACGGGCGCGCATCCGTGGAGCCGTTGGCAGGACCAGCGCATCATCGACACGCCGCATTACCGCCGCAACGACGAGCTCCTGCGCTACGTCGTCTGGCGCAACAACACCTTCGGCCTGCACGTGCACGTGGGGATCGCAGGCGCCGATCGCGCAATCGCCGTGCACGACGCTCTCCGCAACTTCCTGCCGGAGCTGCTTGCGTTGTCTGCGAGTTCGCCGTTCGTCGAGTCGGTGAACACGGGGTTGCACTCCGCGCGCACCGAGATCTTCACGCGAATGTTCCCGCGTTGTGGAATCCCGGATGCGTATGGGAGCTGGCAGGGGTGGGAGGACTACGTCGCGTTCCTCTACCGCACCGGTTCGATCACCGAGAACACGCAGATCTGGTGGAGCGTCCGTCCGCATCTCGCGTACCCCACGATCGAGATCAGGATCTGCGACGGTCAGCCCGACCTCGCCGAAGCCCAGTCACTCGCAGCGCTCGGGTATGCACTTGCCGTGCGCTGCGCGCGCGCCTTCGACGAGGGCGAGCCGGTTCCCGTTCTGCCGCACCGACTGCTGGAGGAGAACATGTGGCGCGCGATTCGCTACGGGCTCTCCGGCGAGTTGCTCGACTTCGAGCGCGGCGAGCCGATCCCGGCGCGGGAGCGAATCGCGCAGCTCCACGACTGGGTCAGCCCGGTAGCCGACGAAATCGGCGCCGCGCCGTTCCTCACGATCCCCGACGCGAATGCCGCCGAACGGCAGATCGCAGCCTTCGACGAGGGCGCGACGCTCGAGCAGATCTACGCACGGCAGGTGCGGGCGGGGGAGCCGATCGGCGGCTGACGGGCGCCTATGACTGAAGCGCAGGCCCGGGCTTGTGATACATAATCGCCCGCGCCGAAGCCCTTCGGCGCTGACTTTGTGAGGGAAGGAAACCGATGGACTGGTTCATGCATCACCCTGTGCTTCTCGCGCTCGTCGGTGCCGGCGTGGCCGTGGCATGGGGGATCTATCTGACCTACTGGCTGCTCCAGCAGCCTGCGGGCAACGAGAAGATGAGAGAGATCTCCGCGGCGGTCCAGGAGGGCGCTGCGGCGTACCTGAAGAAGCAGTACACCGCGATCGCGATCGTCGCGGTCGTGCCGTTCCTCGCGCTCGGCCTCTACCACAAGCTCGGTTGGGGAACCGCGTTCGGTTTCCTCGTCGGCGCGATTCTCTCGTCGGCGGCCGGGTTTATCGGCATGAACGTCGCCGTTCGGTCGAATGCACGCACAGCGGAGGCGGCCCGGAATGGTCTGAAGCCAGCCCTCAACGTTGCGTTCCGTGCCGGCTCGGTCACGGGGTTGCTCGTCGTCGGGCTCGGCCTCTTTGGCGTCGCCGGGTACTACTGGTTCCTCACCGCGGGCCTCGGTCACGCGCCGACGACTGCGATCGACGACCTCGTCGGCCTTGCCTTCGGTGGCTCGCTGATCTCGGTCTTCGCGCGACTGGGCGGCGGCATCTTCACGAAGGCCGCCGACGTCGGTGCCGACCTCGTCGGCAAGATCGAGGCGGGGATCCCCGAGGACGACCCGCGCAACCCGGCTGTGATCGCCGATAACGTCGGCGACAACGTCGGCGACTGCGCCGGCATGGCCGCCGACCTGTTCGAGACCTACGCGGTCACGGCGGTCGCGGTGATGCTGCTCGGCACGGCGTACCCCGACGCGCGGCTCTACCTCTATCCGCTCGCGCTCGGTGCCGTCTCGGCCGTCTCGTCGGTCATCGGCACGTTCTTCGCGCGGCTCGGCAAGGGCGACAACGCGGTCATCAACGCCCTCTACAAGGCTGTGCTCGTCGCGACGATCCTGTCGGCGATCGGGTTCATCCCGATCACGATGGCGTTCGACGGCGGCAAGTACAACTTCACCGACCTGTACGAGTCCGCGGTCGTCGGGCTCGTCGTGACGTTCCTCCTCGTCGCGATCACCGAGTACTACACCGGCACACGCTGGAACCCGGTGAAGGCGATCGCGAAGTCGTCGCAGACCGGCCATGCGACGAACATCATCGAAGGGCTCGCTGTCGGCATGCAGGCGACTGCGCTGCCGGTGATCGTGATCGCGGCGGGCATCCTGGTCGCGCATCACTTCGCCGGCCTCTTCGGCATCGGTGTCGCCGTGATGGCGCAGCTCTCGATGACCGGCCTGATCGTCGCACTCGACGCGTACGGCCCGGTCACAGACAACGCGGGCGGCATCGCCGAGATGGCCGACCTACCGGAAGGCGTCCGCGCGATCACCGATCCGCTCGACGCCGTCGGCAACACGACCAAGGCCGTGACGAAGGGCTACGCGATCGGGTCTGCCGCCCTGGCGGCGCTCGTGCTGTTCGCGTCGTACACGAGCGGGCTCAGAGATCAGGCACCGGCCGGGAGCTCGCTGTCGCACATCACGTTCGACCTTTCTGACGCCTGGGTGATCGCGGGCCTCTTCATCGGCGGCCTGATGCCGTTCCTCTTCGCATCGCTTGCGATGCAAGCGGTCGGGCGTGTCGGCGGCGAGGTCGTGCAGGAGGTGCGCCGCCAGTTCCGCGAGCACCCCGGGATCATGGACTACACCGAGCGGCCCGACTACAGCCGTGCGGTCGGCATCGTCACCACCTCGGCGATCCGCTCGATGCTGCTGCCTGCGCTGATCCCGATCGGGTTCCCGATCGTCGTCGGGCTGATCAACGCGCGGATGCTCGGCGGCCTGCTGATCGGCACGATCGTCACGGGTCTCTTCCTCGCGATCTCGATGACCTCGGGCGGTGGCGCCTGGGACAACGCGAAGAAGTCGATCGAGGACGGTGCATACGGTGGCAAGGGCTCGGAGGCGCACAACGCTTCGATCACCGGCGACACGGTCGGCGACCCGTACAAGGACACCGCCGGCCCTGCGATCAACCCGATGATCAAGATCGCGAACATCGTCGCGATCCTGATCATTCCGCTGATCGTCTCGGTCCACGGTTAATCGACCGCTAACGCCGCGCGGAGGCCGCACGCCTCCGCGCGGCGTACCCTCCTCGCGTGTCGGTTGCAGCTCCACCTCGTGTCCTGCATCTCTCGCTCGTCCTGGGCGGGGACCTGACCGGTGCAGCGGGTGGGCGGCTGGGCCGCGTCGACGACCTGGTCGTGCGTCTCGGCGAGTCCGAGTACCCGCCGGTGACAGGTCTCCTCGCGTGCGTCGCCGGGCGCGACGTCTTCGTTCCCGGCGACGGAATCGGCGGGCTCGAGCACGCTCGCGCGACGCTCACGACCGATCGCCTCGACCTCCGCGAGTTCGAACGGCGTCCGCAGGAGGTACTGCTGCGCAAAGACGTTCTCGATCGCCAGCTGATCGACGTCGACGGTGCGCGCCTGCGTCGCGCGAACGACATCGAGCTCGCGCGGCTCGACGGCTGGTGGCGCGTCGTCGGCGTCGACGTTGGACCTCGCGGCATCGTCCGGCGCGTCGTCCCACGGCGGTTCGCATCGCGTGTCCCGGACGGCGGGATGTTGGACTGGGCGGCGGTTGAACCGTTCACGGGTCACGTGCCCACGGTTCGGCTCCGCTCGGCGCACCCGAAGCTCACGCGGCTGCACCCCGCGCAGCTCGCCGATCTCGTCGAAGCCGCAACGCACCGCGAGGGTGAGGAGATTCTCGAGGCCGTGCACGTCGACCCCGAGCTCGAGGCGGACCTGTTCGAGGAGCTGGAAGCGAACCGGCAGCGTGAGTTTCTGCTCCATCGAAGTGACGCCGAGATCGCGTCGGTTCTCGGGCGCATGGAGACCGACGACGCCGTGGATCTGCTTCTCGAGCTCGACGAGGACCGTCGCGAAGGGATCGTCGCGCTGCTCGCGGACGTCCAACAACGGCGTGTGCGCGCGTTGCTCGGCTACGACTCGGCGACGGCAGGAGGGTTGATGAGCCCCGACTTCGTCTGCGTGTACGGACGTGCGACGGCTCGTGAGGCACTCGACCGCCTCAGGCTGTCGCGCGCGGCGCCCGAGACCCTCGAGACCGTGTTCGTGATGAATACCGCGCGCCGTCTCAACGGGGCGATCGCGCTGGCGGATCTCGTCCGCGCCGACCCCGACGACGTGTTGGTCGACGTGGCGAGCCTTCCGCGCACGGTCGTCCTCGACGCGGACCTCGAGGAGATCGCGCGGCTGATGACCGACTTCGACCTCACGGTCATCGGCGTCGTCGACAGCGAGCAGAGGCTCCAGGGCGTCGTGACCGTCGACGATGTGCTCGAGCTCGTCCTGCCGCACTCCTGGCGGCGTCGGTTCGGATTGGGGGAAGGATGATGTGCGCCGGCCCGCGACCGTCCGCCGCATTCTTCGCAGCCGGCGCACGCCGTTTCTCGCTGCGCTCGCCGTCCTCGGCCCCGGGCTAGTCGCAGCCAACGCGGGCAACGACGCCGGCGGGATCGCGACCTACGCGTCGGTCGGGGCGCGGTACGGGTACGGCCTGCTGTGGATGATGGTGGTGATCACCGTGTCGCTCGTCGTCGTGCAAGAGATGGCGGCGCGCATGGGGGTCGTCACCGGGAAGGGCCTCGCAGATCTCGTCCGCGAGCAGTACGGCATCCGGTGGGCGCTCTTCGCAACGGGCAGCGTGCTCGTTGCGAACCTCGGCATCTGCATCTCCGAGTTCGTCGGAATTGGTGCGGCCCTCGGCCTCGCGCACGTGCCGGTACAGGTGTCGGTTCCGATCGGCGCGGTCGCGGTGTGGCTCCTCCTCGTCCGCGGCACGTACAAGGTCGCCCAGCGGATCTTCGTCGCGATGACGATCCCGTTCTTCGCCTATCCCGTCGCGGCGATCCTCTCGCACCCCCACTGGGGCGCGGTCGGCAAGGCGATTGTCGTCCCGCACATCCAAACCTCGCCGTCGTACGTGTTGCTCTTCGTTGCGACTGCGGGGACGACGATCACACCGTTCATGCAGCTCTACCTCCAGTCCGCGGTCGTCGAGCGTGGCATCGGGCCGGAGGATCTGAACAACGAGCGCGTGGAGGTCGTGACCGGGTCGATCTTCGCCAATCTCGTCGCGAGCTTCATCATCATCGCGACGGCGGCGACGCTCTTCGTGCACGGCCACACACGGGTCGACACCGCCGCCGACGCGGCGAAGGCGCTCGCGCCGTTTGCCGGCAGGTTCGCGGAGGTGCTCTTTGCGGTGGGGCTGCTCGGCGCGAGCCTCCTCGCGGCCGCGATCCTGCCGGTGACCGCGGCGTACGTGATCGCCGAGACGTTCGGGTTCGAGAAGGGCATCTCCCGAACGCCGCGCGAGGCTCCGGTGTTCGTCGGTGTCGTGACGGCGCTCGTCGTCGTCGGTGCCGTGGTGGCGATGATCCCGGGCGTCCCCGTCTTCCGGCTGCTCGTCGGCGTGCAGGCGGTGAACGGCGTGTTGCTGCCGATCACGCTCTTCTTCGTCTGGCGGCTGTCGGCGAATGCGGAGTTGATGGGGCGCTATCGCAACGGTCGCATCTTCAATCTGATCGCGGGCGCAACCGTGCTCGCGACGTCTGCCCTCTCCCTCGCCCTCCTCGTCGTGACGGTCACGGGCGTGTAGGGGCTACGGTTGCCTCATGCGCAGGCTCGCCCCTGTCGTTGGGTCGGTTGCGGCCGTCGCAGTCGCGACTGGTCTCGTCTACGCGCTGCGGCCGATCGCACCGACGCTGAGCCTCGGGGTCGTCTACATCCCTGCGGTGCTCGGCGTCTCGGTCTTCTGGGGGCTCGGGTACGCGATCGCCGCCGCAATCGGCTCGATGGTCGCATTCAACTTCCTCTTCCTGCCGCCGGTGCACACGCTGACATTGGCCGACGGTCGCAACTGGACTGCCCTCGCGGTGTACGTCGTCACCGCCGTCGTCGCGAGCGAGTTGGCCGCGCGTGCCCGGCGCCGTGCCGCCGAGGCAGAGCAGCGCGAGCGCGAGGCGGCACTGCTCTCCGACGCCGCCGCGGCGCTGCTTCAGGCGGCTCCGTTCGGCGAGCTTCGCAGCCGCGCCGACGCGCTGCTTGCACGCAGTAACCCGATCGCACGGCTGCGGCTCGAGGCGGCGCTCGAGTCGCTACATGCAGTCTCGGCCGACCGTGCGCGCCTGGAGGCCGAGGCGGTCGACGCCGAAGCGCTCCGCCGCTCCGACACGATCAAGACCGCGGTGCTCCAGACCGTGTCGCACGACTTCCGCACACCGCTCGCGACGATGGAGGCGGCGATCGGCGGGCTGCAGAGCACGACGCTCGAGCTGTCGGCGGCTGATCGCGCCGAGTTGCTCGACACGATCGAGCTCGAGGTTGCGCGGCTGCGGCGTCTTGTCGAGAACCTGCTCGACCTCTCACGGCTCCAGGCAGGGGCGGCCGTCACGCATACGGAGCTCTGGCCGGTCGACGAGTTGCTCGCGCGCGCCGCGGCGGAGGCCGCACCGGACGGACGCGTCCGCATCGTCGCGCCCGACGGCCTGCCCGCCGCGAAGGTCGACGCGGCTCAGGTGCAGCGCGCATTCGTGAACCTGATCGAGAACGCGCTGAAGTTCTCCGATGAGGCGGCGGTCATCGAGCTGCGCGCGGCGGAGGAAGGGGGACGCCTCGTCGTCGAGGTGCTCGATCGTGGGCGAGGCATCGATGCCGCCGACGCAACGACGCTGCTCGAACCATTCGTGCGCGGGAGCGGCGGGTCGACGGGTGGCTCCGGCCTCGGGCTTGCGATCGCGAACGGGTTCCTTGCGGTGAACGGCGGCACCTTGTCGCTCGTTGCTCGCGACGGCGGCGGGACGAATGCACGTGTGACGCTTCCAGCGGAGCGAGTCCCGGCGGCGGTGAGCCGATGAGTGCACGCGTGCTCGTTGTCGACGACGAGCCGCAGTTCCTCCGTGCGCTCGTCACCAACTTGCGCGGTGCAGGCTACGACGTCGACACTGCCGTAACCGCGACGGATGCCCTCGCGGCTGCCGCACTGCATCCGCCTGACGCGATCATCCTCGACCTGCTCCTTCCTGACGGCACGGGTCTCGAGGTGTGCCGAGAGCTTCGCACTTGGACCGACGCGCCGATCATTCTCGTCTCGGCAGTGGGGGATGAAGATGAGAAGATCGCGGCACTCGACGCGGGCGCCGACGACTACGTGACGAAGCCGTTCGCGATCGGGGAGTTGCTGGCGCGGCTGCGCGCGGCCCTGCGCCGTGCGGGTGACCCGGGCGAGCCGGTGCTGACGGTCGGCTCGATCGTTGTCGATCTCGAGAAGCACGCGGTGACCGTCGGCGGCGAGACCGTTCATCTGACGCCGCACGAGTTCCGGCTGTTGCGCGTGCTGGCTCAGAACGAGGGCAAGCTCCTGACCCATCGCACGATCCTTCGCGAGGTGTGGGGCCCCGCCTACGGCGAAGAGTCGAACTACCTGCACGTGTACGTCTCGCAATTGCGCCGCAAGCTTGAGTCGGACCCCTCCCGGCCGCAGTTCCTGCTGACCGAGCCAGGCGCGGGCTACCGTCTCGTCGCCCCCGACGAAGCCTGACCTCTTAAGCCCTGTCTTCCCCGCGAAGGGGGCTTCCCGCTGGTCTGACCACTGTGAACCGCACTACCCATTCGTTTGGCGAAGGGCAAGCGCACTACCCATTCGTTTGGCGACGCGGCGCGGAATCTTGAGAACTCCCTAAGAGCGCCGTCGCGAATCCTGAGTCGCGGCTGAGAGGGCGCGACGTACCCTGGCTGTATGGCTGCGGTGCTGAAACGGGTAAGCGCTCCATTGCACGGGTGGGAAGAGCGGCGGGCGCTCCGCGCTGCACGTCGGTCGGCTGACGCGGAGCTGATCGTCACCCGCCTGCCGCCGCCGCGCCTTGCCTGGCGGTGGCATGAGCTCGTCGCGGAATCGCACCGCCTCCAACTCGGCCGCGCACTCACCGATGTCGTGCACGCCTCGGACGAGCGCTTCCTGCCGAACGCCTCGCCGCTCGACCGCGGCGCGGTTCGCGCCTGTCGTGCACAGCTGCTCGACCTCGCAAGCCGCCTCTGTGACCTCGAGCGTCCGGTGATGCCGCGCGGCGTCCTGCTCGTTGAGCGCCTGCTCGACGACACCTCGGGCTTCCTCTTCGGCAGAACCGGCACGCGACTGCTCGGTCTCGAGCTCAAGCGCACACGCTCTGCCCTCGAACGCGAGGAGCACAATGGCAGTGGACACTGAGGAGCGCGCCGAGGCACAGCCGCATGCCGCCGCGAACCAGGGCACCGTCAAGCGGCTGCTCGTCGGGCGCGCGATGGCGACCGGCCAACTCGAGGAGACGCTCCTCCCGAAGTGGCTCGCACTCCCGATCTTTGCGTCCGACCCGCTTTCGTCGGTCGCGTACGCGACCGAGGCCGCCCTCGTCGTCCTGCTCGGTGCGTCCGCCGCCTCCGCGTGGGTCGCGTTTCCGCTCGCTCTCGCGATCTCGGCGCTCCTCGCGATCGTCGTCCTGTCGTACCGGCAGACGGTGCTCGCCTACGAGACGTCGGGAGGCGCCTACGTCGTCGCCAAGGAGAACCTCGGCAAGCTGCCGAGCCTCGTCGCCGCGGCGGCGCTCCTGATCGACTACATCCTCACCGTCGCGGTCTCCGTCGCCGCCGGCGTGCTGGCACTCACCTCAGCGGTGTCGTCGCTGCGCGGCCACGAGCTGGGACTCTCGCTCTTCTTCGTCCTGCTGATCGCGCTCGCGAACCTGCGCGGCGTGAAGGAAGCGGGAATTCTCTTCGCGCTGCCGACCTACGCGTTCGTCGGCTCGATCTTCATCCTCATCGGCGTCGGCGTGACGAAGTGCGCGACGAGCGGCTGCCCGCAGGCGCCCGTGTCGCATCCCATGACGGTCGGGCTCGGCGGCATCACGCTCTTCGTCGTCCTCCGCGCGTTCGCGTCGGGCTCGACCGCGCTCACCGGCGTCGAGGCGATCGCGAACGGCGTCAATGCGTTCCGCCGCCCCCACGGGATCAACGCCGCGAAGACGCTTGCGATCCTCGGTGTGATCGCGATCGCGATGTTCGTCGGCGTCTCGTGGCTTGCCGTGCACATGCACACCCGGCCGACCGCGACCGGCACGCCGTCGGTGCTCTCCGAGATTGCCCGTGGCGTCTTCCCGTCCTCGTCGGCGCTCAGCTTCATGTACTGGGCGGTGCAGGTGCTGACGCTCGCCGTGCTCGTGCTCGCCGCGAACACGTCCTTCCAGGGATTCCCGCGGCTCGCCGCGCTGCTCGCGCGCGACAGCTTCTTCGCGCGTCAGTTCACGAACCTCGGCGACCGGCTCGTCTTCTCGAACGGCATCGTCGTCCTCGCCGGAATCTCGGCGCTGCTCCTCTGGGCGTACAACGCGAGCGTCGACTCGCTGATCCATCTCTACGTGATCGGCGTCTTCACCGCGTTCACACTCTCGCAGGCAGGGATGGTGCGCTACTGGCACCGCTCACGCGACCGCGGTTGGCGTGGGCGCGCGCTCGTGAACGGAGTCGGCGCGACGGCGACCGGCATCGTCACGCTCGTCGTGATCTGGACGAAGTTCGGCGAAGGCGCGTGGCTCGTGCTCGTCGCGATCCCGTTGCTCGTCATGTGCTTCCTAGGAGTGAACCGGCATTACAGGCGTTTCGCCCGCCGCCTGAAGGCCGGCTCGGATGCGGTCCAGTCCGCGCGCGCCGTGACCAACGGGGTGCTGCTCTGGGTCGAGTCGATCGACGTTGCGACCGAGGGTGCGCTTTGGTACGCACGCCGCATCTCCGGCGGCGCGGTGCGGGCGCTGCACGCGCCCGGGCCGCACTGTGACCCGGGGATCCGGCCGCGGTGGTTCGACTTCGCGGAGGGTGAGCCGCGGCTCGAGGTGCTCGAGGTGGACGAAGGCCGTTCGCATGCCATCCTCGAGGAGATCTGGCGGCTTCCGCGCGGCGAGTCTGACTTCGTGACGCTCGTCGTCCCCGAGCAGTTCCGCAAGCAGTCGCTCGTTTCGGCCGCGGGCCGCGCCTCGTTCCGCCTGAAGCTCCGCGCGCTCTCCGAGCCTGGAATGGTGGTCGCCGATGTGCCGACCGTCACCAAGCGCAAAGATCCCGAAGGGCATACCCCGGATCACCTCGCCGTGCGTGTGCTCGTCGCGGGACTCCATGCCGGGTCGCTGCGCGCGATCAACTACGCGCAGTCGCTGGGGATCGAGGACACCCGTGCCGTGTCATTCGCATTCGACGAAGAGGAGGCGCGCGCCTTCGAACGCAACTGGCATCGCTCGGGCACCGCATTGCCCCTCGACCTGAGTGAGGCCCCGTACCGCGACATCGGCACCCCGCTGCTCGCCTATCTGCGATCGCTGACCGCCGAGCCCGATACGGTCGTGAACGTCGTCATGCCCGAGGTCGTCGTGCGCGGGTGGGCGAGGATCCTCCACAACCAGCGGGCGCTCTACGTGAAGCGCCTGCTCCTCTTCGAGCCGCACGTGATTCTCTCGAGCGTCCCGTACCAGCTGTTCCGTTAGTCGATAGCTTCTCGCGGTGGCCAACCGCGTGCTCATCTATGCCGAGGCGCTCGACGTCGCCGCGGAGGGCGCGATTTGGTACGCGAGACGGATCGGTGGCGGCCAGTTCGCCGCGATCCATGTCGCGGGTCCAAATGCCGACACCGGCATCCGCGCACGTTGGTTCGACTTCACGGGCGGCGAGCCGATGCTCGACGTTCGGCCTGCGGGCACCGACCCGATGAAAGCGGTGCTGGGCGAGATCGAGCGCCTGCGCGACCAGGCAGGCGGGATCGTCACGGTCGTCCTCCCGGAGCAGTTCCGCAAGCGCTCGTTGCTCGCGGCAGCGCAACGCGCGCAGTTCCGGCTGAAGTTCCGGCTGCTCGTCGAGCCCGGGGTCGTCGTCGCCGACGTTCCGGCCGTCACGTCCGGGCGCCGGCCCGAGGGTCATGTACCCGATCGGCTCGTCGTCCGCGTGATCGCGGGCGAGCCCGACGAGACGACGCGCGCCGCCGTCGCCTATGCCCGTCAACTGCCCGGCGTCGACGACGTGCGCGCAGTCCACTTCGGCGAGCGGAGCTGGGACGAGGACAAGCTCGGGCTGCCCGTCGAGGACGCGCCGGAGCAGGGCCGCCTCGGCGACGCGATCCTCGACTACGTCCGGCAACTCACCGCTGACCCGGCGGCGGCGGTCAACGTCGTGCTGCCGGAACGGATCCAGCCCGGCCTGAAGCGCCTGCGCGGCAGGCGCGCGATCGCGATCAAGCGCTGCCTACTTTTCGAGCCGCACGTGATTCTCACGAGCGTGCCGCACCGGGACGACTCCCCCGCGGCGTAGCATCCCGCCGTGCCCCGGCGCCGACAGAGTCACGGCCTCGAGCGCGTCCTCGGTGCCCCCGCCCTCTTTGCGACCGCCTACGGCAACGTCGGCTCGTCGATCTACTACGCCCTCGGGCTCGTCGCCGGCATCGCACTTGGGCTCACGCCCGTCGTCTTCATCATCAGCGGTCTGATCTTCGCCGCGACGGCCGCGACGTACGCCGAGGGAACCGTGCGCTACCCGGAGGCGGGCGGCTCGTCGAGTTTCTCACGACATGCCTTCAACGAGCTCGTGTCGTTCGGAGCGGCGTGGGCGCAGATGTTGAACTACGTGATCACGATCGCGATCTCGGTGATCTTCGTCCCGCACTACCTGTCGATCTTCTGGGCGCCGCTGAAGACGAACCCATGGGACATCATCGTCGGCATCGTCCTGACCTGGCTGCTCGTCGGCATCAACATCGTCGGCGTCAAGGAGGCGGCGCGTCTCAACATCGTGCTCGCGGTCATCGACTTCGCGACGCAGCTCTTGCTCGTCGCGCTCGGCTTCTTCCTCATCTTCAGCCCGCACATCCTGCGCACGAACATCCATCTCGGCGTTGCGCCGAGCTGGAGCGCGTTCTTGCTCGCGATTCCGGTCGGAATGATCGCCTACACCGGTATCGAGACCGTCTCGAACCTCGCCGAGGAGGCGCGCGACCCCGTGCGCTCGATCCCCAGGTCGATCTCGTGGGTCGCGATCGCCGTCTTCGCGATCTACTTCACGCTCCCGTGGATCGCGCTCTCTGCGATGCCGGTCGTGCACCAGGGCTCGCACTACGTGACGCAGCTCGGCCAGAGCCCGCCGCATGGGTTCAAGAACGACCCGGTGCTCGGGCTCGTCGAGAACCTCGGCCTGCACGGCGCGATTCTCGCGATCATCAAGATCTACGTCGGCATCCTGGCCGCGACGATCCTCTTCATCGCAACGAACGCCGGTGTGATCGGCGCATCGCGGATCACCTACTCGATGGCGAGCTACCGGCAGCTACCCGCGGCGTTCCGGAAGCTGCACCCGAAGCTGAAGACACCGTGGCTCGCTCTCGTCGTCTTCGCCGGCATCGGCTCGTCGCTGTTCCTGCTCTCGGGCCAGGTCGACTTCCTGGGGCGGATGTACGCGTTCGGCGCAATGCTCTCGTTCACGATCGCGCACGCGTCGGTGATTGCGCTTCGCTACCGGTTCCGCGACGCGGAGCTCGAGTGGCGCGCGCGACCGAACTGGCGCATCGGCGGCGTCGACTGGCCGATCTTCGCCGTCGTCGGCGGTCTCGGCACCGGCGCGGCCTGGCTCGTCGTGGTCGTGCAGGACGCGCCGACGCGCTATGCGGGACTCGCGTGGCTCTCAGTCGGGTTCGTGTTTTACGTGCTCTACCGACGCCGCCTCAGCCTGCCGCTGAGTGTGACGTCGCGGTCGCCGGTTCCGCTCGGTCCCGCGATCGCGCTCGAGTACCGCACGATCCTCGTGCCGATCGTCGCGGGCGACGGGTCGCGCGAGGCGGTCGAGGTGGCGGCGCGCCTCGCGACGGAGCGCGCGGGGCGGATCGTCCTCCTGCGCGTGATCGTCGTGCCGCTCGAGCTGCCGCTCGACGCCGACCTTTCGGAGCAGCTCGACGAGGCGCACGACCTGCTCGACCAGGCGCGGCTGATCGCCGAGCCGTACGGCGTGCGCGTGGTCGAGCGAGTGGTGCGGGAGCGCAAGGCGGGACGCGCGATCGTCGACGAGGCCGAGCGGCGGGGCGCTGAGATCGTCGTCCTCGGCGCGCCGCGCGGCGCCCATCGCGCGATCTTCGGGCATACCGTCGACTACGTCCTGAAGAACGCGACGTGTCGCGTGATGGTCGCGGCCGGGAAGAAGATCATCGCGTGACGATGTATCGCAACCTTGTCGCCGGGATGGCGATCGTGATGATCCTGCTCGGGCTGGGGATGCTCTCGTTCACCCTCCGGCACGGCTTCGGCGTTGGCGTCATCCTCGGGCTGCTCTTCATCGCCGCCGGCGTCGGGCGGCTCCTCATGTTGCGGAGGCGGTCATAGCCAGAAAGCTCCCCGGCTTGAAGCGCGAGCTCGACACGCGCGCGCTCTTCTCGGTCGTCTACGGCGAGGTTGCGTCGTCGATCTACTTCGCGCTCGGCGTGCTCGCCGCCCACGCGCTCGGCTTTACGCCGCTCGTGCTTCTGATCGTCGGCGTGCTCTTCCTCATCGTCTCGCTGTCGTACGCCGAGGGAACCGCGGCACTGCCCGAGACCGGAGGTGCCGCGACGCTCGTGCGACGGGCGCTGAACGACCTCGCGGGCTTCATGACCGGCTGGGTGCTCTTCCTCGACTACCTGATCGTGATCGCGCTGTCGGCGCTCTTCCTGCCGCACTACCTCGCCGGCGCGTTTCAGATCCCCGCCCTCGACCGCAACCCCGGCGACGTGATCGTCGCCGTCTCGGTGATCGCGCTCGTCGCGGCTGTGAGGCTCTTCCGCAGGCCGTCGCTGTACGGCTTCGGGATCCTGGTGCCCGCGCTCGACCTTTTGACGCAGCTCTTGCTCGTCATCCTCGGTTTCGCGCTCATCTTCTCGCCACACGCGCTGACGCGCGGGATGTCGCTCGGCACGCATCCGACGTGGCACGCGATTGCCTTCTCGCTCCCGCTTGCGATGCTCGCGTTCACAGGGCTCGAGACGGTCGCGAACTACGCCGCCGAGACGCGGCGGCCCGGGATCGACCTGCCACGGGCACTGTTCGGCGGGATCGCGACGGTCGTGACCGTGTACGTCGCGATCGCCGTCGTCGCGATCTCGGCGTTCCCGGGTGCCAACACCGAGCTCGGCTCGCGCTGGATCCGCTCGCCGCTCGTGGGCGTGGCCGAGCGCATCGGCAGCGAGTTGCCGTGGCACCTCGGCGAATCGCTTCGTGTCTACGTCGGCGTGACGGGTGCGCTCATCCTGTTCGCGGCGGTAACGACGTCGATCTCCGGCTTCTCGCGCCTCGCGTATTCGCTCGGCGAGCACGGCCAGTTGCCGCGGAGCTTCGGGCGGCTCAGCCGGCACGCGAACATCTCGCCGCAGGCGATCATCTCCGCTGCGCTGATCTCGTCCGCGATCGTGATCGGCACCTCCTTCATCAAGCACGACATCACCTTCCTCGCGAGTCTGTTCTCGTTCGGTGTTCTGCTCGCGTTCACGGCCGCGCAGCTTGCGGTGATCAAGCTGCGCATCGACGAGCCCGACCTGCCGCGCCCGTATCGCGCGCCGTTCAACGTGCGCATCGGCCACGCCGACATCCCGCTGCCGGCGATCGTCGGCTCGATCTCGACATTCGCTGTCTGGATCCTCGCGCTCGCCACGCATCCCGCCGCGCGCTATGCCGGACCGGCATGGCTCGCCATCGGCCTCGTCGTGTTCGTCGCGGTTCGCAGGAAGCACGGGGAGGGGCTGATGCAGCGCGTGGAGTCTCCCGACGAGCATCCAGTCGAAGAGCCGGTCGACTTCTACCGCATCCTCGTGCCGATGAAGATCGGTCTGATCGGCGAGGAGATGCTCGCGACCGCGGTGAAGCTCGCGAGCGAGTACGGCTCCGAGGTGCAGGCGCTGCATGTCATCCGCGTGCCGCTCGAGCAGCCGCTCGACGCGCCGATGCTCGATGAGGACGACCGCGCCGAGGCCTCGCTCGCGGAAGCGAAGCTGCTCGGTGCCGATCACGGCGTCGTCGTGGAGGGCACGACGGTGCGGGCCCGGGCGATTGGGAACGCGATCGTCGAGCGGGCGATCGAGGTGAACGCAGACCTGATCGTTCTCGGTTCGGCTCCCCGCTGGCGCCGCCAGTCGCGGTTCTTCTCGCCGACCGTCGACTACGTCTTGCGGCGGGCCCCCTGCGAAGTGCTGATCGTTGCTTTCCCCCAGACCGTTCTCGATGAGGAACTCGCAGCGACCTAGGTCCGCGGAGTACGCTGCGCCGTCGTGAAAGCAATCGTGATCGGGTGCGGGCGGGTCGGTTCCGCCGTTGCGCTCCAGCTGCAGGGCTCGGGCTGGGACGTCACGGTGATGGACGAGAACGAGGACGCCCTGGGGCGACTCGGCGACCACTGGGCCGGCGGCTTCCTCGTGGGTCACGGCATGGACATGCAGCTGTTGCGCCACGCGGGGATTGAGGAGGCCGACGCGGTCGTCGTCGCGACGAACGGCGACAACACGAACCTCGTGATCGCCCAGGTCGCGCAGAAGCAGTTCGAGGTGCCGACCGTCGTCGCCCGCGTGCTCGATCCGGCGCGCGCGCAGTTCTACGCGACGTGCGGGCTGCGGATCGTCTGCCCGACGTCCGCGGCGATCGAGACGCTCGTCGAAGCGGTACGCGCGTCCGAAGATCGGGTCGAGGTCTGATGTACGTCCTCGTCGCAGGCGGCGGCAAGGTCGGTACGAACCTCACACGCTCGCTTCTGCGCGGCGGCCACGAGGTGACGCTGATCGAGCAGCGGCCGTTCCGATACGAGAAGCTCGAGGCGGAGTTCGAGCACCAGGTGATTCGCGGCGACGCGACGGAGCTCTTCGTCCTCGAGCGCGCAGGCATCAAACGTCCGCCGGATCTGCTCGTTGCGGCGACCGGCGACGACGAGGACAACATCGTCATCTGTCAGCTCGCCCGCGAGAAGTACGGCGTCACGAACGTGATCGCGCGTATCAACGATCCCCGTAACCAGGTGTACTTCGACCTGCTCGGAATCTCGCCGACCGTTTCGGCGACGGGCGCGATCATGGGGCTGATCGAGCACGAGGTGCCCGAGCACGGGCTGATCCATCTGCTCGAGCTGCGCAAGGAGAACCTCGAGATCGTGGAGGTGACCGTCGACAAGTCGGCGAACTGCCAGGGCAAGCGCGTGCGTGCGCTGAAGTTGCCCGAGGGCGCGCGGCTGATCTCGATCGTCCGCGACGGCAAGGCGGAGATCCCGGACGACGAGACCCAACTCGTCGCGGGCGACCAGGTGCTCGCAATCCTGGAACCGGGCAAGGAGGACGAGCTGCGGCGCATCCTCCTCCACGACTAGCCCGCCGGGCGTCACACTAGCGACACCCTTCTGTGCGCCTTTCGAGCGTGTGTCTCACACCGGCTACGTCCGAAGGGCGCCGGAGCATGGCTAGTCCACTTGCCGTCGGCTGCCCATGGCAAGTCCATTTGCCGTCGGCTGGCACCGGCCGTGGCCCCGCGGGACGCGTTGCCGAAGGGGGGACGCCGCTCGCCGGGCGGGGCGCTACCCTCCGGGGGTGCGCCGCCCCGCGACGCCCATCCTCCTAGCCTGGTTCGCAACCGCCGCCGGCCTCGTTTCCATCGTCTCGGCGCTGATGCCCGAGGCGGCGAACCGGCTCGACGTCGTGCGCGGCGTGCTGCCGCCAGGCGTCCCCGACGCCGCACGCACGTTCGCCCTCGCCCTCGGCGTCGGGCTCATCTGGCTGTCGCGCGGCCTTGCTCGCCGCAAGCGCCGCGCCTGGTACCTCGCCGTCGCCGTCGTCGCAGCCTCCGCCGTCGCGCATCTCGCCCGTGGCCTTGACTTCGAAGAAGCGACCGTGCACCTGATCCTCCTCGTCGCGCTCTTCCGCGGCCGCCGCCGCTTCGTTGCACCGGGCGATCCGACGACCGTATTGCCGCTCGTGCAGGTCGGCCTCGCGCTCGTCGTCTGCATCCCGGTGCTCGCGATCTACCTCGACGACAATCAGGCGTACTCGGAACGCATCGAGATCGCGCTCCTGATCGTCATCGGCGGCCTTGCCGTTCGTGCGCTCTGGCTGTGGTTCAAGCCGTTCCCGGTCGGGCCGCCGGAGGAGGACGATCGCGAGCGCGCCACCGAGCTCGTCCAAGAGCACGGCAGCGACAGCCTGGCGTACTTCGCGCTCCGTCGTGACAAGAGCTACTTCTTCTCGCCGAGCGGCGAATCGTTCCTCGCCTATCGCCTCATCGGAAGCACGGCGCTCGTCGCCGGCGACCCGATCGGCGATGACGCAGAGCGCCACCACCTCGTTGCGGAATTCGTCCGCGTGGCGCACACGAAAGGTTGGCGCGTCGCCGTAGCGGGCGCGTCGACCGAGGCACTCGCGGACTATGCCGCGCTCGGCTTCAAGTCGATCTACCTCGGCGACGAGGCGGTGATCCGCCCGTCCGAGTTCTCGCTCGAGGGACGCGCGATCCGCAAGATCCGCCAGTCGGTCTCGCGGCTCGAGAAGAGCGGCTACGTCGTTCGCGTGCTCTCGACCGCTGACGCCGACGAGGCACTCCGCTGTGAGCTGCGGGCCGTCTCGGAGGAGTGGCGCGGCAACTGGCCCGAGCGCGGCTTCACCATGGCGATGGATGCGCTCTTCCTCTACCCCGACACGGTGCTCGCCGTCGCGGTCGGCCCCGACGGCTCGGTCGGCGGCTTCCTGCAGCTCGTCCCGTCACCGGCGAGTGAGGGCTACTCGCTTGCCTCGATGCGCCGCCGCAAGGACACGCCGAACGGCTTGATGGAGTTCCTGATCACGGAGACGGTCGGTTGGGCGCGCGAGCACTCCGTCACCGAGCTCTCGCTCAACTTCGCCGTGTTCGCCGACTTCTTGAAGGCCGACGAGGACGCGCCGGTCTGGTCGCGCGCGTTCCGCTTTGTGCTCCTGAAGGCCGACCGCCTCTTTCAGGTCGAGCGGCTCCACAGCTTCAACCGCAAGTTCTTCCCGCACTGGCGCCGCCGCTATTTCTGCTTCGAACGCTGGACGGACTTCCCGCTCGCGGGGCTCGCCTACCTGCACGCCGAGTCGCTGCTCACCCCGCCGCTGCCGTGGGTGAAGACGCAGGATCTGACCGCCCGGTGAGAGTCCCGCTCGCGCTCGCCGCGGCCTGCCTGCTCGTCGCATTGCCCGCCTCCGCCCGCACGCAGACGGCCGGGGTCGACTGGGCGCGCTTCGGTTACGACACAGCGCGTCACGGCAGCGCGCCCGGCAGCGGGATCACGATCGCGAATGCCGCGAAGCTCGTCCAGACGCAGATCCGGCTCGACGGGACGGTCGACTCGTCGCTCATCTACCTGCACGGCGTGCAGGTGCACGGGGCGGCGCACGACACCCTTTTCTTCACGACGACGTACGGCAAGACCGAGGCGATGGATGCCGACACCGGCCGCATCCTCTGGCGCTTCACCCCGGGCTCGTACTCGAGCGTGAAGGGCACCGCGCAGATCACGAACTCGACACCCGTCGCGTCGACCGACCGCACCGCGATCTACGCCGCAGCGCCCGACGGGCAGATCTGCAAGCTCCGTATCTCCGACGGCAAGGTGCTGTGGGCTACGAGCATCACACGCGATGCGTCACACGAGAAGATGACGTCATCACTGAACGTTTCGCGTGGGCTCGTGGTTGCGACGACCGGCGGTTACATCGGCGACGCACCGTCGTACCAAGGGCACGTGGTGACGATGTCGGAGCAGACGGGGAAGATCGCGCACGTCTGGAACTCGCTCTGTTCCGACCAGCATGCGCTGATCACCCCGAGCAACTGCAAGTCGAGCGACTCGGCGATCTGGTCGCGGAACGGCGCCGCAGTTGATCCGTCGAACGGCAACCTGGTCGTCGCGACCGGGAACGCCCCGTGGAACGGCAAGACCGACTGGGGCGACAGCGTGATCGTCCTCTCGCCGAACGCGTCGACCATGCTCCGCCACTACACACCGTCGAACTACCAGCACCTGAACGACGCCGATCTCGACCTCGGCTCGACGAGCCCCGCGCTTCTGCCTCGCGGCTACGCGGTCCAGGGCGGCAAGGACGGGATCCTGCGGCTCCTGCAACTGCACACGCTCCCCGGCGTGAACAACCGCACCGGCGGCGAGATCCAAACCCTGCCCGCGCCGGGCCCGACGGATGTCTTCTCCGAGCCGGCAGTGTGGAACGGTAAGTGGGTGTTCGTCTCGACGAGCGGCGGCACCGAGGCGCTTCTCTTCAAGGCGGGCCGTCTCCATCCCGCGTGGTCGAACCACACGGGCGGAAGCTCACCCGCTCTCGCGGGAGGACTCCTGTTCGTCGCCGGCGACGGCCAGTTGCACGTCTACGTGCCGACGAGTGGCCGCGAGGTGGCGACGCTTCGCTCCGGCCCGCTGCACTGGCAGAGCCCGATCATCGCCGACGGTCGCATCGCGCTTGCCGAGGGGAACGCGAACGACCATGCGACGAGCGGCGTGCTCAACCTCTATCGCTTGTCGTAGAGAGCCCGCCCGGGCGGCGGGGTCATGCCTCCCGGGCGGGCCGGCCAGCAACTCACCACGGATTGTCGTGCGGAGGTCGCCAATCCGAAGGCACCGTCGGGCCACGTCGTCCGAGGGTGGACGTTGGGGAGTGGACTCGGTGCGGCGCGCTGCTGGATCTTGTCGAAGGCTTTGGGGCTCTCCCACTGCAGGCCGACAGGCACGTCGGCGGGAACGATCACTCCGTCCCGCGCAGGTATGTGGGAGGCCTTGCCGTCCGTCTCTCCAAGTGAGCCGGACAGACTCGCCGCGGTTTCGGGGCTTCCGAAACGACGCGAGAGAGACTAGCATGGATCTGTACGAGCTGCCCGGCCCTCGCAGTTCCACATCGGAGGCGCGTGCCCGACCTAGATCTGCCGCACCAGTTGCGCGTCCTGATCGCGAACGAGCGTCGCGATCGGCTTGAACTCCTCGCTGACGTCGTCATCGGGCTCGGTCACGACGTTGTCGCACGTGAGGTCGATGTCGGTGAGGTGGCGGAGGTGACGGCGCGGGAGCTTCCCGATGTCGCCCTCGTCGGGCTCGGCCTTTCGTCAGAGCATGCGCTCGGCCTGATCGGCGAGATCGTCGCCGGGGCCTCGTGCCCGGTGATCGCGATCCTGCACGCTGCCGACCCTGCCTATGTGCGCGAGGCTGCGCGGCGCGGTGTCTTTGCCTACATCATCGAGTCGACGCCCGAGGAACTTCAGGCAGCGATCGAGATCACATTGCAGCGCTTCGGCGAGTTCCGCCGTTTGCAGGGCGCCTTCGGCCGCCGCGCCGTGATCGAGCAGGCGAAGGGGATCCTGATGGGCCGCGAGGGAATCTCCGCCGATGCCGCGTTCGAGCGTCTCCGCGAGGAGTCGCAGAACTCGGGTCACAAGCTCTCCGAGATCGCGCTTTCGCTTACCGAGTCACACCGGCTGCTCCGCGCGCCGAAGAAGCTGGTCGACGAGCCCGCGCTGTGATCTCCCCCCAACCTGGTTGGCACTTCAACCAGGTTGCCGAGTTTGAGCTTGCTCAGGCGCCGCGGCGGCGGCGCACCTGCGGGCCTTGTGTGCCGAGTGCGGCGTAGGTGATCGCCTGCAGCGAGTCGTTCAGGTTGCGCAGCTCGTGCGCGATCACCGTCAGCTCCTCGCGCCGCTCTTCGCGCGCGTTCATCCGTGTGAGCTCTTCGACGACGCGGTCGAGTCGTGCGAGGAGCGCCTCGAGCTGACGGTCCGTTACCTCGCCGTGATCCATGCGTGAATCCTAGTGCGCCAGAGCCACAATCCGATCAGCGCGCCGACGGCGTCGATCCCGACGTCGATCGGCGAGCCATGCCGCCCCCGCACGAACGTCTGGTGGAACTCGTCCGTCGCCGCGTAGCCGACCGCGAGCGCGAACGCCCACCCCAGCGAGCCCACCGCCCGCGCCAACAAACACGCGAGCACGACGTACTCCGTCATGTGCGCGCCCTTGCGCAAGACGTAGTCCCACGTCCCAAGGCCGGTCCCGAGCGAAGGGATCGACGAGAAGGCGAAGATCACGCCCATCCAGACGACGACAGGAAGCCACCGGTAGACCATCGCCGCGCAATGGTAGATTCAGCACTCCAAAGGGCGAGCGGTGAGGGAACCCGGTGTGAGTCCGGGACGGTCCCGCCGCTGTAAGAGGAGATGCCCTTCACCGGTAGGCCACTGAGCGCGCGCTCGGGAAGGCGGTGGAGGGGGAGCCTCGAGTCAGAAGACCTGCCGGTCGCCCTCCATACCGATCCCCTCGCGGAAGGAGGAATCGTGGCCAAGCGCCTCATTCTCGTCGTCGTTCTCTCGCTTGCGTTGCCCGCAACTGCCCTTGCAGCAGCGGTCCACGTGCGCGTCGAAGGCAAGACGAAGACCCTGTTCGGCCCGACGGACGTGACCGTCACCGCCTCGAACGCGCTCGATGCGATCCAGCAGGCGGCGCTCCTCGGTGAGCTCTACTACCACGTCACCGTCTCGAGCTTCGGCAACTACGTCGACCAGGTCGGCTTCTACGGCGGCAGCTCCTCGAGCGGCTGGGTCTTCAAGGTCGATAATGCCTCGCCGCCCGTCGGCGCAGACCAGGTGAAGTTGAACGACGGCGACACCGTGCTCTGGTACTACGCCGACTTCGGCCCGACCGGCGGCCCGCCGACGCTCGCTGTGAAGGCCGCGAGCAAAGCCGGCTGCTACACCGCAACCGCTTACGACGACAACGGCAAGTCGACCGCCGTCTCCGGCCTCCAGTGGCACGCCGGCTCGAAGCAAACCGTCTCCGGCACCACCGGCACGAGCTACTGCCCCGGCACGCACGTGGGCTTGCTCGTGCGCGCGACCGCGACCGGCGCGGTCCGCTCGAACGCCGTGAAGTGAGAGGAGCCGCACTTCTTCTGCTCGCGCTCGCCGTCGCCGGTTGCGGCGGCGCGCGCGAGCACGGCGCGGCGACGCTCTGGGTGACGCGCGACGACGGCACTCACGTGATCTACGCGGGCACCGTCGGCGCGGGCGGAGACGGCATCCGCACCGTCGAGCGCAAGCTGAAGGTTTCGACGCGCTACGGCGGCCGCTACCTGCAGTCGGTGAACGGCATCTCCGGCTCGCTCGGCGCGCAGCGCGACTGGTTCTACTTCGTGAACGGCGTCGAGGGCGGCGAGAGTGCCGTCGACGTGAAGCTCCGCCCCGGCGACGTGCTCTGGTGGGACTACCGCCACTGGACGGGCGCGACGATGCACGTGCCGGTCGTCCTCGGCGCCTACCCCGAGCCGTTCCTGCACGGATTCGACTGGGTGAAGCCGGGCGCCTCAGTCGTCTCGCCCAACGCGAGCCTCGCGAAGCGGATCGCCGCGCAGGTCGGCGGCACCGTGAACGCGAAGGCCGCGACGAACTTCATCGTCGTCGGCGGCAAGCTCGCGCCCTCGACGGCACGCATTCGCCAATTCCGCAAAGGCGTCCTGCTCGAGCTCGGCACCGCGATCGCCAAGCGACTCGCCGCTGATCCCACGGCGCTCGCCCGCCGCTACGGAAACGTGCCGTGAGCGCCGCGCCTGCAGCCGCACTCCTTGCCGCGCTCGCAACGGCGGCGCTGCTCTCGACGAGCCTCTGGTCGGTCGGTGCGATCTGCGTGATCCTCCTCGTCGTCGCGTTCCGCGCACCCGCGCAGCGGCGCTGGCCCTACCTCGTCGGCACGCTCTCGACCGCCGTCCTCTTCGTCGTGCTCACGCCGTTCGTCGAGCAGATCGGCACGCACATCCTCTGGAGTGGCCCGACGATTCCCGTGCTCGGCACACTCGACGTCAGCACCGAGGAGCTTCGCAACGGGCTCTTCCAGGGTCTGCGCCTCGGCGCGGTCGGGCTCGCGTTCGCGGTCTACGCGCTGTCGATCGACCACGACCGTCTGCTCGCCGCCGCGGGCTGGGCTCGCCGCTCGACCGTCGCCGTTGCGCTCGCGACGCGGCTCGTGCCGCTGCTCGAGCGCGACGCGCGCGACCTGCGTCTCGCGCTGCGCGGACGCGGGGTCGAGCTCGGCCCGATCCGTCAGCTCTCACCGCTCCTTGCGGGCTCGCTCGAGCGCGGCCTGAACCTCGCCGAGGCGATGGAGGCACGTGGCTTCGGCGGCGCGCACCGCACACGCGCGCCGCGCCCGCCGTGGACGAACCTTGACCGGGCAGCGCTCGGCGCAGCCGCCGCGATCGTCGCCGTCGGAGCGTTGTGGCTCTAGCGACCGTCGAGCAGCTCCGCTTCTCCTACACCGGCGGACCGCCGGTGCTCGACGGCGTGTCCCTGGAGCTCAACGCCGGCGAGCACGTCGCGCTCCTCGGCCCATCCGGCTCCGGCAAGTCGACGCTTCTGCGCGCACTCGCCGGCCTCGTGCCGCACTTCCACGGCGGCGGTTTCGAGGGTCGCGTCGTCGTCGCGGGGCTCGACACGCGCGAGACGCGGCCGACGCAGCTCGCGGGCACGGTCGCGTCGGTGTTCCAGGATCCGGAGGACCAGGTCGTGATGGCGAAGGTTGCGAACGAGGTCGCGTTCGGCCTCGAGAACACCGCCGTCGAGCCGGGGGAGATCTGGCCGCGCGTCGAGGAGGCGCTCGCGCTCGTCGGCGCCGAGCACCTCGCCGACCGTGCAACGGGCGAGCTTTCGGGCGGCGAGCTGCAGCGCGTCTCGCTCGCCTCCGCGCTCGCGCTGAAGCCGCAGCTGCTCCTGCTCGACGAGCCGACCTCGCAGCTCGACCCCGAGGCCGCCGAGGCGTTCTTCGAGCTGGTCGAACGACTGGATTGCGCAGTCCTCGTGTCCGAGCAGCGGCCCGCGCGTCCGCTCGCGCACGTCGACCGCGTGCTCTTCATGGACAGCGGCCGTATCGTGCTCGACGCGCCTCGCGATCAGGCACTCGCGTGGCTCGCGGAGCATCGGCCGCTCTACTTGCCGCACTCGCCCGACGTCGTCTGCCGCGTGCGCGACGTGCGCTTCGCCTACGGCGACCGCATCGTGCTCGACGGCTCCGACCTCGAGGTGCGACGTGGGGAGGTGGTCGCGCTCACCGGCCCGAACGGATCTGGGAAGACGACGCTCGCGCTGATCGCCGCCGGCCTGCTCGAGCCCGACGCCGGCGAGGCGAGCCGCTCGCGCGCCGCGTACCTGCCGCAGGATCCGGGCCGCCACCTCGTCACCGAGCGCGTGCTCGACGAGGTTGCGCTCGGCTGCGACGTCGACAAGGCGCGCGCGACGCTCACGCGCCTCGGCCTCGCCGAGCACCTCGAGCGGCATCCGCGCGACCTCTCCTCGGGTGAGCGCGAGCGCCTCGCGCTCGCGACGGTACTTGCGACCGAGCCCGAGCTCCTGATCCTCGACGAGCCGACGCGCGGCGTCGACCCCGAGCGCAAACAAGAGCTCGCGCGCCTGCTCCGCGCCGATGCGCCCACGCGCGGCACGATCGTCGTCACGCACGACCTGCCGTGGGCGGCCGAGGTCGCCGATCGCGTCGTCGAGCTCGCTGTGCGGGAGGACGTGCGTGTCTAGGTCGTTTGAGATCCGGTTGTTCGCGATCGCGCTCGGGTTCCTTGCAGGCGCGCTCGTCGTGCAGGACGGCGCGCTCTCGACGGGGCTCGGCGCGTGCGCCCTCGTGGTCGGCGGCGTCGCGTGGTTCGAGTCGGGCACCGACTCGACGCGCGAGCTCGCGGTGATCGCGACGCTCGCAGCCGCAGCCGCCGCGGGCCGCGTGCTCTTCGCAGCGGTGCCGGGTGTGCAGCCGGTGACGGTGATCGCGATCGTCGCCGGCGCGTCCCTGGGCGCACGCGCCGGCTTTGCGACGGGCGCGCTCGCCGCGTTCGTCTCGAACCTCTTCCTCGGCCAGGGCATCTGGACGCCGCAGCAGATGCTCGGCTGGGGCGCATGCGGCGCGCTCGGCGCGCTGCTCGCGCCGGTGGTGCGCAACCGGTGGGCGCTCGCCGCGGTCGCGGCAGTGCTTGGCTTCGCGTTCAGCGCGAGCATGGACGTGTGGCTGTGGTGGGGCTTCTCGCCGCACACGTTCCCGGCGCTCGCCGCGGTCCTCGGGCGCGGGCTTTGGTTCGACGCGTCGCACGCGATCGGAAACGTGCTGATCGCGCTCGCCGCTGGACCTGAGCTGCGGCAGATGCTCGACCGCTACGGCGCGCGCCTGCGGACGGTGGTCGTGTGGGCCTAGCGCCGTTTGTCGCCGCGTTCGCCGTGGCGGTGACGCCGGTCTCGTTCGTCCAGTCGCACAGTTCGAACGGCGCGTTCTCCGAAAGCGGTGGCACCGCCGACGTCTCGCTCACGTCATGGGCGGTGCTCGGCCTGCACGCCGCCGGCGCCGGCGCGCCCGGCTCGCTCGCCTACCTGCAGGCGCAGGAGCCGAGCCTGCAGACCGCGAACGACATCTCGCTCGACGCGCTCGCGCAGCAGGCGCTCGGCGCGCATCCGGATGCACTGCTCGCACGCCTGCGCGGGAAGGCGCGCGCGAGCGGCCAGATCGGCGAGACGGTCAACTCGACGTTCTGGGCGGTGCTGGCGCTCGGCCGCCCGAGCGCGGCGACGACCAAGTTCATCCTCGCGCAGCAGACGAAGGCGGGCGGGTTCGCGTGGTACCTGCACGGCCAGGCCGATTCGAACGACACCGCGGCAGCGCTGGAGGCGCTGCGCGTGGCGGGCGTCCACGGCCCGCCGGTGACGCGTGCGGTGCGCTTCCTGCTCACCTTCCAGAACCCGGACGGCGGCTTCGAGCTGTCCCGCGGCCGGGGCTCAGACGCGCAGTCGACGGCGTGGGCGATCCAGGGCCTCGTCGCGGCTGGCCGCACCCCGCCGAGGAGCGCGTTCGCCTATCTGGCGAAGCTGAAGCAGGTCGACGGCAGCTACCGCTACTCAGCCCGCTACGCGGCAACGCCCGTGTGGGTCACCTCGCAGGTGCTGGCGGCGCTCGCGAAGAAACCGTTCCCGCTGTGACACTCGGAACGAGCCCTGGACTTTTGAGATAGATGCGGTTTAGGGTCGCGTAACTGCGGCCAACTCAGCGTCGCGCCTCTCTCAAGGAGGATCGAACGAATGAGACTTTTCCGTGTTTCCGTCGTCGCGTTCGTGGCGATGGCCGTCCTGTCTTCAGCCGTTGCTCAAGCCAGCGCACCGATCAAGGACCCTCCGAGTGTCGGAACGTTCGACATTCCACTGCCTGCGGAGGTTTGCGGCTTTGACGTCAATGTCCATCTCACCGCAAAAGAGCATTTCCGCACGTTCGCGAACGGCATTACTTCGGGCGAGGGCCAGTTGAAGGGAACGATCACCGGCAACGGGCACACGATCGACGTGAACTTTTCCGGGCCGGGAAGGACGACGCCCGACAGCGCCGATCCAACAACGCTGTACCTGCGGGGCGAAGGAAACAATCTGGTGTTCTTCTTCCCCGGTCAGCTCGGCCCCGACTCTCCTGGGGCTCTCTATCTCGTGCACGGCCTCTTCACGGAAACCCTCAATCTGCTTACCGGCCCGGTGCCGGGAACGTTTGTGACGAGCGGATCGGTAACCGATCTCTGCGCCGCACTCGCCGCCTGAGAGTGCTTGAACAAGGGGGAGGGTGCGGCGACCCTCCCTCTTCAAAGCACCTTCACGTAGTCGAACGAGCGCCCGCTCGGCTGGTACCCGAGTCGCTTGTTGATCGCAAGCATCGGCGCGTTCTCCGCGTCGTTTGCTGTCGCCATCGTGGTGATGCCGTGCGCGGCGGCCCAGTGAATCGAGCCGAGCTTCACCGCGAGGCCGAGACCCCGTCCGCGATACGCCCGCATCGTGCCGGTGAACATGTTCAGCGACCGCCCCGACTCGGTGTCGACGCAAAGGAGGGACACCGCGGCGGCGACTCCGTCGACCATCGCGACGAAGCTGCCCTCGGCGGTGAAGAGCGGGTGCTGGATTGTGTGCTGCAACCACTCCTCGTAGGGCATCGCGGTGATCTCCTCGGTCGCCGGCATGTCGCGCGTCGCCTCCAGGTCGGCCGCGTAGACGAGCCGCGGGTCGACGTCGGCGACCGGCCGCAGGTCAATCTCGGCGGCGGGCAGCTCCGTGACGGTGCGCGGGTCGAGCACCGCCTCACGCTGTTCGCGCTCTTCCTGGAACCCCCGAGCCCGCGCGAAGCGCACACCGGCGTCGTCCTCCATGACGCTCGTGAGGAGCCGCGCCGGGCCGAGGGACGCTGCGTGTTCGAACGCCGCGTCGTACAACGCTGCCCCGATCCCCTGCCGGCGATGCTCGCGCGCCACCGTGACCAGCAGGAACCCGAGCTCGGTGTCGTCCGAGAACAGGTTCTCGAGCCGCGCCAGCGCGCGCCCGACGACGCGGCCGTCGACCTCGGCGACGAACGAACGCTGGCGCGACCGCGCGGGAACCGTCAGCTCGCGGTGCCGCCACGACGCGGGGCTGATCACCGCAGTCGGCAGCGCGTCGCGGATGACCGCGACGACGCCGGCCGCATCGCGTTCCGGGTCGAGGTCTCTGATGGTCATACTCGCCATGTGCTTGCTGCCATCCTGACGATCGGGAACGAGATTGTCTCCGGTGACACGGAGAACACGAACGCCTCGTGGCTCTCGCGCCGCCTCGAGGAGCTCGGCGTGAAGGTGGTGCTCACCGCCGCCGTTCCCGACGAGGAAGACCGCATCGTCGAGGTGATCCGCCGCGAGGCCGCGCGCGTCGACCACCTGCTCGTCACCGGCGGCCTCGGCGGAACCCCCGACGACATCACGCGCGAAGCCGTCGCCGCCGCGTTCGAGGTGCCGCAGGTCGTCTTCCCGGAGCTCGACGCCGACCTCCGTGCCCGCTTCACGCGCGACCCGGACTACGCCGCGCGCTGGGCCGCGCTGCCGCAGGGCTCGAGCCCGCTCGTGAACCCGAACGGCGGCGCACCCGGCTTCCGGATCGAGAACGTCTGGGTGCTGCCGGGCCTGCCGAGCGAGATGAAGGCGATGTTCGACCGCTACGCGGACGAGCTGAACACCGGCACGCCGATCGCGTCGTGGCGCCGCCGCTACGAGACGCGCGAGTCGACGATCAGCCCCGCGCTCGTCGAGGCAACGAACCGCTGGCCGGCCGTCTCCGTCGGCTCGTATCCGTCCTTCTACGAGACCGGCCCCCAGGTCGAGGTCGTCCTCAAATCGTCCGAACAAGACACGCTCGCAGCGGCCGTGGCCTGGCTGGAGAGTGAGCTCGACCGCCTGACCTGACGGCTACGATCGACCGGGTGTCCGCAACGCAGCCCGAGACCTATCTGGCCGACCTGAACCCCGCCCAGCGGGAGGCTGTGCTGACGACGGAGGGGCCGCTCCTCGTGATCGCGGGGGCAGGCTCGGGCAAGACGCGGGTGCTGACGCATCGGGTTGCGCACCTGCTGAAGACGCAGGGCGCGAAGCCGAACGAGATCCTCGCGATCACGTTCACGAACAAGGCCGCGAACGAGATGAAGGAGCGCGTGCTGCGCGATCTCGGGCCGGTCGCGCGCGCGATCTGGATCATGACGTTCCACTCCGCGTGCGGGCGGATGCTGCGGAGCGAAGCCGAGCGGCTCGGCTACCGCTCGAACTTCACGATCTACGACCAGGCCGACCAGCTGCGCGTCGTCAAGATCGCCCTCGAGGAGCTCGAGCGCGACCCGAAGCGCTTCGTGCCGCGCGGCATCCACTCGCAGATCTCGAACGCGAAGAACCAGCTGATCGGCCCCGACGAGTACGCCGCGCGCGTCGCGAGCTTCTACGACCAGACCGTCGCCGACGTCTACTCGCTCTACCAGCGCAAGCTCTTCAGCTCGAACGCGGTCGACTTCGACGACATGCTGATGCTGACCGTCACCGTGCTGCAGCGCTTCCCGGAGGCGCGCGAGAAGTGGGCGAAGAGCTTCCGCTACGTGATGGTCGACGAGTACCAGGACACAAACCACGCGCAGTACGTGCTGCTGCAGCTGCTCGCAGGCGACCACCACAACCTCATGGCTGTCGGCGACCCGGACCAGTGTCTCGTCGCCGGAACGCTCGTGACGATGGCTGACGGGTCGCAGAAGCCGATCGAGCAGGTTCGTGCGGGCGACCATGTTCTCTCGTGCTTCGGCAGCGGCAACTTCCGCCCGGCGCGCGTGACGCGAACGCACAGCTCCGTTCGGCGCGACGGCATTGCGATCACGATGCAGAGCGGCCGGCGCATCGTCTCGACGCCGGAGCACACGCACTTCGCCGGCTTCAAGCCGGGCCGAACCCCGCAACTCCACATGACCTATTTGATGTGGAAGGCTGGCTCCGGGTTCCGCGTCGGCACTTCTCGGACATACACGAACGGCCAAGTGCGGTCGATCGCGGGGCCCTCCATCCGGCTGAACGGCGAACACGCAGATGCTGCCTGGGTCGTCGGTGTGCACGAGGACGAAGCGGAGGCGCGGATGAACGAGACGCTTCTGTCACTCCGCTACCGCCTGCCGACGCTTCCATTCGTCGCACGTCCGTACGCCGATTCCGCGCGGAAGAGCGTTGTGGCCAACCAGGAGCTACTCGACCGGCTGTTTCGCGAGGTCGATACGGCGAGCGGTGCCCGGGAGCTTTTCGAGGACGAGGGCCTCAGCTTCGGTCATCCGCACTTCAGCTCGGCGACGACGACGCAGGGCGCACGCGTGCGTCGCCGGCTCACCGTGGCTCTTTGTGGCGACCCGCGGGGCGATTTTCCGCAGCACCGCATGAGCCTCTTTGGATACGACGAAGAGGGTCGTAGGGCGCTCGAGGGGATTGGGCTCTCGCTCAGGCCTGCCTACAAGGGTTCAAGCGGGTGGCGCTTCGAGACGTCGCATTCCGACATCGCAAAGATCGTCGAGATCATCGAGCGTATCCAGGAGGTGCTTGAGGTCTCAGTGCGCTACACCGCTCGGCTGGCAAATTCCGAAGGCGCACTCGGGAAAGAGCGCAACTCGCTTCCGTTCATGCCGGCCTCGGCGGTCCGTCCGGGCATGGCGATGGTCACAGGCGACGGCGAGTTCGACATCGTCGAGTCGGTCGAGCCGGTCACCCTGGACGCCCCGGTCTACGACCTCGACATCGAGCGCACCCACAACTTCGTTGCGAATGACCTCGTGACGCATAACTCGGTCTACAGCTTCCGCGGCGCCGACATCCGCAACATCCTCGACTTCGAGCAGGACTTCCCGAATACGAAAGTGATCCCGCTCGAGCAGAACTATCGCTCGACGACCTCGATCCTGAATGCGGCGAACGCCGTCATCTCGCACAACCGCGAGCGCAAGGAGAAGAACCTCTGGTCGGAGCTCGGCGAGGGCGAGCCGGTGCGCATCGTCGAGACCGAGGACGAGCATGCGGAGGCGCGCTTTGTCGCTGCCGAGATCGCAGCGCTGATGGAGATGGGCTACAGCCTGTCGGAGATCGCGGTCGTCTATCGCACGAACGCGCAGAGCCGTGTGCTCGAGGACGTGCTGGTGCGACAGGGGGTCGCCTACATCGTGATCGGCGGCCCGCGCTTCTACGAGCGCGCCGAGATCAAGGACGCGATCGCCTACCTGCAGGTGCTCGACAACCCGAACGACGCGGTCTCGCTGATGCGGATCGCGAACCGGCCTCGCCGCGGCATCGGCGACACGACGATCTCGCGCCTCGTCGCGTGGGCCGACGGCCATGCGACCTCGCTGTGGGAGGCGCTCGCGCATCCCGAGGAGGCGGGCGTCGCGAACAAGTCGGCGCGCGCGGTGACGAGCCTCCGCAACGTGCTCGAGTCGCTGATGGCGACGGCGTCAGATGCGAACGTCGCGTCGATCCTCGAGGCGGTGCTCGACCGCACGGGCTTCATCGAGTCGCTCGAGGCCGAGCGGACGATCGAGGCGCGCGGCCGCATCGAGAACCTCGAGGAGCTCGTCGGCGTCGCGGGCGAGTACGACAACGCGGCCACCGAGCCCACAGGCCCTCGGCTCTCGGGCTTCCTGCAGGAGATCTCGCTCTATTCCGACCAGGACGCGTTGCGCAATGACGAGGAGGGCGACGGCGGGCAGGTGACGCTGATGACGCTGCACAACGCGAAGGGGCTCGAGTTCCGCGCGGTCTTCATGATCGGCGTGGAGGAGGGGATCTTCCCGCACAGCCGCTCGATCGAGGAGAACACGCTCGAGGAGGAGCGCCGGCTCTGTTACGTCGGCATGACGCGCGCGAAGGAGCGGCTCACGCTGACGCACGCCATGCGCCGCAACCTCTACGGGCGGAGCGACGCGAACCTGCCGTCGCGCTTCCTCGACGAGCTGCCGGCGGCGGGGGTCGAACGCGAGCGGCTGAAGCCGACATCGTGGTCGAGCTACGGCGCACGCATCCCGCAGGAGGTGCGCGAGCGCGAGGACATCCCGCAGCTCTCGACGGGCGACACGGTGCGCCACGCGTCGATGGGCACGGGCATCGTGACGCAGATCGAGCCGGGGAATGTCGTCACCGTTCGATTCGAGGACGGCAACGAGCGGCGGCTGATGCTCGAGTACGCACCCCTCGAGAAGTTAGGTTAGGTCGATGGGTATCGAGGTCAGGCCGTGCGCCTCGGTCGAGGAGTTGCGCAGCGCTCTCGATGCGATCGGCCACTACTTCGGCCAGGAGAACACGGTCGAGGGCGCGGAGCGGTTCGCGAAGTGGATCGAGCTCGAACGAATGCATGCCGCGTTCGACGGCGACCGCATCGTCGGCGGCGCGGGCGCGCTCAGCTACGAGATGTCGGTGCCCGGCGGGGCGTCGGTGCCCGCTGCGGGAGTCACCGTTGTCGGTGTGTTGCCGACGCATCGCCGGCGTGGGGTGCTGCGCGCGATGATGGAAGTGCAGCTCGCCGACAGTCGTGAGCGGGGCGATGCGGTGGCGTATCTGTGGGCGTCGGAGGGGACGATCTATGGGCGGTTCGGCTACGGGCTCGCGTCGCGGGTGGGTGAGATGCGCCTGGCGCGCGAGCGCACGAGGTTCGCCCAGCCGTTCGAGCCGCGCGGCACGGTGCGCATCGTTGACTTCGACGAGGCGGCGCGCACGTTCCCGCCGCTCTACGAGCAGGTGCGCAAGCAACGGCCGGGGATGTTCATGCGCAGCAAGGAGTGGTGGGAGATGCGGCGGCTCGACGACGATCCGTCGCGCCGGCAGGGCGGCGGTCCGAAGAACCTCGTGTTGCTTGAGCTGGATGGCGAGCCGGCGGGCTATGCGCTCTACAAGGTGAAGCAGGATTGGGAGTCGGGCTCGAGCGTCGGCACGATGACGATCATCGAGGTGGTCGCGCCGACCGCGGAGGCGACCCGGGAGCTGTGGCAATGGCTGCTCGATTTCGACTGGACGTCGGAGTTCGAAGCGAACCTGCTGCCGCTCGATCACGAGCTCGTCCTGCTGCTCGCGGAGCCGCGCCGAATGCGCTTCGCGGTGGACGACGGCGTGTGGGTGCGCCCGCTCGACGTCGGCGCAGCGCTCTCGGCGCGCAGCTACAGCGGCGACGGCGAGATCGTGCTCGAGGTCACCGATGCGTTGATCCCGGAGAACGCGGGCCGCTGGCGCGTGAGCGCGGGCGGCACCGAGCGGACGGAAGCGGAAGCCGACCTGCGCCTGGACATAACGGGCGTCGGCTCGGTGTATCTGGGCGGCTTCGGCTTTACGGATCTTGCGCGAGCCTCGCGAGCAGAGGAGCTGCAGCCGGGAGCCGCAGCACGATGCGATGCCCTATTCGCCACGGGCCTGGCCCCATGGTGCGCCGAGATCTTCTAGGTCCGAGGGCGTAGACGGCTACACTGTTGCCCGACCCGGGCGGTTAGCTCAGTTGGGAGAGCACCAGCTCGACAAGCTGGGGGTCACTGGTTCGAGCCCAGTACCGCCCATTCCCCGTCATTCGAAAGCCCTGCCTTAAGCAGGGCTTTCCTGCTTTCGAAGCTAAAGCGTGGTTCGAGCCCAGTAGCGGCCATCCGTTTTCGAAACTAGCAGAGGTCATGGTTTGAGCCTACGGGTGCGCGCGCAACTACAGCCGTCTTTCTTCGACCTACAGGGATGACCGCACCTATGCTCGGCGGGTGCAGGTACGCGAGACGAACCTGAAATAACTCGTGCAGGGGGAGAAGCAGTTCCCGGTCGAATCCGAGGATTCGACCGGGAGCAATCGCTCTGGACTAGATGTCGTGGTGTCGCTGGTGAGGCGGGAGCCTCAGCAGCCACACTCGTTGCAGCATCCGGCATGAAGGGAAGGCGCTGATGGCACGGCTCGGCCTCGCCGACCGGGACGACCTCGTCCAGTGGGGCGCCACCGAGGGTGCGCCCGCCGACCTGGCGCGGCTCGTGCGTCGCGCGATCCTCGAGACGGCCGACGGCCTCGTCTCAGTCGGCTTCGCGGCCGGGGTTGGAGTCTACGGCTCAGGCTGGGACGGAACGGCCCGCGCGGCGAATGCGACGGCGATGCTGCCAGGTGGGCTCTCGCTCTGGGAGTTGTCGACGCGCGCCGACGTCAAGCGCAAGGCCGACACCGACTTCACGAAGCGGACGACGACCCCGGACGGCACGCCGACAATCGATGCCGTCTACATCGCGATCTCGACGCGCACCTGGAAGAACCGCGACACGTGGGCGAAGGAGAAGGCGGCGCTTGGGCGCTGGCGGGAGGTGCGGGCCTACGGGGTGGACGACCTCGAGACCTGGCTCGACGACGCGCCGGTGACGTTGGCCTGGATCTCGGAGATCATGGGCCTCACCCCGCACGGGTTGGTCACGGCCGGGCGGTGGTGGCAGGGCTTCGCACGCGCGACTGACCCGGCGCTGCCGACGAGCGTGATCCTCGCCGGGAGGGCGAAGGCCGTCGAAGCCCTTCAGGAGGCGCTCGCGGGCGACGGGCGCAGCGTGACCGTCGCCGGCGGTAGCCGCGATGACGTGTTGGCCTTCCTCGGCGCCGCGCTCGCGAGCGCCGACGACGGCGGCGCGCTCATGGCGCGCGCCGCCTACATCGACCAGGTCGAGGCCTGGCGCCGCTTCGCCGACCTGAAGCGCCCGCTCATCTTGGCGCCGTTGAACGACGCCGTCGGGAAGGCGATGACAGCGCCGGGTGCTCACCACCTGTTCATTCCGGTCGAGGGTACGACCGGCGACATCGTGCTGCCGCCGATCGACGCGCAGCTCGCCGCAGCGGCGCTCAAGGAGGCGGGCGTCGAGGAGCGGGTCGCCGAGGAGGTCGGCCAGCTCGCGCGCATCACCCTCATCGCCGCGCGACGCCGCGTCGCCGTCAAGCCCGAGCTCCATCGGCCGCTGTGGGCGCACCCGCCGGTCGGGCGGCTGACGCGGCGAGTGATCCTGCTTGGTCGCTTCGTCGAGCGGGACGGCGACCTTGGTGTCGTCGCCGACGTCTTGGGCCGCGACTACGCGAGCGTCGCCGATGAGCTCGACGCGCTCGGGGCCGGCGACGACCCGCTCTTGGTGCGCCTCGGGGCGACGCTCGGCGTCGTCTCCCAGGTCGACGCCCACCTGCTCGTCGCCGACGAAATGCACCGCGACGACGTCGAGGCGCTGCATAAGGCGGCAATCACGGTCTTGACCGAAATCGACCCCCGCTACGAGCTTGCGCCTAACGACCGCTGGCAGGCGGGCGTCCTCGGCAAGGCGCGCACCTACTCTTCCGACCTGCGGCTCGGTCTGGCGACGACGCTCGCACTCCTGGGCGCGTTCGGCGAGCAGAATGTCGCCGGCGAGCGGCTCACGGGGCGCGAGTGGGCGGGGTGGGTCGTCCGCCAGATCCTGGAAGCGGCGAACGCTGACCCGACCGGGGCGCTGTGGGCGTCTTTGCAGCAGGACGTGCTCTCGTTGCTCGGCGAGGCGGCGCCCGACGAGTTGATCGACGCCGTCGGGCGCGGCCTCGCCGGCGACGAGCCCCTGCTCGCCAGGCTGTTCACCGACCCCAAGGGCGAGAGCTCGTTCTTCGCGAGCCCGTCGCACTCCGGCCTCGTCTGGGCGCTCCAGACGGTTAGCTGGTCTCCAGACCGCTTCGGCGCAGTTGTCGAGCTGTTGGCGCGCTGGGCCGAGCTCGATCCTGGCGGCAGCTACGCGAAGCCACGCCCGCTCGAGACGTTGATCGACTTCTTCCGCGCCTGGCTCCCGCAGACGAGTGTGACGTCGGAGCGGCGCCTAGCCGTGATCGACGCCCTGCGCGAGCGGCACCCCGACATCGCCTGGCAGCTACTACTCGCGCTCGTGCCCGCCCTGCACAGCTCGGCAACGTACATCGCCCAGCCGCGCTTCCGCGACTGGCGCCGGCCGATCGAACCGCGCACCCAGGGCGAGCTCGTCAGCATGTACGAGGCGATCGTCGAGCGCGCGATCGGCAGCGCCGGCATCGACGCTGAGCGGCTCGCCCCGCTCGTAGACACGCTGCCGTCGCTGCCGCCGACAAGCCGGGAGGCGCTCTACGAGCGCCTGGAGGCGATTCGCCCCGAGCTCGACGGGCGAGCACGCGAGCACTTGTGGTCGGTCATGCGCGCGGAGGCGGCCAAGAACCGCGAGTTCGCGACGGCCGAGTGGGCGATGCTCGACGCAGACGTCGCGCGGCTCGAGACGATCGCCGCGGCCTACCAGCCGGACGACCCTACGGTGAGGCTGCGCTACCTGTTCGACGAGCACATGCCCGCGCTGCCGGGCGTCGACCGCAGCGACGGCCTCGGCGCCTATGCGCCCGCGATCGCCGCGGCGCGGGCCGACGCGGTCAAGCAGATCGTGGAGGGCGGCGGCTGGGACGAGTTCTACGCCTTCGCCCGCTCGCTCAACGTCATCTTGTTTCTCGGGACAGCGGTCGGCGACGCCGAGATTGTCGACTTCGAGTCTCAGTTCGTGGCGCTGCTCGAATCCGATGACCCCGTCGATCTCGACCTCACCTCCGGCTACCTGATCCGGCGTTTCGCGACGGCGGGGTGGGATTGGGTTGAAGCTCTCTGGCTGACGCTGTCGCCGCGGCAGCAGGCGCGCTTGCTGCTGACGATCGACGAGTTCCCGACCGTCTGGCAGCGCCTCGACGGGGAGGTCGCCGACATCTACTGGCGCGAGTTTCGCGTCCACGGCCTCGGCCCCGACTTCCCCTACGTAGACCGCGTCGTCGACGCGCTCTACGGGGTCGGGCGCTTCGCAGCCGGGCTCGACATCATGCACCTCTATCTGCGCGCCGAGAGCGACGGCACCTGGGCCGAGCGCGTCGCCCGCGGCCTCGAGGAGCTGCTCGCCGACGTCGACGACCCGGAGTTCGCGCGCTTGCGCGGCTACGGGTTGCGCGAGCTCTTGAGCTATCTGGAGCGGGTCTAGTTCGACCGCGAGCGCCTGGCCCGGCTCGAATGGGGCTACCTGCCGGCGTTCGAGTTCGAGTCGACGCCGCCGACCTTGAGCGGCTTCCTCGCCGACAGTCCGGAGTTCTTCGTCGACGTCGTGAGCCGTGTCTTCCGCCCCGGCGACGAGGATGAGGACGGCGACGACGAGGACGTGACCGACGAGAATGGCGATGTCGAGGAGGCCGACGCAGCCGAGGAGCTCGACGAACAGCGCCAGGCGATCGCCGCCAACGCCTACCGACTGCTGTCGGAATGGCGGACGGTGCCCGGCCACGATGGCGACGCAATCGATCCCGACGTCTTGAGGGCCTGGGTCGAGGAGGCGCGGGGACGGCTCAAGGAGGCGCGCCGGCTGCGCATCGGCGACACCTACATCGGCAAGGTGCTCGCAGCGAGCGCGCCCGACCCTGACGGCAACTGGCCGCCACGGGCGGTGCGCGACCTGTTGGAGGTCGTCGACAGCGAGCAGCTGCGCGACGGCCTGGAGACGCAGATCATCAACAGCCTCGGCGTCACCAGCCGCGGTATCCTCGCCGGGGGTGACCAGGAGCGCGACAAGGCGGCCGTCTACCGCGAGCACGCCGACGCCCTCGCCGATCGCTGGCCGCAGACGGCCCGCCTGCTGCGCAACGCCACCGAGACGTTCGAGCGCATGGGGCGCGATTACGACGCCGAGGCCGAGCGCCGCCGTACCGGATTCGACTGACCGGCATCGACCTCGAACCACGGTCGCGCTCGCGGCGTACTGGCTGCCGCCTACCTGGTCGTGAAGATCAAGTGTCCGCTCGATTGCTCCTTCGAGCGCCCACTTAAAGCGGTAGTCGCGAGCGCGTCCAAGCACGTGCCCGACGAGTCCGTCGATGACCTGCGCCTAGAACTTCGTCAGCCGAACGCTGCATTGCTCCGAGAGCAGATCGCGACCTTCCAGTGCTTGTTCGCTGCACGGTCGATCGTCTGGGTCCCCTCTGCGAGCCAACAGTCCTAACCGTCCCGAGCTCGCGTGCCATCGTCTCTGCGACGAGCAGGTTCTTTCGTTGGATCGCTCTGCGGAAGATCGCCCGCGGGTGCCCCTATGTAGTCATGGGCCTCTAGTTGGGGCCGGGCGGCAAAGCAACCGTACGTGAAGGAAGTGAGGCGCCGTGACCGCGCATCGCGATCGCCCCGCCGGGCGCAGCTAGTCGACCAGGGCTGCCGTCAGCTCAGCCACGTAGGTCTGCGGTAGCCCAACGGCTGCGGCTCCGCCGAGCACGTAGCCGCGGTAGTCGTCGGATACCGATGCGTCTAGATGCTCGGCAGCGCATCTCCGCCGAGCCTCATCAAGCCCGACGTACGTCCAAGCCTCGCGTGCCTCGCCGTGCAGGTCGACCGTGACGTTGCGCGGCCGATAGTTCTCGGGGTCTTTCTCTGTCCGGTGCCCTTCGATGCGATCAAGCACCGACCGCTTGCCGTCGTAGCGGCTGACCAGCTCGACTGGCAGCTCATAGAGCGAACCCCAAACCGTTGCCGTCTCTTCCTCGACAATGTCCGCGACGCGGTGGTTGCCCCGCGCGCCGTAAAGATCCGCGATGAAGCGCCACCCAGGCAGCGACGCGGCACCCAGCAGGTTCAGCTCAACTGCGAGACCTGTCGGCGCAAATCGCGGTGCGAACTTCTCGATCTGCCCCAGCAGACGGCCACGATCCATGTTCGAGCCGTACTGGAACAACAACGTTAGTTCGGGCACCAGTTCCTCTCGTAGCTCACGTGGTTGCGTCCGTTACGACTGGTTGATGCCGGGCGCTACGTGGGGGTCGTGCCGAGGGCGCGAAGAGACTCTTCGAGTCGACGCTCAGTAGCGCGTGCTGTCGTCATCAGTTTCGCTCGCCGCTCTCGCGCAGCTGTGAGCTCGTCTGCCGACTCGCCAGCGACTGTGGTGCGCGCGAGTTCGTTCTCGAGTTTGTGCAGCTGCTCGCGAAGTGCAACCGGCGCATCGAAGTCGAGTGCGTAGACGCCGGGTGCTCCAGCACGACGCACGACGGGTGAGCGGCCGATTTGGGTCAGGAACGTCGCAAGGGGATCCTGAGCTTCGATCGTGTAACCGGCGGCCCTCATGAGCTCGTACCACTGCTGGTAGTGGATCGGGCGGCGGGGGTTGGGTGAGCTCGCGAGCAGAATCACGGCAAGCTCGCGGATCCTCCCTCCCTGGAGTACCGCCTTCGGAACCTCTTCGTGGGGTTGAACTGGTCGTAGGTGGTTTGCCCTGCCAGGGGTTCTCGACGTCGGGAACGCAGAGTCTTCCGGATCGGCGAAGCGCGCCAATAGCGAGAGTTGATCGCGCAGTTCGAGGCGCTTCCTTTCGATCTCGTCGAGTTGGTGTTGCAAATCAGCGGCGCGGAGGTCGAGGCGCTCGAGGTCGCGGCCGAGGCGTTCGCGTTCCGCGGCTGCTGCGGTGCGAAGGCGCCGTGAGGTCCGGTGCGGTTCAGGAGTCGCCACAGCCGCGATCTTTCCTGATCGAGAACGTACGGGGTCTGCCAGCCATGTGGATAACCGTTGTATTGCAGCCACAGGACGCCCCTACAGGCCCTTGCTCTGGCTCCGTTCGGGGACAACCTCGGGGAGAACCGACGTAAAACGCCGAGTTTGCGGCAACTTCATGCCTGCGGAAAACTCTGTTGCTGTGGATACAACATCCGTTGTATGGCTACACGCGATCCACCTGGCGTCCTACGAGCGGACATGTGCCGTCCGGCCCTGTCCGTAACGTGCCTCAGACACACCGAAGGCCCGCACAGGGCGGGCCTTCAGAGGTAGAGCTCCAAGCGAAGCTCTCGTGCTGACAACGATAAGCCTATCGCAGTCGGGCGTCTCTACCTCACGACCCGGGCTACGGCCCAAGAAAGGTAGGGATCATGAGCGTCATCGCTCTCAACCCGGATCTGCCCCAGCTTGAGATCATCGAGGGGCGGCTTCACATCCACTCGTTCGTCCTCGATGGCACGATCGTCGAGCTCGCCGAAGAACTGGGCGTCACCGAGCAGCCCGAAGAACTGGGCCGCCTGCTCCGGCACGTCAGCGAGACCGGTGCGATCGTGGTCTCGCACGGCCAGCGCCGCGCCGCGGTCGACGCGCTTGCCGGAGAGATCGACCGGCTGATGGAGACGACCGCCGAGGAGACGGGCAAGCTTCCTGCGGCCGTGCAGGAGAAGCTCGGCGAGCACCTCATCAAGCTCTCCACATTGCTCGACTCGAGGTTCGATGCAACCCGGACATCATCGGTACAGCATCAGATCAAGGAGCTCGTGAAGGGCTCCACGACCGAGCAGGTGCGTTCGCTGCTGGGCGAGCTGTTCGGCGAGCGCGGCCCGCTCGCATCCTCGAACAAGGAGATCTCGAAGCAGCTGAAGCTGGTCGTCGGCCACAACACAGACGTGCTGGCGAAGGTGACCTCGCTGATCGAGAAGCTCGAACAGAAGCGCGCGCTCGAGGAGCAGCACGAGCGCTCGACCCAGAAGGGCGCACCGTTCGAGGACCAGGTCGAGGTCGAGCTGACCGCGATCCACGGGCGCCTCGGCGACGATGTGCGCTGTGTCAAGCACGAGACCGGGCTGATCCCCGGCTCGGAGGCGGGCGACTTCCTGGTCACGATCAATACGGCTCAGACGGGCGGCCGTGAGGCCCGCTTCGTCGTCGAGGCAAAGACCGGCAAGCTCTCCGGCCCGAAGGCACATGCGTCGCTCAAGGAGGCGATGGAGAACCGCGGTGCCCAGGCCGGCATCCTCGTCTTCGACGGCGTCGACGACGCGCCGCTGCGCGGCCGGCACTACATGGCTTACCCGGACGGCAAGATTGTCACGATCCTCGACGCCGAGGGCGATGTGCTCGGCTTCGAGGTCGCCTGCATCCAGGCGCGGCTGTTCGCGCTCGCGACCGTCGCGGCCGACGGTGTTGTCGACGCAAAGTGGCTAGTCGGGGAGTGCGACAAGCTCACGAAGCTCGTCGAGGACGCGACCAAGATCAAGCGGGGCTCCGCCGCTGCGCGGCGCGGTCTCGACACGGTCGACCAGGGCTACGCCGACCTTCGCCAGCAGGCGCTCGAGATCCTCGATGCGATCAAGACCAGGCTCGCCTAGACGTTGCGCCGGTAGGGGAGCGCAAAAACGCTCCCCTACCGAGACGCACTTCACGTCCCCAACGTATGTGAAATTATTTCACAATTGACAAAGGCGAGACGATGTGTCACACTGAATTCATGAACGATCATGAACCCGCAACGGTGCGCAGGTTCCCGGCGCCCGACCCCGCCCAGGGGCGTGCACTGCACCTCGTTGACGTCGAAAACCTGCTTGGAGGCACCGACTTCACCGAAGCCGACGTAGCAGCTGTGGCGAGGAACTACCGCCAGATCGCCAGAGTCGGCGCCGACGACCTCGTCGTCGTCGCCTCCAGCCACCACACGGCCCTTCCAGTCTGGTTTGGCTGGGGCGAGGCCCGCCGCCTCGTCCGCTCGGGCTCCGACGGCGCCGACCTCGCGTTGCTTGACGTCGTCAAGCACGAAGACGTCGCAGTGCGCTTCGAGCGGGTGGTCATCGGATCGGGCGACGGAATCTTTGCCTTCGGTGCCGCCGCCCTCCAACGCGATGGCGTCGGCGTGACCGTCGTCTCGCAGCGCGAGTCCCTATCGCGCCAACTTCGCCTGGCGGTGCGCGACATCCGCCTCCTCGCGCGAGAGCTTGAGCCTGCGGTTGCTGCGGGGATTGCCTAGTGGCGGCTCGCGACGAACCGACGGTGACGATCTCGCAGATCGCCGAGCTGACCGATTACGGCGTCTCCGCCGTCAGCAACTGGCGCCGACGCTACGACGACTTCCCGCAGCCGGTCCAAACCGCCGCGGGAGGCCGTGACCTCTTCCTGCTGAGCGAAGTCGAGGACTGGCTCAAACACCATCAGCGTTTCCGGCCGGGCGGTCGCAACGAGGTTCTGATCTTCGAAGCGTCGAACATCCTGCGTGGACGTACTCCGGCCGACGAGGGCATGGAGGCGATCGCCGCCGCGATCGTACTCTCAGAGATCACGGAGCGGCTCCCGCTCCCTTCGCAGGGCACGGTCGCTGCTCGTCTCGACGCCCTCCCGATAGAGCTCCGCCAGATGCTCGGGCTGCTCGATGAGCTCGACCCGCTTGCGGCTGACCAGGTCGTGCAGCTCACGGACCAGATCGACGAGGCAAGCCGCTCCGATGTCTTCGAAGCCGTTCTCAGTCGCAGAGCGCGCTTCGTCGAAACCCGCACCGGCGATGAACTTATCTCTCTCTTCGTAAAACTCGCATCCCCGGCGCGGACGATCTTCGACTCCACCGCCGGAGAAGGCACAGTCCTTACGGCACTCGCGCAGCACGCACGCGCTGATCTCGAGCTCTTCGGGCAAGAAATCAACGAAGCGGCATGGTGGATCGCGAACCAGCGGTTCCTCATGCACCTGATCACGGTCGATCTCGAGTTCGGGGACAGCCTGCTCGACGACGCCTTTTCACAGCTCCGGGCGGACCTGGTCATCTGCGACCCGCCTTTCGGCATGCGGAACCCGCTCCTCACCGCCGGCCAGCTCCCGCCGGCTTGGGCGAGTTTCGCAGCCGCGCGCGCCCGCACTGCCGACTTCGCGTGGCTTGAGCATGCCGTCGCGCACCTCAACGAAAGCGGCCGCGCGTACGTGCTCTTGCCAGCTGGCAGTCTGTTTCGCCGCGGCGTAGAACGCGACATGCGGATGGAGCTGCTGCGACGGGGTTGCGTCGAAGCTGTTGTTGCGCTGCCGCCGGGCTCGGCGCCCCAGACGAAGGTGCCCCTTGCCCTATGGGTCATGCGGCAGTCAGCAATGGTGGGCGAGGCACCCGTCCTGCTCGTCGATGCAAGCGGGACCGGCGAGCAACAGCGCGGTCTCGACCAGGAGGGGGTCGACCGGATCGTTTCAATCCTCTTCGCCTGGCGGGAGAAGGGGAAGCTCACCGACGCGGCGACTGGCTTCGCTGTCGCTGTGCCGGTCGCGCAACTACTCGCCAGCGACGCCGACCTCAGTCCGGGCCGCTGGGTGCAAGTCTCCACTGCAGCCCCGGCTGGGGATCGAGTGCGCAGCGCGAAGGCCGCGATCGCTCGTTTCGCGACGGTCCGTGATCGGGTTGTGCGAGAGGACGTACGCGTACCCGAACTCGAGGATGCTGTGTCAGCGCAGTGGGTGAGCGTTCGCAATCTGGTCGCGACCGACGTCGCGGAGGTCGTACGCGGCGTTCGCTTCCGTCAAGAGGAGTGCATCCCCGAGGGGGTACGTGTCCTGCGGACGCGCGACATCCGCGACACGATCGCAGACGACGATCCGTGTTTTGGAGAACTCGAGGGAATGCGGCCGCGGCCTGTTCTAACCGAGCCGGGCGACATAATCGTGTCTCCCGCCAGCGGCAGACTGCGCGCCGTCGTTGACGAGGAGGGGGGCCGCATACTCGCATCACCGCTTCAAGCACTTCGGTTTCGCGCCGACTGGGTGGATCCGCACGTCGCCGCTGCATTCCTTGAAAGCCCACGCAACCGCCGTTTCGCCAAGGGCGCGGTATCGGGCTACGCCCGTGTCGACCTGCGCGACCTCGAACTGCCCGTCCTACCGCTTGAGCAAGCGCAGCGCCTCCGGACTACGCTCGACGAGCTCGCGACTACCGAGCGTGACGCGCGCACGCTCGCAGACCAGGCGCGGGCTGTCCGTGAAGCGATCCTTGATGTCGTCGGCGACGCCGGTGACCAGGCATGGCAATGATCAACAAGAAGCAGCTATTTGGCTCGGTGAGACCGCGATGCCGTTGACCTCGAACGAGCTCAAGTCGCACCTCTGGAACTGCGCCGAGATCCTGCGTGGCAGCGCCGTCGACCGAACGGACTGGAAGGCGTTCATCCTGCCGCTTCTGTTCTTCAAGCGGATCTGTGACGTCTGGGATGAGGAGACTGCGGCGGCTGCAGAACTCTTCGGCGACGCCGACCCCGTGGACTTTCCGGAAGTCCACCGCTTCGTTGTTCCCGATGGATGTCATTGGCTGGACGTCCGCGAAGCGCCAGCGAACGTCGGTGCAGCTCTTTCGTATGCGATGCGCGAGATCGAGCGCACCAATCCTGACACTCTCTACCGCGTCTTCGGGGCCGCCGACTGGGGAAACCGCGAGATGCTCACCGACGAGATCCTCAAGGACCTCATCGAAGGACTCTCCGAGGTCTCCCTCGGCAACACCGCAGTCAGCTCCGACATTCTCGGGGACGCCTACGAGTATCTGATCGGCAAGTTCGCCGACATCACCAAGCGCAAGAAGGCGGGGGAGTTCTACACCCCGCGCAGCGTCGTCCGGATGATGGTCGGCATCCTCGACCCCAAGGAAGGCGAGAGCATCTGCGACCCTGCCTGCGGCACCGGCGGCATGCTGCTCGGCGCGATCGAGCACGTAGAGCGCGCAGGCGGTGACCCTCGAACGTTCTTCGGAAAGATCTTCGGCCAGGAGAAGAACCTCACCACCTCGTCGATCGCACGGATGAACCTCGTACTCCACGGCATCGAGGACTTCCAGATCGTGCGCGAGGACACCCTCCGCAGCCCCGCTTTCACCGATTCGAGCACAGGCGGCCTCGCCACGTTCGACTGCGTGATCGCCAATCCGCCCTTCTCGCTCAAGGAGTGGGGCCGGGAGGTCTGGGAGGCCGACCCCTGGGGCCGCGCCCTCTTCGGACTCCCGCCGGAGAGCTACGGCGACTACGCCTGGGTGCAACACATGGTCGCGTCGATGGCCGCGGGTAAGGGCCGGATGGCCGTCGTGCTCCCGCAGGGCGCGCTCTTCCGCAAGGCCGCCGAAGGCCGCATCCGACAGGCGCTCCTCGAACGTGACCTCATCGAAGCCGTCATCGGTCTGGCGCCGAACGTCTTCTACGGCACTGGGCTCGCGCCGGCCGTCGTAATCCTCCGCCGCTCGAAGCCCGCCGGGCGCAAGGACAAGGTGCTTGTGATCGACGCGTCGAGTCTCTACCGCAAGGGTCGCGCACAGAACTTCCTCGACCTCGGCCACGCCGAGCAGATCATCGCCTGGGTACAAGCCTTCGAGGACGTCGAGGATCACGCCAAGGTCGTCGGCCTCGAGGACATCAAGGCTGAGGACTGGACGCTCAACATCTCTCGTTACGTCCTCCCGCCCATCGGCGAGGAGATCTCGCCGCTGCCCGAGGCCGTCGCCGCCTTCAAGCAGGCACTCGCCGAAGCGCGCGCGGCCGAGAACCAGCTGCGGGAAGCACTCACCGAAGGAGGCTGGCTCTCATGAGCAAGGCGCCCGAGCATATGAGCCAGCAGGAGCTCGAGTTCTACCTCTGGGGCGCCGCCAAGCTTCTCCGCGGCCTGATCGACGCCGGCGACTACAAGCAGTACGTCTTCCCGCTGCTCTTCTTCAAGCGGCTCTCCGATGTCTGGGACGAGGAGTACGTAGCTGCACTCGAAGAGACGAGCGACGAGTCCTATGCCCGCGCGACCGCAGACGATCGCTTCGCCATTCCCGAAGGCGCGCACTGGTCGGACGTCCGCACCGCATCGCGTGACGTGGGCCGGGCGCTGCTCAACGCCTTTCGTGCGATCGAGGCGGCGAACCCCGAGCGCCTCTCCGGCGTTTTCGGGAACGCGTCTTGGACGGACAAGGCGCAGCTGCCCGACGAGACGCTCAAGAACCTGATCGAGCACTTCTCACGCCACACGCTGAGCCTGAGCGCCGTCCCCGAGGACGAGCTCGGCAACGGCTACGAGTACCTGATCAAGCAATTCGCCGACGACAGCGGCCACACGGCGCAGGAGTTCTACACCAACCGCACCCTCGTTCACCTCATGGCGCAGATGCTCGAGCCGCAGCCAGGCGAGCGCATCTACGACCCCACCGTCGGCACCGGCGGCATGCTCATCTCCGCGCTGGCCGAGGTGAAGCGCCGCGGCGGTGACACCCGCACGATCGGCCTCTACGGGCAGGAGCTGATCAACATCACCGCCGCGATCGCGCGCATGAACCTCGTGCTGCATGGCGTCGAGGACTTCGAGATCGTCGCCGGCAACACGCTCAGCAACCCGGCCTTCATCGAACGCGACCGGCTGCAGACCTTTGACATGGTGCTCGCCAATCCGCCCTACTCGATCAAGAGGTGGAACCGCGAGGCCTGGCAGAACGACCCT
>JBBQQU010000003.1:0-236280 GCA_038215565.1 Gaiellales bacterium | reverse complement strand
TGCGATCCCGGCTGATCCGGCGCGGCTTGCATGTGGGCAGCGTGCGACGCCCGAGTGCATCAAGCGTGCGGCGCACTATCTCGGCACCGATCGGCCCCTCTATGTGCAGTACGGGAAGTTCTTCGGCCGGCTGATGCCGGTCGGCGGGATCCTGAAGGGAACGCCGCACTTCAAGGAGCCGAACCTGGGCCGCTCCTTCACCACACGCTTGAGCGTCAACTACGTTGTCGGTCAAGCTGCGCCGGTGACTGCGTCGCTCGTATTCGGAGGTGCGGTCTTTTGGATGTTGATCGCGTTGCCGGTCGGGATCCTCTCGGCGCTGCGGCCGCGGTCGCTGCTCGACCGAATATCCATGATCTTCGTGTTGATCGGGATCAGTGCGCATCCGGTCTGGATCGGCCTTCTGTTTGCGTACTTCTTTGGGTTCAGGCTGGGCGCGTTCCCGATCACGGGGTACGCGAACTTCTTCGGCAGCCAAGGCGCTTCGGCTGGTCCGGTGCAGTGGGCCTACCATCTGTTTCTGCCGTGGTGCACGTTTGCGATCCTGTTCGCCGCGCTCTATGTGCGGATGATCCGAGCGAACGTCATGGAGGCACTGAACGACGACTACGTACGCACGGCGCGGGCGAAGGGTGCGCCGGAGTGGCTCGTCATGCGCTCCCATGTCCTTCGGAATGCGTTGCTGCCGATCGTGACGATGCTCGGGATGGACATCGGGCTCGCGCTCGGCGGCGCGATCTTCACCGAATCCGTCTACGGCCTCCCCGGGCTCGGCAAGACCGCCATCAACGCGATCGGCAACTTCGACTTGCCGACCGTGCAAGGAATTGTCGTCTTCGCGACGATCACGATCATCCTGTTCAACCTGGTGGTCGACCTCTTGTACGCGGTCGTCGATCCGCGAATCAGGCTGACCTGATCGCCCGCTGAGCTCAGGACCTGTCGATTTCCTGCGGTGCCGTTCGTCGCTCCTGCGAGAGGTCGCACTCGCGGCCGCAAATCCGCAAGCAAGGAGAGGCTCATGGCACATCCCGTGATCCACGCAGAGATCCGCTCGAGCGACCCCGACGCGACCCGTGCGTTCTTCGCCGAGCTCTTCGGCTGGCGCTACAGCGACGGCGCGCTTCCCGGCTACACCTTCGTCGACACCGGCGTCGAGGGCGGCATCGCGACCGCGATCGGACCGCTCCAAGGAGGCGACGACACCGCGCTCTTCTTCGTCGCCGTCGAGGACGTCGAGAAGACCCTCGCGCGAGCGGTCGAGCTCGGCGGACGCATCGTCCAGCCCACCCAGCAGGTGCCCGACGTCAGCTTCGGCGTGTGTGCCGACGCCCAGGGCCACGTCGTCGGCGTCGCGGCGAACTAGAGCCTCGCTTTAGACGGGCGCGGGCGGGGAGGCACGCGTCCTCCCCGCCCGCCGAGGCGATCAGCCCTTGATGACGTGGTGGGCTTTGTAACTGCCCTGACGCGACGGCGGCGGTGCGTCGGGGTTGGCGGCCATCAGCTCATGGATGATCGGCCCGAGCCGCTCGTTCAGGAACCGATCATTGTCTTCCTGCGTCTCCCAGACGTCGAAGATCCGGAAGACGCCGGCCTCCTCGTCGAACCCCGCGGAGTGCACGATCAGCCCGGCCGGCGGAGCGCCGTCGGCGTTCAGCCGCTCGTTGATGGCGTCGTAGTTCGCGGTGCTGCGATCGTCGCCGTCGATCGCGAACTCTTGAACGAACACAATCGGCATACGTCCCCTTTTCGTCGAGTGCACCGACTCTACGCTCGTCAGGCTGCCGCCGGCAGCCGCGCGATGCGCGGCGGGGATCGCCGGGCCCCAGTCGGCAGCCGAGTCCCAGAGCTTCGAGCGCGTCAACCCCTGGGAGGCCGTGGCCGATCGACTGGTCTGATGTACGAACGGAAGCGCGATGAGATTCTCCCGGTCACACTGTCTAACCAGCTGACCACACCAAACGAAGGAGGGGCAGATGCCCGGCCAGATCGTTCACATCGAGATCCCGGCGGATGACACCGGAGCGGCGCAGAAGTTCTGGGGCTCGCTCTTCGGCTGGGAGTTCCAGTCGTTCCCCGGTCCGTCCGAGTACCACATGACCCGGATCAGCCCCAACCAAGGCGCGGCGATCACGAACATGGAGCCCGGCAAGCACGGCACGCGCGCCTACTTCGACGTCGACGACATCAACGCGGGCGCCGCGCGTGTGAACGAGCTCGGCGGCGCCGCGTCGGCGCCGATGCCCGTGCCGAACATGGGCTGGTTCTCGACGTGCACCGACCCGCACGGCAACGAGTTCGGCCTCTGGCAGAACGACGAGTCGGCGCCGATGCCGGAAAGGTGATCAGCCGGTCGCGTCCGGCGCCGCTCACCTGCGGCGCCGGCCGGCTCGTCCTGGCCACGTTCACGCTCGCAATGCTCCTGACCGGCTGCGGCGGGCCGCCGCCGGGCGGCGACCCCGGTGGGCGGCGACTGAAGGAACTCGCCGCAGACCGTGTGCTCTCGGCGCGCCCCTCTGGCTCGAGTCTCGTCAGTGTCGTGCGCACGAAGGCGAAGTACACAGAGCCTGGCTTCGAGGGCGGGGGTTGGCGGGGGCCGAGCGTCATGGTCACGATCCGGAGCCGCGAGCCGGCCATCGACGTCCTGCGGTTCTACGGGACGCGCGCGGTCGCGGCGGGCTGGACACCGCTCGCCGCCGGATCGCTCGGAGTGACGGATGGTTGGAAGAAGACGTACCCCGACGGCGCGCTCGCGACTCTGCTCGTCTCGCCTCTCCCACAACCCTCGGGCACAATCGTTCTTTCGGCCGGCATCGCGCCCGCGCTGCACTGACGACGTGAGGGCCTGTCGTGCAGGCCCTCACTCGAAGCTCGGCTGATGGGTCAGGCTGGCGTCGGCCGAGCGTGGTGGTGAACCTCGAACCAACTTCCGACGGTGCGGCCGAAGAGGCCGTAGCCGCCGAGCAGGAGGAGCAGCGCGCCGGGCACCACGAAGAAGACGGTGAACAGCCTGAAGTCCGGCAGGCTGTTGACCTGCTGGTAGTTGTCCACGTTTGCCTGCATGGTGGTGACGAGCGGCTGATAGTGCGCGAGCCCGGCGGGCACCTGCTGAAAGATCCCGACGTTGTTCTGCATCGCACCGAGCAAGCCGCCGAAGTCACGTTGCATCGCCGGCATCGCCTGGAGCGACGCTGACATCGACGGCAACTGCTTCCCGAGCATGACCTGTACCTGCGCCTGCGTCATTCCCGTCGCCTGGGCGACCATCGGGATCAGCTTCGCTGCATCAGTCCGCATTCCGCCGAAACCCCTCAGGTACGCCTGGAACTTCGCGACGTTCTTCGCACTCATCATCGGCGTGACCGTCGCGAGCGGCGTGAACACGTCGTTGTAGTAGTAGGCGGTCGTAGCCACCTGCTTGGGCTGCATGATCGGCTGGAAGCCGTTCATCATCCGCTGGCCCGCCGCGGTCTTTCCCGGCATGCCTAGCGCGAACGGCGCGACGACGAGCCCGAGCCCGATCACCAGCACCGCCCAGAACACCTTGCGTTCCATCGTGACCTCCTTCGTCGCTCCGATCCTGCATCCGCGTCGGGTGGGATGGCATCCGCGCACGCGCTGACGGGCGTGTGGACAAGTACTTGCCGCGTAGTTCTCCGCACGTGGTTCCGCGGTGGCACGGATGTGAGCGGGGCGCGGCGCCGCAACGCTCCGAGTGAACCCGGAGGTGCGCTCCATGACACGGAAACAAATCGTGATCGTCGGCGGCGGAACAGGCGGCACCATGGTGGCTAATCGCCTACGCCGACGGTACGACACGGACGACGCGGAGATCCACGTCATCGACCGCGACGACCGACACATCTACCAGCCAGGCTTGTTGTTCGTCCCCGTCGGCCTCGCGCGAGTCGAGGAGCTCGTACGTCCGCGTCGCCGCCAACTGCACAGAGGCGTGGTCTTCCACGAGAGCGAAGTCGAATCGGTGTCACTCGATTCCAATCAGGTGCTACTCGACGAGGGAACCGTGCTGCACTACGACGTCCTGATCGTGGCCAGCGGCTCGCGATTGCAGCCCGAGGAGACGGAAGGTCTGACCGACTCGGGATGGAACGAACGGGTGTTCACGTTCTACGAGCCCGGAGGCGCGGAGGGGCTCCACACTGCGCTCGAGCATTTCGACGGCGGCAGGCTGCTCGTGAATCTCGTCGACATGCCGATCAAGTGCCCCGTTGCGCCGCTCGAGTTTGCGTTCCTCGCCGACTGGTACCTCCATGAGCGCGGCGTGCGCAACCGCACCGAGCTCGTCTACGTGACGCCTCTCGATGGCGCGTTCACCAAACCCATCGCGTCGGAGCATCTCGCCGGCCTGCTCGCGGCGAAGGAGATCGAGCTCGTCACGGAGTTCAACACGGGTGAAGTGGACGGCTCCGGCGGAAAGCTTCGGTCGTTCGACGGTCGCGAGCTCGACTTCGACCTGCTCGTCACGATCCCGCTGCACGGCGGCGCGCGCTTCATCGACCGCTCACCCGGTCTCGGTGACGCACTCGGGTTCGTCCCCACCGACAAAGCGACGCTGCAATCGCAGGCGAAGCCAAACGTCTTCGCGCTCGGCGACGCGACCGACCTTCCGACGTCCAAGGCGGGATCGGTCACCCACTTCGAGGCAGAGGTACTGACCGCGAACGTCATGCGGTATCTCGCGGACGACGAGCTCGACCACGACTTCGACGGTCACTCGAACTGCTTCATCGAGACGGGCTTTCACAAGGCCCTGTTGATCGACTTCAACTACGAGACCGAGCCGCTCCCGGGACACTTTCCAACGGCGTTCGGGCTGCCGCTCCTTCGTGAGTCGCACCTCAATCATCTGGGGAAGCTGATGTTCCAGTGGGCCTACTGGCACGCACTTCTGCCCGGTCGCACGATCCCGGGCATCGGCCCGGACATGCCGACGACCGGCAAGCGCTTCCCCGTCAACGCCTAACAAGGAGGACACAATGACCGTGTCCCTGATCGCCGACGCACCGGTCGATGTCGACCCCGAAGGCTTTCTCATCGACCCCGAGCAGTGGAACGAGGCGATCGCCGAGGCGATCGCGACCGAGAACGGCGTCGCACGGCTGACCGACCGTCACTGGCTCGTCGTGAGGTTCATGCGTGAGCGGTACCTCGCGACCGGCACGGCACCGTCGATTCGCTCACTCGGCAAGGAATCGGGCGTTCCGGTGAAGGAGCTCTACGAGCTCTTTCCGAAAGCCCCCGCGAAGCTCGCCGCCAAGATCGGCGGCATTCCGAAGCCCAAGGGCTGCATCTGAAAGGGAGAGCGCGATGACTGAGCTACTCGAATATCCGCAGACCGCGCCTGTCGAACCGGTGACGATCCAGAAGGTCGCGATTGTCGTCTCGAAGGGCTCGCTCGAAGGGATCTACCCGGCGCTGATCATGGCGAACGGCGCACGGATGGAAGGAATCGAAGCCGATCTGTTCTTCACCTTCTTCGGGCTCGATGCGATCCGGAAGGACCGCTACGGGTCGATCAAGGTCGCGACTGTGGGCAACCCCGGCATGCACCTGCCGACCTGGCTCGGTGGCCTGCCCGGTTTCTCCGCGCTCGCTACGAAGATGATGCAGCGGCAAATGGAGCAGATCGACATCCCGCCGATTCCTGAGTTCATCGAGCTCGTCGCCGACTCGGGAGTGCACCTCTACGCGTGCAAGGCGAGCGTCGACATGTTCAAGCTCGGCCGTGAGGACTTCGTGCCTCAGGTCGAAGAGATCATCAGCGTCGGCGAGTTCTTCACGCACGCGGCCGGCGGCGAGATCATCTTCACGTAAGCCCGCCGAGCCATTTCCGCACCGCCGCACCGACCGCATCCAGGTCGGTGCGGAGCGCGTGATCGGCCGACACGCGCACGACCGTTCGCCCCCTGCGCGCCGGCGGCATGCCGAACGGGTCGCGCTCGCCCTGGACGATCAGCATCGGAACGCGCACGGCGTCCAATTCGGCGATGCGACTCGGCGCGGGCTTCGACCCGCTGCGTCTCGGCGGCTCGAGTGGGAAGGCGAGGCAGAGAACCCCGACGGCGCCCGCTTGGTCCGCCGTCCGGCAGGCGACCCGCGCCCCCGACGAGCGCCCGCCCGTGATGACCGAGAGTCCGGCGAGCTCGCGCGCGCGAAGCGCAGCGACGACCGCGATCCACGCCGCGTCGAGGTGATGCGCCGGAGCGGGAGAGCGGCGGCCCGCCACGCGATACGGCTGTTCGACGAGTGCGACGGTGATCTGCTCGGCGCATGCGGCTTCCGTCACCGTGACGAGATCACGTGCGGTCACACCGCCGCCCGCACCGTGCCCGAGCACCAGCGCGGCACGCGGTTGCGCGACGATGTGCAGGTGCGCGCTCGCCGGGCCATGCGGAGTCTCGATGCTGATCGGGTCGATGCGGAAAGAATCGCCGATCCCCGATGCGCGCGACCGTTAGGGTGTTCGCGATGACCGACTCGATCGACGATCTTCGCGCAGTCGTAGCGGCAACGCCGCCCGCGCCGACCGTTATGGCGCCGTATCTCGAGAAGGTCGCGACGCGTGCGTACACGATCACCGACGCGGACGTCGCGGCGCTGACCGAGGCGGGGATCTCCGACGACGAGATCTTCGAGCAGACGGTCGCGGCGGCAATCTCCCAGGGGCTGCGGCGTCTCGACGCGGCCGCCGCGGTGATCGGATGAGGCTCGCGGTCGTCGATCACGGGCACGCGCCTGACGAAGCGGCGATGCTCGCGGAGATCGCCAAGCGCAGCGGACGCGAGCCGCTCGGCGTCGTGAAGACGTTGCTCTACCGCCCCGAGCTCTTCGGGCGGCCGTTCTCCAACCGGCTCGACGACGTCATGCGCGGGCCGTCGGAGTGGAGCGCCGGCGAGCGCGAGCTCTTCGCCGGGTTTACGTCCCTTGTGAACCAATGCCCGTTCTGAACGGGCTCCCACGGCGCAGTTGCGTCGTACGCGCTCGGTGAGGAGGTCTGGAACGCGGTCGTCGCCGACTGGCGGACCGCGCCGCTTCGGCCCGAGCTCCAGGCGACGCTCGCGTTCCTCGAGAAGCTGACTCTCCGACCCGACGAGATCACGGCCGCGGACGCCGACGCGGTGCGTGCCGCCGGTGTGTCGACGCAGGCGCTCCGGGACGCAGCGGAGGTCTGCTCGCTCTTCAACATGATCGTGCGTCTCGCTGATTCGCTCGGCTGGGACGTGCCGACATGGGAGTCACTGACGGCACGCGCACCGGCGATGCTCGACGGCGGCTACCGCATGGGCGCGATCCGGGCGCGCTAGTTCCCTCGCGGCGTCAGACGTCCCACTCGCCGGCGAGTAGGCGTGGCACGAGATCGTCGAGCAAACCGAGCGTCATGCCCCAGAGCACATGCTCACCGACGGGGATCCCGTCGACGAGCAGGCCGTCGGGGAAGCGGGCTGAGGTGAAGAGCAGCTCGCGGCGGGCATCGGCGCGACCGAGGTCGGCAACGAGCGGCGTCAGGACGTCGACGACCTCGTCTTCGCTCGGCTGCCAGCGGACGTTCGCGGGGATTCGGGCGAGGAAGGGATGAACATGGAAGCGGGTCGGGCCGCTGCGCACCGACGCGAGCTCGGCGATCACCTCGACTTCGGCCGGCGACAGGCCGATTTCTTCCTCCGCCTCGCGGAGCGCCGTTGCAACGAGGCTCTCGTCGTCGTCATCCGCCTTGCCGCCCGGGAGTGCGATCTGGCCGCCGTGAAGCCCCCGGTCGGCGCGCACGATCAGGACGATCCGAAGCTGCCCCTCCGCGTCACGAAAGACCGGCACGAGCACTGCGGCAATCCGGCGGGGCTCCTCCACGCTCCCCATCGTCGCACTCGCCACAACGAAGCGGCGCCGTCACACTCGCGCGCGTCTTCCGTGCGTCCTAGGTGCGTGTGTCTGACACCGGACATGTCCGCCGACGATCGCTGGGTTCTCCTGCCGTCCACGGCCGCGGTCACCGTTGTGTGACGCTTTTGTGCGCCCTTCGTGCGCGTGTCTGACACCTGACGTGGCGCTTCGGTTAGGGCCGCTGGGGTGACGTGCGACGGAGGTCGAGTTCCGCTCGGTCGAGGAACGGCTCTGCCGCGCTGACTGCCTTGGCGGCCGCCACGAGGGATGGTGCATCAGTGTCGGCGGCTGCCCGCGTGAAGAGGGTGGCGGCCCGCTGAAGGTGGGCGCACGCGTGGGCGAGCGCGCCTGCGGTGCCCTCGAAGCCGCCCGGCGTCTCCCCGAGCGCAACCGCCATGTGCCGGCAGCCGCCGAAGTCCGTGTAGGCAACGACGAGGCCGTAGAGGCGGGACTCGTCGCGCAACGCCGCGCGCGCCGATGCGAGGTCGGCGCCGTCGGAGGCGGCCACACCGTCGGCGCGGAGCTGCTCGATCACCCCGAGGGCGTTCGCCGTCCACTCGCTCGACGCCGGCCGCGACGGCGCGCCGTGGTCCGCGCCACACGCGGCCACGTAGGCCGCCAGCGCGATCGCTCCGAGCAGGGTTCCTGCGGCACGCATCGCGGGCGAATCCTCTCAGATCAAAGCAAGTCTATTTGACAGATCGTTGAGTTGTTGATGAAAATGGCACCATGAATACCTCATTGGACATCCTGTTTGACCTGGCGCTCGCGCGCACCCTGATCGCCCGCGACGTCGATCACCCGCTCTCCCAGCACGGCATCTCGCTGGCCGACCTCGCGATCCTGCGCGAGCTCCGCACCGCGCCCGAGGGGAAGCTGCGGCGCTCCGAGCTCGCCCAACGACTCGGCGTCACCCCGTCAGGTGTCGCACGGCAACTCGGGCCGCTCGAGCGCATCGGGCTCGTTGATCGCGAGTCGCACGATCGGGACGCACGCCTCGCACTCGTCGTGCTCACCGACGCCGGAACACGCGTCGTCGATGAGGCGCTCGAGACCGCCGAGCACGCAGCGGAGCGTGCCCTCTCGTCTCGCTGGAGCGAGGCCGAGCAAGACCGCCTCGCAAAGCTGCTCGCCGCCGTTCGTTAAGCAGCCAGCTGACGCAACTCGGGCTCGCACGCGTGGAACGCGGCGACGACGTCGGGCTCGAACTGCCCGCCGCTGCCACGCTCGAGCTCGGCGACCGCGCTCTCCCACGAGCCGGCGACCCGATAGGGCCGGTCGGTCGTCATCGCATCGAGGGCGTCGGCGACGGCGAAGATGCGGGCAGGCAGCGGAATCTCGCTGCCGGCGAGCCCCTGCGGATAACCCGCGCCATCCCAGCGCTCGTGGTGGTGGCGCACGATCGCGATGCCATTCGACTCGAGCAGGCCAACCCCCGCGAGGATCTCTGCGCCGAGCGTCGTGTGGCGTTGCATCACGCGCCGCTCTTCGACGGTGAGTGCGGCGGGCTTCTGAAGGATCCCATCCGGGATCCCGACCTTCCCGATGTCGTGCAAGAGGTACCCGAACTCGACGCTCGGATCGTCGAGCAGCTCGGGCGAGATTATCCGGGTCAGCGCGAGTGCATAACGCTGCACGCGCACCGAGTGCTCGCCCGTGCCGGTGTCACGCGACTCGAGTGCGACCGCAAGCGCGCCGAGAGTCTCGCGATACGAGCGCTCGATCGTGCGGCGATTACGGCGCTCGATCTCGAGCAGACGCCGAACGTCATCCGCGTACAGCAGCAGCTGATCATCGAGCGCATCCTCTCCGGCGCCCGAGAGCAGCGGGATGCGCGGCGCACCGCCCGCCCGTTCGACCACGGCAAGAAGCTCGAGCGGGCTGAACGGCTTGCGAATGACGCCGTCGACGCCTGCCTCGCAGGCGTCATCAGCGTCGAGCTCGTGCCCCGTGAGAAGAACGATGCCGATGTCGGCCGTCGCCGGATCAGCCTTCAGCTCCCGCGCGAACGAGAGGCCGTCGAGACCGGGAAGGCCGACGTCGAGCACGATCACATCCGGGCGGTCGAGCCGAATGCGCGTCCGCGCGGTCTCGGCGTCGGCGACTTCGGTGAACGACGTCTCGATCAGCTCGAACGTCGTGCGCAGGAGCATCCGTAACGCGGGGTCGTCATCGACGACCAGCACCTCGAGCTTGCGGAGATCCACCACGCGAGCCACCCCCAACGACGACCCAGACAGTTGCAACCACCCCGTTGTCGGCCGCAAGGCGCAACGTGTCAAACGGCAAACTTAGATCGGTTCGAGAAGACCAGGCCGGTCGAATCTGCGCATACCTACTGTGAAATCGCTCGCGAAGTTCACCCGTACGAGGGACGGGTAGGGTGCCCGCCATGACAAACGCAACGATGCAAACCAACAAGGGCATGATCGAGATCGAACTCTTCGACGACGACGCGCCGAAGACCGTCGCCAACTTCACGAAGCTCGCCGGCGAAGGCTTCTACGACGGCGTCATCTTCCACCGGATCATCCCCGACTTCATGATCCAGGGCGGCGACCCGACGGGCACCGGCTCCGGCGGTCCCGGCTATCAGTTCGAAGACGAGTTCAACGACCAGAAAGTCGTACGTGGCGCACTCGCGATGGCGAACGCCGGGCCGAACACGAACGGCTCACAATTTTTCATCGTCACCGCCGGGGCCTGCCCGTGGCTCGACGGCAAGCACACCGTCTTCGGCCGCGTGTCGGGCGGGATGGACGTCGTCGATGCGATCGAGCAGGTCGACACCGGCCCCGGCGACCGTCCGCACGAGGACGTGCGCATCGAGTCGGTCTCGCTGTCCTAGGTAGGTACCCTGCGCCGCGTGACCGAGGAGAACGCGCCCGACGGATCGATCGAGATCCGCTGCCCTCACTGCAAGAAGACCTTCGCCGGCAGCCTCCTCGACGGGGCTGCCGAGCGCTACCGCGGCTTCAAGTGCCCGCACTGCAAGCTCGTCGTGCCGGCCGCGCGCATCAAGCCCTGACGCGCGCCGAGCTTTCGCGGCTCAGACGCAGTCGCGAAGCGCTTGAGCTTCCGGCAGGCCTTCGAGCTTCTTCAGCGTGTTGTTCTCGATCTGCCGGATGCGCTCGCGCGTGACGCCGAACGCCTTGCCGACTTCTTCGAGCGTGCACGGCTGACCGCCGGTGAGACCGAACCGCAACTCGATCACCTGACGCTCGCGCTCGGGCAGTGAGGCAAGCGCGGTCTCGATGTCGGAGCGGCGAAGCGTCAGCGACGCAGCCTCGTCGGGCGTCTCGGTGTTCTCGTCCTCGACGAAGTCGCCGAGCTCGGAGTCGGCCTCTTCGCCGATCGGTTTCTCGAGCGACACGGGGTGTTGCGCCATGCGCAGGATTTCGCGCACCTCGTCGGTCGTCATCTCGAGCTCCTCGGCAATCTCTTCCGGCTTCGGCTCGCGACCGAGGCGCTGCACGAGCTGCCGCTCGATATGCACGACCTTGTTCAGTTTCTCGACCATGTGCACCGGGATGCGAATCGTGCGTGCCTTGTCGGCGATCGCGCGGGTGACCGCCTGGCGGATCCACCACGTCGCGTACGTGGAGAACTTGTAGCCCTTGCGATAATCGAACTTCTCGACGGCGCGAATGAGGCCAAGCGACCCTTCCTGGATCAGGTCCAGAAACGAGAGCCCGCGGCCGAGATAACCCTTCGCGATCGAGACGACGAGACGCAGGTTCGCTTCGATCATCTGGGTCTTCGCGCTCATGTCGCCGCGCTCGATCCGCTTTGCCAGATAGACCTCCTGGTCGGCGGTCAGCAGCGGGACCTTCCCGATCTCGCGGAGATAGAGGCGCAGCGAGTCGAGCGAGGGCTCGACGGCGAGGTCGAGCTTCGGCGTCTTGACCTCTTCCTCGACGACGAGCGGCTGCTCGTGGGGCAGGCGCTTGTGATCCTCGCCTTCGACCAGTTCGATGCCCTGGTCGATCAGATACGTCGTGAAGTCTTCGACCTGCTCCTTCGTGAGCTCGACCTCCTCGAGACCCTTGACGATCTCGTCGTAGGTGAGGACGCCCTTCTCTTTACCCGACTCGACAAGCTTGTGGAGTTCTTCGACGTCGGGCAGAGCAATGTCGACAGTGAGCACCTGAGCACGACCTCCGACTACGACGGTTGACGGCGGACAAGCAACACATGCAAATCGAGCCGGCGCTCCTCTTCCCTTCTCCGGCTCACCCTCGGACGCGCTGACTCTACATCAGGATTCACCGAAGTGGAACGAATTTCTTTCCGGTCGTTAACGTGCCCGCTGTGGAGACCGGACTTCGTGGAAAGCGGGTGCTCGTCACGGGCGGCTCAGGCGGGATCGGGGCGGCGTGCGCTCGCCTCTTCGCCGCCGAGGGCGCGGACGTGGTCGTGCACTTCCACCGCGGGCGCAAGCGGGCGGAAGCTGTCGCAGCGGAGATCGGCGCGCGTGTGGCCGGCGCCGACCTCACCGACGAAGATCAGGTCGGGCGGCTGTTCGACGAGGCGGGCGAGCTCGATGTGTGTGCGGCGATCGCGGGCGTCTGGCCGCAGGCAGACGAGGCGGTGTGGGAGCTGTCACTCGATCGCTGGCGTGCGACGGTCGATGCGAACCTGACCGCGTCGTTCCTCACCGCGCGCGGGTTCCTGCGGCAACTCGGCGAGCGCGAGGGCGCGCTCGTTCTCTGCGGGTCGACCGCCGGCCTGATCGGCGAGGCGGGCCATGCCGACTACGCAGCAGCGAAAGCCGCGATCACCGGCGGCCTGCTCCTCTCGCTGAAGAACGAGGTGGTTCGTCGAAATCCGACGTGCCGGGTGAACGCGGTCGCACCGGGCTGGACCGAGTCGCCGATGACGCGCGGGCACGTCGATCCGGAGCGCGTCAGACTTGTCTCGCGGACGATGGCGCTTCGCAAGGTGGCCCAACCCGTCGACGTGGCGGCGCAGGTCGTTGCGCTCGCCTCCCCAGTTCTCTCCGGTCACATCACCGGCCAGGTCGTGACGATCGCCGGCGGCCTCGAAGGCCGCGTCCTCCACGAGGACTAGATTTCGTCGATGGTCATGCTCGTCGCACTGGTGCTCGGCCTGGCCCGGCCCCCGGCCGCGTACCTGCAGGCGGGGACTGTCCGGGTGCCGCTCGCGATCTCCTCGTGGTGCTGGGGCACGCGCTGCGGCGCTCCGATCGCCGCCTCGACCAAGGTCGCGCGAGTCGCCCGCGGCGACACCATCCGGGTCGACCTGGCGTTCATCCCCACGCGGACGCGACTCGATGTCGGCGGGACGCCGGTGGTCTTCGCACGCCACGGCACGGAGCTCTCGTGGCGCGCGACGCGAAGCGGCGGCCTGAGCCTGAACGTCACCGGGACGCACGGCTGGGTCACCTACGTCGGCCGCGTGACCGTCCACGCCTAACAAAAGAATGAGGCGGCCGACGTGGAGCCGGCCGCCTCGATCCTTCGCCGCAGGATGATTGCCGTCAGTCCCGGGAGAAGTGCCTGCCTCATCGGCAGATTTCGCGTTTCCCTTGAATATGAAGACGGCGCCGCCGCCGACGCCGTCTTCTTTGAGGGAGTTCCGTCCCACCCAGCGGGCCCCGCCGCAAGGGGGCTCAACCGGGGTTACACATTGCACTCTGACGGGTGAGTCTCGCTTGATCCATCACCCATTTCGTGGTTGACCGCATCACTTGACTACGCTCCTCGCGTGGCCGGGAGCTTCGAGAATCGCCTGCGCAACGGCCCCCCGATCGTGGCCGACGGCGGCATGGGCGTGGTGCTCTCGGCGGCGGTGCCAGGGCTGCGGTGCCCGGAAGAGGCGAACCTACGTGCTCCTGACGCGGTCGTCTCGGTCCACGTCAGCTTCATCAACGCGGGCGCCGAGCTGATCGAGACGAACTCATTCGGGGCGAACCGCCGCAAGCTCGCCCAGCAGTTCCTCGACGACGATTTCGAGCGGATCAACTCGGCGGCGGTGAAGCTCGCGCGTGACGCGCGTGAGGTGACCGGCCGCGATGTGCTGATCGGCGCGTCGATCGGCCCGCTCGGCGACGTGGCGCTGCGCCAGGCTGACGACGGCGAGCTCTACGCAGAGCAGGCGCGGATCCTCGAGGGTCGTGGCGCCGACCTCTTCATGCTCGAGACCTTCTACGACCTGCACGAGCTCGAGGTTGCGGTGGAGGCGGTGCGCGCGGTCTCGGGGCTCCCGATCGTGGCGCTGATGAGCTTCGACAGCGACGGAGTGACGCTCGCCGGCGTGACGGCTCGCGACGCGGCCACGCGTCTCCGCGAACTGCCGGTGCAGGCGCTCGGCGCCAATCACGGCCGCGGGCCTGCGGCCTCGCTCACCGCACTCGCGGAGATGGGCGGTGACGACATGCCGCTCGCGGCACTGCCGAACGTCGGACTCGCGACGATGCTGGGGTCGCGCGTATCGTTCCCGCTCGCGACACCCGAGTATTTCGCCGATTTCGCCGCGACCGCGCGGTCGCTCGGGGCACGAGTGATAGGCGGCTGTTGCGGGACGACACCTGCCCAGATCGCCGCGATCCGCGCCGCGATGGACGAGAATCGCCCGTCGAGGGCGGCGCCGCGCACACGCGAGCGGACGCACGACGCGCCGCCAACCGCAGCCGAAGCGCCAACCGAGCTAGCGCGGCGACTCGCGACGGGTGAGTTCATCGTTTCCGTGCAACTCGATCCGCCGCTCGGCGGGAGTGTGGACGGTCTGCTCGAGGCAGCTCGCGTGTTGAAGGAGTCGGGCCGTGCGCACTTCGTCGACGTGAACGACAACCCACGGGCGCGCGCGCGCATGAGCGGGCTGATCGCGTCGGTTGCGATCCAGCGCGAGGCAGGCATCGAGGCGATCCCGCACGTGACGCCCCGCGACTCGACGATCGCGGGGCTCGAGTCGCTGCTCCTCGGCGCACACGCCGAAGGCATCCGCAACGTGCTCGCAGTGACGGGCGACCCGCCCGAAGCGGGCGACTACCCGGGCACCGGCGCCGTGTACGACGTCGACGCGATCGGGCTCGTCGAGTTGATCTCACGCTTGAACGAAGGCACCGACTTCCACGGGCGCGCGATCGACGCGCCGACCTCGTTCTTCACCGGCGTCGCCGTGAACCCGACCGCCGACGACCTCGGGCTCGAGGTCGAGCGGTTCCATCGCAAGGTCGCCGCGGGCGCGAAGTTTGCGATGACGCAGGTCCTGTTCGACCTGGAGTACCTCGATGCGTTCGTCGGGCGGCTCGGTGGGCCCTCGCCGATACCGCTCGTAGTCGGCGTGTGGCCGATCAAATCACTCGAGCTTGCCGTGCGCGTGCACAACGAGACGCCCGGCATCGTCGTTCCCACGCACGTGCAGGAGGGCTACCGAGCGGCCGGGCCGAACGCGGCGCAGGTCGGCGCCGAGCTCGCGGAGGAACTGATCGCCGGCGCCCGCAACCGTGCGGCCGGTGTGTACATCGTCGCGCCGTTTCGCCGCCCGCTCGGCGTGCTCGACCTCCTGCCGGGCTAGCGATCGGTGCACAAATCGTCACGCTCCCGTAACGGTGTCAGGCACCAGCCGTTCGCCCGCGTTTGGCTTGCGGCCCGGCCCCGGGGAGGAATCGTCACGCTCTCGTAGTCGTGCCTGGGACCGGCCGTGGCGAGCCGGGACACGGCTCGTCAGCACTTGCCTGTTGAGACAGGACCGCGGGCGCGGCGCAGGTCGGCGCGGACCGGCGCAGCCGGGACGCCGTACCCGGCACGCGCGCCGATACGCGCGGCGAAGACGGTTGCTTCGACCTGTCCTGCTGCGTTCACCGCGGGGCCGCCGGAGTTCCCGTGCCGCACGAGTCCACGCAGCGCGGTCACTTCGCGGAGCGCACCGTTGACGAGCACGTCGGCGGTCGCGCCAACGCGACCCGGACGTGCGTCGAACGGCCCATTCTCCGGATAGCCGAGCAGCGCGACCGAATCGCCCGAGCGAGGATCGGCGAGCGGCAACGCAGGCGCACTCAAACCGGGAACACGCAGAACCGCGATGTCCTGCATGCGGTCGACGACGAGCGCGCGCGCTGGATGTCCGCCCGCGCGGATACCCGAGCCGCCCGAGATGACGTGGGCGGCGGTGACGACGATGTGCGGGCGCGCGACCCAGCCGGAGCCCTCGACACCGAGACCACACGCGTTCGCCGTGATCCGGACGACACTCGCGCGGACGCGACGCACCGCCGCCGACGAAAGAGCGCGACCGTCGGGCGCGAGCGTCGGGGGCGCAGGGCCGGCGATCGACGGGAAGGGGTCAACTCGGTTGAACGCCCGCAAGACGGTGCTCGGCGGCGCAATCTCGTTCAGCCGCTGGAGGACGCGCGACTGCTGCACCTCCCGTCGCAGCTTCGTCTGCCCCGGGAGCTGCAGGAGCACGGCGCCTGCGACCCAGACGATCACGAGCCCGAACGCCGCACCTGCAACCAGTCCGCCGACCGTGTCGACCGCGCGAAGCGGCGGCAGCACGGAGAGGCTGCCGCGCGCGAGCGAGCCGACCATCGAAGCGACCGACTGCAAGACCGTCGCGCCGATGAGCGCCCCCGCGAGCCCGACGAGCGGCGTGTAGGGCGAGGTCGCCCCGCCGTGTAGGAAATGAGGTGCGACGCGAGCGCCCAGAACGGCACCGGCCGCGAGGCCGGCGAGCGAGAGCGCCGTCGCGACCAGCCCGCGCTTCAGCCCGGACAGGGCGGCGAGCGCGGCGATCGCAAGCGCGATCCAGTCAACGCGCGTCATCCACTGACACGTTGGCCGGGAAACGACCGATCCCTGCCGTCGGTACACTGCCCGCGCAACGGGGGGCGTAGTTCAGTTGGTTAGAACGCCGGCCTGTCACGCCGGAGGTCGCGGGTTCGAGTCCCGTCGCTCCCGCTCCACGATCGCCCTGCACACGCGGGGCGTTCGTCGTTCAGATACCCCTCTCCGATCGCGGGCGCCGGTGCGCGTCGACGGTCTCAGCCGGAGATCGTGACCGGCGTTCCGGGCGCGATGCGCGCGACGAGCCACCGCATCGCGGAATCCCGAAGCCGGATGCAGCCATGTGACACTGCCGTGCCGGGGACGCCGCCGACGTTGTCGAGCCCGTGCAGCGCGATCTGCCCCGGCCCGCCTTCGAACTCCTGGAGCACGTTCGAACGAGCGCTGAGCGCAAGCGCGTAGGGCGCCCCGACATCCCCCGGCTTCAACGCGATCGACTCCTCGACGAAGAACTCCCCGCGGGGGGTCGGGGTGGAGGGCTTCCCCACGACCACTGCGAACGACCGGACCCGGCGGCCGGATCGGTAGACGGTGACCCGTCTGTGCCCGCGGTCGACCACGATCCTCCAGGGCGTGAATGCCCGGCTCGTAAAGGCGCGGTCGATCCAGCCCGAGCGGCCGTTCGGACGCCCGGGGAGCCTGACCTTCAGCCAGATGCCCCTCCGCGCCAGTACCGGCAGCACTGTCCGCCCTTCGGTAATCGGCGTCCGGGCCGGGACGAGAACGAGCCGCTGCGAGTGAATGCTCGGCGCCGAGCGTGCCGGATGCGCCCGCAGCAGCACCACGAGCTTCTGCGTGGTGGGGACGCGGGCGACCCTGGCTCCCGCGGGCGCCGCGAGGGTTGGTGCGGCGAGAGCCAAGGTCGCAATGAGCAGGACGAGCAGGCGCCCGGGGCGCCCGCTCACCCGCTCTGACCCGTGCTCAACCGGTGAAGGCCGCCGTGTGGACGGGTGGCCGCGGCTTCGGCGCGACAACGGTCTTCTTCGGCACCACCACAGGCTTCTTCTTGACGACGGGCTTCGGCTTCGGCTTCGGCGGGGGCGTCGGCGTGGTCGTGGTCGTCGGCGGCGTGGTCGTGGTCGTCGGCGGCGCGGTCGTCGTCGTCGCGACCGTGGTCGTCGTTACCGCGCACGCCGAGCGAGCGATCGTGTCGGTGTCGAGTGTGACCGCACCGTTTCGCGCGAGCACCCGCCCGTCGATCGTCACACCGCTCGTGACGGTGACGCTCGTCAGCGCGATGATGGTGCCGAGGAAACGTGAACCGGTTCCGAGTGTCGCCGAGCTTCCCACCTGCCAGAAAACGTTGCAGGACTGGGCGCCGTTGATCAGGTTGACCTGGCTCGCCGAGCCGGTCGTGAGCGACGATCCGGCCTGGAACACGAAGACCGCGTTCGGGTCGCCGCCGCCGTTCAGCGTGAGTGCGCCTGTCAGCCCGATCGACGACGCGGAGTTGTAGACGCCCGGGCTGAGCGTCTGGCCACCGAGATCAGCGGCAATCGGCGACGTTGGGCCTTGCGCCGCGGCGTTCGTGTACGCGGCCACGAGGTCGGTCTTCGCCTGCTGGGTGACACTGTCGCCGGCGTGGTTCGTGCCGTTGATCGTCAGGGAGGCCGATCCGACGACCGTCGTCGTCGGGAACGTTCCCACGTCGCCGGTCACCGTCGTCGGGCCGGTGTTCGTGATCCCCGCACCGGCGAGGATCGCAAAGCTGCCCGCACTGGCGAGCGGGACGGCCGTCGCGCTCGCCCCTGCCCCGCCCGCGAGCGCAAACGCGGCCACGAGCGCGAGGACGAACAAGCCGGTCGCCGGAAGCGCCGTCGAGCGAATGCTCATGACGGGCTCACCGTGCTTGAAGAGTTTCATCGCTAGTCCTTCCCTCACTTGAGCTTCTGCCGATCGCGTTAGTGCGTCGGTCAGCGTGCTCCGTCCTACGCTGATGAGGGCGGACTTTTCTGGGACCCCGGGCGTTGAGGGGCCTCATTCAGATTAGCAGCGGTCGTTCCGGTCAGCGGGCAGGCGGCAAAAGCAGGAGATGGCTGTCGACGATCGCAGCCGCAACCTCGACGATCTTCTGCCCGTTGCGTTGGGAGTGGTCGCGCAGAAGAGCGAACGCGTTGTCACCGTCGATGCCGTTCCGTGCCATCAGGATTCCCTTGGCCTGCTCGATCACGGCTCGACGCCCGAACGCCCCTTGGAGGTTGTGGTACTCGGTGAAGCGCTGAAGCGTGACGTCGATCGCGCTCTGCAGTTCCTCCGGCGTCGTGTCGACGATGTACGCGAACACTCCGCGCCGTGCCGCCTCCTTCACATATACGGGTTCCTCGACGGTGAGGAGGGCGATCACCGGGCAGGTCGACTCGTGCACGATCCGGTCGATCAGCTCGAGCGCATGTCTCGTCGAGAGGCCGAGCCCGACGAGCGCGACATCCGGACGCTCGCGGGCGGTCACGGAGCCGACCTCCTCGACCTCGATCTCCCGCGCGATCACCTCGTGCCCGAGCCCCGCCACGACCTCTGCGAGCAGCGCGAGACGGTCGCGGCGCTCGTTCGCGATCAGGACGCGGAGATGCTGAGCGGGGTTCGTTCTCAGCCCTGCGTCAGTGGTTTTCGACACTCGCCCGAATCGAGGAAGAATATCGAAGCGAAAAGAGCTATGGTCCGGGAAGCGGCGCCGGCAGAACCCCGGCGCAGCGTAAGGACCCTCGCGGCCCAATCAGCCGGACGCGAGAAACGATCCGCCCTCAGCAGCGTAGGTCGGAGCAGTGCCGGTCGGGAACATCCCGGCGGCGGCCATGCTCGGCGACTGGGAGGATCGAAGATGAACACCGCTGCTATCACCCCTGAGAAGGTCCCGCACGGCTCGACGCGGCCATGCGTCCTGATCGTGGACGACGACGCCGCGATCCGCGAGATCTGCTCGATCAACCTGCAACTCGAAGGGCTGCGTGTCCTCGAGGCTGCGAACGGCCAGGTCGGTCTCGCCCGCGCACGGTTCGAGCGGCCCGATCTCGTCCTGACGGACGTGAGGATGCCCGGCTTCGACGGCTTTCAGCTGGCGGAGGCGCTCCGCAAACACAGGCGGACCCGCGCGATTCCCCTCGTCTTCCTGAGCGGTGAGGTTGGGGAGGGAAACGAGGCGCGCGCAGCCGGGCTCGGAGCACTTGCCTACGTGACCAAGCCATTCGACCCGGCGGCGCTCGCGGCGCTCGTCGCGAAGACACTGGCGAACTCGGTCGCCTAGACCGAGGATCACCCGCCGAGGAACGGCAGCCAGGCGGTCAGGTCGACGTCGCCCTTCACGGGCAGCGCGTCGCGCGCACAGACGGCCTGTGCGAGCGGGGCGGTTTCCTGAGCGCGAAGCCAGCGCTGGAACACGTCGTCCTTCGCGAACCGCCCGAGAACACCGCGCGCGACATCCCGCGCGCGAGCCGGCGGCAACGCGAACAGCGGTAGAGGCGGGCCGAGCGGAAGCACCGCGAACGGCCCGTCGACCGTGTCGATGCGCGTACGTGTCCCGGCCTCAAGCGTGAACACCTGGTCGGGCGCGATCGTCTGCACGGCGAAGCCGCGAAACGCGTCGCCGAGCCAGGGCGCTTCAGGAGTCACCGACACGAGCCGAACATTCGTCGTCGCGTACGTCGAGAGGAACGCCGCGATCTCTCCCGCGGACGAGGCGTGCGGGCGGAAACGCTCTTCCACGATTCCGCGGGCGATGCGGTCGGCGATGATGGCGCGTGCATCTGCAATCGGGACGCCGGCGTCGGCGAGTGCGGCGCGGTAGCGCAGCGCGCTGCCGGAGAAGCGATCGCGGACGATCCAGCGCTCCGCGGCGAGCACGCTTTGCGGATCGACCGGGGTCGCCGCCCGGAGCACCGACCGCTCGAGGAGCGCGCTCGCCGCGGATTCGCGATCGCCGGTGATCGCGGCGACGCGGGCCACGTCCGACTTGGTGATCGTCACGTTGGCCAGCGTGCAGCGGACGCCGGCCGCCAGCGCGATCTGCCCTTCGGTGCGCGACGCGTCGAACCCCGCGCCGGCAACGAGCGGCGCGTTGCAGAGGTTCGGGTCGCGGGCCCAGAGATAGACACACGCCGCGGCGGGCTTGTCGGGATCGTCGCCGGCGGCAGAGAAGCTCGGCCAGCCCCACGACCACACACCCTGGATCTTCGTCTCGGCCGCGACCTGCTTCGCAGCGAGCGCCTCGAGCTTCACGATCTCGAGCCATGCCGACCGCGGCTGCAAGCCCTGGCGTCCACCCTGACCGAGCGCCGACTGGAACTGCAGCTCGAGCGCGACCCGGCCGGCAGGAATGCCGATTGCGCCGAAGTGGGCGACGAGGCCGCGGAGCCCGTTTCGCATCGCGCGGCTTGCACGCTCGGGGCCGAGCTTGAAGAGCGCCTTCGGTCCGGGCGAGGTGAAGTAGACCTGCCTGATGAGAATCGATGCCTGCGCTGCCTGCCGCCACCAGTCGGCGGCGTCGCCACCCGTGTAGGGCGGGTTCGCGATCGTGATCGCCGTCGTCGCGCCGAGCGCGTCGAGCGCGCGCAGGAGGCTGAGCACGTTGGCGCGGTACTGCGCGTTCGTCGCGCTCCACGGCGTTTGCGTCTGCGCTCCGAAGAGCTCGTTCTCCGCGATGAGCGGTGTCGCGCAGCCCGTTACCTGTTGCGCGAACGCGAACTCCTTCTGCGCCTTCGCGGCGATCGACGCCGGATCGGCCGGTGCGGACGTCGTGCCGACCCGGTCGTTCAGATGCAGGTCGAAGAAGATCGTCGACGCGCCCGCCTGCCGCAACTGCGCAGGCAACTCGGTGCCCGACGAGAGCGCGAGGATCATCCCCGGCTTCGGGATGATCGGGGCGTTGTGCCCGGCGTAGTCGATCCAGAGCGGTCCTTTGGCGGGCAGGCCGCAGCCGGGTGCGGTGTCGGCGGGCGCCGGCCGTGGTACGGCCGCGAGCGCAACGAGCGCAGCTGCGACGGCGAGGACGACAACCCGCTTCATGCGGCTCAAGGGTAGTCGCGGTCTCGGCTTCCTTCACGTTCGGCCGCGGGGACAAATCGTCACGCTCTCGTAGCCGTGCCTGGCACCGGACATGTCCCGCCAGAAACGGCTCTCCTCCTGGAGTTGGCCTCGAATGTGGACAAGAAATTACTGTCTCGTGCTGGTGTCTGGCACCGGGATGACGGCACCGGGACGACGGCACCGGGACGACGGCACCGCGTTGAGGGCTAGCGCTTGCGGCTGAACCAGGGGGTGCGCGGCGGGGGTGGCTCTTCGCCGAGCGCGCGGGCGCCTGCCAGCAGATCCGCCGGGGTCAGGCTCATCAGCTCGTCGTGCGTCAGCCGCTCGACGTCGCCCTCTCCAAGGCGCAGCGCCTGCGCGTTCAGTGCCTGCTCGAAGAGCGTGCGCGCGAAGCGCGCGTTGCCGAACGAGTCGTCGCGCCCCGCGCCCGCAAAGATCGACCGCAGCGTCTCCGGCGTCCCATCACCGAGTGAGTACTTCGACTCGGCGGCGAAGCGCCCGAAGATCTCGACGAGCTCGTCGGTCGAGTAGTCGGGGAACTCGATCTCGCGCGAGAAACGCGAACGCAGCCCCGGGTTCGACTCGAGAAACCGGCGCATGAGCCTCGGATAGCCGGCGACGATCACGACAAGCCGATGGCGATTGTCCTCCATGCGCTTGAGCAGCGTCTCGATCGCCTCGTCACCGAAGTCGAGCCGCTCGCCGTCTCGCGCAAGCGCGTAGGCCTCGTCGACGAAGAGCACGCCGTCGAGCGCCTTGCGCACGACGCGCTCCGTCTTGATCGCGGTGAGCCCGACGTACTGCCCGACGAGCCCGGCGCGATCGACCTCGACGAGCTGCCCCCGCGAGAGGAGCCCCATCGACCGGTACATCTGCGCGAGCAGCCGCGCCACGGTCGTCTTGCCGGTCCCGGGATTGCCAAGGAAGACAAGGTGCTGCGTCGTCGCGACCTCGGGAAGGCCGGCCTCCTTGCGCCGCGCCTGCACCCGCAGAAACGCGACGAGCGCGCGAACTTGCTCCTTGACCGACTCGAGCCCCGGCAGCGAATCGAGCTCGATCAGCAACTCCTCGAGCGGACGGGCGGGCTCCTGCCTCCGAAGCACGTCGAAATCGAGCTCCTCGCCGATCTGAGCGCGCAACTGCTCGCCGAGAGCCCGCAGTGAGTCGAGGGGGTTCGGCATGAGCTGACCGTACCCATTACGGTCCCTAACGAATGCCGAAGCCACCGATGAAGCCCGACGAGCTTCAGCGTTACGCGGAGATGCTCGTCCGTGGCTGCCTCGCGCTCCGTCGCGGCGACACGCTCCTCCAACGCGCCGCCATTCCGCATCGCGACCTCGCTGTGGCGGTCGCAGAGGCTGCCTATCGCGCCGGCGCGGCCGCCGTCGACGTCGAGTACGAGGACGGGCGGCTCTACGCCGCGCGGATCCTCAACGCCTCGAACGCGGCGCTCGGCAACCGCGCCTCGTGGCAGCGCGACCGCGTCCGCGCCCTCGGCAACGAGGACGTCGCGATCCTCCAGGTGATGGGCGAGCTCGACGTCGTCGCCGGACTGCCGCCGGAGCGCGTTGCCGAGGACTCGAAGCGGCTCGCCGCGGGCGCCGAGATGGCCCGCGTCCGGCGAGAGGGTCGGTTGCGCGGGACGATCTGCGCCTGGCCGACCGAGGACTGGGCGGCCCGCGTCTTTCCCGGCATCGACACCGTCAAAGCGCAGCGGCGGCTCGGGCGGGACATCCTCTCGTTCTGTCGCGTCGGCCCGAACGACCCGCCCGGTCACACCGGCTGGACCGCGCATCTCGCGACCCTGCGCCGCCGCGCGACACGGCTGACAAAGCTCGACCTCGTCGAACTCGAGGTACGAGACCATGGCACCGACCTGCGCTTCAAGATCGCGCCGTTCTCGATGTGGCGCGGCGGCGGCGAGACCGATCACTGGGGTCGCAAGATCGCGATGAACGTCCCGACCGAAGAATGCTTCATCTCCCCGGACGCCTCGGCGACGGAGGGGACGTTCCGCTGTTCTCGCCCGCGCAGCTTCGGCGGACGCGTGCTCGAGGATCTCTCGGGTGAGTTCCGCGGCGGCCGCCTCGTTCGCCTGAAGGCGAAGCGTCAGTCAGATCGCGACTGGTTCTCTCGCTACCTCGGTGCAATCCCGAACGCCGATCGTCTCGGGGAGATCGCGCTCGTCGACTCGTCGTCGCGCATCGGCCAGACCGGCCTGATCTATTACAACGGCCTCCTGGACGAAAACGCCGCGGCCCACATGGCGTTCGGGTCGGGCTTTGCGAAGACCCGCACGATTCCGCTCGGACGCAAGCGCTACGGCGTGAACCAGGCGAAGACGCATATCGACGTGATGATCGGCACCGACGACCTCGAGGCGGTCGGCGTCACCCGGAAGGGCCGCCGCGTCAGGCTCGTCTCGGGTGGCGTCTGGGAGATCTGATATAGTTAACGAGGTTAATGATTTCCATGGCGACTGACTCTGCGACCCTGGCGAACCGACTGCGGCCGGTGCTTCTGCGCGTTGCGCGCGAGCTTCGCCGAGAGATCCACTCGCTCGGGGTGACCGGCGGCCAGGTGTCGCTGCTGATCCAGATCAAGAAGTCGCCCGGGATCACGGCGTCGGCGCTCGCGGAGCGCGAACGCATCTCCGCGCCCGGGATGTCGGGCCACATCGCCCGGCTCGAGACGGCGAAGCTGATCGAGCGCACGCGCGCCGCGGACCGGCGTCGTATCGGGCTGACGCTCACCGCCGCCGGTGACAAGGTGCTGACGGACGTCCGCAAGCGCCGCACCGCGTGGCTCGCCGAGCACCTGAAGGGCCTCACCGACGACGAGCGTGAGGCGATCGAAGCAGCGCTGCCCGCGCTCGAGAAGTTGGTGGAGGCGCGCACCAGATGAGACCGTTCAGGCACGCGTGACGCTACTCAAACTCGCGTCCGCCCGCACATTCGCGTCACTGAGACGCCACCGGAACTACCGCCTCTTCTTCTTCGGGCAACTGACATCCGTCGCCGGCACGTGGATGCAGAACATCACGATGGCGTGGCTCGTCGTCTCGCTCGAGCCGCACTCGCGCGGGCTCGCGGTCGGTCTGCTTGCGGCCTGCCGCTTCGGGCCGTTCACGCTACTCGGTCTGCTCGCAGGCGTCGTCACCGACCGGTTCGACAACCGGCGCATCGTCATCGTCACGCAGTCGGTGCAGATGTTCTTCTCCGCAATTCTCGCGGCTGTCACGCTGCTCGGGCACGTGCAGCTGTGGCAGGTGTACGTGATCGCCGCGCTGACTGGAACTGCCCTCGTATTCGACGCACCGTCGCGCCAGAACCTCACGTTCCAGATGGTCGGCCGCGACGAACTGCCGAACGCGATCGCGCTCAACTCGAGCCTCTTCAACACCGCACGCATCTTTGGTCCCGCGCTCGCGGGCGTGCTGATCGCCGCGGTCGGTTCCGGCTGGTGCTTCGCGATCAACACGATGAGCTTCGTCGCCGTCCTCGCGGGCCTGCTCGCGATGCGCGTGTCCGAGCTCTACCCGCTGCTCGACCGGCGCCACCCCACGCTCTGGCGCGGCACGCGTGAGGGCTTCGCCTACGCGCGACGCAATCGCACCGTGCTCGTGACTCTCTCGATGATGGTCGTCTTCTCGGCAGTCGGCTTCAACTTCAACATCCTGCTGCCGCTGCTTGCGAAGACGACCCTCGCCGCCGGGCCGCGCACGTTCGGAGTCATCTCGGCCTGCTTCGGTGGGGGCGCCCTCGTGGGCGCACTTTCGGCGGCTGCCTTCTCACGGACGACGTGGCGCGTGATGTTCGCCGGCGCCGGCGGCTTCGGGCTGTGCGAGCTTTTGCTCGCGCCCGTCCGCTCGACCGCCCTCGCCGGCGTGCTGCTCTTCGTCGCCGGTGTCTTCTTCACGAGCTATACCGCGAACTCGAACAGCGCCATTCAGCTCGCAAGCCCCGACTACATCCGCGGCCGCGTGCTCGGGCTCTACTACTACGCCTGGAACGGCCTCGCGCCCTTCGGCGCGCTGATCGTCGGCTACCTGTGCGACGCCGGCGGCACCGAGCTCGCGTTCTTCGTCGGTGGCTCGAGCGCACTCGCGACGACGGCGATCGGCGCGTGGGCCGTGAAGCGGCCGCGGCGCGCGGCTCGCACTGCACCGGTCGTCGCCGAAGCTCCAGCCGAGCGGGTTGCTGCTTGACGCACCGAGTGCGACCAAAGTCGTAGACTCGACGACGTTCCGCTTTCGCAGCACCCGGACAGCACTGGGGGTTATCGATGGCGCAGGTCGCGTTCGAACGAGTCAGCAAGATCTATCCCGACGGGACTCGCGCGGTCAACGATCTCAATCTGGAGATCAAGGACGGCGAGTTCATGGTGCTCGTCGGCCCCTCGGGTTGCGGCAAGACCACCGCCCTCCGCATGGTCGCGGGGCTCGAGGAGATCTCGGAAGGCGTCCTGAAGATCGGCGATCGCGTGGTCAACCACGTTCCGTCGCGTGACCGCGACATCGCGATGGTCTTCCAGAGCTACGCGCTCTACCCACACCTCTCCGTCTACGAGAACATCGCCTTCGGCCTGCGCCTGAAGAAGATGCCGAAAGCCGACATCGAGGCGCGCGTGCAGAAGGCGGCGGACCTGCTCGGCCTCGGCGAGTATCTGAAGCGCAAGCCGCGCGCACTCTCCGGCGGCCAGCGGCAGCGCGTCGCGATGGGCCGTGCGATCGTCCGCGAGCCGGCAGCGTTCCTCATGGACGAGCCGCTCTCGAACCTCGATGCGAAGCTGCGCGTGCAGACGCGCGCGGAGATCTCGAAGCTGCAGTCGGATCTCGGCGTGACGACGGTGTACGTCACGCACGACCAGGTCGAGGCCCTGACGATGGGCGACCGCGTCGCAGTGATGCGCAAGGGCGAGATTCAGCAGGTTGACGACCCACAGACGCTCTACGACCGACCGCTCAACCTGTTCGTCGGCGGCTTCATCGGCAGTCCCGCGATGAACATGCTCGACGCGACCCTCGAGCAGAACGGCGGCGTGACCGCGGTGATCGGAAACCAGCGGATCGCTCTCGGCAAGGAAACCCTCGACGCACGGCCTGCACTGACGAAGTTCGCAGGTCGCCCGGTCGTGATCGGAATCAGGCCGGAGGATCTCGAAGACGAAGCACTCGCCGGCGACGCACCGAAGGAGCGGGTGCTGACGGGACGGCTCGAGCTGCGCGAGGCGCTCGGCTCGGAGATCATGGCCCACTTCGCGATCAAGGGCGCCCACGCCGAGACCGACGAGACGCGTGAGCTCGCCGACGACGCCGGGACGTCGCACTCGGACGCGCCGATCGGCGCGAAAGCGGACGAGGCGGTGATCGTCGGCCGTTTCGGCGCCCGCTCGAAGGTCAAGACCGGGGACACGATCCGCGCGGTCGTCGATACGCGCGCCCTGCACTTCTTCGATCCCGAGACAGGGCTCGGGATCTACGACTGAACCAAGAACGAAAGGAGCACTGTGAGACGTCTCTACCTCTTCGCCGGGCTCGTGCTCGCACTCGCCGTCCTTGCGACGGCTGCGCTCGGCGCCACGGCACACCGCTCGTCGACGGCGACAACTGCGGCGTCCGGCTCGATCACGTTCGACGGTGTCTGGAGCGGCGCCGAAGCATCTGCTTTCGGCGATGTGATCAAGGCGTTCAACAAGACGAACCCGAACATCCACGTCAACTACAAGTCGCTCGGCGACAACCTGCCGACCATCCTTGCGACCTCGGTCGCAGGCGGACGTCCGCCGGACATGGCAGACATCGCTCAGCCGGGTCTGATCCAGCAGTTCGCGAACAAGGGATCGCTGAAGCCGATCTCGTACGCGAAGGGAGCGATGGCGGCCAACTTCGCGCCGTCGTGGGTGAAGCTCGGCACGTTCAACGGCAAGCTGTATGGCCTCGTCTTCAAGGCGAGCAACAAGTCGACGGTTTGGTACAACGTTCACGCGTTCAAGAACGCCGGTGTCACTGCCCCGGCGACCTTCACGAAGCTGATCAAGAACGCCGGCACGATCCGCTCCTCGGGTGTGCCGCCCTTCTCGATCGGTGGCTCCGACGGTTGGACGCTGACCGACCTGTTCGAGAACATCTATCTCCGCCAGGCGGGCGCAGCGAAGTACAACTTGCTCTCCGCTCACAAGCTGAAGTGGACCGACGCGTCGGTCACGGCTGCACTGAAGACGATGGCCCAGATCGTCGGCAACGGGGCGAACATGGCCGGCGGAACGTCGGGTGCCGTGCAGACACAGTTCCCCGACTCGGTGAACAACGTGTTCCAGAACCCGCCGAAGGCCGCGATCGTCATCGAAGGCGACTTCGTCCCGGGCGTTGCGACCGTGAAGGCAAAGGCGAACATCGACTACGGCGAGTTCCCGTTCCCGTCGATCAACGGTTCAGGCCCGGCAGTCGAGATCGGCGGCGACACGATCGTCGCGTTCAAAGACAACCCGGCGATCGAGGCGTTCGTGAAGTTCCTCGCCTCGCCGCAGGCTGCTGCGGCGTGGGCAAAGCACGGCGGCTTCGCCACGGGGAACAAGAACATGAGCGCGAGCGTCTATCCCGATGCGATCACGCGGGCCACGGCCGGCGCGGTTGCGAAGGCGACGAACGTCGTGTTCGACATGTCGGATGAGCAGCCTGGTTCGTTCGGCGCCACCGTGGGCCAGGGCGAATGGGGACTCTTCCAGAACTTCCTGCGCAACCCGAAGGACGTCACGGGCATCCAGAAGAAGCTCGAGGCGGCCGCCACGGCTGCGTACAAGAAGGGCAAGTAGCGGCCGTTGACGAGTAGCGGCAGCATCTCGGCGGAGCCGTCCCTCGGGGCGGCTCCGCCTGCCGCCGACGAACCCGGTCGGCTGAGCCGGTACAGCACGGGCACGGTGTTCCTGACACCGGCGCTGCTGCTGCTCGGGGTCTGGATCCTCTACCCAACGATCTACACGTTCGGCCGCAGCTTCTTCAGCCAGTCGGGCTCGCAGTTCGTGTGGTTCGACAACTACAAGACACTCTTCACCACATCGGCGCTCACGACGGCGATCAAGAACAACGCGATCTGGGTGCTCGTCGTTCCGGCGTTCGTGACGGCGCTCGGTCTGGTGTTCGCCGTGCTCACCGAGAAAGTGCCGTGGGCGGTCGCGTTCAAGACGGCGATCTTCCTGCCGATGGCGGTCTCCGCGTTCGCGACCGGCATCACGTGGCGGATCATGTACATCCAGGATCCGAGCCAGGGCGCCATCAACGCGCTCGGACGCGTCGCTGCCGATGCGGTGAAGAGCCCGGGCGTGCTGCCCGATGCATTGCCCTCGACGCCGACGCTCACGGGCACGCCGTCGAAGGGCCTCGTGTTGAAGACGCCGCTCCATCCCGGCGGCATCGCGCTGCTCGGGCTGACGGGGATCGCGCCCGAGGCTGTGCCGAAGGGCGCGACGCAGGCCGCGCAGGCGGTGTCGAAACCCGGCGAGATCACGGGGACGGTCTGGCGCGACTTCAAGCCGGGCGGCGGTGTCGCCGGCAAGGTCGAGCAGGGTGAGCAGAGCCTGCCCGGCGTCACGGTCGAGTTGCGGAGCGGCGGCAAGACCGTGCAGTCAACGAGCACGGGCTCCGACGGCGGCTTCGCCTTCAAGAACGTGGGGCCTGGCACATATCAGGCCGCGATCGGCTCGGCGACTTTCAACAAGCCGTGGGGCGGCTTCGCGTGGCTCGGCACGAAGCTGATCACGCCCGCGTTGATCATCGCCTACATCTGGATCTGGGCCGGGTTCGCGATGGTGGTGATCGCCGCCGGGCTCGCGGCGATGCCACGCGACGTGCTCGAGGCGGCGCGCACCGACGGCGGCAGTGAGTGGCAGGTGTTTCGCCGCGTCACGATCCCGCTTCTTTGGCCGGTGCTGACGGTCGTCCTGGTGACGATGTTCATCAACGTCCTGAAGGTGTTCGACCTCGTCATCACGCTCGCACCCGGCTCGTCCCAGAACGCCGCCAACGTGATCGCGCTCGCGATGTGGCGCACGTCGTTCGGCGGCGCAAACGATTTCGGCGTCGGCTCCGCGATCGCCGTCTTCCTGTTCTTGCTCGTCATCCCCGTGCTCGCACTCAACATCCGCAACTTCCGGAGGGAAGCCTGATGGCAGCCACGACCGCGCCGCCGGTCATCATCGACCCGCGTGGCAGCCTCGCTACCCGGATCGTGCGCGTCGCAGCCAAGGCGCCCGTGCAGATTCTCGTGGCGTTCGTCGGGCTGCTCTGGCTCGTGCCGACGATCGGCCTCTTCCTCACCTCGATCCTGCCCGCCCAGGACTTCACCACGAAAGGCTGGTGGCAGATCTTCTCGAAGCCGAGTGAAGCGACCTTCCACAACTATCGCATGGTCTTTCACAACCACGCGATCATGCATTCGCTCGTGACGACGATCGAGATCGCCGTCGGCAACACCGTGCTCGTCGTCATTCTCGCGTCGCTCGCGGGCTACGCGTTCGCGTGGCTCGAGTTCCCCGGGCGCGACTGGCTCTTCATCGCCGTGATCGGTCTCCTCGTCGTGCCGCTGCAGATGGCCCTCATCCCGATGTTCTCGCTCTACAACAACCTGCACCTCTACGACACGGTGCTCGGGATCATCCTCTTCCACGCCGCGTTCGGGCTGCCGTTCGCGATTTTCTTGCTGCGCAACTTCTTCGTCGGGATCCCGCGTGACATCTTCGAGTCGGCGCGCATCGACGGCGCGTCCGAGCTGCGAATCTTCGTCCGGCTCGTGTTGCCGCTTGGGCTGCCCGCGATTGCGTCGCTCTCGATCTTTCAGTTTCTCTGGACCTGGAATGACCTGATCGTAGCGCTGACCTTTGGGCAAAACGTGCAGCCGATCACGGTGGCGATCTTCAGCAACTTGCGCCAGTTCGGCGCGAACATCGACCTGATCGCGCCGGCGTCGTTCATCTCGCTCGTCATTCCGCTCGGCGTGTTCTTCGCGTTTCAGCGGTACTTCGTGCAGGGCCTGCTCGCCGGCTCGGTGAAGTAGCTCCCGTGCGCTGCGCGATCGTCGGTAGCGGGCTCACGGCGCTCGCTGGCTACGCGACCCTGCGGCGGGGCGGCGTCGCGGCCGAGGAGATCACGGTGTTCGGGACGCACGCCGATCCGACGACGGTGTGGCACTCGCGCGCCGAGGCGATCAGGCAGCGACGGATGCGCTCGGAGTCGGACGGCCATCTCGCCGCGGCCGCGTTCCCTGGGCTTGCGTTGCGCGAGGCGGCGCGCCGTGGCTCGCCCGCGCCACTTCTCGCGACGATCGCGAACCGCTACCACCCGACCGTCGACGACTTCCTCGCGCACGCGGCACGGGTTCGTGGGCGAAGCGGTTGGGACGTGAGCTTTCGCGAACGGCGCGTCGAACGGATTCGGGCGGTCGAGGGCGGCTTCGAGCTCGACGGCATCGGGCCATACGCACACGTCTTCGTCGCGACGGGCCATCCGGGGCTGGCGCGTCCCGACGACCTGCCGAACGCAGTGCACGCGTACGAGCCACACGACTACGCGTCGGAGGTGACGGTGGTCGGCGCCGGCATGGCCGCAGCCACGGAGTGGCTGAACGCGCTCGCGGCCGGTGCCGAGGTGATCTCCGTACGGCGCCGCGAGCCGTTGCGGCGTCCGCTCAACGTTCCGCGGCCGCTCTTTTCCAAGCGAGGGCTCGCCTCGTTCCACGACTTGTCGCATGGCGCTCGAGCGACGCGCCTCCGCGAGCTCTCGACACCGTCCTACCCGCCGGGGCGTGCATGGGACGAGCCCCTACGTGTCGCCGAGCGCGAGGGGCGGTTCCGGGTGATGCGCGAGGTGAACGGCTCCCAGCAGGTGATCGCGGCGACCGGTTTCGAGCAGGGGTTCGCCCACGATCCGCTGCTCGCGGACCTCGTCGAGGCGCATGGCCTCGAGACCTTCGACCGCTGGATTGTGCTTGCACCCGACTCCACCGTGGCCCGGCTCACCGATGATGAACGCACGCTCTCGCTCGCGGGCGTCGCCGGGCAGTGGGCGTTTCCCGCCGCCGACACGATCGCAGGCGCAAAGTACGCCGCCCGCGCCCACCTCCGCCGCGTATGTCGTACACGCTGAGAGGACGCATCGGGTCGCGGCTCGCGTCGGCGCTGCCGGCGCTCGCCGTCGCGCTCGCGTTGCACACCTGGTGGGCGATCGAGCTCGTCGCGTTGATGCTGGCGCTCGGAGTGTTGCTCGACGCACTCGTCTACGACCGCGTGCTCGCCTACCAACCCGGCTGGGCTGCGCTGCCACTCGGCGCGCTCGAGCTGGGAGTGCTCTACGGCGGCATGCACTGGCTCGGGATCATGGCTCCGCTCCGCTGGGCGCTCGCGCTCTACGCGGTCGCGTGGCTCGCCGCACAGCTCTGCGCGCATGCACTCTTTCCGCGAGCGCGCCTCGAGTACGGCGAGTCGGGCGGGGAGCTCGGACGCGGCGGCGCTCTCACGGCGGTCGCCGTCGCCGCGGTCGTCGTCGGCGGCCTCGGTGGCGCGTACGCCACACGACCACCGACGGTGCACCTGCACGGCACCGTGCAGGGGCCGATCGTGATTCGCCATCCCGAGACGCTCACCGGCGGCACGGTGCTCGGCGGCATCGTCGTGCGTTCGAACAAAGTGACGATCAGCCACGTCACCGTCGTCGGAGGCGAGAACGGCGTCGACATCGAGCACGCGTCGCACGTCATGCTCGACCACGTACGTGTACTGCATGTCACGGTCGATGCGATCCACGTGCGCGACGCGGCGGTGATGATCGAGAATTGCGTCGTCGCCGCGCCATCGGGGCCGTGGGTGCAGGGTGTGGACATCTCCTACTCGATGGGCCGCGCAATGAGCATGGTCTCCCACTGCACGATCGCGGGCGTGCGCGAGGGAATCGTCACCCACTCTTCGGCCGTGAACGTGATGTCGAACCACATCCTCGACACGACGGTGCGCGGGATCTCACTCGGCGAGATGTCGATGGATATGGCGAGCGGCAACGAGGTGAGCGCTGCGCTCGGAGTCGGCATCCTCTGCGAGGACCATTCCGAATGCGAGATCAGAGACAACGTGATCGCCGGTACGCGCGTCGACGGCAACCAGGATCTCGCGCGGCAGGGTGTGGCGATCGAGGCGCACTACTTCGCGCACGCGCAGATCGGGCACAACACCGTCGTCGCGAGCCCAGGCGGTGTGCGGGCGTTCGACAACTCGACGATCGAGCGATGAGCACGCCCGAGTTCCAGCTCGTCGCCCGCACGGGCCATCCGACATTTCTCGACCTGCCCTGGGGCGAGCCGCTCGAGCAATGGCAGTCGGAGCGATTCGTCAGTCTGATTCGAGGCATCAGCCGGCACGTCGTGCGGTTCGTCGAGTACGACGGCGCCCTGTATGCCCTGAAGGAGCTGCCTGCGCGCCCGGCGCAGCGCGAGTGGACGCTGCTGCGGCGGCTCGAGGGCCAGGGTCTGCCGGTCGTCGAGGCAGTCGGCATCGTCACCGGCCGTGGCGAGCTCGATGCCGTGCTGATCACACGCCACCTCGAGTACTCGCTCCCGTACCGCGCGCTCTTCTCCGGCGCGGGCATCCCCGATCTGCGGACGCACCTGCTGAACGGCCTCGTCGAGCTACTGACGCGACTGCACTTACGGGGGTTCTTCTGGGGCGACTGCTCGCTCTCGAACACGCTCTTCCGTCGTGACGCGGGCGCATTGTCGGCTTACCTGGTCGACGCGGAGACGGGCGAGCTGCACGGTGCGCTCTCCGATGGGCAACGCGCGTACGACCTCGATATCGCGCAGACGAATGTGATCGGCGAACTGCTCGACGTCGACGCGGAGGTCGGGCTGCCGGACGACCTCGACCCCGACGAGATCGCCGCCGAGATCGTACGCGGGTACGAGGCGCTGTGGAGTGAGCTCACACATGAGGAGGTGTTCGGGCAGGATGAGCGCTTCAAGGTGGACGAGCGCCTGAGGCGCCTGAACGGCCTCGGCTTCGACGTCGAGGAGATCCAGCTCGATGCGACACCCGAGGGCTACCGCCTGCGGCTCGATCCGCACGTCGTCGAGCCGGGCCACCACCGTCACCGGCTGCTGCGTCTGACAGGCCTCGACGCGCAGGAGAACCAGGCGCGGCGCATGCTGAACGATCTCGCCCGGTATCGCGAGGCGCTGGAACGGAAGGAAGGCCGAACGCTGCCCGAGTCGGTCGTGGCCTCGAGGTGGCGCGACGAAGTGTTCGAGCCGACCGTCGCAGCCGTCCCGGAGGGGCTGTGGGAGCGGCTGCCCGCGGCGGAGATCTTCCACCAGGTGCTCGAGCATCGCTGGTTTCTCTCGGAGCAGGCGAAGAAAGACATCGGCATCGCCGAGGCGGTGCGCTCGTACGTCAGCTCAGAGTTGCCGAGACGGCCGCCCGAGCGCGTCATCCTCGCGGCACCACCGACGGCGGAGGACGAGTCCGACTGAAACTCAGCCTGCGCGAGGCGTAGGCTCGCGCCATCGACGCGTACCGCACACCCGACGAGCGCTTCGAGGGCCTGCCGGACTTTCCGTTCGCGCCGCACTACGTCGAGCAGGACGGCCTGCGCATGCACTACCTCGACGAGGGCGACGGCGACCCGATCCTGCTTCTGCACGGCGAACCGACGTGGTCGTTCCTCTACCGGAAGATGATCCCGAAGCTCGTCGGCAGCGGGCGCTGCATCGCGCCCGACTACTTGGGCTTTGGACGCTCCGACAAGCCAACCGAGCGCGGTTGGTACTCCTACGACCGGCACACCGAGTCGCTCGCGCGGTTCGCCGCGGAGCTCGACCTGCGGAACGCCACCGTTGTCATGCAGGACTGGGGCGGCCCGCTCGGCTTTCGCTTCGCGGTCGAGAACCCCGAGCGTGTCGCGCGCCTGGTCGTCATGAACACCGGCATCGGTGCGCGCGCACCGAACGAGGAATGGCTGCGCTTCCAGGCGTTCATGCGCCGCGTCGACACGGAGATCGTCCCCGGTCAGCTCGTGCGCATGTCACTCGTGCAGCCGACGAGCGACGAGGTGATTGCGGGCTACGACGCGCCGTTCCCGGTGCCGGAGTCACGCGTCGGCGTCGTGCAGTTCCCCGAGCTCGTCGCGACCGGCGCCGACCATCCTTCCGGGCCTGCGATGCTCGCGGTCCGCGATGCGCTGCAGACATTCGACCGGCCGGCGCTCGTCCTCTTCGGCGACAGCGACCCGATCTTCTCGCGGCGCGCCGCCCAGATGATGGCCGAGTTGCTCCCGCGAGCCGAGCTCGACCCGCCGCTCGCAGGAGCCGGGCACTTCCTCCAGGAGGATCAGGGCGCGGTGATCGGCGAGCGAATCGCGTCGTTTCTCGCGGCCCCCTGACCGGATTCATACCGCGTCGTACCTGGTCTCCAACCGAATGATCTGATAGTTAGGCATATGAGCTCGCCTAAGAACTCGCTTCGTTCGACAGCTTGCGGCGCTGCCGGGCCGGCTGAGTTCTCGGTGATGACTCTCGCGTAGGAGGTGGAGATCGACGGCCCTGCGGCGCCGCCGACTCCACCTCCTCGTGAAATCGCTCGCTCTAGGCTGGGCGCGTGCGCGTTCTTCGCATCCTGCTCGGGATCATCGTCGGACTCGCGGTCGTGGTCATGCTCGGGTCGGTCGCCTACAACCTCGTGACCTCAGACCCGAACGTGCCGGTGCAGAAGCTCTGGCATGGGAAGTTCGTGCGCACCGACGGCTACCTGACCGCCTATCGCGAATGGGGCCGCCGTGGCAAGCCGATCGTGCTGATCGGCGGATTCGTCGAGCCGACCTTCGTCTGGGACCGGGTTGCACCGCTCCTCGCACGCGGCCACCGCGTCTACGCGCTCGACCTCGACGGGTTCGGCTACACCGAGCGGCACGGGCCGTGGACGCTCGCCCGCTGGGGCGACCAGGTGCAGGCGTTCATCCGCGCTCGCGGACTGAAGAAGCCGATCGTGGTCGGGCACTCGCTCGGCGCCGCGGTCGCAGTCGAGACGGCGCGCCGGGGTCTTGCCTCACGCGTCGTGCTCCTCGACGGTGACGCTCTGAAGACCGGCGGGCCACCGCGGCTGCTCCGCGTCGCTCTCGTCCATTCGCCGTTCTTCACGACGCTCTACCGATTCCTGCTGCACTCGCCGTGGGCGGTGAAGCGGATCCTGAAGATGGCCTACGGCGCCGCGCATCCGAAGCTCGACGGGGCCGAGGTGAAGCGGTGGACCGACCCGTTCCGCGCCGCCGGCGCGCGCGGCGCGATGCAGGGGATTGCGAAGAACGGGATCGCGGGCTTCACGCACGCGCAGCTCCTCGCCGTCAACGTCAACGCCGTCGTTGTCTGGGGCGCCGCCGACTCGATCGACTCAGTCGCGGCGGGACGTCAGGCCGCGATCGATCTCGACGCGCACTTCGTCTCGATCACGCGAGCCGGCCACCTGTCGATGCTCGAGTCGCCGAAGGCGGTCGCCGCCGCGATTACGAGGTAGCCCGCGACCCGCCCCATCACCCTCGTCGCCGCGGCTCACTTCCAGCCGAAGCGTCCCCGGCGGCCACGTCCGGTGTCAGACATCGGACAGGGCGCTTGCCCGTCCCAATGGGTCAGGCAAGCCGGCCGTTCGTGGGCAGCCGACGATCAGTGGACTTGCCCGCCCGAACGGGACATGGCTCTCGGCTAAATCAGCCCGGCGCGGGCAGCCGTTGTTGCGGCTGCGGCGCGTGAGGACTGCGCGAGCTTGCGCAGGATGTTCGCCACGTGGCGGTGCACGGTGTGCTCGCTGAGCACGAGCGTCGAGGCGATCTCCTTGTTGTTCATGCCGGTCGCGACCAGACGCAGCACTTCGGTCTCGCGCGAGGTGAGCGGCGAGGAGACGTCGAGCTCGGCCGCCGAATCGTTGTGCAGGAAGCCGGCGAGTGCGCGCATCACTTCGCGCTGGTCGTCGAAATACGGCAGATGCGAGTCGCCGGCGAGCGGGACGAAGCGTGCGTTCGGGAGCAGAGATGCGAGCTCGCGGCCCCGGCCGATCGGCACGGTGCGGTCGCCGCGCCGGTGCAGTACGAGCGCGGGCGTCTGCACGTGCGGGGCAACGCTACGCAGGTCAGCGGTCATGTCGAGCTCGAGGAAGATCGCCGCGGCCTCTGCGCTCGCAGCCGCGCGCTGAACGCGGGTGTGCTCGGCTATCTGGTCGCCGCTCGCATGCGGGTCGAAGAGCCCGGCAAGCATCTGCGCGCCGAGCCGCCAGTTCGTGCGGATGAACTCGATGAGCGAATTGCGTGTCGCATCCGGAATGTCGTTGCGCGACGCGTAGCCGCCGAAGTAGACGATCTTCTGCACGAGCTCGGGCCGACGCACCGCGAGCTGTGATGCGGCGAGGCAGCAGCACGACGTCGCGAAGATCACGGCAGGCTCGCCCGTAGAGGAGATCACCGCTTCGAGCTGGCGCGACTCCGACTCGATCGTCGGCCGCGGGTCGAGCTCGCGCGACGAGAGACCGCAGCCGATGCGGTCGAAGCGCAGCACTCGGTGGGTGCGCGCTACCTCGGTGTAGAAGGCGCGCTGCCGCGGATCGGCCCACTCCTCTTCGAGGTGGCTGACCCAGCGCGGCCCGAAAACCAGCGGCGGGCCTTCGCCGTAGCTCGAGTAGGCGAGACGCCGTCCCTCGAACTCGAGAAAGCGAATGTCGTGCTGCATATGTAGGAGAAGCGTAATGGCCCGCACGGGCCATATCGACAAGATGGCCCGTCGGGCCGACGCGGCGGGCCATGCCCGGCTGCCATCCTGGAATCCATGAGAACGGAAGTGATCAGGGGGATCACGGTTCGCCCGCTGCGAAACGGCGAAACCGCAGCGGTGCAGGCGGTGTTCGACCGCCTCGGGCCGCGATCGCGCCTGCTCCGTTTCGGCGGCGCGAAAAACGTGCTCACTCCCGCGGAGCTCGAACTGCTCGCACGGGTCGACGACCGCCACCTCGTGCTGGTCGCGCTGATCGACGGCAAACCGGTTGGGATCTCGCGCCTGGTTCGCGACACGGACGACGCTGCGCTCGGCGAGATCGCGTTCGCGGTCAGCGACGAGTGGCAGGGCCGCGGCATCGGGAGCGTGCTCGTCGACCGGCTCGCGTGCGAGGCGCGCGCGGCGGGCATCGAGCGGCTGAGCGCGACGATCAGCACCGACAATCACGCGTCGCTGAAGCTGATCAGCCGGGTCACGCGCGGGTTGACGACGACGTACGCCGCGGGCCAACTCGAACTGGTCGGGCGCGCCGCCTAGGTTGCGCTGAAGAGGATGAAGTGGTCGTGCGGGATGTGCGGCTTACCGGGAACCGGCCGCCGCTCCTCGACCCAGCTTTCGCCCACGGAGTCGGCAACGACGCGCCGCCAGAACTCGGGCGCGCCGTGGTTCGAGCCCTGGAAGCCGATCTCCCACGGGCCGGGGTAGCGGTTGAAAAGATCGCGTGCAACGCAGTACCCGATGCGGTGCCGGCGCGCCGCACGCACGACGAAGAAGTCGCCCATGTGCCGCAGCTCGCCGTCGGTGCCCGTGACGAACGCGAAGCCCGCGTGCGCACCGTCGTGCAAGATCAGGAAGCCGTCGCAACCGGCGTCATCGAGGTAGCCCGGCAGGCGGCCGGCCTTGTAGAGGCCTTCGTCGTTCGGCATCGTTCCGCGCACCTCCGACATGTCGTGCGAGTAGAGCTGCCAGAGGCGCTCGACCACAGGGCGGTCGGCATCAGCGAGCGGACGCAGGAGCGGTGGCGAGCTCACGCCGCGATTGTGCCGACGTCCTAGAATCGTCGCGTGGAGCAGCGGCTCAGCCTCGTCACGCTCGGTGTCGCCGACCTGGCGCGTGCGCGGGCGTTCTACGAGGCGCTCGGCTGGTTGACGGCCGCGCAGCCCGCGGACGATGTCGTCTTCTTCCCGTCCGGCGGGATGGTGGTCGGCCTGTGGGGGCGCGAGCAACTGGCGGCGGACTCGGGCGTCACAGACAACGGCGGCTGGGGCGGTGTAACACTCGCGCACAACGTGCGCTCACCGGCCGAGGTCGACGCGGTGATCGACGAGGCACGCGCCGCGGGCGCGCGGATCGCGCGCGAAGGAGCGCAGACGTTCTGGGGCGGTTACTCGGGCCTCTTCGTCGACCCCGACGGGCATCCGTGGGAGGTCGCGCACAACCCGCACTGGACGCTCGCAGCCGACGGCTCGCTCTCGCTGCCGGCGTAGCAACCGCCCGGCCGTCCGCTAGACGATGCGGCCCTGCCATGGCTCGAGCGTGACGCTGTCGTGCGTCGCAGGCTCCGCGCTCAGGTTCAGCACGCACGTGTGCGTGCCGCGGCGGTACGCCCACACCCCCTCCCCGCTCGGCAACGTCTCGTAGGAGTCGTCGGCGAATTCCCCCCGCTGCGCGATCAGGTCGCGAACGAAGTGGAGGGTCGAGCCGGGGTCGGCGCGCTGGTCGGCGACGTTGCGCGTTGTGTCGCTGAGTGGCAGCCACGGGTCGCGCCACTCCTCACCGGTCGGCGTCCACGGCATGGGCGTGCGCTCTGGGTCGCGCGGCGGCGTCGCGAGGTCGAGCGTGCGGTCGGCCGGCACGTCACCGTCGCGGAGTGCGATCTCGTCCCCCTGGTAGAGGATCGCGGCGCCCGGGAGCGTGAGCAGCAGGAAGAGGGCGGCACGCGCCTTGCGCTCGTCGCCGCCTGCCCAGCGGGTCGCGAGGCGGGAGTGGTCGTGGTTAGAGCCGAACCAGAGCGGCTCGGCACCGGCCGGCAACTCGGCGAGCGTCTGCTCGACGATCGGGCGCATCTGCTCGACGGTGAGCTCGGCCTTGCAGAACGGGAAGTTCTGGCAGAGGTCGAGTCCGCAGTAGTAGGCGGGAAGGTCGTCGAGCTCGACATAGGTCTCCCCCATCAGCGTGGGCTTCGGTTCGTAGGCGCGTGCGACTTCCTGCCACCGCTCGTAGATGGCGTGCACCTCGGGACGCTCGCGCATGTGCTCGACGCCATCGCGCAGCTCGCGGTCCTTGATCAGGCCGTGCGCGACGTCGATGCGGAAGCCGAGAACGCCGCGGTCGAACCAGTAGCGGAGGATCGCCTCGAACTCGGCGTGGACGTCGGGATTCCACCAGTCGAGGTCGGGCTGCTCGGGCGCGAACTGGTGCAGGTAGTAGCGGCGGCGGCGTGCGTCGTACTCCCACGCCGTGTCCCCGGTGAAGATCGACGTCCAGTCGTTCGGGATCTCGTTCGCCCACACGTAGTACCGAGGACGATCGGTGAACCAGGGGTGGCGGTCGGAGGTGTGGTTGGGGACGAGGTCGAGCCAGACGTCGATGTTGCGCGTCCGCGCCTGCGCGATCAGCTCGTCGAGGTCGGCGAGGGTGCCGAGCTCGGGGTGGACGTCGCGGTAATCCGAGACGTCGTAGCCCCAGTCGACGTTCGGCGAGGGGAAGGTCGGGCTCGACCAGATCGTGTCGACGCCGAGCCACGCGAGGTGGTCGAGTTTCCCTTGCAGCCCCAAAAGATCGCCGATGCCGTCACCGTTTGCATCTGCGAATGAACGGAGATACACCTGATAGATGACCCCGCCCACGGCGACGCAAGCTACCTTTCCGCTGTGAGCCGCGCGCACAAGGTCACGAACCTGCTCGGTGTCGTGCTCCCGTTCATCGGCCTTGTCGCTGCGATCGCGTTGCTCTGGAACACGTGGGTCGGCTGGACAGACATCGGTCTACTCGCCGTCGGCTACGTGTTGACCGGGGTCGGGATCACCGTCGGCTTCCACAGGCTCTTCACCCATCGGGCGTTCCAGACGAAGCAGTGGGTGCGCTGGACGTTCGCGATTCTCGGGTCGATGGCGGTCGAGGGCCCGGTGCTCGCGTGGGTCGCCGACCATCGCAAGCACCACCAGTTCTCGGACGTCGAGGGCGATCCGCACAGTCCCCACGTCGGCGGCGGCAACGGCTTCGTCGCAGCGGCGAGAAATTTGTTCCATGCGCACATCGGCTGGCTGTTCGTGCACGAGGGCCGCGCCGATATCGCGAAGTACGTACCTGACCTGATCGCCGAACGCGGCATGAAGACGATCAACAAGCTCTTCCTCGTGTGGCTCTTCGCCGGTCTGGCCGTGCCGACCGCGCTCGGCTTCGCGATCTCGGGTACGTGGCAGGGCGCGATCACAGGGCTCTTGTGGGGTGGCGCGATCCGCATCTTCCTGCTCCACCACGTCACCTTCTCGATCAACTCGATCTGCCACTTCTGGGGCCGCCGGCGCTTCCGCTCGACAGACGAGAGCCGCAACGTGTGGATCCTGAGCCTGATCTCCTTCGGCGAGTCGTGGCACAACAACCACCACGCCTTTCCGTCGTCAGCCTTTCACGGCATGGCGGGGTTCGAACGCTCGATGGATCCAGGCGGCTGGGTGATCACCGGGCTCGAGAAGCTCGGCCTCGCATGGAAAGTCGTGCGGATCCCGCGCGAACGGCAGGCGAGCAAGTCGCTCGCGGCCTGACTCGGCCGCCCACGCGCTAAATCTGCCAGGTGTCGCCCGAGCCGACGAGCGTCTGCAGATCGCCGTCGCCCTTGGCGTTCGCGAGTTGCGCCACCACGAGCTCGTCGTAGCTCGAGCGCGGCACATCCCTGAACACGCCGAGCGGAACGACGCCGTGCGTCGCGTACGTCACGCGTGAGAGAGCGAACGATGTTGCAAGATCGGTCTCGTCGTGCGTGATGCCCGTCTCGCCGGCAGGCTCGCCATGCTCAAGGTACATCCGATTTTCCTTCTCGTCGCGGACGAAGTCGAAGGCGTTGTCGTTGTAGATGTTGCAGTTCTGGAAGATCTCGACGAACGCCGCGCCCTTGTGCTTCGCCGCTCGGCGAAGCACGCTCGTCAGGCCCGGCTTGTCCGTGTCCAACGCGCGCGCGACGAACGTGGCGTCGGCGCCCAGCGCGAGACTCAGGGGGTTGAACGGATAGTCGACGCTGCCCATCGGCGTCGAGCCCGTCACTTTTCCCTGCTCGCTCGTCGGTGAGTACTGACCCTTGGTGAGCCCGTAGATCTGGTTGTTCAGCATCAGGATCTTGATGTTCACGTTGCGGCGGAGTGCGTGGATGAGGTGGTTGCCGCCGATCGAGAGCGCGTCGCCGTCGCCGCTGACGACCCACACGGAGAGATCCGGTCGCGAGACCGCCAAGCCCGTCGCGATCGCCGGCGCGCGGCCGTGGATCGAGTGCATGCCGTAGGTCTGCATGTAGTACGGGAACCGTGCCGCGCAGCCGATGCCCGACACGAACACGATCTTCTCGCGCTCAAGGCCGAGCTCGGGCATGAAGCCCTGCACCGCCGCGAGGATCGCGTAGTCACCGCAACCTGGGCACCAGCGCACTTCCTGGTCGGACTTGAACTCCTTCGCGGTCAGCTTCAGCTCAGACATATTCATCCACGAGCCTCTTTGCACGATGGCCGACGAGACCGAAGCCGACGAGTGCGACGACAAGCGCGACGAAGAGACCGAAAACGCTCTGCAGGGTGGACGCCACGATGAAGAGCAAGAGCATCGTGCCGAGAGCGATCGCAATCGTCACGGCGACTGCGCGCGTGAACGTGTCCTCGAGGCTCACAGCATCGCCTCTACCGCATCGCGGATCTCTCCCGCCTTGAACGGCTTGCCTGTCACGCGGTTGTAGCCGACCGCGTCGACCAGATATTTCGCGCGCACGAGTTGCAGTAGCTGCCCCAGGTTCATCTCGGGGATCAGCACCCGGTCGTAGCTCTTCAAAACGTCGCCCAGGTTCGCCGGGAACGGGTTCAGCCAGCGCAGATGCGCGTGCGCCGCCTTGCCGCCCGCGCTCCGCACCCGCCGCACGCCCGCATGCACCGGCCCGTATGTGCCACCCCACGAGAGCACCAGCACGTCGGCGCCCTCCTGATGGTCGACCTCGAGATCCGGCACCTTCACCCCCGCGACCTTCTGCGCGCGCAGCTGCGTCATCAGGTCGTGATTCTCGGGGTCGTAGGAGATGTTGCCCGTCACGTTCGCCTTCTCGAGCCCGCCGATGCGATGCTCGAGGCCCGGCGTGCCGGGAATCGCCCACGGCCGCGCGAGCGTCTCGGGGTCGCGCTTGTACGGCTGGAACTTCTCCCCGCCCGCCGCCGCGAACTCGACGTCGATCGGCGCAAGCGACGAGATGTCGGGCACGAGCCACGGCTCGGCGCCGTTTGCGAGATACGCGTCACTCAGCAGGTACACCGGCGTGCGATACGTGACCGCGATGCGCGCCGCTTCGATCGCCGAGAAGAAACAGTCGCCCGGGCCTGCCGCCGCGATGACGGGCACCGGCGACTCGCCGTTGCGACCGTGGAGAACCATCAGCAGGTCGCCCTGCTCGGGCTTCGTCGGCATGCCGGTAGACGGCCCGGCGCGCTGAACGTCGATCACGAGCAGCGGCAACTCGAGCGCGATCGCAAGGCCGACTGTCTCCGACTTCAAAACGACGCCCGGGCCGGCGGAGGTCGTGACGCCGAGCGCACCGCCGAAGGCCGCGCCGAGCGCAGCTCCGGCGGCGGCGATCTCGTCCTCGGCCTGGAACGTGCGCACGCCGAAGGCCTTGTGCTTCGCAAGCTCCTCGAGAATCGACGACGCAGGCGTAATGGGATACGCGCCGAGGAATAACGGCAGCCCGGAGAGCTTCGACGCAGCGAGAAGCCCCCACGAGAGCGCGACGTTGCCGGTGATCTGCCGATACCGGCCGGGCGGCAACGCAGCCGCCTTCACCTCGTACTGCACCGCGAATGCCTCGGACGTCTCGCCGAACGCGTAGCCGGTCGCGAACGCCTTCAGGTTCGCGGCGGCGATCTCGGGGCGCTTCGCGAACTTCTTCGCGATGAACTCCTTCGTCGTCTTCGTCGAGCGGCCGTACAGCCACGACATCAGCCCGAGCGCGAACATGTTTTTCGCGCGCTCGGCCTCGCGCGCGGTCACACCCTCGATCTCCTTCAGCGCGCCGATCGTCATCGACGTCAGCTGCACCGCGTGCACCTGGTAGCCGTCGAGCGAACCGTCCTCGATCGGGTTTGACTCGTAGCCGGCCTTCTTGAGGTTCCGGTCGGTGAACGCGTCGGTGTCGACGATCAGCGTGCCGCCCTTCGGCAGGTCGCCCAGGTTCGTCTTCAGCGCCGCCGGGTTCATCGCGACGAGCACGTCGGGCTGGTCACCCGGAGTGAGGATGTCGTGGTCGGCGAAATGCAGCTGAAAGCCGGACACGCCGGGCAGCGAGCCGGCCGGCGCGCGAATCTCGGCCGGGAAGTCCGGGAACGTCGCGAGGTCGTTGCCCGCGAGCGCAGTCTCCGACGTGAAGCGGCCCCCGGTCAGCTGCATGCCGTCGCCGGAATCCCCGGCGAACCGGATTACAACCGAATCAAGCTGCTCAACCGGCTTGGCCACTGAAATTCGACCTTAGCACCGGCCCCTGCGGGCAGCGTCCGGGGTTTTTACCGAACCAGCGCAGCGAGCGGGCCGAGCAGCTTCCCGTCGCGCACGCCGACCCGCCGCGGCGCGCGTGCCGCGAGGCTCGCGTCGTGCGTCGCGACGATCACCGTCGAGCCGTGCTCGGCCGCCAGGCTCGCGAGCAGGTCGATGATCTCGCCGCCCGTCGTCGTGTCGAGGTTGCCCGTCGGCTCGTCGGCGAGCACGACACGCGGCTCGACCGAGAGAGCGCGTGCGATTGCGACCCGCTGCTGCTCGCCACCCGACATGTGCGCCGGCAGATGCTCGGCTCGATCGGCGAGGCCAACCTCGCCGAGCATCTGCAGCGCGCGCGCCCGATCGCCCCCGACCGGCGCGAGCTTCGCCTCGACGTTCTCGACCGCAGTGAGTGTCGGGATCAGGTTGAACTGCTGGAACACGAACCCGAACGAACGGAGCCTGAGGCCGGCGAGCTCGTGATCGGGCAGGTCGACGAGGTCACGCCCTTCGAACAGGATGTCGCCGCCCGAGGGCCGGTCGAGTGCGCCGAGCAACTGCAGGAGCGTCGTCTTGCCGGAGCCGCTCGGGCCTTCGAGCGCGACGAACTCGCCCGCCGCGATCTGCAGGTCGACGCCGTCGAGCGCGCGCACCGTCGTCGGCCCCCGCTGGAAGAACTTGGTCACGTTCGTGAGCTCGTACAGCGCTTCCACTACTCGACCTGCCTGAGTGCGTCGGCAGGGCGAAGACGTGCCGCACGAAGTGCACCGGCAGTCCCCGCGATCAGACCGCCCAGGAGGGCAAGGCCGAACCCGATCGCAAGGATGCCGATGCCGATCGGCGCATCCAGCGACACGGAGCTCGTCGCCGTCCGCGCCGTGGCTGCCCCCAGGCCCAGCAAATTTCCGCCGCTCGTCGAGCTCGCCGAGAGCGACGGCCCGAACGCGTCGATGAGCAGCGCTGCAGCGATCCCGAGTGCGAGCCCGAAGATGCCGCCGAGGATCCCCGTCGCAAGCGACTCGCCCGCGATCTGGCGCACCACCATCCGTTGCGTCCAGCCGAGCGCCTTCAGCGTGCCAAGCTCGCGCACGCGCTTGCCGACCGACGAGAGAGCGAGCAACGCTGCGAGCAGGAACGCCGAGACAGCCGCGATCAACGAGAGCGCGAAGCCGAGATCGTGCGAGAGGTTCGACGCGTCGACGAGCGAGCCGCTGATTTTGTCGGCGACATCCTTCGAGCTCGCGACCTGCGCCTGCGGCAGCGCCGCCTCGATCGCCTGCTTCACGTGGCTCACATCGGAGCTCGACTTCGCGCGCACGAGCACGACGTTTGCGAGGCCCTTCTCGCTCGCGAGCGTCTGCAGTTGCTTCAGCGGCAGATAGACATCGGCGCTCTGGCCGCCGAGCGGCGGGCTGACGAGACCGACGACCGTGAATGCGGTCCCGTTCAGGTTCAGCGTCGAGCCGATCTTCAGCGAGTGCTTCGCCGCGTACGTCCCCGAGACGAGCGCTTCCTTGCCGCCGGCCGCCGCGAGGAAGCGGCCCTTCGTCACCTGCGAAATCGTGACGACGCCCATCGTCGGATGCGTCTGATCAACGCCGCCGATCGTGTACGCCGAGGTGGTGATGTTCGTCTGCGGCGGGTTCAGCACCTGCCGGAGCGTCTGGCTCGGCGTCGTGAACTGGGTGCGCAGGCGGCGCAGGCTCGCGGGCAGGCACTTCGCGAATGCCCCACGGTTCGCGCCGCCACCGCCGCCGCCGAAGCCACCGCCGCCGCCACCCTGCGTCGAGCCCTGCGGGTTCAGCTTCTGGAGGCAGGCTTGCATTTTTGCGAACTGCGCCGCAGTCGGACGCGGGATGTTCCGCTGGATCTGGAACGTCTTTGCCTGCGTCTTCAGCTTCGCGACGATCTTGGGCACGACGCCTTCCTGATGCTCTGCGAGGAGCGTCAGGCCTTGCGTCACCTGACCGACGCCGCTGATTGACGCAATCTGCGCTGCCGCCGTTTGCTTGAACGTCAGCTGCGTTCCTGGCAGGAAGAAGTCATGCACGAAATGCGTGCCCGCCTTGCCGAGCTTCGAGAGGTCGGTGACGACGGAGAGGTTCGCCTGCACGAGGTCGCGGTTTCCGCCCCCGGGGCCGCCGCCACCTGGGCCGCCGAAGCTCGAAGTGCTCTGCTGCGGCTGCAGCGTCACGGTTAGGTCCGTGCCGATGCCCGCGAGCGGGTTCAGCGTCTTTCTTTGCGCCTTGTCGAGCCCGCTCGAGAGGCTCGAGATGACAACGACGAGCGCGACGCCGAGCCCAAGGCCAAGCAGCGTGACGATCGTGCGCGCGCGCCGCCGGACGAGCTCGTTGCGGAGGTAGCGAACGTAGAACACGCCATGATCAGACCAGCAGCGCCTGAGGAAACACTAAGAGTTGCGGGCGCGGATCCGGCCGTGACCGTCACCGCGCCCGCGGGTGGTGCGGTCGCCTAGGCGGCGACGAGCTCGCGCTCGGCGCGAAGCCAGTTCTCGGTCGGGTCTCCGCCCGACTCGAGAGCGATGTAGTACGCACGCGTCGCAACGTGATTCCAATCGAGCTCGATCGGCTGAGTCGCCTCAGCCTTCTTGCGGCGCGTGACGGGCTTCTTCGCAGCGGCCGGCTTCTTCGCTGTGACCTTTCCAGTGGCCTCGGTGGCCTTCTTCGGCATCGCTGATCCCTTCGTTCGTCACGGTCGTTGCTCCGTCCGCCTTCGCGCGGGAGAGTTCGAGTCCTGCGTGGGTTTGGCAGGGCCAAACTCGGATCAGGCCTGCGGTGGAGGCAGGCTCGGCAACGTGCGACTCGGTGCTGCGGCTGAACGACCCGGTGGCCCGGCTGCGGCGGGCATGCGGGACGGCGAGCGTGACCAGCTCGCGGGCTGCTCAAACGGGTCGCGGACGAGTTCTCCGCGTCGCACTGACCGGCCGCGGCGTCCGTAGTTAACCCCGACGCCTCCGCACCGATCGTTCAGACGCTGAACGTTCGGGGTGAGGCGCGCGGACGCCGCAGCGGGATGGCGCGAAGAACCGTTCATCCGATGAACAAAGTGTGTCCCGCCGCCTCGTTCTTCTCCTCTCGATCGCAGCCCTCTCCCTCGCCGGTGCATCGAGCGCCTTCGCCTGCGGCACCGCCGGTTACAGCTACGCCGGCATTTCGAGCCGCACGGCCGTCTACGGCGTCTCGACCGAATTGACCGCGACCGCCGCCCCCTCCGTCCAGAACGGCCACGTCGCCGCCTGGCTCGGCGTCGGCGGCCCCGGCCAAGGCCCCCACGGCTCGAGCGAATGGATTCAGGTCGGCTACGCGGGCTTTCCGGGCCTTCCCCTTTCGAGCCTCTACTACGAAGTCGCCCTCCCCGGCCACGCACCGACGTTTCACGAGGTCTCGACCGACATCCGTGCAGGCGAGACCCACCGTTTGGCGGTCGTCGAACTCGCCGGTCGCAGCGGCTGGTGGCAAGTCTCGGTCGACGGCAAGCCCGTCAGCGTCGCCTACCACCTCCCCGGAAGCCATGGCGCCTGGCGCGCGATCGCGACCGCCGAGAATTGGGGCGGCGGATTGAACGCCTGCAATCTCTACTCCTACCGCTTCAATCGCATCGCGATCGCACACACCGCCGGTGGCGGCATGAAGCTGATCGACGCCGTCTACCCGATGCACCAGGGCAACAACCACTTCCAGCCCGTCTCGGCAAGCAGTTTCACCGCCCGCACGGCGACGCCGCCTCCCGCGCCGCGCACAGCCGCCGCCGCGGCGCCCGTCACCGGCCCGTAGCGCACGCCTCGAGAGCCCTGATTCGGAGCGCACGCGCGCGCGGAATTCCACGTCAGCTCTAACCGTCTCGGTGCTTCAGGGCTGACTCCTCTCGTTGGGCCTGAGCGAGGGAGATCGACCCCGCGCAGACACGGTGGTTCAGGTCGTTCTCGAGCTTGTCGACCGACGAGGCGCGCGGATAGGGCTCGGGCCACAAGTTGCGGGCGTCGGTGGGATCACCACCGAGCTCGAGGCTGATCAGATGGTCTTCCTGGAAGCGCGAAGGGGGCCCGCGGAGCCCGTACTGTCGCAGGCCTCGCGCCTTCAGCGCGTTCGTGTAGCTGACCGGTGGACGCACCGTGCGCGTCCAACCCGCCCGACACACCGTGCTGCGGATCGTCGCCTGCGTCACGTCAGGATTGAGGACGCCGGGCGTCAGCGACCAGCTCGCCCGGACGAACGGGCCGGAGCGGCGCGACCCTCCGCCGCCGTGCAGGAATGCAATCACGATTGCAGCCGCAGCGAGTGCGACCAGCAGCAATTCGACAAACGAAAGACGCATGCCGACAACGGTACGAATCGCGGCGCAGAGCGCCAGTGTCCTTTTGCAAATCGGCACACAATCGTTTCGCTCTCGTATCGTTTGGCGATGGCCTACGCCCGCCACCCAGAGCTTTACGACCTGGAGTACTCGTTCAAGGATTACGAGGGCGAGTGTGAGCGCATCGCCGAGATCGTGCGCGCCCGAGCGGCACACGCACGCACCCTGCTCGACGTCGCGTGCGGCACCGGCAAGCACCTCGCCTGCCTTCGCACGCGGTTTCAGTGCGAGGGCGTCGACCTCGACGCGGGCCTTCTCGGCGTCGCGCGCGAGCGCCTTGGCGACGTGCCGCTGCACGAGGGTGACATGCGCACGCTCGATCTCGGCCGGCGCTTCGACATCGTCACGTGTCTCTTCAGCGCGATCGGCTTCGTCCGCGACCTCGACGGCCTCGCCGCCGCGTCGCGGTCACTCGCCGCTCACGTCGCCGACGGCGGGTTGCTGATCGTGGAGCCGTGGCTCACACCCGATGTGTGGCGACCAGGCACGCCGCACGTGCTTGCCGCCGATGCGGCGGGGCTCGCGCTCGCACGCGTCACCATTGCGGGCCAGCGCGGGCGGCTCTCGACGACCGAGATGTATTACACGCTTGGTAGGCCCGGCGGCGTCGAGCAGTGGCAAGAGGACCACGAACTCGGCCTCTTCACCCACGACGAGATGCGCGCCGCGCTCAAAGCGACCGGGCTCGTCGTCGAGCACGATCCCGAAGGTTTAATCGGTCGTGGGCTCTGGCTCGGCGCCCGCGCGTAGCCCCGGCGCGGCCGCGAGCGCCCAGAGCGCGACCGCGATCCACGGCACGCCGATCACGTCGGTCTGGAGGCCGAGTAGCAGCACGGCCGCGAATGCCGCGCCGAGCCACACGCGGCCGCGCACCAAACCGTGCAGCACCGCGAGCGACCACGCGACGAAGACGAGCGCGCCGAGGAGCCCCGTGTCGACACCGAGCTCGGTGTAGGTCGACTCACCGGCCTTGACGCTCACATGCGTGCGCGTGGCGGTGACGCCCGCATTGCCGAGGCCGTAGCCCCACGGGTGATGAACGACGGTGCGCACGCCCGCGCGCAGGCTCGCGAGGTGCTCGCTCGTCGACGACTCGTCGGCGCTCGTCGCGTCGTTCGACGCGGCGGGATGCTGCGTCGCGATCTGCTCCTGGATCTTCAGCTCCGCCGCCGTGAAGTGCGTGCGCGGGCCGAAATGGTTGTACTCCTTGACGAACGCGAAGCCGAGCACCGCGACGGTGCACGCGAGCACGAACGGCAACGCGCGCCGCTGCACAACCGCGAGCACGAGCAGGCCCGCGACGAGGGCGAGCAGCGCCGACCGCGTGTGCGTCCAGAGGAGTGCGGTGAAGAGGAGCAAGGCGAGCGGCGGTCCCCAGCGCCGGCGCAGCGGTATGAAGAAGATCGCGACGACGAGGAGGTACGACGTCGCGAGCGGCGAGAGGAACGTCGAGGTGAGTCGTCGGAAGACGACGCCGCCGCCGGCGTTGTAGACGAAATTCCCCGGGAGCCCCGAGAGTCCCTGCGACGTGAGCCCGAGCTGGTCGCTGAACCACCCGGACGCATGGCGCCAGAACGAGAGCGGCACGAGATAGACATCGAGCAGTCCGGCGAGCGCGACCCCCGCAGCGACGGCGAGCACGACGCGGCAGATGCGCTCGCGCTCGCCGCGGGTCAGGTCGAGGCCGCGTCCGAGGAAGTACGCGCCGACCGGCAACAGGTCGTGGCGCGCGCCGTAGAGCACGCCTTTGTGCGTCGCGCCGCCGTCGAGCCACGACTGCGGCAACACGCCGTAGAGAACGACGAGTGCGCCGAACGCGAACGCGAGCCAGTCCGCCGGCGACGACCGCGAGAACGGAAGCGAGCGACGCGCGACCACGATCGCGACAAGCGCACCGACGAGCAGCACGTCCTTCCACGCGGCGATCGCGCTGAGCGCACCGCCGCGCACGCCCGCGCGCCACAGCATCGCCATCACGACGTTGTGCACCGCGAGACCGACGATCAGCACATACAGCGCCCAGACCGGACGGCGAATCGTCATTCAGGCCCGACCGCGATCAGCGTCATACCCGTGTTGAGTACACGCACGCTGTAAGGAAAGAGGGACGCGAGCTCGCGCGGCCCGAGCGGGTCGAGCACGTCGTGAAAGCCGCGCGCGCGCACCGCACGGTCGCGCGCGGCGACGGGCAGCCAGTGCGCGAACGGGAGAAGCGTGTGCACCTCGATCGGGAAGAAGCGGTTCGGCGTCGTCACGAACACGCGATCGGCGACCCGGCAGAGCTCGTGGACGAACTGGCGCTGCCCCTCGCGCCCGCCGACGACGTGCTCGACAACCGCGTTCGAGAAGCCAAGCTCGAACTCGCCGTCGGCAAACGGCAGCTCGCGCCCGTCGGCGCGCACCGCGCGCACCGCGGGGAATGCCGCCTGGAACCGGTCGAGGCCGGTGTGGCCGACCGCCGTGATCTGGCCGGGCCATGGGTAGAGCGCCTCGAAGAAGTTGTCGCTCGAGCCGCCGCCGAAAGGCGCATCGGTCACCCCCACGTCGACGACCGTCGTTCCTGGGCCGGGCTGGAAAAGCTCCAGGAACCGCTCGAGCTTCCGCTGCCTGCTTCGCAGCGAGACCCGCGAAGCGACGCGCCCGAGCATCGGCTGAGCGTAGCTCTAGGATCAGTCGGGTGCCCGTCCGTGCCGAGCTTCGCCCAAGAGGGCCGTATTCCCTGCGCGTCTCGGGGCGGCATGCGTCGGACGCGACCCGCGTCGTCGTCGACGGCACCTACCGCTCGACGATTCGCGTCGAGGACCGGCTCGAACGCGTGCAGGCGCTGCAACGCATCGACGGCACCATCGTCGTCGCGGCCGAGAGCGACGCCGGCGTGGATCACGTTCGCTTCGTCCTCGGGCTAGACGACGACCACTCGGAGTTCGTGCGCCGCTTCGCACGCGACCCACTGCTCGGCGAGACGCTCCGACAGGTGCGCGGGCTGCGACCGGTGCGCACGGCCACGGTCGCGCAGTCCCTGCTCCGCGCGGTCGCGGGCCAGCTCATCCTCGCAAGCCGCGCGCGCCAGATCGAGCGCACGGTGATCAGGCGCGCGACACCGGCGCTCGAGGGCCTGCACGCCGCACCAACCTGCGACGACCTCGCGCGCTTCTCACCGGCGCAACTCGGCGCACTCGGGCTCGGCGCGCGACGCGCGTCCGCGCTGATCCGGCTCGCCCGCACGCTCGACCTCGAACGTCTGAAGGGGCAGCCCACGGAAGCCGTCGCGGCGCGCCTCGAGCGCGAGCGCGGCCTCGGCCCGTGGTCGGTCGGTGTGATCTGCCTCGAAGGGCTCGGCCGGTACGAGCGCGGGCTCGCGCGCGACCTCGGCCTCGTGAAGCTCGCCGCCGCACTCTGGGGCCGCCACGTCGAGGCCGAGGAGACCGACGAGCTCCTCGTTCCGTACGGCGAATGGGCGGGGCTCGCAAGCGTCTATCTGCTGGCGGGCTTCGGCCGCGGCCTCGTACCATTGGCCGGTGACCGTGCAGCAGCCTGAGATCGCGGTCGTCGAGAACCCCGCCGCCGCAGTCGCGATCGTGCTCGCCGACCAGGCCGCGCGCGGAGGGTCGATCGTGCTGACCGGCGGGTCGAGCGTCGCGGAGGCCTACGAACGCGCTGCCCTGCTCGAGCCGGACTGGGGCCGCGTCAGGCTCTGGTGGGGCGACGAGCGCTGCGTCCCGCCCGACGACGAACGCTCGAACTACCGACTCGCCAAGGAGACGCTGCTCGACAGGCTCGAGGCTCCGCCCGCCGAGACGCACCGCATCCGCGGTGAGCTCGCCCCGGAGGAGGCCGCGCGCGAGCTCGACGAGGCGCTCGACGGCGTGCGGCTCGATCTGATGTTGCTCGGCCTGGGCGCCGATGGCCATATGGCCTCGCTCTTCCCCGGCTCGCCGCAGCTCGCGGTCGTGGACCGACGCGCGGCGAGCGGACCAGCCGGGCTCGAGCCGTTCGTCGACCGCGTCACGATGACGCTGCCCACCATCCAGGCGGCGTCGCGGATCGTCTTCATCGTCCGCGGCGAGGGCAAGGCCGACGCCGTCGCGGCCGCCTTCGGAGACAAGCCGAGCAAGGAAATCCCTGCAAGTCTCGCCCGTTTCGCACCAGTTGCCATCAAGGTCTTCCTTGACGGCCCCGCAGCGTCCAAACTAGGGGGCCTATGAGCTCTCCCGAGACCGAGCCGGAGATCCGCGACGTTCTCACTGTCGAACGGCCGGAGCAGCTGAAGGCGCTGGGGCATCCGCTGCGGCTGAAGGTGCTGCAGGCACTCGGCGAGTCCGACGAGGCGCTCACGAACCGCGAGCTCGCCGCGCGGCTCGCGGTCGACCCCGGCCACCTGCACTTCCACGTACGGATGCTGCACCGGGCGGGGCTCATCGAGCTCGCCGCCGCCGCCGGGCGCGAGAAGCCGTACCGGCCGGTCGCGAAGCACTTCAAGGTCGGCCCGGAGATCCGCGCGACCGGCCTTGCGAGCGAGTTGCAGGGGGCGCAGCTCCGCGAGTTGCAGCGGGGGTTCGACCTCTTCGCCGCGAAGGGCGAATTCCGAAGCGCGCAGGTGCACTCGAAACTCTCGATCGAGACGGTGCGCACGCTTCTGAACGAGCTCGTCGACAAGCTCGCTGAGCTGGAGGACGAGACGCAGGCGTTGCAGACGATCACCGTCGCGTTCCATCCGGCGATCGCCGAGGGCGAGACGGACTGAGTTACGGGACGACGGGCGACGCGGGCAAGTCGACCTCGATCCCGCGCCGGCGCGCGAGCTTCTGGAGCACGAGTGCGGTGTCCGCGACCTGCATGTCTTCGAGGAATTCCTCGCGCGTCTCGAACGACTCGACGACCGACTCGAGCGCCTCGACGTAGGCGACGACTTCGATCGCAGCGATGAAGGCGAGCGCATCGCCGACGTCGTGCGGGAAGTCGTCGCGCTCGCGCAGCGACTCGGCAACGTGCCGCGCCTCGGGCCAGCGACCGAGGGCGAGCAGCGCGAGCACGCCGCCGTAGCGTGCGATCGCGGACTCGGCGGTCGCACTGCCGACCTCGAGCGACCAGCGGGCAAGTTCGTCGACCGCCGCCTCGTCGTCGGCGAGCAGAGCAGCCTTGAGCGCCCCGATCGGGCGGCCCCACGACTCCCGCCCCTCCCCGGCGGCCCAGCTCTCGCGCCAGCGAGCCGCGGCGCGGAGAAACCATTCCGGGGCCTGCGGGTCGCCGGCCATCAGCAGAGCGAGCCCCGCGGCGTACGCCGCATTCCCGCGACGGACGATCGACCGCTCGTCGAGCTCGCCGTGGGTCGCCTCGTACCGGGCACGCTTCTCGTCTGCGATTGGAATCCAATCCACGCGGTTACGTTGTACTAGAGACATGGATGCCCCTTTTCACGGACTGACCTTCATCACCGACCCCGGCCGGGTCTTCATGCCGCGTCCAGCGACCGAGCACCTCGTCGACGCGGCGCTCGAGCGGATCGGCGACGGGCCCGCGCGCATCGCGGACATCGGCACCGGCTCGGGCGTGATCGCGGTCACGCTCGCGCTTCGCGCACCGGGGATCGAGGTATGGGCAAGTGACACGTGCGGCCGCGCGCTCGAGATCGCGTCACTGAACGCCGACCGGCTCGGTGCGCAGGTACACCTCGTGCGCGGCGACCTGCTCGACGGCCTGCCGCACGACCTCGACTTGATCGTCGCCAACCTGCCGTACCTCGCTCCTGACGCAGCGGGCTACGACGACGAGCCTGCCGCCGCCGTCTTCTCGGACGGCGACGGGCTCGACCACTACCGGCGGCTGATTGCAGGAGCCGGCGACCACCTGGTCGCGGACGGGGGCGTTCTGCTCCAGTTTCAGGGCGACGTGCTCGAAGCCGAGCGGAGCGAGCTGCCGTGGCTGCGCGCGCGCCTCGAAGCGCTCGTCCTCGCGGCCTAACCCGTTCACTCGTCACGCGGGGCTGCCCAGGCTGTGGACGAATTGTCACGTCCCCGTAGCCGTGCCTGGCACCGGACATGTCCCGCCGAAGACAGCTTGGTTGCACGATTTCCTGCCACGGTGGACAAATCGTCACGCTCTCGTAGCCGTGCCTGGCACCGGCCGTGGCCGCTGCAGACATGGCCCGGTTGACACAGTTCGAACTTCGGCAAACCGGTTGATTAGCGGGCCACGTGGCTACCCAGCAGGCCGGCGGCCGAGGTAGGCGTCGACGGTGACGCGCTCGTGGTAGGTCGGCTCAAGGCGGGCTCGCAGCTCACGCTCGAACTCGGCTCGGCGATCGCCGACGCGCGCGGGTGATGCGAATGACGTCGAGTAGGCGAAGCCGATCAGCTCGTCCGGCGTCCAGGTTCGCTCGACCTCGACCGACAGCTGCTCGAAGTCCGCGAACGCCGAGGCGGCGAGCGCCTCTTCGAACCGGATCGTCGCGCTTTTCCCCGCCGGGCGCTTGCCGAGGACCTCCTCCGCAACGGCGAGCACCGTGCTGATCGCCTCGCTCTGCTCGATCGACTCGCCGAGAAGCGCGACGGCCGGCGTCAGCGCTGCCAAACGGTCGAGCACGAGGGAGCTCTCGAACCAGTGGAGAGCTGCGCCGATCGTCACGAGCCGAAACGTGCCCCAGCTCTCGTCCACATCCTCGGCGCGCGCCTCGACCGCGCGGACGTTCGCCGGCGCAGAGCGGCGCAGCTCGAAGAGCATCTCCGGCTCGACATCGGCGGCGACGACCTCCTCCACCCGCGCTGCGAGCGGAATCGCAACGTTCCCCGTCCCGCACCCGAGATCGAGCAGGCGCCCCGACCCGTCGAGGCCCGCTCGTTCAGCGAGGAGGTCGAGCAATTCGGCGGGATAGCCGGGCCGGAAGCGTGCGTAGAAGGGGGCGGCGCCCCGAAAGAACCCGATCTCGCTCATCGAACGGTTCCACCCCACCAGCCGGTTCTTCGGCTATTCTCCGCCTTGCACCGCCGCGAACTGGGGACAATCCGCGGCTGCAACCTTTGAGGAAGCGGCAGTAAAGAACGCTGCCGCACGTGCTGTTCCGTCCTCACAACAGTGTCAGACACTCTCACGCACTCTCCGGCTGACTCGGAGGAAGCGGCGGCCATCCGAGCCGACGCCCTTCGGGCCGAAGCCTGGGCAGGCGAGCCCTTCCTCCGCGGCGACGAAGCCCCGGACGCGGTTCTCGTCCCGGGCACCGCGCGCCGGCGCGCACTCGACGACGCCCTCGACGAGATCAACGCGGGGCGCACGGAGCCGTCGGCGGAGTGGAAGGTGCTCTACGCACTGCTGCTCGGCCTGGAGCGCGTGCTCTCCGAGAAACCCCCCCACCTTGCCTCGGGCACGGAGCTGCGCCGCCATCAGGTCGACGCGCTCGCAGGAATGCTCACCGAGCTGATCGCCGCGGCGCAGAAGCCCGCGAACGGGAACGGGAACGGAAACGACGACGCGAGCCCCGACGAGGACGAAGAGCCGGACGACGAGCTTGGCCTTGTTGCCGGGGGCGAGGAGGACGAACCGGAGGACGAGCCGGTTGCCGACGACCACGGCGCAATCCGCCGCTACCGCTTCCGGCACCCGACCGCGTCAGGCAAGACGATCGCCGCCGCCGGCTTCGTCGAGGCAGCCCGCACCGAGGGCATCTTGATCCTCACCCATCGCCGCCTGCTCGTCGATCAGTTCCGCCGCGAGCTGACCGAGCACGGGTACGGGCAGCGCTTCACCGACGCGGTGCTCGAGGGTCACACCGCGCCGCGCGTGTCGAATCCGATCACGATCCAGACGTACGCCTGGTTCGCGCGTCACGTCGCCGAGATTGCGCGCGACGCGTACCAGCTCGTGATCTGCGACGAGGCGCACACCGCGCTCGGCGAGAAGACCTCCGCCGCGATCCGCAGTCTGCACGAGCCCGTCTACATCGGCATGACCGCGACCGAGGAACTGATCGCGAAGCAGGTGTCGGATGTCTTCCCCGCGTCCGTCGACGACTTGCCGCTCGCCGACGCCGCGCGGCGCGGGCTGATCGCGCCGCTCCGTTGCCTGCGCGTGCCCCCGGTCGCCGCGATCAACCAGGTGCCGATCGTCGGCGGCGACTTCGACGAGCGAGCGCTTGCCCAGGCACTCGACCACGAAGCCCTGAACCTCGCTGCCGCCACCCTCTATCGCGAGCGGTTCGGCGACACGCCGGGCATCGTGTACGCCGCCGGCGTCGACCACGCCTACAACCTTGCGACCGCGTTCCGGGCCGCCGGCATCAAAGCCGAGGCGGTCTCGGGTCGCACCCCGCCCGTGAAGCTCGCCGAGATCCTCGCTGCCTACGAGCGTGGAGAGATCGACGTGCTGATCAACGCGATGCTGCTCGCCGAAGGCTGGAACTCGCCGCGGGCGACGATCGTCATGCACCTTGCGCCGACCGCGTCCAAGCGCGTCTACCAGCAGCGGATCGGCCGCATCATGCGCGTCCATCCGCGCAAGGAAGCGGGCATCGTCGTCGACTTCACACCGAAGGCCGCGACGCACAACGACCGCGTCGTCTCGCTGCATTCGCTACTCGATGCGGACTTCTACCGCGAGGGCGCTCGGGTGACTCCCGCGCCGCGGCGCAGGCAGCAACGGCGCGCTCGTCGCAAGCTCACGCCCGCGTCATGGCTCGTGCCGGTGACACCCGACGTCCTTCGCCGAAAGATGGTGATCGCGCGCGAGTGGCAACGAGTCGACCCGAAGTTCCTCGACGGAGACGAGCAGGAATTCTGGGGTGAGATCGCCGGTCGCCAACTGCGCTTCGACGAGCGCGCAGCGTTCGTCGAGAAGCTCACCGCGCGTGGTGCGTCGAAGCGGGCGATGGAGACATTCCTCTCGACGTGCGCCGCGCAGAACCCGAACCGGCGCCTACGGCTGATCGCCCTCGCCGATCGTGTCTCGATGAAGGTCGAGCGCGCCGACTTCGACGACCTCGTCACGCTCGTCACGCAAGCGCCGCCCTGGGAGAAGGATCGCGCGGCGGGTGTGCGGATCATGTTGCGCGCGATAGCCGACTCGAAGCCTGATGCACCCGATCAGATCGTTGCGCGCTGGACGTGGAAGCTCTCTCGGGCCGTGCGCAAGCAGCTCGACCGCAAAGCCTCGCAGGAGTACCCGGATGCAAAGCGGCTGCTCGGCGCGCTCGCGAACTCGCGCGGCCATCGTCACGAAGAGAACGCCGCGAAACTCGTGAACGCGGCACTCGAGATGCCGCGGGAGGTGGGGGCGGCGCTGCTCGCTTCGGCCGAGGGGTACACCCCGCGCGCGACGCAACTGCTCGAGGCCGCACGCGAGCGGCTCGGCACGATTCAGGAAGTTGCGGGCTGGATCGCCGAGAGCTTGCCCGCACCGAAGACCGGCCCGGCGCGTTCGCGCCGCCGCCGCCGCCGCAAGAAGCCCGCCGTGACGCCGGGCGCGGTACAGACGCCTGGTACTGACGCGGAGCCCGCGGCCGAGAACGCTGACGCCGCCGACAAGCCGGCAGCCCCGAAGAAGCGGCGCCGACGCCGCAAGAAGCCCGCCGAAACCGGTACGGCAGCACCCGCAGTGGACGCACCGGCACCCGACGTGGCGACCGAAGACGCGGCGTAGCGCCGAGACTCGGCACGTAATCGGGGCGTAACGAATCGAGCGACGAAAGGGTCGATGATTCACACGTGCTCGTTCTGATCGGCATTGGGTTCCTCGCAGGCGTCGTCACGGCGGTCTCGCCGTGCGTGCTGCCCGTGCTCCCCGTGTTGCTCGCCGGCGGCGCGTCGGGACGCAAGCCCGTCCGCATCGTGGCGGGGCTCGTCCTCAGCTTCAGCGTCTTCACGCTGTTCGCGGCGTGGGTTCTCGACAAGCTCGGGCTGCCGCAGGACTTCCTGCGGAACGCCGCGATCGTGTTGCTCTTCGTTCTGGCGGCAACGCTCCTCGTGCCGCAGGCCGCGCAGCTGATCGAGCGCCCGCTCGCGTTCTTCTCGCGTTTCCGCCCACGCGGGGTCGGCGGCGGCTTCTTCCTCGGTGCGACCCTCGGCCTCGTCTTCGTCCCCTGCGCCGGACCGGTCCTTGCGACGGTGACCGTGGTCGCGGCACAGAACAACGTCGGCCTGCGCGCAATCGTCCTGACGCTTGCGTATGCCGTCGGCGCCGCGATTCCGATGCTTCTGATCGCACGCGGCGGCAGAGAGGCGTCCGCGCGGCTGCGGCAACACGCCGCGGCGCTTCGGCTCGGGTCGGGCGTCGTGATCGGCGCGGTTGCGCTCGCGCTCACGTTCCACCTCGACGATCGCATCGCGCAGTTCACGCCGGGTTACACGACATTCCTCCAGAACAAGATCGAGAAGAACTCGACGGCGGCGAAGGAGCTCGGGAAAGTGCGCGGCGGGCGGCAGGCACTTGCCGCGGTGCACACGCCATCCGGGTCGAGTCTGCCCGACTACGGCGTCGCGCCTGCGCTCCACGCCGACGGCGCGTGGATCAACTCGCCGCCACGCACGCTGCAGCAACTGCGCGGCAAGGTCGTGCTGGTCGACTTCTGGACGTACTCGTGCATCAACTGCCTGCGCACACTTCCGCACCTGAAGGCGTGGTACGCCGCCTACCACGGGAAGGGGCTCCAGATCATCGGCGTCCATACGCCGGAGTTCGCGTTCGAGCACGTGACGTCGAACGTGCGTGACGCGGTGAAGCGGCTCGGCGTGACATGGCCGGTCGTGCAGGACAACCGGTACAAGACGTGGGACAACTACGCGAACCAATACTGGCCGGCCGAGTATCTGATCGACCGTTCTGGGCACGTGCGCCACACGCATTTCGGCGAGGGTGAGTACGACAAGACCGAGAGCCTGATTCGCACGCTGCTCGGCGCCCGCGGGACGATGGCCGGACACGTCGCCGATGCCACGCCGACCGGGCCTCTGACACCGGAGACATACCTGGGCTACGCGCGATTGGGCACCTACGTCGGGTCGAAGCTCGTCCCCGACGTTCCGGCGCGCTACACGTTCGCGCACTCGGTTTCCGACAACGAGCTGTCCTATGGCGGCACCTGGCGCGTTGGCTCGCAGCGCATCGTCGCGGGGCCGGGCGCTCGACTGCGTCTGCGCTTCTCGGCAAGCAACGTGTACATCGTCCTCGGTGGCCGCGGCACCGTGCACGCGCTGATCGACGGGAAGCCGACCTCGACGATCAAGGTCGACGCGCAACGCCTCTACACGGTACGCGCCTCGCCTCGGTCGATCAGCGCGCTCCTGGAGCTCCGGTTCACACCGGGCATCGAGGCGTACTCCTTCACGTTCGGCTAGCGAGCCAACGGGCCGTGTTCGCGGCGACACGCTCCGCCGCACCCGCCCAGATCTCCCCATGCTTCGCCGCCTTGCTCGCGGCCTCGTGCTCACCGCGCTCGACGGCGGCCGAGAGCGCGGCCTCGAGCTCGTTCGGCGCGCCGTAGGCCGACATGAAGACCCGCAGACGGCGTGCGATCGCCTGGTCGTCGAGCGGCCGGTCGGGCGTCAGCGGGATGAAAGCAAGGAGCGCCCAGCCGAGATCCCACGCGCGCCGGCCAGGCGCGGCGAGGTCCCAGTCGATGAACGTCCAGCCGCCGTCCGCCCCATGCACGAGGTTCCAGGGCGCGAGATCGTTGTGGCAAATCACCTCGCGCACGCCGGACGGATCAGCGGCGAGATCCCACCACGCTGCATCGGGCGGCGGCACGAAGCTCGCAACGGTGTCGTGATAGCGCCGAATCAGACGGGCGACGTCGGCAAGCGCGTCGTCGCTCTCGAGCAGGTCGAAGTGACCGGGCCACACGACGTCACCGGACGCATAGGTCAGCACCTCGCGACCCTCGTCGTCGAGACCGAGGACGCGCGGTGCGGCGACGAAGCCCGCGGCATCGAGGTGAGCGAGAAGCGCGTGCACCGCGGGCGTCCACGCTCCCGTCGGCCGGCGAACCGTCTCGCCGACCCGGACGATCGACTCGTGGGTATTGCCTCCGGTGAGCGATTCGCTACTGCTCGCGGGCAACGTCGTCGTCGTCGCCGTTCTCGCGCTCGCGCAGGAACCGGGTGAGCTCGGCAGCGATCGCGTCGCCCGACGGGAGATCCGCTTCCTCGGCCAGCTCGTCGACGCGGCGCTCGAGCTCCTGCACGTACGCGGACGTTTCCTCATCGGATGCGACCGCCTCGCTCACCTGCTGCTGGTAGGAGTCGGCGGCCTCGTCGAGCTCCGCGGTATCGACGTCGGCGTCGAGCAGCGCCGCGAGCCGGTCGACGAGCGCCTTCGCAGCGCGCGGCGACGGCGTCAGCGACACGTAGTGCGGCACCGCGGCCCAGAGGCTCGCCGACGGGATCCCTGCCTGCATGCACGCGTCGTGGAGCACGCCGACGATTCCCGTCGGGCCCTCGTAACGCGAGGCCTGCAGCCCGAGCCGTTCGATCAGCTCCGGATCGTTGGCACTGCCGGTGACCGGCGCGGGCCGCGTGTGTGGCACGTCGGCGAGCAGCGAACCGAGCGTGACCACGAGCTCGACGCCGAGATCCTTCGCGAGGCCGCTCACATGGGCGGAGAACGAACGCCAGCGCAAATTCGGCTCGACGCCGAGGAAAATGATCGCGTCCCTGCCGCCGCCAGGAAGCGGCGCGTGCAAGAACGTGTTCTCGGGCCACTCGATCTTGCGCGTGTAGCCATCGTCGAGCGAAACCATCGGACGCGTCGCCTGAAAGTCGTAGAAGTTCTCGGCGTCGATCCGCGCGAACTCCTGTGCCGCCCATGCGCGCGCGAGGTACGCGCCCGCAAGCGACGCTCCCTGGCCGCCGTCGTTCCAGCCGCGGAACGCGGCGATCAACACCGGCCGCTCGAGCTGCGGGTGCTCGTCGATCTGAAGCTCGTCGGCCATCAGGCAATTCTACGCGGGCGCCAAAGGCCGAAGACGAACGCCACTGCGACCGCCCAGACAGTTGCGGCAAGCGTCACGTGGCCGATCACGAGCCACCACGGCAGATGCGTGCGGTACTGCACCTCACCCACCGTCATCTGCAATGCGAGCACGCCGAGTAGAACGAGGGCGCCGCGCGCGTGGCGCCTGCGGTTGCGTACGAGCCACACGAGGATCAACGCGAACGACACGCCGAAGACCGCGGTGGCACGCACGTGCCAGTACACAGCGGGCTGGAACGACCAGAGCCTGCGCACGACGGTGCTGCCCGGGTGCGGGCCTGCAGCCGTGGCAAGCGTCCCGCTCACGACGAGCGCGCACGCTGCGACACCGACGAGGATCCCGAGCTGGCGCACCCACAGCGGCAGATCGGGCGCGGTGCGCCCACCCGCCTCGAGCGCGAGGATCACACCGAACGTGAGGACGACGAGCGAGAGCAAAAAGTGCGAGAGCACGAGCAACGGGTTGAGGTGGAAGTGCACCGTCAACGCGCCGAGCGGTGCCTGCAGGAGCGTCCCGAAGAAGATTCCGAATGCGAGCAGACGAAAGCCACGGCGTGCGGCAATCCAGGTGGCGAGCGTGAGGAGGATGGTCAGGAACGCGAAGACGCGATTCCCGAACTCGATGTAGGAGTGATAGCTCTTCGGCTCGAAGTGATGCGGCTGGCAGCCCGGCCAGTGCTCGCAGCCCAGGCCCGACCCGGTAAGGCGCACGGTCGCGCCGGTGGCAACGATGAGGACGAGCATGACGGCGTTCGCAATCGCCAACCGCCGAAATGCCGGAGCGGAGAGCGCGAAGCCGCGCAGACGAGCGAGCGGCTGCGCGCTGGCGTCCATCGAGGCGAACTGTAGTCGGCCCAGCCTCTACGCGAGAGCCACGCCGGCGCCCGCCTCGACCGCGCCGATCCGCGCGAGGAAGAGACCGGCGCGTGCAAACTCGGCCTCGAGAGCCGGCCCCTTGTCGCGCGGCAGCGAAACGAGCAGGCCACCTGCGGTCTGGGGGTCGAACGCAAGCTCGACGAGCTCCGGCGCGACATCACCGATCTCGGCTGCGCCGTACGCACGGTTCGCGCGGGTTCCCGCGGTCGAGACACCCGCACGCGCGGACTCCAGGGCGCCAGGCAGCGCCGGCAAGCGGGCCGAGTCGAGTGTGATCCGCACCCCGCTCCGCGAAGCCATCTCATGCGCGTGGCCGAGTAGCCCGAACCCCGTCACATCCGTGACCGCGCTCGGGGCGAGCGCGCGCAACACGTCTGCCGCGCCACGGTTCAGCGTGCGCATCCAGCGCACCGCCTCCCTCGCATCAGCCAACCCTTGCTTCGCGCCGCCGAGAACGAGCGCCGTGCCGAGCGGCTTCGTGAGATAAAGCGCATCGCCGGGCCGCGCGCCCGCCTTCGCCCAGATCCCGTCAAGCGAGACCGTGCCGACGACCGCAAGGCCGTACTTCGGCTCGGCGTCACGAATCGTGTGCCCGCCCGCGAGCAGCGCCCCCGCGTTGCGCACTTGGCGCTCGGCTCCGTCGAAGACCGCACGCACCACCTCGAGCGGCAGATCCTCCGGAAATGCGGCAACCGACAGCGCGAGCAACGGCGAGCCGCCCATCGCGAAGACATCGTTCAGCGCGTTCGCCGCGGCGATCGTCCCGAAGTCGTCGGGATCATCGACGATCGGCGGGAAGAAATCGATCGTGAAGACGAGCGCGCGCTCGTCGTCGAGCTTGTAGACGGCGGCGTCGTCGGCAGGGTCGAGCCCGACGAGCAGGTTCTCGGCCTCCGCCGGCACGAAGCCGCGCAGCAGTTCCTCGAGCCGCGCCGCCGAGTACTTGGCGGCGCACCCTCCCGAGGTCGCAAGGTCGGTCAGCTTCATCGGGCCACCGTAACGGCAACGGCGGCCCAGAGAGCCGCCGCAGCCAGGGGGGAGGAACGTCGTACGCCGCTCGGTTCGCCCCGCGCACCCCCACTCCTCTAGACGGCCGACCGTCTAGGCTCGGCGGATGCCGAGCGCACTCGTCACCGGAGGCTCGTCGGGCATCGGGCTCGCGATTGCGCGCATGCTGCGCGAGGAGGGCTTCGAACTGACACTCGCGTCTCGGACGAAGGCGAAGATCGAGGTCGCCGCCGCAGAGCTCGGCGCGCAGGCGATCGCGGCCGACGTGGGGAACGAGGAGGACTGCGTCCGCGCCGTCGCCGAGCACAAGGAGCGCTTCGGCGGGATGGACATGCTCGTCAACTCGGCGGGGATCGGAATCGCCGGCACCGTCGAGTCGCTCCAGGCAAAGCACGTCGACCTCCAACTCGGGATCAACCTGCGCGGGCTTCTGCTCGTGACGCGCGAAGCGATCCCGCTTCTGAAGGCATCGCGCGGTTGGGTCATCAATCTCGCATCGATCGCGGGCACGACTGCCACGCCGGGCCTGACGGTGTACGGCGCCACGAAGGCCGCCGTGATCGCTGTCACGCGCTCCCAGAATGAGGAGCTCGACGGCGACGGCGTACGCTCGATCGCGATCTGCCCGGGGTTCGTCGCCACGCCGATGGCGGAATGGTCGGGCCTTGCACCTGACGAGATGATCCAGCCCTCCGACTGTGCCGAGATCGTGCGCATGTGCCTGCGACTCTCGCCGCACGCCCGCATCCCGCAGGTGGTCGTCGAGCGTCTGGGCTCGGGGACGGCGCGCGCGTAGCGCAGACGGGCTACAGCCCGCCGGGGGTGCGGGCGATGCGCCAGAGCATGTAGACCCCGAGCACCGCGGCGCAGCTGAAGCCGACGACGGCGAAGGCGTGGTCGACGCGCGCCATGAGGGCTGACGCGATCAGAAGCGCGGAGACGATCATCGCGGCGCCGATACGGTTGACGCTCGATTTGAGCAAACGCTCGAGTGCGTCGAGCTCCACCGGGGCGATCCCGATCTTCAGCGAGCCCGTCTCGAGCTTCGACGCGAGTTGCAAGATGCGCCGCGGCATCCGCAGCAGCGGCTGGAGTTGGGTGAGCCCGAACGCGAGCAGCTCCACCGGCTCGAGCCGCCGCTCGACCTCCTGTGCCATCACGTTGCGGCCCTCGCTCCGAATCAGCTCCACGGGATCGAGCGACGGGTCGAGCGTTCGCGCGATGCTCTCCGCCTGCGACAGCGTCTTGCCGACGAGCGCGAACGACGTCGGCAACGAGATGCCGTGCTCGAGGCAGAGCCGCTGCAGGTCGGCGAGCCCCTCGCCGGCCTTGATGCCGGCGAGCGGCCGCCACTGATGCCGGGGCAGCGTGCGCCGAAGATCGTGCACGAAGCCTGCCTCGTCCGAGGCAAACGACGTAAGTGAGAGCGACACGATCAAGTCGGCGACGTCGTCGGCGCGGTTCTGGGCGATGGCGAGTAGGAGCAACGCGAGCGACGTGCGCGTGTCGTCGTCGAGCCTGCCGATGAGCCCGAAGTCGAGCAACGCGAGCCGGCCGTCGGGGGTGATGAGAACGTTGCCGCGATGAGGATCGGCGTGGTAGAGCCCCTTGACCGTGATCTGACGGATGTAGGCCCGGAAGAACGTCCGTGCAAGCTCGGCGGCGCGCTCGTCGGTGAGCCCATGCGCCTCCGTCACCTTCTCGCCCACGATCCGCTCCATAACGAGCACCTCGGCGGTGAGGTACGGATGGATCACCTCTGGAACGAAAAGGTCGTCGCTGTACTCCGCGATCACGCCCGCGATCAGCTCGGCGTTGTGTGCCTCTTCGAGGAAGTCGAGTTCGGCGAGTAGATGCTGTTCGAGCTCCTCGGTGAGCGCGTTCAGCTGCAGGAGCCTCGCCGTGTCGGAGCGCTTCTCGGCGATCGCGGCGGTCGAGCGCAGCAACTCGAGATCGAGCTCGACCTGCTCGACGATCCCGGGCCGGCGCACTTTCACGACGACCTCCCGCCCCGTCTTCAGAAGCGCGCCGTGGATCTGCCCGATCGAAGCTGTCGCGAGCGGTGTCTCGTCAATCGACGCAAAGTGCTCGAGTCCGATCTCGCGATCGATCACGTCACGAAGTGGCTCGAACGGCAGCGGCGGAGCGTCGTCGGTGAGCCGGTCGAGCTCCTCGATGTAGACGTCGGGCAGAAGATCAGGGCGAGACGACAGGAGTTGCCCGAGTTTGAGGAACGTCGTGCCGAGCTCCTCGAGACTCTCGCGGAACCTGACCGCGCCCTCGCGAGTCGCCGGCGACGCGCCGACGACTCCGATCTCGCGGAGCGCGCGCAACAGATGCCCGTGTCGCGCGACTCGGGTCACTTCGAGCGCACGAGAAACTTTGCCCTGGTCAGCCACAGGGACTTCCCTGCCCACGTCGCCGAGCCTGCAAACAGCTCTCGGGTTGACCCATTGCCGCTAGCGTTCTGTCCGTGCGCCCGACCGTGCCGCTCGTCGCCATGCTCGCGCTCGCGGCCCTCATCGCCACCGGCTGCGGCGGATCGGCGACCAAGATCGGAGGCCCGACGACAACCGCGAACGGTGCCGGATTTTCAGGTGCAGCGTTGAGCAAGCCGCGGCCTGCGCAGCCGATCGCACTCCGCGACGCAACCGACGGAGCGCCGGTCACGCTTGCCGGCCAGCGCGGCCGCTTCGTCCTCGTGACCTTCCTCTACACGCACTGCCCCGACGTCTGCCCGCTGATCGCCGCCAATCTGAACGCCGCGCTCCGCACGATCGGCCCGGCGCGCAGCCGCGTTCGCGTCCTCGCGGTGAGCGTCGATCCGACCGGAGACACCGTCGCCGCCGTGCGCGCCTATCGCACGCGCATGCATCTGCTGCCACAGTTTCGCTATCTGATCGGCACGCGGGTCGAGCTCAGGCGGGTCTGGCTCGCCTGGCACGTCCTGAGCGTCCAACGCAAGCCGGATCTCGTCGACCACGTGGCGTACACGGCGTTGATCGACCCGGCTGGCAGGGAACGGGTGCTCTACGACTCGACGGTGCACGCCCGTCAGGTCGTGCACGATCTGCGCCTGCTCATGCAGGCGACCCGGCGGTGAAGCCGGTGGATGGGCAGGCCGGTCGACGTTCCTGGGCGTGACCGACGAAGGGACCCTCGGATCGAACTGCCGGCTCCCCCCGGCGGGCGACCACCAGCCGTCGATCTTCGACGGCGCTCGAGCGAAGCTCGACCTACAGCGGACCGTCCCACATACCGACCGGAAGGCCGCATTTCGCACCGACCACAGAGAGCGCGACGAGCGCCAACACGGCATAGCCGCGCTTGGCACGCAACGTTGCGAGTCTGGTTGCCACAGAGAACACCTCCCTCCCTAGAACCGGAAGTCCTGGAGCGTTTCCGCTGCGCGGCGGTACAGCACCGCGGCGCGGCGCTCGTCGCCACGAGTAGTCGCGAGATCACCCTGAGCGATCCACGCCGCGGCGCGGTGTGACGCCGACGACAGCTGGGCGAAGGCATCCTCCGCGGCGGCGAAGGCCACCTCGGCCTCGTCGAGGCGCTTCTGCTCGAGCAGTGCGCGCCCAAGCACGAGCCGGGCATTGCCGACCTCGTCGATCATGTCGGCGCGCTCGCCGATGATCTCGAGGGCGTGCAGTGCCTGCTCCTCGGCGCGGATGTGGTCGCCCGTGCGCAGATGCACCTGGGCGAGCGACGACACCGCCTTCGCGGCGTCCTCATCGCGCCCGATCTCGAGCGCGACGGCGAAGGAATGCTTCAGGTGCTCGATTGCCTGCTCCGGCTTGCCGAGCAGGAACTCGAGGCCGCCAAGGTTGTTCAGCAGCCGGCCGACGTTGGCGCGATCGGTGAGCTCCTCGTACTGGGCCTTCGCCTTCTCGGCATAGGTGCGCGCGAGCACCCAGTGCCCGTCACGCTCGGCGAGGATCGAAGCCTGGAAGTACGCCTGGCCGACGGCGCGCGGGTCGTGCATCGCCTCGGCAAGCTCGAGGGCGCGCTCGACGTCCTCGCGTGCCGCCTCGTAGTCGCGCTGGCGGAGATAGCAGCGCGCGCGCCAGGCAAAGACGTTCTGGCGGAGGACGTCCGACGGGAGACCCGACCGCTCGGCGAGAACAAGGGCCTCGTTGAAGAGGGCGACCGAGGTCGAGATGCTCGACAGCATGTAGCGGCACACACCGAGGCGGTACAGCACCTCTGCGCGGTCGATGTCGGAGAATTCGGTGCGCTCGACGAGCTCGCGGGCCTCGGCCAGAAGCGGCAGGGCGCTCTTCACATCGCCCGTGTGGGCGCGAGCCATCGCCTCGCCGTTCAGCGCGCGAACCTGCAGCTCCACGGCGCCGGTGCCAAGGACGGCCGGCAGGGCCCGCGTGTACTCGGCGATCGCGTCGTCGAAGAGGTGGTCTTCGAGTAGCGCGTCGGCCCGGGTGAGGATCGCCTCGGCCTTCGAGCGCTCGTCGGCCGAAACGCCGCTCGCGAGGAAGCCCGCATCGACGCCGAGCCGGACGCTCAGCCAGTCGATCGTCTCGGTTGTCGGGCGCGTCTTGCCGCGCTCGATCTGCGAGATGTACTCCTTCGAGAAGCGGTCGCCGGCGAGGTCGGTCTGCGTCAGCCCTGCGGCGACGCGCAGCTGGCGAAGCCGCTCACCGAGCCGCGGAGCGCGCGGGGAAGCGGCAGTCGTGCTCACTCGTGCGGCGCGAGGGGGCATAGGACACGCAGCATGCAGGACGCTTCACCGAAATGCAATCCCCCTAAAAGGACAGTCCCCCAAAAGGGGCATAGACACACCATTTTTGGGTGAAGCAGGCCATCTTCGAATCACTTGACCGAGCTACTTGACAGAGGGGTGTCCCGTTCGTACAGTGAGCGAACCTTGCACGTCGGCCCTTCGCCGGGTTCTCGTGCAGGGGGAGCGCCAGAGGCACCAACGACGGAGGATTGGCCGGGCCGCAGAGCCAAGCCTTCGGAGGATGCCCAACCGGCGCCCCGCCTGACCAAGGGAAAGCCCCGGGTGCCGCAGCCGGGGCTTTCTCGCGTCTTGGGCCGGAAACCCCGACTCGGCGTGCTAGCCGGCGAACATGAATTGCCGACGCGCCGCGCGCACGCGTTCGAGGTCGTCGCCGAGCAGGCCGCCGAGGCGGTTGTCCATCGTGGTCAACAACCCGCCTCCGACGAAGATCCACGCCTCGGCGACGGGATCGCGTTCCGCATTCACGACGCCGCGCTCCTGGCCGGTGCGAATCACGTCGGCGATGAAGTCGTGCACCTCACGCACCTGCTTGCGGAGCGCCGCGGCGATCACCGCGTCCTCCGATGCCTCCGTCAGTGACTGGATCCACAGGTCGACCATGCGCACCCGTGTGCGCTTTGCCATGTAAACGTCCACGATCGCGCCGAGCGAGGCGGACGGGTCGTCGGCGATCGCCTGCTCCGCGAGTTCGCGGAACGCGCGCCACGCCTCGTCGAGACACGCGAGGTACAGGTCGCGCTTCGAACCGAAGTGGCGATAGAGGATCGGTTCGGAGATCTGCGCCTCGCGCGCGATCTCCGACGTCGTCGCGCCGCGGTAGCTCGACTTCGAGAACACGCGGCAGGCGGTGTCGAGCACAGCCTGGCGCCGCGCGTCGGCCGAAAGCCGCTGCTTCGTCTGGGTCATGCCTCTACGCCGCCTCTGCGAGGGCCTCGGCTGCAGGTTGTCTGTGCTCGATCTTGCGGATCGCGAGCACCGCGACCGCCGCACCCGCGAGGCAGAGGAGCGCGCCGACGCGCAGGGCGTCGTGGAAACCCGTCAGGTAGCTGGAGCTCGATGCGACGATCGCACCCATGACCGCGATGCCGAGCGAGCCGCCGATCTGGCGCGCGGAGTTCAGCACCGCCGAGCCCACCCCCGCCTGGTCGACCGCTACCGCGCTCATTGCTGCGGCCGTCACCGGCGTCATCGTCATCCCCATGCCGACGCCACCGAGCAGGAGCCCGGGCACGATCTTCCAGAAGCTCTCGTTCGCGCCGAGCTGCGTGTAGTAGAAGAGCATCGCGCTCAAGAGCGTCATGCCCCCGCCGACGAGCCAGCGTGAACCGACCCGGTCGGTGATCGCCCCGGCGCCCGGCGCGATCACGATGATGAGGATCGTCATCGGCAGGAAGCTCGCGCCCGCCTGCACCGGCGAGTAGCCGAGGACGTTCTGCATGTAGAGGGAGACGTAGAAGAACGTCCCGAACATCGCGAGACCGACGAAGAGCATCGAGGCGTTCGCGCCGCCGAATGTGCGGTTTTTGAAGAGCGAGAGGTCGAGCATCGGCGCGCGCTGGTGCCGCTCGAGCAGCACGAAGCCGATCAGCGACGCTGCGGCGACGGCGAAGGCGCCGAGGATGCGCGCCGAGCCCCAGCCGTAGGTGTTTGCCTCGATGAAGCCGTAGGTGAGCGAGAAGAGGCCGAGAGCCGAGGTGGCGAGCCCCGGCACGTCGAGACGCTGCTCGGCGGAGGTGTCGCGCGACTCGTCGATGAAGAGGGGGATTGCGAAGAGCCCGGCGAGACCGACGGGAACGTTGATGAAGAAGATCCAGTTCCAGTTCACGTGCTCGGTCAGGAGGCCGCCGACGAGCGGGCCGATCGCAAGCGCCATCGCCGAGACGCCGGCCCAGATACCGATCGCGCGGCCGCGCTCGCGCGGCGGGAACGTCGCGGCGATGATCGAGAGCGTCGCGGGGTTCATCATGGCCCCGCCGAGGCCCTGGACGATCCGCGCGCCGATCAGGAAGCCGCCGTTCGGCGCGAAGCCGCAGGCGAGACTGGCGCCCGTGAACACGGCAAGCCCCACCATGAAGATCAGCCGGCGGCCGAAGAAGTCCGCGAGCTTGCCGCCGATCAGCATGAACGCGGCAAAGGTGAGTGCATAGCCGGCGACCACCCATTCGAGCTCCGAGAGCGACATGTGGAGCGACCGGCGCATCGACGGGAGCGCGACGTTCACAACGGTGTTGTCGAGCATGATCATGAAGAGGCCCACCGACACCGCAGCGAGCGTCCACCACTTCTTGTTCTCGGCCGTCACGAAACGTTGCATCGCACTCCCCTGCCTTTCAAAGGTGACGCTCTCGAAGTTAGCGGGCGCTAAGTTAGCAGCTGCTAACCGGTCGTGCCAGGCAGTGCGAGTAGATTGCGCGCCGTGACCGACGTCGTCTGGCGGCCCGATGGGGCCACGATCGAACAGGCAAACGCAACGAGGCTCCTGCGGCGTGCCGGTCTCGACTCCTACGACGAGTTGGTGCGCCGCTCGGCTGAAGACCCCGCGTGGTTCTGGCCGCTCGCAATCGAGGACATGGGGCTCGAGTTCGCGGCGCCGTGGGAGTCCGTGCTCGACGAGTCGCGCGGTCCCGAGTGGACGACGTGGTTCAACGGCGGGAAGGTCTCGATCCCGCACAACTGCGTCCATCGCTGGGCGCAGCGCCGCCCGGACGCGATCGCAGCGGTCGGGATTGCCGAGGATGGCACCCGCCGCGAGCTGAGCTTCACGGAGCTCTCCCGCGACGTGACGCGCCTCGCGGAGCTGCTCGTCGCACGCGGTGTCGAGCCCGGCGACCGCGTCGCGATCTTCCTGCCGATGTCGCCGGAGGTTGCGATCGCCTCCCACGCGATCGCGCACATCGGCGCGATCCAGGTGCCCGTGTTCTCGGGCTTCGCGGCGCCGGCGGTCGCACAACGCCTCCAGGCGAGCGAGGCGAAGGCCGTGATCACCCAGCGCGAGTCGTCGCGCCGCGGCAAGGTGCAGCCGATGCTCGAGATCCTCGAGCAGGCGCTTGCGGAGTCGCCGTCGGTCGAGCACGTCGTACTCGCACCGTTCGAGCTCGACGCGTTCCCCGGTGAGCTACCCGCGGCGCAGGTCGATTCGGAGACGCCCTACCTGCTCACCTACACCTCGGGCACGACCGGCAAGCCGAAGGGCGTCGTGCACGTGCAGGGCGGCTTCCTCGTCTCGATCGCGCGCGAGGTCTGCTACCAGGCGGACGTCCACGAGGGCGACGTCGTGCACTTCGCCACCGACATGGGCTGGATCATGGGGCCGTGGACGGTGGTCGGCGTCGGCGCGCTCGGCGGGACGATCGTTTTTGCCGAAGGCGCACCCGACTGGCCGACACCCGACCGCCTGTGGCGCACCGTCGAGCAGGAGCGCGTCACGTCGCTCGGCCTCTCGCCCACACTCGCTCGCGCGCTGCTCCCGCACGGCGACCCGAGCGCCGATCTCTCGTCGTTGCGCACGTTCGTCACGACCGGCGAAGCGTGGAACCCCGAGCCGTACCGTTGGCTCTTCGAGAATGTCGGTGGCTCGCGCGTGCCGATCATCAACTGCACCGGCGGCACCGAGGTTGGCGCGTGCTTCCTCTCCCCGACACCGATCGGGCCGATCGCCTCGTGCTCGGTCGGCGGGCCGGCCCTCGGAATGGCGATGGACATCGTCGACGGCAACGGCACCTCGCTCGTCGGCACCGGCCAGGTCGGCGAGCTCGTCTGCCGGCGGCCGTTCCCCGGGATGACTCGCGGCTTCTGGCGCGACCCGGACAAGTTCATCGAGACCTATTGGTCGCGCATCCCCGGCGTGTGGGTGCACGGCGACTGGGCGTCGGCCGACGCCGACGGCTTCTGGTTCCTGCACGGGCGCTCCGACGACACGCTCAACATCGCGGGCAAACGCGTCGGGCCCGCCGAGCTCGAGTCGGCCGCGGTGTCGCACCCGGCCGTGCGCGAAGCGGCCGCGATCGGTGTGCCGCACGAGGTGAAAGGCGAGACGGCGTGGATCTTCTGCTGCCTCCTGCCGGGAAACGAGCCGACCGAAGAGCTTGCCGCGTCGGTGAGCGCCGCGGTCAGCGCGGAGCTCGGCAAGGCGTTCAAGCCTGACAAGATCTACTTCGTGGAGGCGCTCCCGAAGACCCGCTCGGCGAAGATCGTCCGGCGCGCATTGCGCGCGACGGCGCTCGGCGCCGACCCGGGTGACCTGTCCTCGCTCGAGAATCCCGAGTCGCTCGCCGCGATCGAGGCCGTCGTTGGCTAAGGGTGTCGCACTCGTCACGGGCGGCGGCCGTGGGATCGGGGCGAACGTCGCACGGTCGCTCGCCGGCGACGGGTGGTCGGTGGTAGTCGCCGCGCGCTCGCGCGGCCAGGTCGACGCGGTTGCCGCCGAGATCGGTGGGCGTGCGGTCGAGCTCGACGTCACGTCACGCGACTCGGTGGAGCACGCGTTCGCCGAGGCAGGCGACGTCGGCCTGCTCGTCGCGAACGCCGGCGTCGGCACCGGCGACGAGCCGACTTGGGAGGTCGACCCGGCCGACTGGTGGCGCACGTTCGAGGTGAACATGCTCGGCGTGCATCTCTGCTGCCGCGCCGTCATCCCGGGGATGCTCGAACGTGGGCACGGGCGCATCGTGATCACCGGCAGCGGCGCGTCGTACCTCCCTGGCGCGACGTCGACGGCATATCCCGCGTCGAAGGCGGCCGTCGGCCGCTACGCCGAGACGCTCGCAAACGAGCTCGCGGGACGCATTCCCGTCTTCGTGTTCTCGCCGGGCCTCGTGAAGACCGACATGACGTCCGGGTTCGGCGACGACCTGCCGTGGACGCCGCCCGAGCTCGCGCCCGAGCTCGTCCGCAAGCTTGCGACCGGTGAGTACGACGCGCTGGCCGGCCGGTACCTGCACGCCGAGCACGACGACATCGACGATCTCCTCGCGCGGATCGACGAGATCCGCAAGCGCGACCTGAACGCGATCCGCGTCAAGCGTTGAGACCTACCCGCGCGGCTCGACCCAGAGCGCCTTCGCGAGGCCGAGCAGCTCGCGGTCGTGCGTGAAGAGCGCCGTGCCCGCGCCGTGCTTGCGCCCCTCGCTGTCGAGGGGCCAGCCGACGACGACGCACCGCTCGCCGGCCTGCGGCACGCGAATGACCTGCGCGGTCAGCCGGCCGAGCACGACGACGCCACGACCCGGGACGCCGGTCGCATAGGCCCCGGGGCAGTCGAGCGCCGCCCACACGAACTCCGGGCCGACCGTATCGTCGTGCACCGTCCAGGTGGCGGCCACCATGTCCTGCCCCGCGACCGGACCGGCGAAGATGCGCAGGCCGTCGCCCTCGGCGCGCGCCGCGCCGCAGACGAAGCACTGCGGGAACGGCGAGGTGAGATCGGGCGCCTCGGCATGAAGCGCGTCACCCCATGCCACCGGGTCGGGGGCCGAGAGGCCCACCTGCGCCCACCGCGCCTCGGCGATCAGCGCGTGGTCGTCCCAGACGCGGCCGTCGGCGTCGAGGCGCAGCACCTCGTCGAGGGGCGGCGGCTGACGCAGCGTCACCTCCACCTCGCCACCGCCGAGCTCCTTCGCGATCACGCCGCAGGTGTAGCCGCCGTTCCCCGATCCGTCGGGGCCGCGGAAGCGACTGTCGATGACGATGGCCATACTGACCCCCAGTATGCGTGCCGACCGCCTTCGCCTCTGGTTGATCGTCGTGCTCGTCGTCGCGGCCGTGCTCAGCGTCGTCGGCAAGAAATCGCACTCGCCCCTCGTGGGGTGGATGAGCTTTGCGGTCTTCCTCGGTGCGCTCGCGCTCTATGTCACGTGGCGTCGCACAGCCATCGCCGAGCGCCGTGCTAGAGTTTTCGACTCAGAGGCGGAAACTACCGATGAGGATCGCGCTCGCACAGATCAATAGCGTCGTCGGCGACCTCGACGGCAACGCGGCCCGCGTCGTCGAGTGGCTCCGGCAAGCCCGCGACGCCGGTGCCGACCTCGTCCTCTTCCCGGAACTCGTCGTCACCGGCTACCCGGCGGAAGACCTGCTCCTGCGCCCCGGGTTCATCCGCGCCGCGCGCCGCGCGGTCGAGGAGATCGCGAAGGCGACGCACGGGATCACCGCGCTCGTCGGCGCGCCACAGCTCGACGCCGACCTCTACAACGCCTGCTTCACGCTCGCCCACGGCGAGGTGCGGAACGTCTACCGCAAGCGCTACCTCCCGAACTACGGCGTCTTCGACGAGGACCGCTATTTCGCGCGCGGGAACGACCTCGTGCTGCTGCGTTTCGGCGAGGTCGTCGTCGGCCCGACGATCTGCGAGGACGTCTGGCAGCCGGGGCCACCCGCGACCGACCTCGCGCTCGCGGGTGCGCAGCTCATCGCGAACATCTCGGCGTCACCCTTCCATGTCGGCAAGGACCGCGAGCGCGAGGAGATGCTGAAGGTGCGCGCCACCGACAACTCGTGCTTCGTCGCGCTTTGCAACGCGGTCGGCGGGCAGGACGAGTTGATCTTCGACGGGCACTCGCTCGTGCTCGACGACGAAGGCGAGGTGCTCGCGCGGGCCGCCGGGTTCGAGGAGGAGCTGCTCGTCGTCGACATCGACCCGGTCGCTGCGATCGGGCGGCGTCTGCGTGACGTGCGCCGCCGCGCACTCGCACGTGACCGTGCGCCCGCCGAGGTGACGACGGTCGAGCTCGCCTCGCCGCGGGAGCAGGCCGACGAGGCGCCGTTGCGGGTCGCCGCGCAGGTCGACGATCTCGAGCAGATGCGGCTCGCGCTCGAGCTCGGCGTGCACGACTACGTGCAGAAGAACGGCTTCGGCGATGTAGTGATCGGTATCTCGGGCGGCATCGACTCGGCGCTCGTCGCCGCGCTCTGCGTCGAGGCGCTCGGCGCCGAGCGCGTGCACGGTGTCTCGATGCCGTCGCGCTACTCGTCGGAGGGGACACGCGGCGACGCGCAGCGGCTGTGCGAATCGCTTCGCATCGACTTCCGCGAGATCGCGATCGAGCCGATGGTCGAGGCGTACTCGGGCGCGCTCCGCGAGCACTTCGCGGGCCGCGACGCCGATCTCACCGAGGAGAACCTGCAGGCGCGCATCCGCGGCACGATGTTGATGGCACTGTCGAACAAGTTCGGCTGGCTCGTGATCGCGACCGGCAACAAGTCGGAGCTCTCGGTCGGCTACTCGACCCTCTACGGCGACCTCGCCGGCGGCTTCGCGCTGATCAAGGACGTCTACAAGACCGACGTCTTCCGCCTGTCCCGGCGGCTGAACGAGCGCGCGGGACGCGAGCTCATCCCCGCGTCGATCATCGAGCGCGCACCCAGCGCAGAGCTTCGCGCGGATCAGCGCGACGAGGACTCGCTGCCGCCGTATTCGGCACTCGACAAGGTGCTCGAGGCGTACGTGGAGCTCGACCGCTCCCGCGAGGAGCTCGCCCAGGACGGCTTCGACCCGGCGGTCGTCGACCGCGCGCTCTCGATGATCGACCGGGCGGAGTACAAGCGCCGCCAGGCGCCGCCGGGCGTGAAGCTGCGACCGAAGGCGTTCGGCCGCGACCGCCGCACGCCGATCACCAACCGCTGGCCCGGCTAGTCGACGATTCGCGCCAGCGCAACGCCGAGGAGTGGCAGCGAGAGGGTCAGCGAGTAGCTGACCCAGCCGACGACGATGAGCTTGCGGCGGGAGACCTGCTCGACGCCGTCGCGGATCTCCGCCTGCAGGCGCGGGCCGAGCACGAAGTTGTGCACGTACGAGACGCAGGCAAGTGCGATTGCGAGCGCGACCTTCACCCAGAACACGATCTGGAACGCCGCACTCGAGTCCCAGTCACGAGCCGCGAGCACCGCGCCGGTCACCGCCGCGACGAGCAGCGCGCCGTAGCCGAGCGGCCGCCAGCGCAGGCCGAGCTCCTTCATCGCCCGGCCGCGCGCGTCACCGTCGAGAATGCGGATCGCCGGGACGCCGACGAAGATCAACGCCGTCGAACCGCCGACCCACACGGTGGCGGCGAGCAGATGGACGGCGACGAGAACGGCTGTCACAGCGCCAGGATCGTACGCACGCGGTCGACGAGGCCCGGCGGGGTGAGCCGCTCGCCGGTCCGAGTCAGCTCATCGACAGTCCACCAGCGAAACCCACTGACACCCTCGTCGAGAAGATCGACCGAGGGCGCCGGCTCGTGGGCAGCGACGCGCACGAGGTAGATCGTGTTGTGCTGCCGCATGAGCCTGCGGTTCCAGGGGAACGTTCGCTCCAACTCCCACACGACCGGGCCGATCTCGAAGTCGTGCAGGCCGATCTCCTCGGCCAACTCGCGCCGCAACGCCGCTTCGTGGGTCTCTCCCTCCTCGATTCCACCGCCGGGTGTCGCCCACCACGCAGCGCCCGTGGCCGGGTTCTCGAACCGCGCGAGCAACACGCGCTCGCCCGCGTCGACGACGAGAGCGCGCACGCTGTCACGCTGGACCGGCTCGATCCATTCGCGAAGTGCTCGGAACCAGTGCAGCCGCTCGTCGTAGGGCACTGCCGCATTCGCAGGTGACGTGGAGGGCAGGACAAAGAGACCGGTCGAGTCGATCGTGCGCAGCTGCGCGCCGAGCTCCGGCCGCTCGTGGTACAGCCCTCGGTATGCCTCCTTGCCGACGAAGGCAACCACGCGCGGCTCGACAGCGACGATGCGCTCCTCGAACGCGCCGCGGTCGAAGTCGCCGCGGCGCAAATCACCCGAGCCGGGCGTCGTGCGGTACGCGGCGTTCGTCACCCCGACTCCGAGCTCCGGCAACGAGAACTGCTCCTGCGGATCGAAGAGGCGCGGCGTGAACCCGGCATCGCGCAGCAGCCGCCAGAAGTCGTTGCGCGGATTCGCAAAGTGCGCCGCCGCAGCATCGGAGACGCGGCCGGGGTTGATCCCGCAGAAGATGACCGCGAGGCCGGGCGCGAGGACGTCTGGTACCGAACTAGGTGTGCTTGCCACGCGGCTTACAGCGTGGCATGCGCTGCGTCCACGTCGCCGTGCAAACCCATGAGCTCGGCAGCGGCGGCGCGGGGCGCCGGCCCGCCGAGACCTGCTTGTGGGGCCGGCGCGCCGTCCACGTCCGGCAGGTGCGGGTCAAGCGGCTTCGTCCTCCACGGCCCGCAGGTCAAGGCGTTCCTCGAAGAGCTCCCGCAAACGCTCGCCGGCGCTCGTGGGGCGCTTCGCCCGTTGGCCGGGGCGGACGACGCTGACGCGACCATCACTCGGCCCGCCATAGCACCGGGCATAACATTCGGCCTCCGACAGCGTCCGCAGCCTCATGGGTCCGAACCCTAGGACCAGGGTCGGACGGCGCTTCTTGGCTGCGGGTAGCGTTCGGCAGCGTGCCGCCCCGCGCCAAGGTTTTCGCGTACGCCGCCGAAATCGATCGCGCGGGCCGGATGACGATCCCCGGCGGCGCGCAGATCGAGGCGCCGGCGGGCTGGTCGGCCGATCATCTGCTGCTCGCGGCGCTGATCCGCTGCTCGATCGACAGCCTCGTCTACCACGCCCATCGCGCCGGGCATGAGGTCGAAGCGCAAGGGCAAGCTCAGGGAACGATCACGAAGCCGGGGCCGGACGACCGCTACGCGTTCGTCTCGATCGACGTCCGCATCGAGGCACAGCTCTCGCCGCGCACGACCGAGATCGAGGAACTCGTCGGGTTGGCCGAGCGCGACTGCTTCGTGGGTGCATCGCTGACCGTCAAGCCGACCTACGACTGGCAGCTCTCGTGACGGCGACCGCAACCACGATCGACGCGGTCCGCGAGCGGTTCACGGCGCTTCAGCGGCCGCTCGCGTTCTTCGACGGCCCTGGTGGCACGCAGGTGCCCGACTCCGTGATCGAGGCGATCGCCGACTACCTGCGCAACTCGAACGCCAACACCGGCGGCACGTTCGCAACCTCGAACGCGACGGATGAACTGTCGGAGCGCGCGCGCGACGCCGCCGCCGGTTTCCTGAACGCGACGCCGGACGAGGTGCTGTTCGGAGCGAATATGACCTCGCTCAACTTCGCGCTCACACGTGCTGCAGCACGGGACTGGTCGGCGGGTGACGAGATCGTCTGCACGAAGCTCGACCACGACGGCAACGTCTCGCCGTGGCTCGAGCTCGCGCGCGACAAGGGAATGACGGTGCGCTTCGCGGACGTCGACGACGAGTGCCGCCTCGATCTCGCTCAGTTGCAGTCGCTCCTCACCGAGCGCACGCGCGTCGTCGCGTTCCCGTGGGCGTCGAATGCGGTCGGGACGGTGACGCCGGTTGCCGAGGTTGCCGCGCTCGCGCACGCGGCCGGCGCGCTCGCGTGGGTCGATGCCGTGCACTACAGCCCGCACGGGCCGATCGACGTGCAGGCCGCCGGCGCCGATGTCTTGCTCTGCTCGCCGTACAAGTTCTACGGGCCGCATCTCGGGCTCGCATTCGGCCGACGCGAGTTGCTCGAGTCCTGGCGGCCCTACAAGGTGCGCCCGGCGCCCGACACGCCGGTGGGTCACCGGTACGAGACGGGAACGCTCGCCTTCGAGCTGCTCGCGGGGTTCGTCGCAGCCGTTGACTACGTCGACGAGATCGGCTGGCCGTTCGTTCGCGAGCACGAGCATGAACTCGGGCAGCAGTTCCTCGACGGGCTGCCTGAGGGCTGGCGCCTCTACGGCTCGCAGTCGATGGAGGGCCGGGTGCCGACGTTCGCAATTCGGAGCGACGCGCTCTCGCCACGCGCCGCCGCCGAGGCGCTCGGCGCGGGCGGCTTCGCAGTGTGGGACGGCAACTACTACGCGGTCGAGATCATGCAGCGCCTCGGCCTCGCGGACGGCGCCGTTCGCATCGGCATCGTCCACTACAACACCGCCGACGAAGTCTCGCGCCTCCTCGAGGCGCTCGCAGAACTCGTGCGGTAACTCTTCAGCCCCGACGGTTTCCGCGACGGCTGTGGAGAAATTGTCGCGTCCCCGTAGCCGTGCCTGGCACCGGCCGTGGCCCCGCCAGGCGCGTCCGAACCGGACGTGCCCGCGCGCAGTGCGTTACTCGTCAAGCCAAAATGCCAGCGTTGCCTCTCTCCCAGTGGAGAACTCGTCACGTTCTCGTAGCCGTGCCTGGCACCAGACGTGCTGCTGCCGGACACGTTCGAATGAGAGGCGCGTGCTTTAGGCGGGGTAGGGGTCGCCGCCGCCCGCGATCGCCCACTTCGAGCCCGGGGTGCGGCGGATCGGGTCGGGGTCGATGCCACGGGACTCGGCGATCGCAACCGTCAAGAGCTGAAAGCGGACGATGTCGACGACGGGGTGGCGCGTCGGGACGAGCGTCGTTTCACACCCGAGCGCCTCGAGTGACGCGACGAGGTCATGGGCGCGCTGGGCGGCGCGGCCCTCGCCTTCGAGGACGTAGGCGCGCACCGACTCGTCGACCGCGGCGAGGAACCCATGCATGAGCTGCTCGGTCTCGTACGCCTCAGCGGCGACCCAGGCGCCTTCGCGCAGCTTCAACACGGCCTCTTGCGCGGTCGGCCAGTCGCGACCCGCGCCCGCGACGATGATCCGATCGTGCGAGTCGGCTTGCACCTCCTCGCGAAGCACCTCCTCGACGGCGCCCGGCAGCCAGCCGACCTCCTCGCCATGCATTGACGCGAGCGTCGCAACGGCGGCGGTGTAGCTCGCCGTGTGACACCACGAGCGCTCGACCTCCGGCGTGCAGACGATCACCTCGTCGGCGACCTCGGCGATCGGCGAGGACTCTTTCCCTGTCAGCAGCCAGACTTCGCCCTCGAACGCCTGCGCGGCCTCGAGGGTGAGCGCGCTCTCCCCCTCGTGCGAGATGCAGACGAGCACGTCGGCGGCAGGCAGGGAGAGCACCGCCTCGAGCGCCTGCACCGCGGCCCCGCCGGTCTGCGCCGCGTGGAACGACGTGCCGCAGCCGGTATGCACGACGCGGGCTCCCTCGGGGAATCTCCGCCCGACGGGAATGGCCCGCAGCCAGTCCGGCTGGGCGTTGATCGCGTGGCGAGTCTCTCCGGGCATATCTGCGTCTATACCATCGCGCCGGGTACGAGTACGGAGGGACCGCCGCCGGTCCCGCTCATCGAGAACCGGAATTGAGGAGATTCGCAGAATGAACGTCTACGAGCGCACGACCCTTTCGAACGGCCTACGGGTTCTCACCGCGCCGCTTCCCCACGCGCAATCGGTCGCCTGCTACATCATGCTCGCCGCGGGCTCACGGTACGAGGACGCGTCCAACCGCGGCATCGCGCACTTCGCGGAGCACATGTTCTTCAAGGGCACCGAGAAGCGCCCGACGTCCCGTGATCTCACGACGATCGTCGACGGCATGGGTGGCGAGTTCAACGCCTTCACGTCGAAGGAGTACACGGGCTACTACATCCGCTGCGCCGGCGCCGAGCGCGACACCGCGCTCGATGTGCTCGTCGACATGATTCGCAACTCGAAGTTCGACAGCGAAGAGCTCGAGCGCGAGAAGGGCGTGATCCTCGAAGAGATGAACATGTACTTCGACACGCCGCGCGACTACGTCTCCTCGGTGTACGAGGAACTCCTCTTCGGCGACAACCCGCTCGGCTGGGAGACGCTCGGCAAGCGCGAGACCGTGAAGGCGGCGACGCGCGAGACGTTCACGAACTACCTCGACCACTGGTACACGCCGTCGCGCATGGTCGTGGGTCTCGCGGGCATGGTCGGCGACGATCTGAATCCGCGCCTCGAGGAGCTGCTCGGTGATCTCGGGGGTAACGGAACCGGCACGCCGGCACCCGCCGACGTCGTTCGCTCGACGGAGCCGCAGGTGCGTCTGCACACGAAGGACTCCGACCAGGCGCAGATCTGCATCGGCGTTCCGTCCTACCCGCTCGCGCATCCCGATCGGTATGCGCTCCAGCTGCTCGGCACGGTGCTCGGCACCGGCATGTCGTCACGGCTCTTCCTCGAAGTCCGCGAGCGCCGCGGCCTCGCGTACTACGTCTACGGCCTGAACAGCGCGTACACCGACGCCGGCACGCTGTACGCGCAGGGCGGCGTCGACATCCAGCGCGTCGATGAGGCGATCACCGTGATCGCCGAGCAGTTCCGGCAGATGGCCACGGAGGTCGTCCCGTCCGACGAGCTCGAAAAGGCGCGCGCGCTCGCGAAGGGCCGCTTCGTCCTCCAGACCGAGAGCCCGAACGGGCTGCTTCTCTTCGGGCTGCGGCGCGAGGTGCTCGAGGGCCGAGCCGTCGAGCCGGGCGAACTCCTCGCGGGCCTTGACGCCGTCACGGCCGAGGATGTGCAGCGCGTCGCACAGGACGTGATCGCGAACCAAGGCATGCGCCTGGCGGTGATCGGGCCGTTCGACGACCCCGCGCGCTTCGAGAAGCTCCTCGCCTGAACCGATGGCTAGCGGCGCAGGTTGAGCGCCCACGCGCGCTCGAGCGCGCTGCCGCCGTCGGTCACGACCGTGATTCGACCGCTCACGCGCTTGCCCGCGAGGCGCGCCGGCACCGACCACGCGCACGTCGCAAGCGTGCCCGCGATCGAATGGGTGACGAGCTTCAGCCCGACCGTCGCGCGGCAGACGACGCTCGCCTCGTGCGACGCAGGAGTGCGGTTCAGGCGCATGCTGACGCTGACGCGCTTCGCAACCTGGTGCGGCGCCGCGGCCGTGACGATCGAGAGCGCCCTCAGGAACGAGACGCTCGTGCCCTCGTTCGCATTCATCGCGATCGTGCAGTCGCTGCTTGCTCCGGCACTCGCGCAGCCACCGCCCCAGACCGGGTGCGTATAGCCCTTCGCCGGCGTCACGCGCAGCGTCACAGAGGTGCCTGCGTCCCAGGTCGAGACGCACGGCGCACCGGCGGCGCATTCAGCTCCGGGCAGGTCGCTCGACGCCGTCGCCGCGCCCGCACCGAGCGCAACGGCGAGCGTGTAGGTCGGAGCATTCAGGTGGCGCAGCCAGATCGAGTCCTGGACGTCCCACCACGGATCGGTGGCTGGCATGTTGTAGTAGTCGTCGTTGCCAAAATCGAGATACGTGTCGTCGATCCAGTAGGTCGTTCCCTGCGGCTCCATGATGTCGAGCGCGTTGTCGCAGACGTGCGCCGCGTTGCCGGGACAGGCGTTCGACGGGCCTGGAGTCGTGGTCGTGTCAAGCGCGCCGAGCGTGTGGAGGAGCTCGTGCACGGCGACGATTGCCGAGTAGCCGCCACGGTTCTCCGGCGTCGCGATGTCGCCGCATCCGTTCTGTGTCGGATCGCTCGTCAGGTTCGGGGCGATGAACACTTCGGCGTAGCCGCTCGCGCCACCGACGGTGTTGTCCTCATGTCCCTGCCCGCAAATCTCCGACGAGAGCGCCACGGGCGAGTCGTAGTAGACGAGGTATTTCTTGTGCAGGTTCGAGAACCCGGCACCCACGAGGTCATCGTCGAGCACGTTGAAGAGCGAGGCCGAGCCCGCGTAATAGCTCGCGGTGCGCGGCAGGTGAACATCGGAGATGTCGAGCGCCCCGAGCGACGGGAAACACGGGAACGCCGCCAGGTCGAACCGCGGGGCACGGGTCGGATCGCGCGTCTGCCACCAGGCCGTGCCCGCCGAGAGGTCGGTCGAGATGCCGGTGGAGATGAGGCCGAAGCGATCGGTTCCGTCGCTCGGGACCGCATAGATGACGTGAATCTGCGGGCCTGCGACCGCGTCGGGCAGATCCTTCGCGGCGGCACCCGGGCCACACCACGGGACGGCCGGCGCGGTCGCGGCCTGGGCGGCGCCGGCCGTCGCTGCGCCCGCAGCCGTCAGCACAACCGCGATCGCCGCCACGAATCGCCTCTGCAATCTCCTCACCGTGACCGCCCGCGATGATGCCAGAGGTCAACGGAGGCCGCCAGGGGCCCGCCGAGAATGTGGCGAGCCGCAAACGCGAAGAGACCGACGAACACGAGCGCGACGACGAGGAAGGTCAGCTCCTTCGCGTACCAGTGCCCGAGCAACGCGGCGCGTAGCAGGACACCGGCCGTCACACCGGCGAGCCACGTCGGCACGAACCGCCCCTTGAAGAAAGCCGTCGCGGCGAGCCAGCCGGCGAGGAGCGTCAGCGCATCGCGTGCGTAGCCGGTCGCCGACAGATGACCGTGATGGGACAGCTGCCCGATCGTCGCGAACGCGACGATGGCGATCGTGCCGGCGAGCGCGGCGCGTCTCAGAAGAACCGGCGTGCGCCGCGGAAGTCGCTCGTGCGCAGCGGGACGATGCGCACCTCGCTGGCCGAGTTCGGGGACTCGATCATTTGCCCGTTGGCGACGTACATCGACACGTGCCCGACGACCGGGTGCTCGTAGAAGAGCAGGTCGCCCGGGAGCAACTGCGACATCGCGACGGGTGTGCCCGCGGCGAACTGGGCGTCGGCGTCCCGGGGGATCGTGATGCCGTGCGCGCGATAGACCGCCCACGTGAGGCCCGAGCAGTCGTATCCCCACGCCGAGAGCCCGCCCCACAGGTAGTGCAGCCCGAGGAACCGCTCGGCAGTGCGCACGAGGTCCGCGCGTGTGTGCGGCAGCGTGCGCGTCGCGGCAGCCGGCACCGCGCCGACCGGCACCTGCGCCGCGAACCCGACCTCGGTCCCGTTCGCGAGCTTCGTGCTCCGCGCGGTCACGAGCACCTTCTTCGCACCGGTCGCGGCGCCGAGCTGCCAGGAGCGCACCCAACCCGGATACCCGCGCACGTCGAGCGGTGAGGGCTGGTCGGGCACGGCGATCTGCGTCCAGCCACCGCGCTTGGCGAGCACGCGCACCGTCTCGCCGTAAAGCACCTGCGTCGGCATGTGCCCGACGAGCGCGAGCCGCTCCCGGTAGGTGACGGCCGCCGTCGGCCAGACGTGCGGGTCGAGCGGCAGATGGCCCGCGTTCGGCGCCTCCCAGACGTTCGCGACGGGAACGCGCACCGTCGCCGTCTGGGCCGGAGCTCGTGCTGTGCTCGAGGTGGCGAGGATCGCGGCGACAGCGAGGACAAGCACAGCCCCGAAGGGTAGCGTCGCCCTTAGTCCTCGTTCGACTGCTCGGCCTGGCCGCGCGCTTGCAGGTCGGAGACGATGCTCGCGTCGGCGAGGGTCGTCGTGTCCCCGAGTGGGCGGTGCTCGGCTACGTCGCGCAGAAGCCGTCGCATGATCTTGCCGCTCCGTGTCTTCGGCAGCTCGGGCGTGAAGACGATGTTCGCGGGCTTCGCGATCGCGCCGATCTTCTTCGCGACGTGATTGCGCAACTCCTCGAGCTTCTCGACCGATCCCTCCTTGCCGCCCTTCAGCGTCACGAAGGCGACGATCGCCTGGCCCGTCGTCGCGTCGTGACGCGCCGCGACCGCCGCCTCGGCGACGTCGGGGTGATCGACGAGCGCCGACTCGACCTCGATCGTCGAGATGCGGTGCCCGGAGATGTTCATCACGTCGTCGACGCGTCCCAGCAGCCAGAAGTCGCCGTCCTCGTCGACCCGCGCGCCGTCGCCGGCGAAATAGACGCCGTCGTAGCGCGACCAGTACGTCTCGACGTAGCGTCGAGGCTCCTTGTAGAGCCCTCGCAGCATCGCCGGCCACGGCTTGCGCAGCACGAGATAGCCGCCGCCACCCGGACCGACCTCGACGCCTGCCTCGTTGTAGATCGCTGCGTCGATGCCCGGGAACGGCCGCGTCGCCGACCCCGGCTTCGTCGTCGTGATCCCTGGCAACGGCGTGATCAGGATCATCCCCGTCTCGGTCTGCCACCACGTGTCCACGATCGGGCAGCGGCCGCCGCCGATCGTCTCGTGGTACCAGACCCACGCCTCGGGGTTGATCGGCTCGCCGACCGAACCGAGCAGACGCAACGTCGTCAGGTCGTGGCGCTGGGCGTGCTCCGGCCCCCACTTCATGTGCGAGCGGATCGCCGTCGGCGCCGTGTAGAGGATCGTCACGCCGTAGCGCTCGACGATCTCCCACCAGCGATCCTTGTCGGGAAAATCCGGGGTGCCTTCGTACATCACCGACGTCGCGCCGTTGCAGAGCGGCCCATAGACGATGTAGCTGTGCCCCGTCACCCAGCCGACGTCAGCGGCGCACCAGTAGACGTCCTCGCCCCGCTTCAGGTCGAAGACGTAGTAATGCGTCGTCGCGACGCCGACGAGGTAGCCGGCGGTCGTGTGTGCGATCCCCTTCGGCTTCGCGGTCGTGCCGGAGGTGTAGAGCAGGTAGAGCAAGTCTTCCGCGTCCATCGGCTCGGCCGGGCACTCGGACTCGTCGACCGCAATCTCGTGCCACCAGTGGTCGCGACCCGCCGCCATCGGCACGGTATTCCCGGTGCGACGGAGCACGACGACCGCCTCGACACCCGGCGCCTCGGCGACCGCTTCGTCGGCGGTCGCCTTCAGTGGGACGGTCGTACCGCGGCGCCACGCTTCGTCCTGCGTGATCAGCACCTTGCACTCCATGTCCTGCAGGCGGCCGGCCAGAGAGTCGGCCGAGAAGCCGCCGAAGACCACCGTGTGCGGCGCACCGAGCCGCGCGCATGCGAGCATCGCGACCGGCGCCTCGGGAACCATGCCGAGATAGATCGCAACCGGTGTTCCCTTGCCGACGCCGAGTTGCTTGAGCGCATTCGCAAGCTTCGTCACCTCGCGCAGCAGGTCGCTGTAGGTCAGCTGCCGGCGGTCGCCGTCGGGCTCGCCCTCCCAGTAGTAGGCGACCGCGTCGCCGCGACCGGCCTCGACGTGCTTGTCGAGGCAGTTCCACGCGACGTTGAGCTTGCCGCCGAGATACCACTTCGCATACGGGGGCTCCCACTCGAGCACCTGGGTGAACGGCTCGAACCAACCGACGCGCTCGCGGCCTTCGCGCTCCCAGAACGATTCGAAATCCTCGTCGTAAATGCCGGGCTTCGCGTTCGCCTGCGCCGCGAACTCGGGAGGCGGCGAATAGCGCCGCTCCTCGAGCTGCATCGTCTCGATCGTGTCGCTCACTGATTCACGGCTCGAGGTCGTAGGGGTACTGCGTGAGGTTCTCGGCGCCGTTTGGGGTCACGAGCACGAGGTCCTCGAGCCGAACGCCGCCGTAACCCTGGCGGTAGAGCCCAGGCTCGACGGTGACGACGTCGCCCGCCTTCATCGGCGCCTTCGACGCGAGACCCATGCCTGGCGCCTCGTGCACTTCGAGCCCGACGCCGTGGCCGAGGCCATGGAAGAAGCCGTCGGCGAGCGCCACGCCGTGCTCCTTCGTCCGCTGGGTCGGCTCGCCTGCTGCCTCGAAGATCTCGCACGTGCCGTCGAAGATCGCGCTGCCGTCGGCACCGTCCTTGATCTCCGCGATCGCGCGGTCGAGCGCCTCCTTGCAAAGGCGATGCCACTCACGCACATCGTCGGGCACGTCACCGACAACGAAGGTGCGCGTCATGTCGCAGAAAAGGAACGACTCGTTGTCGCGGGGCCAGATGTCGACGACGATCGGCACTCCTGCGTGGATCACGCCCGAGCCCATGTCGTGGCCGACGGCACCCTGCGGCCCCGGCGCGACGATGAAGTCGTCGGCACTCGCTCCGTACGCAGCGAACGTTTGGGCCATCGCCGATTTCACGCGCTCGACCGTCAGCGGCGCGCCGTCCAGCACCAGGCCGGCGCCGTTCGCGGAAGCTCGACGAAGCATGTCGCGCACGGTGTCCATCCCTGCTTCGGCGGCACGCTGCGCGCGCCGGATGCCCGCGATCTCGACGTCCGTCTTCACGCGACGGCGGTCGTCGAAGAAGTCGGCGTCGACCTGCAGGTCGACGCCGTTCGACCGCAGCCGGTCGGCGAGCCAAAGCGGGAACGTCTCCGGGACGACAGCGCTCGTGATGCCGAGGCTCTGGACAGCACGCACGACGACCTCCTGGCGCACGTCGGCGTACGAGAGACCGGATGCGATCAGATCGTCGGAGCCGTACTCCTCGGAGGGGTGCAGCTCGAAGAGCCCGAGCTCCGCGAGCCGGGGGATCTCCATCGCGCCGATAGCGATGTGCTTCTTCCCGTCCTGCTCGGCGTACAGGAACGGATCGGGGATGCCCAGCGGAACCTCGTGGCGAAGCTCGGGTGAGCGGAACGTGTCTGCGTACATGAGGACGTCTGGCATACGACGGACCATATCTAGACTCCGGCGAATGGATGCGCGTGGAACGGCGCTCGATCTTGTCGCGCGCTACGACGAGGAGGTGCGGCGGCAACTGCCCGCCGGCGTCGACATCTTCGACGCCCATCTCCATCTCGGTCACGACATCGACGGCATGGTGGGCGACTACGACCAGCTGGAGGCGCTGATGGGCTCCTACGGCATCTCGCGGGCCTTCATGTTCTGCCTCGACGAGCCCGACCGGTCACCCTCGTTCACGGCTGCCAACGACCGAACGCTTGCCTACGCCGAGCGGAGCGACGGCCGGTTGATCCCCTTTCTCCGCCTCGACCTAAACGAGTCGCCCATCGAGGAGGCGAAGCGCGCGCTCGCACTCGGGGCGCGCGGGATCAAGCTGCATCCGCGCGCCCAGAAGTTCACGGCCACCGACGAGCGGCTCGCGCCCGTCTTCGAGCTCGCCTCGGAGCACCGCGTCCCGATCCTGATCCACGGCGGCCGCGGGTTGCCGCCGATTGCCGACGGCCTGCGCGCGCTCGTCGACCGTTACCCGGGGGCGACGTTGATCATCGCCCACTGCGGGATCGCCGACCTCTCGGAGCTCGCACGCTGCATGGCCGGCCGCAAAGGCGTGTTGTTCGACACGTCGACGTGGAGCCCGATCGACCTGCTCGACTTCTACCGGCTGATCCCGCCGGAGCAGGTCGTCTACGCGAGCGACTACCCATACGGGCAGCAGCCGCCCTCGCTCCTGATCGCGCTGAAGACTGCGCGTGTCGCCGGCTACGACGACGACCAGATTCGCGGGATGCTCGCGGGCACGGCGAACGCGCTCGCGGACGGTCGTGAGCTGCCCGAGCCGACGAGGCCGCTTGGGAGCGACATGCTCTCGCAGCCGCTGCAGCTCGCGCGCATCCATCAGTACCTCTCGATGGCGACGCCACTCTTGTGGTCGCGCCAATCCGACACCGTCGGTGTCCTCGGTCTCGCGATCAACGCGTGCAGCGAGCGCAACGGTCACGCCGCCGACGTGGACGGCATCCGCGACTTGATCGTCGCGGCGCGCGACCTCTGGGCGACCGTTCCCGGTCTCGGCGACGAGAGCGACCAGCGCCAGATGATCCGACTCACCTTCCGCTTGCTGCACCTCGCCGACATCGAGGCGGTGACCGCCAGTGCCTAGCGCAAAGCTCTCGGTGAACGGCCGTGACTACGAGGTGCACGGCGCGGTCGGACGGTCGCTCGCCGACGCACTGCGCGACGATCTCAGCCTGACCGGCACGAAGGTCGCATGCAACGAAGGACACTGCGGCGCGTGCACCGTGCTCGTCGACGGCGTTCCGACGCTCTCGTGCATCACGCTCGTGCACGCAGTCGACGGCGCAAGCGTGACGACGATCGAGGGCTTGCGCGAGCATCCGATGGTGCAGTCGTTCGTCCGCGCGGACGCACTGCAGTGCGGCTTTTGCACGCCCGGCCAGATCGTCAGCGCGGTCTCGCTCGTCTCGGCGAACGCCGATCCGTCGAGCGACGAGATCCGGCACGCCATGGCAGGGAACCTGTGTCGCTGCGGCGCGTATCCGAAAATCGAGGAGGCGATTCGAACGTGGCGCGACTGATTCGGACCGAGAAGGAAGTCGAGGGACGCTACGAGGAAGTCTGGCTCGTCGTCGACGAGGACGCGCTCGAGCAGTGGCCCGCGGGGCCGCGCGACATCGTCGGTCGGCCCGCGACCCGCGTCGACGGCCTCGAGCGGGCGCGCGGCGAAGCGGTCTACACGGCCGACCTGAAGCTGCCCGGGATGCTGCACACCGCGGTGCTGCGCTCGCCCTATGCGCATGCGCGTGTCGCGCGGATCGATCTCGCCCCCGCGCTCGCCTGCCCGGGCGTGCACGCCGCGGTCGGCCCACAGGACATCCCGCAGCTCGAAGAGGAGTCTGGCTTCCAGGGAGCGGCAGTCGCCGCGGTCTGCGCCGACACCTACGGGCAGGCGCGTGCGGCCATGGCCGCGATCGAGATCGAGTGGGAACAGCTCGAGGTGCTGCTGGACCCGGACGAGGCAATCGCCCGCGGCGAGCAGCTGTCCGAGCCGCGCGTCAACGCCCGCGGCGACTTCGCACAGGGCCTCGCCGAAGCCGACATCGTCGTCGAAGGTGAGTTCCGCACGCAGGTCGTGCTGCACAACTCGATGGAAACCCACCAGTCGGTCGTGCAGTGGATCGGCGACACGCTCGAGATCTATATCTCGACGCAGTACATCTGGGGGATCCGAGACGAAGTCGCGACGGCGCTCGGCCTTCCGGCCGACAAGGTGCGCGTCGTCTGCCACTACATGGGTGGCGGCTTCGGCTCGAAGACGAGCGCCGACGACTACACGTTCATCGCGATCGAGCTCGCGAAGCGGACTCACCGGCCGGTGCGTTGCGCACTCACGCGCCGTGAGGAGAACCTCGCCACCGGCAACCGTAACGCGACGATCCAGCGGTTGACGATCGGCGCGAAGAGTGACGGCACGCTGACGGCGCTCGGCGGCGAATTCGTGAACGCGGTTGGCTGGCGCGGCTGGACTTCCCCGACCGAGGGGCCGATGCAGTTGCTCTACGCATGCCCGAACGTGAAGACGACGACCTGGGGCGCGAAGATCAACCAGCCGCCGATGAAGGCGTTCCGCGCTCCCGGATTTGTCGAGGGCACGTTCGGCGTCGAGTCGCTGCTCGACGAGCTTGCGGCGAAACTCGACATCGACCCGCTCGAATTGCGGCGCAAGAACTATGCGCAGCACGATCCCGCGGACGGCAGGCCGTTCAGCGGCAAGAGCCTCATGGAGTGCTACCGCCGCGCCGAGCCGCACTGGGAACGGCGGCACGAAGTCCGGGCGCGCTCGACCGAGACGGTGAAGCGCGGCGTCGGCATGGCCTCTCAGATCTGGTACGGCGGCGGCGGGCCGCCGAGCTATGCCTGGATTCGCGTCGGCTCCGATGGGCGCGCGACGGTGGTGACGGCGATGCAGGACATCGGCACCGGCACGAAGACCGCAATAGCGCAGATCGCCGCGGAGGAGCTCGGGATCGCGCTCGACCACGTCACCGTGTCACTTGGCGACTCGGCGCGCGGGCCGTACGCAGCGATCTCGGCAGGCTCATCGACGACGCCGTCGATGGGCCCGGCGGTGCGCGCGGCTGCGGCGGATGCGAAGCGGCAGATCATCGAGATCGCCGCGCAGCGCTACGACCTCGAGGAGGGCGTGCTCGACGTGCGCGGCGGCAGCCTCGTCTCGGCCGACGGCAACCTGTCCAAGCCGCTCGCGGAGGTGGTCGGCCTGCTCGAGGCTGCTCAGATCCTCGGCAAAGGCGCACGTGGCCCGAATCCGACGGGCATGCAGGTGCTCACGTTCGGCGTACAGGTCGCCGAGGTCGCGGTCGACGTCGAGACGGGTGAAATCTGGGTCGAGCGCATCGCAGCCATTCACGACGTCGGCCGGGTGATCAACCCGCTCGGCGCGTCGAGCCAGATCGAGGGCGGGATCATCCAGGGCATCGGGCACACGCTCTCCGAGGAGCGGCTACACGATCCCACGACCGGGCAGATCCTGACGACGAGCCTCGACGCCTACAAGCTGCCGACGTTTGCCGACGTGCCGGAGATCGTGAGCGAGCTCGTCGACGAGCCCGACGGCCACCTGACGAATCTCGGTTCGAAGGGGCTCGGCGAGCCCCCGATCGTCCCCACCGCTGCCGCGATTGCGAACGCGATCCGCGACGCAACCGGCGCCGACGTTCGCCGCCTGCCGATCTCCCGCGAGGAGATGCTGCGTGCGTTGCGCGAAGCGGAGCAGCGTGCGAGCAAGGAGGAGAAGCGTGGAGCTCCGGCAGGCGTCTAGCGTTGCCGACGCCGATGGCGGCACGCCGATTCACGGTGGCACGGAGGTCGTGCCACTCCTGCGCGCCGGGATCCTCGAGGCAGACGTGCTCGTCGACATCCGCAAGGTCGTGCCGCGCGGGATCGACGGCACCCGGATCGGAGCGGGGACCTCGCTCGCCGAGCTAGAGGCGTCGACCGAGATCCCCGAGGCGCTGCGCGAGGCGTGTCGGCTGGCTGCAAGCCCGCAGTTGCGCAACATGGGGTCGCTCGGCGGCAACCTCTTGCAGACGACGCGCTGCTGGTACTTCAGGTTGAAGTGGCCGTGTCGCTTGCACGGCGGGGACGAGTGCTTCGCACAGGAGGGCGAGCATCGCGAACACGCGATCTTCGCGAATGACTTCTGCGCATCCGCGCACCCATCTGATGTCGCGGCCGCACTGCTCGCGCTCGATGCGACAGTGATCACATCGGTGCGTGAATTCTCGCTCGCAGACCTCTATCACCTCCCGAGTGAGGACGATGCCTCGACAACGACGCTCGCGCAGGGTGAGCTGATCCTCCACATCGACGTCCCGGCGCCGGATGCGTCGACGTATCTGAAGGCGATGGAACGCAAGCGCTGGGCCTTCCCGATTGTCGGCGTGGCAGCGGCACGCACCGGCGGGGAGACCCGGGTCGCGCTGGCCGGCGTCGCGCCGATCCCATGGCTCCTCAACGGCAGCATCGACGACGCGTCGCCGCTCCCGCGGAACGCCTACAAGGTCGACGTGGCCCGCGCGCTCGTGAAGCGGGCGACTGCAGCGCTGGGGCCGGCCTGACGTGACCGTGGCGGTTCGCATCTCCGTTGTCGCGCTCGGCGTCCTCGCGCTCGCCGCGTGCGGCGGGGGCTCGAAGAAAGCCGCCACGAACTCAACGCCGGTGACCTCGACGTCGACGTCCACGCCGATAGGTGGCTGCACGTCGGTGAGCCCGCCCGCGGGCAAGAAGCGGACGGAGGCGAAGCCGACCGACAAGCTCGATCCGGCGAAGACCTACGACGTGAAACTGCAGACGAACTGCGGTTCGTTCACGATCCGGCTCGCAGTGAAGACGTCGCCTGCGACGACAGCTTCGTTCGTCAGTCTCGTTCGCAAGCATTTTTTCGACGGCACGGTCTTCCACCGCATCGTCCCGGGCTTCGTGATCCAGGGTGGCGACCCGACCGCGACCGGTGCGGGTGGCCCGGGCTACCAGACGGTCGACAAGCCGCCCGCCTCGACGACGTACTCACTCGGCGTCGTCGCAATGGCCAAGACGTCGGCCGAGCCGCCCGGAACGAGCGGCAGCCAGTTCTTCGTCGTCACTGCACAGGACGCGCAACTGCCGCCGGACTACGCCGTGCTCGGCAAAGTCAGCGCGGGCAGCACCGTCGTCAGCCGGATCGGCCAACTCGGCGACCAGAACACCGAGCAGCCCACCGAGACCGTCGAGATCGAGCACGCCACCGTCAGCGTCCATTAGCGCGGCCGCGGTCGTGCTGGCGGCCGGCGCCGCGACGCGCTACGGCGGCCCCAAGCAGGTCGAGTTGCTGCCGTCGGTGCTGGCCGCGCTCGCGCGCACGCCCGTCGAAGAAGTCGTCGTCGTCGAGGGCGCCTACCCGCTCGGCGAGCTCCACGATCGCATCGTGCGTTGCGCGAGCTGGGCGGACGGCCCTGGGGCGTCACTCCGATGCGGGCTCGACGCGCTCGGCGAGGACGTAACGCACGCGCTCGTCGTGCTCGCAGACGGTCCGGAGCTCGATCCCCGTGCGGTCGAACGGCTCCTCGAGCACGCCTGCGACGCCCCCGTGCTCGCGGCGAGCTACGACGGCAGTCGGAGTCACCCCGTCCTGATCGCACGCAGCGTCTGGGGATCGATCCCGGACGAGGGCGGCCGCGCACTCACCGCGACCCTCGTCGACTGCTCCGACCTCAGCGCCCCCGGGGATGTCGACTTCCGGGTCTGACGCGCGGCGTGGACACATCGTCACGCTCTCGTAACGGTGCCTGGCACCAGACATGTCCCGCAAAAACCGAGTGTCCGAGCCAGGTGGGGACACATCGTCACACTCTCGTAGCCGTGCCTGGCACCGGACACGCTGGCACCGGACACGGCCGCTGCGGCCGCAAACGGCACGCCGCTACGACCCAAGGTGAGGCAAAGGAGCGGTGCGTGTCGCGTCAGAGCGGAGTGCGCAGCGCGGCGAGCTTCGTCTTCAGCTCCGGCGACATCGGCTCACTCACCGCAACGCGCACGTAGCGGCGGAGACGCTCTTCGAAGTGGTAGCGCTTCGCGCACCAACTGCAATCCGAAAGGTGCTTCTGCGCCTCGGCCACCTCGGCGTCCGAGAGCGAGCCGTCGAGATACGGCTGCATCATCTCCTCGCACTTGTCGCACCAGTCGATCATGAGGTCACCGTCGAGTCGGCCAAGTTCTTCTTCAGGATACGCCTGCCGCGATGCAGCCGCGACATCACGGTTCCGATCGGGATATCGAGGATCTGCGCCGCGTCGGCGTAGGAGAACTCGCCGATGTCGACGAGCACGATCACGTCGCGGAAATCGTGCGGCACCTCAGCAAGCGCCTCGACGACGGAGTCCTGCGACAGCCGCTCGAGCACACGCTCCTCGTCGGGATTCTCCTCGGGCACCTGCGACTCGAGCTGGTTGTAGAGGAAGTAGTCGCCCGCCTCGGTGTCGAGTGACGTCGTCTGAGGCGACCGCTGCTGGCGGCGGCCACGGTCGATGTTCAGGTTCGTGAGGATCCGCAGGAGCCAGGCGCGCAAGTTCGTGCCCGGCGTGAACTGCCGCCAGGCGCGGAACGCTCGCTCATACGTCTGCTGGACGAGATCCTCGGCTTCCTCGCGGGAGCCGACCATCCGGCGGGCGACGCGGTACACCTGATCGCTCAATTCGAGCGCCTCCTCCTCGAAACGAACACGAGCCCGCGCTTCCTGCGCGAGCCTGCGGGTGTCGTCGGCTGTCGGAGCGCTCTCGCTCATACCGGCGGCCACCCTAGCAAGTGGTCAAACGACCGCCCCGTCCGGGCGATTCCCGAGCTTCGGCGACTACACGAACTGCGACTCGCGGAAGCCGCCGCGAGCCATCACATCGACAAGCGCATCCCGGGTCGTGCGCTCGTCGTCGTAGGCGAGTTGCACCATCCCCATCAGGTTCGCGTTCGCGGACTCGAGGCCGTCGACGTTCTCGAGCGTCTTTGCGAGGCGCATAACGCACCGCTCGCAGCGGATGCCTGAAACCTGGAGTGTCTCGTTCACGATCGCCATCTCAAAAGACTAGCGAGCGTGCCGCGAGATCCGCCGTCGCACCCTGCGCCGAGGTGTGCACGAGCTGTAGGTCGGCCTCCGAGACGGCCGGGTCGATGCGATCGAGCAACCCTTCGCCGCCGAGCGACCGTGCCGCGGTGCGCACGAGCTCGATCAACTCCGCGCCGAGCTGGGACGCGGGCACGAAGCTCTCGCCGTTCGGATGCAGCAACTCGCCGCGCGGGCCGAAGCGCGCGGCCGCCCAGCGATTCTGTGCGTAGTCGGCGCGCCCGCGATCGCCGAGCATGTTCGCGCGTGCAGGTAGGCCTCCGTTGAGCGCAGTCGCACACAACGCCTGCAGCAGCGAGGCGAACGCTGCGGCGAGATGCACGTCGGTGGGCTGGTCCGGCACCCGGATCTCGAGCGTGCCGAGTTTCGGATGCGGTCGCACGTCCCACCAGATCCGCGTGTAGTCCTCGGTGACGCCGAGGCGCGCGAGCCGTTCGATCCACGACTCCCACTCCTCGTACGACGCAAATGCCGGCGGTGCTGCCGCGCGCGGCAGCTCCGCGAGCACGGGCGCCCGGTTCGACGCCATTCCTGTGAGCTCTCCTGCATACCAGGGTGAGTTCGTCGACAGCGCGAGCACGACCGGCAGCCACGGAAGGATCGCTTCGAGGCACCGCCAGCAGTCCTCGCCTGTCGGCATGCCGACGTGAACGTGCAGACCCTGCACGCCTTGCCGGCGAACGGAGATGCCGCCGTAGCCGACGAACGTCACGTACCGTTCCTCCTTCACGATCGGCTGCGCCTCGGGAATCGCGAACGGGTGCGTCCCTGCGGCCGCGATCGCAAGGCCCTCGGCCGCCGCAGCGCCGGCTGCGGCACGGCGAAGAACGGGCAGGACATCATCGACGTCGGCGGCGGTCGCGCAGACGTATGTGTTCGTCTCGAAGACCGATGCGAAGAGCTCGGTCTTGATCTGGCCCGGCAGCTCGCGCCCCTCGACGCCCGCGAGAATACGGTCGACGCCTGCGACCTGCGAGAACGTGCCCGCGTCGAGGATCATCAGCTCCTCCTCGACCCCGAGGGAGTAAAGCGCCGACTCGCCGAAGTGCTGCTCGATCACGCGTGCGCGCGGACGCCGTGCACCGGTCGCCCCGCGGCGACCCACGCGTAGTACGACGCGCTCGGCCCGTAGTCCGACTGGTAGCCGACGACGCGTGGGTTACGGCCGACGTCGCGGGCTCGCGCAGCGTGACGCAAGAGGTTCGGGTCATCCATCGTCTCCCACACGAGGATGAGGTGGGCCGCCGTCATGAACTCGGCGACGAACGAGCAGCCGTCAGCCGGACATGGGAACTTCTCGGTCCGTACGCAGAACCACCCGTCGTGGTCCGCATTCTCGTCGTCCTCCCACAGTGTCTCGTCGTGCTCCACGACAAGCGTCTGCTCGAAGGAGATTTCCCCGCGCTCCATCGCGGGACAAGGTAGCCAGATTCGGTAGGGAGAGACCGGCCGCGGCCCGGGCAGGCAGTCGGGCCGCGACCGGTCTTCTCGTGTACGGCTCTAGGGAACGAGCCGGACCGTCGTCACGATCGATCGCCGAGCTTGACCGTGACCGACTTCTTGGAACCGTGGCGGTAGAGGCCGAGCTCGACCTTGTCGCCGGGCTTTCTCTGGGCAATTGCATCGCGGAGCGCATTGAAGGTGGAGAGCGCCTGATGGTCGATCGAGACGATGATGTCGCCGCCGATCATGTAGCTCTCGCCCTGGACGATCACCGATGTCGTCCCGGCGAGGATTCCGGCCTTCGCGGCGTTCGAGCCTTGATCGACGTTCGTCACGAGCAGCCCCTGCGTCACCGGCAGGTTGAAGAGCCGCGCAAGCTGCGGTGTGATCGCCGCGGTCGTGACGCCAAGGAATGCGTGCTCGGCCTTGCCGGTCGAGATGATCTGCGCCGCCACCTGGCGCACCGTGTTGACCGGCACGGCGAAGCCGATACCGAGGTTGCCTTGCTGACCAGTGGTGCCGGTCGAGATCTGCGACGTGACGCCGATGACCCGACCCGCCGCGTCGATCAGCGGCCCACCGGAGTTACCGTGGTTGATCGCCGCATCGGTCTGAATCGCATGATCGATCTTCAGCGAGTTCGGCGCCTCGATCTGCCGCTGCACCGCACTGACGACTCCTGTCGTGAGCGTGCGCGTGAACCCGAACGGGTTGCCGATCGCATAGACGGCGTCTCCGACCGTGACCCCGTCAGAGTTGCCGAGCGCAAGAGGAGTGAGCGCACGCGCGTGCGCGTCGATCTTCAGGACCGCGGTGTCGGTCGACGGGTCCTTGCCGACGACGGTCGCGTTGATCTCGTCCTGGCCCGAAAACGACACCTGGATCCTCTGCGCGCCCTCGATGACGTGATAGTTCGTCACGATGTGACCGGCGCGGTCGATGACGAAGCCGGACCCCAGGGACTGCTGCTTCTGCGGTGTCGCCGGAAAGACGTTGAACGGATCGGTCTGTCCGGGCGTCACGCTGGTCGCCGTGATCTGCACGACACCCGGGGCGTCGCGGCGATAGATCTGCTCGGCGGTGAGCCCGCGGGTCGGCGCCTGCAGCGCGGCGTTCCCGACGCCGCCACCACCGGCGAGCGGGGCCACCTGCTGAATCGTCGTGCGGCTGCCGAGCTTCCCGAAGAGGGCTGCACCGCCGAGCGCGAGGGCCGCGCCGACGATCGCCACGAGCAGCGATTCCGCCGTCCGTAGCGAGAGAATGCGACTGCGACCCATCACCCACCTTATAACCGCTCGATGTTCGAACCCCGGTGCGCGGCGATTAATAGGTAGTTAAGAGCTGTGAAGGATCTGTTCCTCCTCGATCCGACGGTCGTGTTCCTCAATCACGGCTCGTTCGGGGCGTGTCCGAGGCCCGTGTTCGAGGCCTACCAGGCGTTTCAGCGCGAACTGGAGCGGCAACCGGTCGAGTTCATGGCCCGTGAGCGCCGCTTTCCCGAGTTGATCGACCACGCCCGCGCTCGGCTTGCCGCCTACGTCGGATCAGACCCCGCGAGCATCGTCTTTGCGACGAATACGAGCGCGGCGCTGAATGCCGTCGTCCGCTCCCTCGACCTGCGCGCGGGCGACGAGGTGCTGATCGGCGATGCCGAGTACGGCGGCATGGAACGACTGTGGGAGTTCGTCACGAGACGCACCGGCGCGGTGCTCGTTCGCCGTCCATTCTGTGAGCTCGACCCGAGCCCGCGGACGCGAGTCGTGTTCTGCTCGCACATCGAGTGGATCAGCGGACGTGTGAACGACGTGGCATCGCTGTGCGCACGCGCGCGTGCCGCCGGCGCGCTCTCGATCGTGGACGGCGCGCATGCTCCCGGCCAGATCGACCTCGACCTCGAGGCGATCGGTGCCGACGTGTACGCCGGCAACTGCCACAAATGGCTCTGTGCACCGAAAGGCTCGGCGTTTCTCTACGCACGCCGCGAGGCGCAGGCGCTGATCGAACCTTCGGTCATCTCATGGGACTGGATCGACGGGGCCGCGTTTCACGAGCTGCACCGGTGGCAGGGCACGCGCGATCCCTCGGCGCACCTCGCGGTGCCTGCGGCGATCGACTTCCAGGCCGAGCACGACTGGCCGGCTGTTCGCGCGCGCTCGCATGCGCTCCTCGAGCGCGTACGAGACGAGACCGGGCTCGAGCCGCTCACCGACGCCTTCGCGCAGATGCTCGGCTTCCGCCTGCCGGTGGCGGATGCAGACGGGTTCAAGCGCCACCTCTACGACCGCCATCGGATCGAGGTTCCGGTCGTGGAGACGGCGGACGGCCCGACGATGCGAGTCTCGATTCAGGGCTACAACGACGACTCCGACGTCGACGCGCTGATCGCCGCGCTGCCGTAGCGGGCTCTTTCCCTCGATTCGATTTGTGCCCGGGCGCCTCGCCTGACATCATCGATTCGATGGATGTGAAGCAACTCCAGGGAGTCGGTATCTTCGCGGGCCTGTCGAAGAAGGAGCTCGAAAGTCTCGCCCACTGGACCGACGAGGTCACAGTCGACAAAGGACACGAGCTTGCGAAGGAAGGGACGTTCGCTCACGAGTTCTTCGTGATCGAAGAAGGGGCAGCCGAGGTCGTGCAGCATGGCGGGCGCATCGCGGAACTCGGCCCCGGGGACTTCTTCGGCGAGATCGGCCTGCTCGAGACCGAGCGGCGCACCGCGAGCGTCGTCGCAACGACGCCCATGCGCCTGATCGTCATGTTCCAGCGCGAGTTCAAGCAGATGGAACAGGCGATGCCCGCCGTGGCCGACCGGGTTCGCTCGGCCATCCGCGCGCGTCTCGACGGCTGATCGACCCTGAAGATGGCGCGTAAGCCGCGCCCGGACGGCTTTACCCAAGCCTTACGCGATCCGCGCATTATCCGCGCGGGGTCGGGCACCTCACTCTCGAAGCGATACATCGACACAACACGTGGCTGCGCTCCGCGCCGACGAACACCTTCGGCCATGCAGCCACATCGAGCCCCTTGAGGAGGCCCACATGAAGAAACTGATCCTGATCTCTGCGACCGTGTTCGCCCTTGCGCTTGCCGGCACCGCCGCGGCAGCACTGGTTCCGGGCGTGTACGACCCCGGCGCCACCGGTTGCCCGACGGCGACCTACAGCAACGGCGTGCTCCATCTCGTGAAGAACTGCCCGACGCCGACGAACGCCGCCGCAGGCGCCGACATCACCGGTCTCACCGGTCAGACGTTCACGTCAGCGTCGTTCACGCTTGCAAACGCCTCGCAGTGCCAGGGCGGCTCGCCGCGGTTTGACATCACGACGACGGCCGGCCTCTTCCAGGCGGGTCTGGGCTGCAACAACGTCACGCCGACGACGAACGGTGACGGCACCGTCACCTACACGTTCAATGCAGCGTCGTTCACGGCGGGCGGGTTCACGTTCCCGACCGGGACGATCACCTCTGCTGACGTGCTCGTTGACGTTCAGGGCACCGCCGACATGACGAAGATCGTCGTGAACGGCGTCACCGAGATCCCGGCTCCTGTCGTCGTCGGCCCGCCGACCACGAAGAACGCGTGCAAGCACGGTGGCTGGAAGACGTTCAACAATCCGTCCTTCAAGAACCAGGGACGGTGCGTTTCGTACGTCAACCATCACTCGTCGCACGGCAAGAGCGCGGTTCACGCACCGAAGCACGTCTAAGGAAATCGGCGTTCGGGTCGTCGCCGCCCTCGGGCGGCGGCGGCCCGCGCTTCTGTTACAGCTCGCGGCCGAGGATTCCCGGCGGCGCGAACTGACCGCCGTCCCACGTCGCAGTCACGTGCTGATGCGGCAGGTGATGGAACTCGATCTTCCACCAGTCGGGCGCGGTGATCGACGCGTCTTGATGGAACGTGAATCCGTCGGCGGTCGTCGCGACGAACTCGATCTCAGCGTCCGGGCGCTCGACCGACGCGTGATCGAAACCGGAGTCGTCCGACCACACGTAGACGCTGCCGCCGTTGGAGGCGATGAATTCCTTCGCGCGGTCGGTTGCTTCGATCTTCATACGCCGCGAAGCATACGGCGACGGCCTACTCCGAGTCGCCGGTCTGGAAGAAGGCCGCAATCGCCCCGGCCGAGCCGGCGACGACCACGACCGCCCAGACCTCGAGGAAGATGTCGACGAGGCGCCCGGCAGTCGTGAGCGGGTTCTTGAGCTGGGACGAGACGGTGAGGAGTTGCACCGTCGTGAAGAAGAATGCGTCGAAAAGAGAGTGGATGTCCGAGTCGTGCGCTTTGCGCTCGAACGAATAGACGAGCAACGTTCCGACGACATCGATGACGACCGATGCTGCGAGCACGAGCACGAGCCGGCTGATCAGGCGCTTGTGACGCTCTTCCCATGTCAGGACTCGCTTCAGCTCGGCGCCGACCACAGCTCTTCCTTCCTACGACCTTCCCGCGTCGATACCTTCTGGCGATGTCGACGAGCGACGATCGGCGCTTCGCGGACGTGCTGGGCGCGAATACCGCGTATGCCGCCGGGTTCAACCACGGCGGGCTCGCAGCCAGGGCCGCGCGAGGCCTCGCGATCCTCACGTGCATGGACTCGCGGATCGAGCCACTCGCGATGCTCGGGCTGCAGCCCGGCGACGCGAAGATCCTGCGCAACGCCGGAGCCCGCGTGACGGACGACGTCCTGCGGACGCTCACCCTCGCGACGTACCTCCTCGGTGTCGAGCGCGCGATGGTGATCGCGCACACGAACTGCCTGATGGCGCAGACGAGCGAGTCACAGGTACGCGAGGCGGTGCGCAATGCGGGTGGGCCTGACTCCGATCTCAGCTATCTCGTCACAGACGATCAAGAGGCAACGCTGCGCAGCGACGTCGAGCGCGTGCGGTCGCTGCCCGAGTTCGACCGCCTCGACGTCGGCGGGTTCATCTACGACGTCAACATGGGTCGCCTGACCCAAATCTGCTGAGCGCACGCGTCAGGACAGTTCGCGCGTTTCGAGCCGCTCCTCGCCGTCACGCGTGACGCGATACGCGGCCGTCCCGGGGCGGCACGTGACGATCTCGGCGATTTCCGTGCCGACGTAGTGGACCGCGACCCCGTCATCGGCAGCGAGCCCCTCTGCAAGGCCGCCGTCGATGAGGTCTCGATAGCGGGGGCGACGTTGCTCCTCGCCGTCGTAGTGCGGGCAGGCGCTCCCCGGGAGGAAGCCGAGGCAATCCATCGCGTCGAGCCGCGGGCCGAACGAATCGGTGACGCCGTGCTCGAACCAGCAGATCATTCCGGCGCTCGCGCCCCAGAGGACGATGCCCCGCTCCCACGCCTCACGCATGAGGACGTCGATCCCGTGCACCCTCCAGATCGCAAGCATGTTCGCTGTATTGCCGCCGCTGACTGCGATCGAATCTTGCGAGAGAATCAGCTCGGCGAGCCCCTCGGGCGGCCACGGGAAGGTCTTCAGGTGGGACAACTCTCCCCGACCTCCGAAGCGTTCGTAGAACGTCACGATCCCCGCGTCGAGATCGCCGATCGCGGTGGGGACGTAGAGGAGACGCGGCCGTTCCTTGCCCGTCACGGCAAGGACATAGTCGAAGAGAAGTTGGTTCTGCTCGGGAGTGTCGCCATTCCCGCCGAGCCCGACAATGTGCCGCTCCGCCATCGCCGCGAGTGTACGACGCGCCGCGCCCGGCCCGGCGCAGTTGCCGCTCGGCGACGCGGCCAACCGTGCGCGTCTGGTTGAATCGAGGCGTGGCATCACCTTCTCAGCTGCAGGTCGGAGACCGTTCCTACGAGATCTTCCGGCTTGCTGCGCTGCAGGCCACTCACGATGTTGCACGTCTTCCGTACACGCTTCGCGTGCTGCTCGAGAACGTGCTGCGCAACGGCGACGATGCGGATGTCGAGGCCGTTGCGGCCTGGGATGCGCGGGCCGAGCCGTCGCGCGAGATCTCCTTCTCGCCCTCCCGGGTTCTGCTCCAGGACTTCACCGGGGTGCCGGCGGTCGTCGATCTCGCGGCAATGCGGAACGCAATGGCCGACCTCGGCGGCGACCCGGAGCGGATCAATCCGCTGATCCCGGTCGAGCTCGTGATCGACCACTCCGTGCAGGTCGACCTGTTCGGCTCGCGCCTTGCGTTCGCGCGCAATGTCGAGCTCGAGTTCGAGCGCAACCGTGAGCGCTACGCCTTCCTGCGGTGGGGGCAGCAGAGCTTCCGCGACTTCAAAGTGGTGCCGCCCGGAACCGGGATCGTGCACCAGGTGAACCTCGAGTTCCTCGCGCGTGTCGTCGAGGATCGAAACGGCTCGGCGTATCCCGACACGCTCGTCGGCACCGACTCGCACACGACGATGGTGAACGGGCTCGGTGTGCTCGGCTGGGGTGTCGGTGGGATCGAAGCCGAGGCGGCGATGCTCGGGGAGCCCCTTTCGATGCTCGTGCCGCAGGTAGTGGGCTTCAAGCTGACGGGCGCGATGCGCGAGGGCGCGACCGCGACCGACCTCGTCCTCACCGTGACGGAGCTCCTGCGCAAGGTTGGCGTCGTCGGGAAGTTCGTCGAGTACTTCGGCGAGGGGCTCGGCTCGCTCCCGCTTGCCGACCGGGCGACGCTCGGCAACATGTCGCCGGAGTACGGAGCGACGTGCGGGTTCTTCCCCGTCGATGACCACACGCTCGACTACCTGCGGCTGACGGGGCGAGGCGCGGAGCGGGTCTCGCTCGTCGAGGCGTACTGCAAGGAGAACCTGCTCTGGCACGACCCGACCGACCATCCGACGTATTCGCAGGTCGTCGAGCTCGACCTCGGGGACGTCGAGCCGTCGATCGCAGGCCCTCGCCGGCCGCAGGATCGTGTGCCGCTGCAGAACGCGAAGCGCGCCTTCATCGACGGGCTCGGTACGTTCGGTGTCGATTACGCGAACGGCAGCGCCGACCGGGCGATGGCGGACTCATTCCCCGCGTCCGACCCGACGACCGAGCAGCAGCCGGGCGGTGCGCCGGAGCCGGTCGCGGATACGGCGCTCGTTGCAACGGCTGAGCGGCCGTCACATCACCGCGTTCGCATTTCGCTCGACGGTGAGGACATCGAGCTCGACCATGGCTCGGTCGTGATCGCGGCGATCACCTCGTGCACGAACACGTCGAACCCGGCGGTCATGATCGCGGCCGGCCTCGTCGCGAAGAAAGCGGTCGAGCGCGGCCTCTTGCGCAAGCCGTGGGTGAAGTCGTCGCTCGCGCCCGGCTCGCGTGTCGTTACCGAGTACTACGAGCGCTCGGGGTTGACGCCGTTCCTCGACGAGCTCGGCTTCCAGACCGTCGGTTACGGCTGCACGACCTGCATCGGGAACTCAGGCCCGCTGCGGAGCGAGATTTCGCAGGCGATCGCCGACGGCGACCTCGTCGCATGCTCGGTGCTGTCGGGCAACCGCAACTTCGAGGCGCGCATTCATCCGGAGGTGAAGGCGAACTACCTGGCGTCGCCCCCGCTCGTCGTCATCTACGCGCTCGCGGGCCGGATGGACATCGACCTCGAAGCAGAGCCGCTCGGTCAAGGCTCCGACGGCGAGGACGTGTACCTGCGCGACCTGTGGCCGTCGTCGAAGGAGGTCGCGGACACGGTCGGACAGGCGATCGAGGGCAGCATGTTCGCCCGCACGTACGCCGACGTGTTCTCGGGCGACGACACCTGGCGCTCACTGCCGGCGTCCGAGTCGGAGCTCTTTCCCTGGGATGCCGACTCGACCTACGTGCAGCAGCCGCCGTACTTCGACGGGATGTCGACCGACGTCGGCACCGTGAACGACGTGATCGACGCGCGCTGCCTCGTGCAACTGGGTGACTCGGTCACGACCGATCACATCTCGCCGGCAGGGTCGATCAAGCTCGAGTCGCCGGCCGGTGCCTATCTCGTCGACCGCGGCGTCGAGCGCAAGGACTTCAACTCGTACGGGTCGCGGCGCGGCAATCACGAGGTGATGGTGCGTGGCACGTTCGCGAACGGGCGGCTGCGCAACCTGCTCGTGCCCGGCTCGGAGGGAACGTGGACGGTGCACGTGCCGTCGGGCGAAGAGATGACGATCTATGACGCGGCCGAGCGCTACCTCGCCGAGGGAACACCGACGATCGTGCTCGCGGGCAAGGAGTACGGCTCCGGGTCGTCACGCGACTGGGCGGCGAAGGGGCCGAACCTGCTTGGCGTGCGCGCCGTGATCGCCGAGTCCTACGAGCGCATCCATCGCTCGAACCTCCTGATGATGGGGATCCTTCCCCTCCAGTTCATGCCCGGCGCGACGCCCGCGACGTTGGGCTTGAGCGGGCGCGAGCAGTTCTCGATCATGGGTGTCGCAAACGGCGAAGCAAGTGACGTCTTGGTGCAAGCGGACGACATCGAGTTTCGCGCGATCGTGCGCCTCGATACACCGCGTGAACGCGACTACCTGCGACACGGCGGAATCCTGCCGTTCGTCCTCCGGCGCCTCCTCTCCTCGTAGTCGTCACCGGCCCGCCGGGGGCGGGCAAGACGACAGTCGCGGGCGAGTTGCGCGCGCGTCTCGGGCTGCCGCTGATTGCGAAGGACGAGCTGAAGGAGACACTCGGCGAGGCGCTCGCCACCCGCGGCCGTGCGGAATCAGAGCGGCTCGGGGGCGCGGTCTTCGAACTGATCGGCTTCCTGATGCGAGAGCTCCTCGCAAACGGGACGTCGTTGATCGTTGAGGGCAACTTCAGCCGCGTTGCACTCTTCGACGAGCTGCCGGAGGCGAGAATCGTTCAGGTCTACGTCTCGGCGGAGCCGGCGGTCTTGCGAACCCGGATGCTCGAGCGCGACACGCACCTCCATCCCGTCCACTACGACCATGACGCCGCAGACGAGGTGTCGGCCCGAGCCGAGGCGGGCGAGTGGCGTCCGCTCGCGCTCCCAGGAACGCTCATCGAGATCGACACGACGATCTGGCCCGACCTCGACGAAGCGCTCGCCAACGTGTGAGGCGCGGGCGCACCTCGTAGACGTGTCCGTTGGCGCCACGGCCGGTGCCAGGCACGGCTACGAGAGCGTGACGATTCGTCCACAGGCATGAGAATCCCTGCCCGAGAGCCGTTCGCGCTCGGACATGGCCGGTGCCAGGCACCGCTACGAGAGCGTGACGATTTCTCCCCGGGCTCTCCGCTAGCCTTCGCCGACCGGGGTGCCCTAAGGGCTGAGATCACACCCGTCGAACCTGATCCGGGTCATGCCGGCGAAGGGAGCGCAGATGACATCCACGAACGAGACACCGTCCTTCGGCATCGAGCCTGTCCCCGAGCGGCTGCGCGTCCTCAGCGTGCTCGACGGGTTTCTCCTCTGGGCGAATCTGTCGGTCTCGTTGCTCGTGATCGTCGCCGGCGCGTTCCTCGTCCTGCCCGCGAGCCAGTACGGGCTTGCGCTCTCGCTGCCCGAAGCGCTCGCGGCGATCGTCGCCGCCGCCGTCGCCGGCAACCTGCTGCTCGGGCTCGGCGGCCTCATCGGCGCGGATTCGCGGGTGCCGACGATGGTGCTGCTGCGAGCGCCGCTCGGCCGTCGCGGGTCGTACCTCCCCACCGGCCTCAACATCGTGCAGTGCGTTGGCTGGTCGATCTTCGAGCTGATCATCATCGCGACCGGCGCCAGCGCGCTCTCGCAGCAGGTGCTCGGCGTTGGCGGCCTCGTGTTCTGGAAGATCGCCTTCGGACTCGTCGCGACCGCGCTCGCGTTTCTCGGCCCCGTCGGCTTCGTGCGCCGCTACGTCCGCACGTTCGCCGTCTGGGTCGTGATCGCGTCGCTCGCCTACCTCTCCTGGTGGTCGCTCCACGGGCAGCATCCGGTTCGCCTCTGGCACCGCGGCGGCGCGCACGCGTTTTGGCCCGGGTTCGACCTCGTGCTCGCCTCGATCATCAGCTGGACGCCGCTCGTCGCCGACTACACGCGATTCTCGCGCACACGGCGCGCCGGCTTCTGGGGCGCCGGCCTCGGCTACTTCGTGCCGACGATCCCGCTGTTTGCTCTCGGCGCCGTGATCGCGATGTCGCGATCGATCAGCGACGCACCTGCGCTCCTGACCGCGATCGCCGCGGGCGGTGCTGCGAGCGTCATCGCGTTGCTCGCCCTGACCGTCGACGAGAGCGACGAGGCATTCGCCAACGTCTACTCGGGGGCGATCAGCTTGCAGAACCTACTGCCGCGCGTTCCACAACGGTTGCTCGTCGGCGTGGTCGCCGCGATTGCAACGGTCGGCGCGCTCCTGATCGACCTCCGCAACTACCAGCCGTTCCTCTACCTACTCGGCTCGTTCTTCGTGCCGCTCTTTGCGGTGCTGCTCGCCGACTGGCTCCTCGCTGGACGCCACTACAACCGCGAGCACATCTTCGGCGGGCCTAGCTTGCGCGCCGAGATGGTGGGCGCCTGGCTCGCCGGGTTCTGCCTCTACCAGTGGCTTTACCCGCAGGGCCCTGGCTGGTGGACGCAGCTCGTCGCGCACGCTCATCCGCATGCGCTGCCCTGGGGCGGTGCGTCGCTGCCGAGCTTCGTCGCAGCCTTCGCGCTCGCGGCACTCGCTCGCGTGGTCGCAAGGAGACCTATCCTGGCGCGCGCGTGATCGCGCTCATCGGAAATCTCTCGCGTGACGTGCTGCCAGGGCGGCCGCCACAGGTTGGCGGCGGGTCGTACCACGGCGCACGCGCTCTGCATCGGCTTCGTGTGCCGGCCCGCATCGTCGCGCGCTGCGCGGTCGCAGACCGAGAAGCGCTGTTGCCGCCACTCGTCCGGCTCGGCACCCCGGTGCGCTACGTCCCAGGCAAGTCGACTGCTGCGTTCTCGTTCCACTACGACGGGGATCGGCGCGTGATGCGCGTCGATTCCCTCGGCGACGTCTGGACGCCCTCGGATCTGCCGCCGCTACCGACGGTTCGCTGGGCGCACGTCGCACCGCTCGCGCGCGGGGAGTTTCCGCTCGAGACGCTCGCCGCGCTGTCGCGACGATGCCGCGTGTCGCTCGATGGTCAGGGTCTCGTCCGCGCGCCGACGCTCGGCGCGCTGCAGATGGACGACGAGTTCGATCGCGAGTTGCTTCGCCACGTGTGGGTGCTGAAGCTCGCCGAAGAGGAGGCGGAGGTACTCGGCGACCCTGCCGCGCTCGGCGTTCGCGAGGTGATCATCACCCACGGGTCGCGCGGTGCGACGCTCTACTTACGCGGCTCATCTGAGGACATTCCTGCGCGCGGCTTTCCGGGTGACCCGACCGGCGCGGGCGACGCGTTCGCAACTGCTTATGTCGTCGCCCGCAATGCAGGCTTCGCCCCCGCGGGCGCAGCACGGCGTGCAACCGCGGTCGTTGCATCACTGCTGAACGCATGATCGCGCTCGTGCAAACGGTGGCGGGCGCGTTCGCAGTCGACCTCGAGACGGACGAGGTCGAGCCGTGGAACGGAGACGTCTCGCTCGAACCGGCGCCCGCGCTGAACCTACCGAGGGTCGTCGCGGCTTCGGCTGCTGGGTCGGCCGTCTTCGCCGTGATCGCGACCAAACCGCCGATCGTCGTCTCACACGACGCCGGCGGCACGTGGCGCGAGTCGGGTCGAGGGCTGCCGCCAGGGGTTGCGATCGCAGTGCTCGCAGACAACCCCGACGTCGCCGTCTATGCAGCGCGGAACCGGTTGTACGTGACGGTCGACGGCGGGATGTTCTGGACAGCCCTCGCACTCGAACTGCCTGAGATCGTGGGCGTGCGGGTCGAGCTTGCGATATAGGCCGCGCCGAATAACGCACGGCATTTCACCGCCGCACAAGAATTCTTTCAATTCGACCCTTGCGTAGATCATCTGTTTGATCTATCGTCCAACGCGACATGAAGCCGACCGCCACCACCAACCTGACCGAAGCCGCGCACGCGGTTTCGACACCGACCGTCTTCGCTCCGGGGCCTGTGCGCTAGCCCGCTAGCCACATCCAGCACCGAGTGAAGGCGACCCAGCGGGTCGCCTTCGTCGTTTCCGGAGCCAGATTTCAACGATTCGAAAGGAGTGATGCCAACTTGAAGAAATCGCGTTCCGTCTCGAGGCCCCGCCTCAGAGAGAAAGGCCCCTCTGCGCGCTGCGCAGGCTAAATTCGCTGCTGAATAAGCTGCTGCTTTTGCCTGCGGATTTCAGACGCGGCAAGAGTTGCCTGGCTCGATGTCCCCGCTTGTCCGCGTGAGAGCGGTGCGGGCGCCTGCCCCAACCGACGAAAGGAGACGAGATGCAACGGCATCTGGTCCTGGTTGCTGCGCGCCCGGCTCCGCTCGGTCAGGCGACGCAACGGCCGGCCAAGGTGGTCGTGCTCGAGGTGCGCCGGCAGGCACGCCATCAGGCGGCCGAGCCGCGCCCTCCCAAGCGCGCGGCGTGAACATCGACGAAGGGCTGCTCACGCGGCCCTTCCGTCGTTCAGGGGAACTGGAACTCGCCGCGTGCGACCGTCACCGCGGAGCCGCCGACCAGCACGCGCTCGACGCGGTCGGCGCTTCCGTCGGCCTGGGCATGGAGCGTCGACGGGCGATTGATCTCGGCGCCCTGCGAGATTTCGATCTGCTCGCCGAACGCGATCCGCCCGTGGCGCGCAAGGTGCACGGCGAGCGGGCCTGCGGCCGAGCCGGTCGCCGCGTCCTCCGTGACGCCGTGGTTCGGCGCGAACATCCGCGTCTTCCAGCGCGCACCGTCACGTGCGAAGCAATTCGCGCCGTCGTTCGTCGCCCTCGCAAGGGCGGCAAGATCAGGCCGGAGGGCGGCGACCTCCTCTGGAGAGCCGAGCTCGAAGTACACGTGCCCGGGACCGAGCTCGTAGCGTTCGACCGGCAGGCTCGATGCGGTCGCGCCGAGCGCGGAAAGGATCTCGTCAGCGTTCGCCACGCTCGACCAGGTCGGGATCGGCTGCTCCATGCGACCGAACACGATCTTTGGCCCCTCGCGTTCGAGCTCCACCGGCACGACGCCCGCGCCCGTCTCGAGACGGATCACGATCTTCTGAAGCGGACCGCCGAGCACGAACGCGCTCCCGAGCGTGGGATGACCTGCGAACGGCAGCTCGAGCGCAGGCGTGAAGATCCGGATCCGCACGTCGGCGTCGGGCGACGACGGAGGAAGCACGAACACTGTCTCGGCGAAGTTCATCTCGCGCGCGAGGGACTGCATCGTCAGCGAGTCGAGATCGCGAGCATCCGTGAAGACCGCGAGCTGATTCCCGGCAAGGGGCACGTCGGTGAAGACATCGCAGACGACATAACGAAAGGTGCGCACGCCTGAAGAGCGTAGCCCCCCGAGTTGGGGTGGGAGCGCCCGGCGCGAGCCGGGCACTCCTACCGTCTTCCGTCACTGCCGTTCGGCGCCGGTCGGCTCGAGTGCGTCGTGCAAATGGGCCGCGAGCTTCCGGTCGGGCCGGGCCCAGAGGTAGTAGACCGCCCCGACCGCGGCAATGATGACGATCACAAACAGGGTGATCCAGTCGATGTTGAAGTAGCCGCGTGGGCTGGCGAGGCCCGTCGGGGCGACCACGTTCAGGAACATCAGGCCGAGGTACACGGCACCGATGATGGACACCGCCCAACCCCACTTGCCGAGCGTGAAGCTCCCTTCGGGAACCCAGCCGCGGCTTCGGGCGATCATCGAGCCGATCACCGTCAGCAGGAACGACAAGTAGATGCCGCTGACACCGAAGGAGACGAGCGCGACAAGCGCATTCACCTGCGCCGGATACGTGATGAACCAGATGTGGACGTCGTGGCTCGGGTTGTAGTAGACGAGGAAGACGAACAGCACAGTCACGATCGCGCCGAGCAGGAGCGCATTGACAGGCGTGCGGAAACGCTTGTGGACCGTCGACGCCCATCTCGACCCCGGTAGCGCTCCATCACGCGCGAACGAGAACGCGAGGCGGCTGCCCGCACCCTGCACGGAGGTTCCGCACGAGAAGAACGCGAAGATGATCATCAGGAGCAGGAAGTCCTGCATCCCGCTCGACAACTGGCCGAGCAGGAACGGGATGCCGCCGCCCTTGTAGGTCGCGCCGACGGGATCGACCTTCGGCATCGAGAGCAGGAGACCCGCGGTCAGGATGAACGAGGCGATGCCGCCCCAAATCAGGGCGAGCCGCATCGCCTTGGGGATCTGGCGGCCGGCGTCCTTGGTCTCCTCCGAGATATCCCCGGCCGACTCGAACCCGTAGAAGATGTAGACGGGGGCGAGCACCGAAACAAGCGCGGCTCCGGTGAACCAGTTGCCGTGGAAGTTGAAGCCGTACGGGTTGTGGGCCACGTGCTGCACGCCCTGGGTCGAGAACAGGAACCCGAGGCCGTGATGGAAGCCGTGGATCGCGAGAATGATTGCGATCCCGAGCGTGCCGACGATCTCGACGTACACGCCGAACTGTGCGACGCGCCCCATCACCTTCGCACCGGTGATGTTCAGGCTGGTCTGGATCGCGAGCAGGATGACCGTGATGACCAGGATCGTGTTGTGGTCTGCGGGGTTCAGGTTCCAGCCGAACCAGTTGTGAGTGAGGCTGGTGACGTAGCTCACGACGCCCGTGTCGACGGATGCAACGGTGATCAGCAGCGCGAAGCCGTAAAACCAGCCGACGAACCAGCCGAACGTCGGCCCCACCGAGAACTTGCTGTACTGGTAGAGCGCGCCCGCAACCGGGTAGTGGCTCGCCAGCTCGCCGAAGACGAGTGCGACGAAGATCATCCCGATGACGGGGAGGAAGGTCAGCCAGACGTACGCCGGTCCGCCGGTCCCGACGCCGAGCAGGAACAGCGAGTAGATACCGACCATCGGCGACAAGTAGGTGAAGGCGACCGAGAAGTTCGAGAACAGCCCGAGGACGCGGTTCAGCTGTGGTGCGTAGCCGAGACTCGCGAGCCTGGCATCGTCGCCGGTCAGTGCCGGTGGAGCGGTTGTGCCTGCCTCTTGCATCAAGAACCCTCCTCCTGGGGTCGGAACGTCTGTCTCGGGGAGCATCTCGCGACGCCCCCCGAGACCATCAACAGCGGGCCTACACCTAGGCGGGTGATTCGGCCGGGAGATCGAACTGCTTCTCCTGCTCCGCTTCCAGCCGTTCGAGCTCGTCCTCACTCCCCATGCGCACGGGGCCCTGGAACCACTTCTTGGCAGACAAAGCGAACCAGCCGCCAAACAGCAGGAACGCGCCTCCGACGGTGACGGGCGCGTAGTTTGCGATGTTCCAGTCGAAGCCCTTCTTGAACGGGATCCCCGACGGGGCAATCGGGAGCATGAAGAGAATGCAGACCACGGCGATCCAGACGAGCGACACCGGGTCCATCCACCGGTAGTGCTTCCCGAGATGCCAGGCGCGGCGCTCGAAAGCCTCGCCCTGGCGCCAGCGCAGATAGATCGGGATCGCGAAGGCGATGTAGAGGCCGATCACGGCGATCGACGTGCCGACGAGATAGCCCGCCAGGTTGTTCCACCAGGTGGGAACCATGAGCAGCCACGACAGCGTGCCGATTGCGACGACCGCGACCCACGGGACACGGTTGCGCCCGATCTTGCGCCACATCCGCCAGCCGGGAACCGCGCCGTCGCGCGAGAACGCGAACATCATCCGCGACGCCGAGGTCACCGATGCCGTGAGGCAGAACAACTGCGCCACACAGCAGATGAACAGCAGCAACTCGGCCCACCGGTTGCTCATCGCCGTCTGCCAGATGTAGGTGACGACATTGCCGCCGGCGGCGATTGCTCCCGCGTTCGCCTGGGCCACCGTCCTCCCCGGGATTGCAAATGTGACCCCGAGCAGTAGGACGAAGCCGAAGATCACGGAGACGACGACGGACATGTACATGCCGACCGCCGCGCCACGGGAGGCGTCGTGCGTCTCCTCCGACATGTGCGCCGATGCGTCATAACCCGTGATCGTGTACTGGGCCATCAGGAGGCCGATCCCGAACACGTACCAGAACATGATGTTCCCGAAGTTGTGCCCCTGGAAGCCTGAGTTGTTGATTGTCTGACCGAACACATAGCCGATCGAGCGGTGATGATCCGGGACGACGATCAGCACGATCACGATGAAGGCGACTCCGGCCATGTGCCACCACGCCGAGATTGAGTTCAGGAGCGAGGTGATGCTCACGTCGAAGAGGTTGAACGCAAGCGCTGCCACCATCACGACGGTGTACGTGAGGAAGATGTAGTGCTTGTTGTTCGGGTACGACCAAAGCAGATTGAGCAGCGACGTCGCGAAGATCGCCAACCCGTAACCGATCGCGGCCGTCACGGCGATCTGGCCGATCAGGTTGAACCAGCCTGTGAACCAGCCCCACGCCGCGTTACCGAGCTTCGACGACCAGTAGTACAGGCCGCCCGCGGTCGGATAGGTCGAAGCAATCTCGGCGAGCGACAGCGAGACGATGATGCAGAACCCACCGACGATCAGCCAGCCCCACGTCACAGCGATCGGCCCGCCGTACTGGAACGCGATGTAGTACGACGTCAGACAGCCGGCCAGGATCGAGATGATCGTGAAGCTGATCGCGAAGTTCTGGAACGCCTTCATTGCCCGGAAAAGCTCCTGGGCATAGCCCAGCCGGTGCAGGAGTTGCTCGTCCTCCGAGGAGCGGTGACTGTCCGCGGCGGTTCCTGTACTCATGTCTGCCCTCTCTTGTCGTTGAGACTTGCGTGCAATTCACCTACGCACGAGGAGCAAAGTCAAGCAATGACCGTCGGAAAGAGCTCACGTCGCGGCGTCGCGGCGTAGAGTCGCCACGTCGTTCCTCGCGACCGAGGAAATCCCTGCCAAACCGAAGGAGGGTTCGCTGGTGCTGACGCTCGAAGAACTCCGCTCCGATTCGACGATCGACACAGTGATCATGGCGTTCACCGACATGCAGGGGCGGCTACTTGGAAAGCGCCTTCATCGCGATTTCTTCCTCGAGCAGGTCGATCACGGCCACGGCACGGAAGGCTGCAACTATCTGCTGGCGCTGGATATGGAGATGGAGCCGGTGCCGGGCTACGAGCTCGCATCGTGGGAGCGGGGCTACGGCGACTTCGAGTTGTCGCCCGACCTCGCGACACTTCGGCGGATTCCCTGGCTCGAGGCGACGGCACTCGTTCTGTGCGACGTCGCCTTTGGCGACGGGTCACCGGTGCGGCCGTCACCGCGCCAGGTACTGCGCGCGCAGGTCGAGCGCGCACGGGCGCTCGGCTTCGAGGTGATGGTCGGCTCGGAGCTCGAGTTCTATTTGCTCCGCGAGACGTACGTGGAGGCCCACGCGAAGAACTACCGCGACCTGACGCCGTCAGTGCCGTACATCCTCGACTACCACATCCTCGCGACGAGCTACGACGAGCCTCTGTTGCGACAGATCCGGAACGGCATGCAGGGCGCGGGCATTCGCGTCGAGACGTCGAAGGGCGAAGCTTGGCCTGGCCAGCAGGAGATCAACTTCCGCTACTCGGACGCGCTCACGATGGCCGACAACCATGTCGTTTACAAGAACGGCGCCAAGGAGATCGCGTTCCAGAACGGCTGCTCGATCACGTTCATGGCCAAGCCCGACCACACGTGGATCGGCTCGTCGTGTCACATCCATTCGTCGCTCTGGCGGGGTGAGGTGAGCGCGTTCGCCGGCGAGAGCGCGGTGTTCAAGCAGTACCTCGCCGGGCAGATCGCGTGCAGCCGCGAGCTCGCTCTCTTCTTCGCACCGACGATCAACTCGTACAAGCGGTTCGCGGTGGGTTCATGGGCGCCCACGACGCTCGCGTGGGGGCGCGACAACCGCACATGCGGTTTCCGCATCGTCGGTTCAGGCGCCGGGATGCGCGTCGAGTCGCGGCTTCCCGGCGGCGACGTCAATCCGTACCTCGCGTTCGCGGCGACGATCGCGGCGGGGCTCTACGGCATCGAGCACGAGCTCGAATTGCCGCCGGCGCTCGAGGGGAACGCGTACGAGTCATCAGCAGATCGCTTCCCGTCGGCGCTTCGCGAGGCGATCGCTGCACTCGACCACGGAACGATGGCTCGCGCGACCCTCGGCGACGACGTCGTCGAGCACTACCTGAACTATGGCCGCACGGAGCAGGCGCTCTTCGACAAGGTTGTCACGTCGTGGGAGCGGGAGCGTCTGTATGAGCGTGGGTAAGCCCGTCGTCGGTATCACGACGTACTTGACTCGTGCCGCGTGGGGTGCGTGGGATCTCGACGCTGCGCTCGTTCCCGCGGCCTACGTGCGGTCGGTTGTGGGGGCGGGCGGTGCGCCGCTGCTCGTGCCGCCGGGCGCTGCGATCGAGGAGACGCTCGATGCGGTCGACGGACTTATTTTCTCCGGCGGTTCGGATCTCGATCCGGAGCTGTACGGCGAGCAAGCGCACGCGGAGACGACCGGGGTCGTGCGCGAGCGCGACGACTTCGAGCTCGAGCTGATGCGCGCTGCCCTCGAGCGCGATCTGCCGGTGCTCGCGATCTGCCGAGGCTCACAGGTGCTGAACGTGGCGCTTGGCGGCAACCTCGAGCAGCACGTGCCTGATCGCGTTGCGTCCGACACGCACAAGGAGACGCCGGGCGTCTTCGCCGACCACGAGGTCGACGTGCTCGCGGGCACGAAGCTCGCGTCGATCGTCGGCGACCGTAGCGACGTGAAGTCGCACCATCATCAAGGCTACGGCGAGCTCGGCTCGGGCCTGCGGGAAGCAGCGCGGGCCGCAGACGGCACCGTCGAAGCACTCGAGGCCCCCGAGCGCCGCTTCACCCTCGGCGTCCTCTGGCACCCGGAAGAGGGAGCCGACCTGGCGCTCTTCGAGGCACTGGTCGCAGAGGCCGACGAATACCGCAAGACGCGTACCCTCTAGCCCGTTCGGCCAAAGCGAATCGAGCCTCGTCTCTTCGCCAAACGAGGGTCACAAAAGTGGAACTTTTCATCCACAGACGATGCGCTGGGCGATCGTTGAACCTAACGTGGAGCGAATGCCACCTCGGCCACCGATAGATCCCGAGGGCTACTACCACGTCGGTTCGCGCGGTTCGTACGGGCAGCCGCTCTTCCGTGACGAGCACGAGCACGAACTGTTCCTGTCGCTCTACGAACGCACCGCGCGAAAGTACCGTTGGGAGACGCTCGACTGGGTGCTCATGAGCAATCACCATCACTTCGCCATCCGACTGACCGACGGTGGGCTGTCAGAAGGATGGCGAGAGATTCATGGTGGATTCTCTCGTCGGATCCACGTGATCTACGGGCTGACGGGCCAGGGCCATCTGGTGCGTCACGGCTTCTTTGCGCGCCAGCTTCACACAGATGGCGAGATCCTCTCCGTCTGCCGCTACATCGATCTCAACTACACGTCGGCAACGGGGGAACCGCCTGACAAGTCGCCTTGGGGCGGCTATCGGGCGACGATCGGCCTCGAGCATCCCCGCAGCTTTCATTCGCCGGCTCGGCTTCTTTCACTCGTCTCGGATTCGCCGGTGAGAGCTCGTCGCGCGTACCAGGCGTTCATCGAAGACGGCCTTGTCCTCGGCGGTCACGTCTCTTCGCCAAACGACGGTTACGCGCTGCGTGGTTAGATCCGGGCGATGAGTGTCGACGTCGTCAACCCCGCCACCGAGGAGACGATTGCGACCCTCGCGGAAGCTGGGGTCGCCGAGACCGATGCGGCGGTTGCTCGTGCTCGCGCGGCGTATCCCGCTTGGCGGGCGGTCGCACCTGCGGATCGTGGGCGGCTGCTCCGCCGGCTCGCGACGCTCGTCGAGGAGCACCACGAGGAGATCGCGCAGATCGAGTCGCGCAACGCCGGCAAGCCGATCTCCGGCGCGCGCGGCGAGATCGGCATGGTCGCCGACGTCTTCCACTTCTACGCGGGCGCGGTCGACAAGCATCACGGCGAGACGATCCCGGTCGGCGGCGGTATCGACATGACGTTCCGAGAGCCGCTGGGCGTCGTCGGACTGATCGTGCCGTGGAACTTCCCGCTCAATATTGCGGCCTGGAAGCTCGGTCCGGCGCTCGCGTGCGGCAACACGGTCGTGCTGAAGCCGGCCGAACTGACACCGCTCTCGGCGCTTCGTCTCGCCGAGCTCGCACTCGAAGCCGGGATTCCGGAGGGCGTGCTGAACGTGCTCGTCGGCAAAGGCTCCGTCGTCGGCCGCCGCCTCGTCGAGCACCCCGACGTGGCGAAGATCGGCTTCACAGGCTCGACCGAGGTCGGCCGGGAAGTCATGCGCGGCGCCGCTGAAACGATCAAGCGCGTCACGCTCGAGCTCGGCGGCAAGTCCGCGAACATCGTCTTCGCCGACGCCGACCTCGAGATAGCCGCCGCCACCGCGCCGTACGCCGTCTTCGACAACGCCGGCCAGGATTGCTGCGCACGTTCGCGCATCCTCGTCGAGCGCAGCGCGTACGACCGCTTCGCGGATCTGCTCGTCACCGCAACCCGCGGCGTGAAAGTCGGTGACCCGGCCGACGACGCGACCGAGATGGGCCCGCTCATCACCGCTCAGCACCGCGACACGGTCGCGAGCTTCGTCGAGACGGAGCCCCTCTTCCGCGGCGACACGCCTGCCGGCCCCGGCTTCTGGTTCCCGTGCACGCTCGTCGAAGCGACAAATGACGACCGCGTCGCGCGCGAGGAAGTCTTCGGCCCGGTCGCCGCGCTGATCCCGTTCGACGACGAAGCCGACGCGATCCGCATCGCGAACGACACGCCATACGGCCTCTCCGGCTCGATCTGGTCGCACAACGGCGCGCGCGCGCTTCGTGTCGCACGCGCACTCGAAAGCGGCGTGCTGAGCATCAACTCGAACAGCTCCGTGCGCGTCTCGACGCCGTTCGGCGGCTTCAAGCAATCCGGCTTCGGCCGCGAGCTCGGGCTGCACGCGCTCGCGAGCTACTCGGAAGTGAAAAACGTCTACTACTCGACGGAGGGCTGATGGGGCGTCTCGACGGCAAGGTCTGCGTGATCACCGGTGCGGGTGGCGGCATGGGCCGCGACGCCGCGAGCCTGTTCACCGAGGAAGGGGCGAAGGTCTGCGCTGCCGACGTGAACTTCGACGCCGCGAAGGAGACCGTGGCGAGCCTCGGCGACGCAGCGTTCGCCCACCAGGTTGACGTCGCCGACGAAGGCTCCGTCGAAGCGATGATGGCTGCCGCTGCCGAGCATTTTGGCGGCATCGACGTCCTCTACAACAACGCCGGCATCTCGCCGAGCGACGACGCCTCGGTGCTCGACACCGGCACCGACGCGTGGGATCGCGTCCAGGCTGTGAACACGAAAGGCGTCTTCCTCTGCTGCAAGCACGGCATCCCGTATCTGCAACGCCGCGGCGGCGGCTCGGTGATCAACGTCGCGAGCTTCGTCGCGATCGTCGGCGCGGCGACGAGCCAGATCTCGTACACCGCCTCGAAAGGAGCGGTGCTCTCGATGACGCGTGAGCTCGCCGTGCAGTTCGCGCGCGAGAACATCCGCGTCAACGCGCTCTGCCCCGGCCCCGTCGAGACGCCGCTCCTGCTCTCGATCTTCGGCGACGATCCCGCCGCGCTCGAACGCCGGCGCAACCACTGGCCGATGGGCCGGCTCGCCACGCCGCGCGAGATCGTGAACGGTGCGCTGTTCCTGGCGTCCGACGAGTCGTCGTACGTCACCGGATCGACGTTCCTCGTCGACGGCGGCCTGACCGCGGCCTACGTCACACCCGAATAGTGCGCATCTCCCTCATGGTCGAAGGCCAGGAGGGCGTCACTTGGCCGCAATGGATCGCACTCGCCCGCGCCGCCGAGGCGGCCGGCCTCGAGGGGCTCTTCCGTTCCGATCATTACCGCTCGATCGTCCGCGGCGAACCGGCGGGTGCGCTTGATGCGTGGGCGACGCTCGCCGGCCTCGCAGCCGCGACAACGACGCTCCGCCTGGGGACAATGGTCTCGCCCGTGACGTTCCGGCGCGTGCCGGTGCTCGCAAAGATGGTTGCGACCGTCGACCACATCTCGGGCGGGCGCGTCGAGCTTGGACTCGGTGCCGGCTGGTTCGAAGGCGAGCACGACACCTACGGCTTCGCATTCCCGCCGCTGCGCGAGAGGCTCGACGAGCTCGACCGCCAGCTTGCGGAGATCGTGCGCCACTGGACGGAAGCACCCGAGATCCAGCCGAAGCCGCTGCAGGTACCCCGGCCACCGATCATCATCGGCGGCACCGCCAAACCGCGCACCGTCCGCGCCGCGGTCGCCCACGCCGACGAGTACAACACCGTCTGGCCGACGATCGACGAAGCCCGCGAGCGCAAGCGTCTCGTCGACGACGCCGCGGCGGCTGCCGGCCGACAGCCACTCCGCTTCTCGATGATGACCGGCTGCATCGTCGGCCGCGACCGCGGCGAGGTCGACGTGAGGCTCGCGCAGTTCAAGGCACTCACCGGCAACGACCGGCCGGCGATCTCAGGCACCGTCGAGGAGGTCGTCGACCGCCTGCGCGAGTACGAGGCGGTCGGTGTCGAGCGCGCCATGCTGCAGCACCTCGTGCATGAGGACGTCGAGATGGTCACAGTCCTGGGCGAGGTCGCGTCCCATCTAGGGTAGGCCTATGCGCCTTTTCCTCGTGCGCCACGCCGAAGCCGCGCCCGGCGAGCCCGACGAGCTGCGGACGCTGACCGACGACGGTCGCGCCGCGGCGCGCGCGCTCGCGGAGAGGCTGAAAGCCGAGCATCCCGACGCGGTCGTCTCGAGCCCGTTCCTCCGCGCGCGCGAGACCGCCGATGCGATCGCGCGCGCGACCGGGCTCATTGCCAACGTCGACGAACGCCTCGCCCCGGGGGCCGACGGCGACGTGATGCGCGCAGTGGCCGAAGGCAACGGTGGGGCCGTCGTGATCATCGGGCACCAGCCCGACTTGAGCGAGGCCGTCTTCATGCTCACCGGCCGCGTCCAGCAGTTCGCACCGGGCGAGCTGCACACGGTCGAGCTGTGAACGCGGTCACCGTCCGCGGGCTCCGCAAGAGCTACGGCGACCAGGAGGCCCTCCGCGGGATCGACTTCACGATCGAGGCCGGCGAGGTCTTCGGTCTCCTCGGCCCGAACGGCGCCGGCAAGACGACGACCGTCGAGATCCTCGAGGGGTACCGCCGGTCCGACGGCGGAACCGTCGAGGTGCTCGGCAGCGATCCGCAGCGAACCGGAACCGCCTGGCGCCAGCGCATCGGCGTCATGCTGCAGTCGTCGTCGCTCTATCCCGCACTGACCGCGCGTGAGAGCCTCAACGTGTTCGCCGGCTACTACGCGAAGCCGCGCGACACGGAGGAAGTGATCGCGATCGTCGGCCTCGAGGAGAAGGCGAACGCGCGCGTGCGCACGCTCTCGGGTGGGCAGCAACGACGACTCGACCTCGGCCTGGCACTGATCGGCGACCCTGAACTGATCTTCCTCGACGAGCCGACCACCGGCTTCGACCCGGGGGCGCGACGCACTGCCTGGGAGACGATCCGCGACCTCCGCGCACTCGGCAAGACGATCCTGCTCACGACGCATTACCTCGACGAGGCCGAGCAGCTCGCCGACCGCGTCGCCGTTCTCCGTGACGGGCTGATCGTGCGCGAGGGGTCGCCCGCAGAGCTGACCGGCGGGGTCGTCGAGACCGAGATTCGCTACAGCCGCGGCGGCGAGGAAATCGTCGAGCGCACCATCGATCCGACGACGCGGCTCCACGAGCTCACCGCCGACGCGCTCGCCCGCGGCGAGGTCCTCGACGGCCTCGAGGTGCGCCGGCCTACGCTCGAGGACGTCTATCTGGAGCTCACAGAATGAGCCTGTTCCTGCACGAGGTACGAACCGAGCAGCTGCTCTTCTGGCGCAACCGCGAGGCCGCGTTCTTCACGTTCTTCCTCCCGGTCATCTTCTTCCTCGTCTTCGGCTCGATCTACGGCTCGAGCACGATCGAGGGCGGCCGCGGCGCGCCATTCCTCGAGGCCGGGATGATCGGCTACGGCGTCGCATCGACCGCGTTCGCGGGGCTCGCGATCACGATGGTGATTCGCCGCGAGAGCGGCGTGCTGAAGCGAATTCGCTCGACCCCCCTGCCTCCGGCGACGTACCTGCTCGCGGTTCTTGCCTCGACGTTCATCGTCTTCCTCGTCGAGACGGCACTCATCGTCGCCATCGGCCGTCTGCTGTTCTCGGTCGCGGTGCCCGACCGCGTGTTCTCGCTCCTCGCTGCGCTCGTCGTCGGCGCCACCGCATTCGCCGCGATGGGGCTCGGGCTCACGAGCGTCGTCCGTTCGGCCGAGGGCTCGTCGGCGGTCGTCAACTTCGTCTACCTGCCGATGGCGATCATCTCCGGGACGTTCTTCTCTCCGAAGCAGTACCCGTCGTTCCTGCGAGCGATCGCCGACGTCCTGCCGCTCACGTATTTCACGAAACTGACACGGAACATCATCGTGCGGCACGACCACATCTGGTCACAGGGAAGCTCGCTCGGCGCCGTCGTGATCTGGGGCGTTATCGGCTTGCTCGCAGCGATTCGCGGCTTCCGCTGGCAGCCCCGGGAGGGCTAGCAACCAGCGCGCACCCAGAATGCGCCGAAGTTCGTTCTACCTCTGATGGACGAGCCAAGGATGGCATTCTCCGTGCGCGATCATGCTCTCCCCGCGATCGAGGTGCGGGTCAATTTCGGCGTCTTCGCCGGGCGTGCGGCGACAAGCGCGGAGATCGACCGTCTCGCCGCCTACCTCCTTGACGAGGTCGGGGAGGTGTCGATCATCGCCGAGCAACGACACGAGATCGACGCACAGGTCGAGGCATCTGTGCATCAGGTGCGGATCGAGCTCGCCGCCGACCGTGTGCCGGACGACGCCGCGGAGCGCGAGGACCTCGAGCGGCGCATTCTCGAGCGGGCCGAGTACTGGGCGCACCTCTGCGTGGCCGAGCGCCACATCGACATTCCCGAGCTGTAAGCAGCGACACGCGCGCTCAGCGGGTGAGCGTCACCTTCGAAAGACCGAGCGGATTGTCCAGATCGATGCCGCGCAGCTGCGCGAACCGTAGGGCGGCAAGCTGTCCGGGAATCACGGCCACGAACGGGCTGAGCCACTCCGGCACGCCGGCGTGGAGCGGCAGGCCGATCTCGCCGCGAGCAAGGACATCGGCGTCGTCGGAGATGACGACCGTCCGAGCCCCACGCCGGCCGACTGCGTCGACCGCCTCGACCATCGCCGCGAGCGCCGGGCCCGACGGGGCGACGGCAAGCACCGGCCACCCGGCGCCGATCGCCGCCACCGGCCCATGCATCAGGTCGGCGGCCGAGTACGACTCGAAGAGCAGCCCCGATAGCTCGCGGATCTTCAGAGCGATCTCGAACGAGGTGCAGTAGTTGATCCCGCGTGCGATCACCGTCCCGCCGTCGATCCGGCCGAGCGGGTCGAGCGCGGCGGCGTCGTCCCACGACCGGTCGAGCTGAGCTGCGAGCTGGTCGGGCAGCCGTTCGAGCTCGGCGAGCGCGCGACCGTCGCCGGTCGTGGTCGCGAAGATGAGCGCGACGGCCCCGAGCGAGTTCACGTACGTCTTCGTCGCCGCAACGGCGCGCTCGTCACCCGCCTCGAGTTTCAGCACTGCGTCAGCCGCCATGCCGAGGGGGGACGCCGGACTGTTCGTGAGCGCGACCGTCGGGCGGCCTTGCCGACGCGCCTCGGCGACGACCTCCACCACATCCGGCGACTTGCCCGATTGCGAGATGCCGATCACGAGCGCACCGTCGAGTCGTGGCGGTTGCTCGTAGAGCGTGAACAGCGACGGCGTCGCGAACGCGACGGGCACCCGATGCGCGCGGCCGAGCAGGTACTGCGCGTACCGCGCTGCATTCGACGAACTGCCGCGCGCCGCGATCAGGATGTACTGAACGTCGTTGCTGCGGAAGATGTCGCGGATCTGCTCGGCGTAGCCTCGCTGCCGGTGGAGCAGGCGCCGCAGCGCCTCGGGCTGCTCGCGAAGCTCCGCCTCGAGATAGGAGCTCACGCGATCACGCCCGGTGCAAGGAGCTCGCGCGCCGCGTCCAACGACACGCGGCTGCCGCCGTACGTCGCGACGTAGCCGCGACTCCGGCGCGGCCGCCAGACCGGCAACCCGATCTCGACGACGATGGCGTCCGGGACGTCCGCGGCCTGGCGCATCCACGGATGGCGGTGTGCATCGCGGACGACGAACACGTCGGCGTCGGGAAGCGGCTCGCCCTCGCGGATGACGCTGGAGGCAAGCGAGTGCTCCGCTTCGCCCGCTGCGATGTTGGCGCGCGGGCGCAGCTCGACGATCACCGGCGGCGCGTCGAAGCTGAGATCCCCTTCCCGATGGAGTGCGCGGCGAGCCGCGTCGCGGCCAGCCGCATGGTCGACCCCGCCTGGCAGCGGCTGCGCCCACGCGGCGAGCTCTTCGATCCGGCCCGCAGCCTCCCGCAACCGTGCCTCGGGGACGTGCGCGACAAGCGCTGAGCGAATCTGCTCGACGGCGCCCTCGCCGAGGTCGTGCCCGACGCACAGCGCGTCGACCCCGGCCCGCAGGGCGCGCACGGCCGACTCCTCGATGCCGAACGTCTCACTGACCGCCTTCATCTCGAGCGCGTCGGCGAGGACGACGCCGGCGTAGCCGAGCTCGCCGCGGAGCAGCCCCTCGACGATCACGCTGCTGAGCGTCGCGGGCGCGTCGTCGAGTGCCGGCACGCGAACATGCGCGGTCATGATCGCTCGAACGCCGTCGGCAATCGCGGCGCGGAACGGCGCGAGACCGGCGTCGACCGCGCCCGTCACGACCGGCAGCTCGAGATGCGAGTCCTGCTCGGTCGCACCATGACCGGGAAAATGCTTCGCGCACGCGGCGACCCGGCGGCTCTGCGTGCCGCGCACGAACGCGGCGACGTGCCGGGCGACGAGCGCGGGATCCGACCCGAACGCACGCGCCCCGATCACCGGATTCGCAGGCACGTTCACGTCCGCGACGGGCGCGAGGTTCCAGTTGATGCCCGAAGCAGCGAGCTCGGAGGCGATCGACGCCCCGATCGCTTCAGTGACCTCGACGTCGTCGACGGCGCCGAGCGCTGCGCCGGCGGGATAGGAGCTGCCGGTCTGCCACTCCATGCGCGTCACGTCGCCGCCCTCTTCGTCGATCGCAAGCAGCAAGTCAGCGCGCTCGGCGCGTAACGACGCACACAACGCGGCGAGGCGCTCGCGCGACGGGACGTTGTAGGCGAAGAGGACGATCCCGCCACCTCCGTTCGCGACGAATCGACGGATCCAGTCGGGCGCGCCGTCGCCCGGGAAGCTCGGGAAGATGCACCGCGACGCAAGGCGCTCGAGCTCGCCACTCATCCGCGCACCGCCCCCGCCGTCAGCCCGAACGCGATGCGCCGCTGCACGAGCAGGAAGAACACGACCACGGGGATCGCGGTCAGCGTCGATGCTGCCATCAGCGCGCCCCAGTCGGTGTGCCGGCTGCTGCCGAGGAAGTAGGAGAGCCAGACCGTGACCGTCTGCTTCGACTGGTCGTTCAGGAGGACCCGGGCGAAGATGTACTCGTTCCAGGTCGTGATGAATGCGAACACCGATGTCGCGACGAGTCCAGGCCCCATCAGCGGCAGCAGGATCTTCACGAAGACGCCGAGGCGCGTCGAGCCGTCGACCATGGCCGCCTCCTCCAGCTCCTTCGGGATGCCGATCAGGAAGCCCCGCAGCGTCCAGACCGAGAACGGCAGCACGAACGTCATGTAGGTGACGATGAGCCCGGTGAGCGCGTTCACCTGGTGGTAGCGAGCGAGGACGACGTAGAGCGGGATGATCAGCCCCGCCTGCGGGAGCATCTGAATGCCGATCACGAGGACGATGAAGAGCTTCCGCCCGCCGAAGCGATACCGCGCGAGCGCGACGGCGGCGAGGAACGCGAGCACGATCGAGATCGCGACGGTCACCGAAACGACGATCAAGCTGTTCTTCACGTCGGCCCAGAAGAACGGCTTGTCAATCGCGTCACGAAAATGCCGCAGCGTCGGATGCAGCGGGAACCAGGTCGGCTTCAGGCTGACGATCTGGTCGTTCGACTTGAACGCGGTCGAGATCATCCAGATGACCGGGAACACCATGACGACGAACACGGCGATGCCGACGGCATCCCAGCCGGCCTGCCGCGCGCGCTTGCTCCTGCGGCGCTGCGCGCTCACTGCGCCTCTCCGATGCGCACCATCTTGCGCACGTAGACGACGCTGAGCACGGCGACCATCGCGAGCATCAGGATCGAGATTGCTGCGCCGCGGCCGAAGTCACTCTTGAAGTAGCCCTCCTCGAACAGGTAGATGCTCATGAGGTAGTTGCCCGACGTGATCTTCGACTGGCCGATCAGGAGATATGGCTGGGTGAAGACGCCGAAGTCCCAGATGATCGAGAGGCTCGTGAGGATCAGCAGGATCGGCCGGAGAATCGGCAGCGTGATGTCGAGGAACACGCGCCATGGTTTCGCGCCGTCGACCTCGGCCGCCTCGACAAGATCACGCGGCACCTGCGCGAGCCCGGCGTAGAGCGTAATCACGACGAACGGCAGCGCGCCCCAGACGATCAGCACACTCACGAGCCCGAGTTGCGAGAACGTGGTCGCGTACCAGTCGTGCTGGAAGAAGTCGCCGAACTGGAGCTTCGTCAGCACGTAGTTCACGACGCCGTTCTGAAAGTTCGTCATCCAGTAGAAGATCTGAACGGCGACGACGACCGGCATCGACCACACGAGGACGAGGCCCGAGGTGAGCAGCAGCCGCACGAGGGTGCTGACCCGCACGAGCAGCAGAGCGAGCAGCGTGCCGACCATGATCGTGGCCGTCACGTTGATCGCGGTGAAGGCAACCGTCCGGACGAGTGTGTCCCAGAAGATCCGATCGTGCAGGACCGAGTCGTAGTTGTGCAGGCCGACCGACACGCCGGCGTGCCGGATCAGCTCGAAGAGGCCGTAACGCTCCGTCGAGAGCTTCACGAGCCAGTAGAGCGGATAGCCGAGCACGAGCCCGATCACGACGAGCACTGGGAGGATCAGCGCATACGGCGTCGACTGCCGCAGCGTCCTCCGCCAGAAAGGCCGCCGCCGGGACGTCCGAAGAAGCATCCCGGCGGCGGCGATACGGCTTGACCGAGGCACCGGTTACGACTGGTTCAGCACCGATGCGATGTTGTCGCTGGCCGAGGAAGCCGCCTGCTGGATCGACAGCTTGCCCGTGAGGATCTGCGCCAGCATGTTGCGCAGGATATTGCCGTTCTCGACGTCGACCCAGTGCTTCGCCGTCGGGACGAACCAGCTGCGCGCAGCTGCCCGCTCGTTCACGCTCGCGCCGAGGAGGCTCGTCGAGTTCGGGATGTTCCCCTTCGCCTGAAGCGCCTTCTCCGCGCTCGTGCCGGTGAAGTCCTTGATCCAGTCGGCCGCGAGCGATTTGTTCGAGCTCGTCGCGGGCACGGCAAGATCGGAGCCGCCAAGGAAGCCCGGGATCGACTGGCCCTTGACGTGACCGGGCATGACGAACTGCGCCGTTGAGCCGGTGAACTTCTTCCCGACACAACAGCTGAACCAGCTCGGCCCGATCATCGACGCGGCTTGACCCTGCGCGTACACGTCGTACGGATTCGGATGGGTCTCGTCGGTCGTCTTCGACGCCCGCGAGGTCGCGAGGTAGAAAGCCTTGTACGCGGCCAGGCCCGCGAGCGACTTCGGCGAGGCGAGGAGGCCCTTCCACTTGCCGCTCACCTGCGTGGCGATCCCGCCGCCGTAGTCGAAGACGAAGCCCATCGCGACGTACCAGTCCGTGCCCGCGATGTAGATGGGCGAGAAGCCCTTCTGCTTGTTCTTCGCGAGCAGGATCTTCGCGTCGGCCATGTACTGCGCCGTGGTGGCCGGCAGCTTCGAGATGCCCGCCTTCTTGAAGAGGTCGGTGCGGTAGGTGACGACCCGCGAGCCCGCGTAGTAGGGCACGCCGTAGGTCTTGCCCCCGTACGCCCCCGATGCGGCGAGGCCCTTCAGCCAGGTCGAGGAGTTCTCGAAGGTGGACTTGTCGAGCGCCGCGAACGCGCCCGCCGCCATGTACTTCGTCATCTCGGTGTTCCCCATCTCGATCACATCCGCGCCGCCGCCGCCCGCGAGCGTGGCGTCGAACTTCTGGAGGTGGTCGCCCCAGTTCTGATACTGGACGTTGACCGTCGTGCCGGGGTGGTCGGCCTGGAACTTCTGGCTTGCGGCTGCGACGACATCAGGCCAGCCGGACTGCGCGTCGACCTGTAGCCACACGGTGATCGAACTTGCGGTCGCCTTCTGCGTCGCGCCCGACGTCGCTGCGGTCATTGCTGCGGCGACGACGGTGACGATCGAGAGAACGACGATGCTGCGTCTTCTCATCTGGATGCCCCCAGAGTCAGGCGGGCCCGTCGCTCAGTGCGAGTGTCGGCGCCGCGCGTTTGGTACAGACCAATTTCCATTCCGGCGGATAGTTTCACAACCACTCACCAGATGTCAATACCACTTTGGGAGCTCCTAACCGCCCGCCGACTCAGCGGGTCGCAAGTGACGCGACGTCTGCGTGGCCGGGCGCCGTCGCGGGGCGGCCGCCTGCGCCGAGCTCGGTGACGAGGCGATAGCGGTCACCGCGGTAGGTCGAGCTCGTGAATTCGACGATGTCCCCCGACTCAGATCGCGTCACCCGCTCGAACAGAAGCGCCGGCGAGTGCAGAGGCACGCCGAGCGCCGATGACTCCTCCTCGTTCGTGACCGTGGGCTCGATCGTTTGCGAGCCGCCGACGATCAACAGGTCGTAGCGGCTTGCAAGCAGGTCGTAGAACGAGTTCTCCTCCAGGTCCTTCGCGCTCATGTCGGGGACGAGTGCTTGGCGGACGTGCAGCAGCTCGATCGCCATCGGCTCGCCGTCGGCGAGGCGCAGGCGCTTGACCGCGACGACCGGCTCGGACGGTGAGACGTGCAGGATCCGGCCCATGCGCGCGCCTGCGGGAATCACACGCAGATCGAGCGTGCGGCTTGCCGGCACCATGCCGCGCTCACGCATGTCGTCGCTGAAGGAGTTGATGTCGATTCCCTTTGCGACCTTCGGCTCGGCGACGAACGTGCCGGCGCCGCGACGGCGCACGAGATAGCCCTCGCGTACGAGCTCGTCGAGCGCCGCACGGACCGTGAGCCGCGAGACACCGAGGTCGATGCCGAGCTGGCGCTCGGACGGGATCGACTCGCCGACGCCAAGTCCTTCGATCAGCTCGAGGACGCTCTCACGCGTCTCACGCTGCTTCGTCATCGGACGCCTGCGAGCTCGGGGGCGGCTGCACGGTCCAGGCGTAGACCGCTCTCGGGATCGAAGAACTGGAATCGCGCTGGGTCGACAGCGAGCTCGAGCGCGCCACCGACACGCGCGGCGGTGCGGGCATCGACGCGGGCCGTGAACAGGGCGCGCTCGGTCGGCAACAGGCCGCCGTCGCCTGTCGATTCGAGGATCTCTGCGGTAATCGGGGCGGCGTCGACCTCGAAGAAGACGTGCGCGTCCGAGCCCAACTCCTCGAGCACCGCCACCGAAACGGTGAGCCGCGGCAGCCCTGGCGCGAACGTCGCGTCCTCGAAGCTCTCGGGCCGGATCCCGAGCACCACGCGCTCACCCGCGCCGCGCGGCAGGCTACCGGGAGCGAGTGGGACCCGGTATTGGCCGAAGTGAACTACGCCCTCTCCGAGGGTTGCATCGACGAGGTTCATGGCCGGCGACCCGATGAACGCGGCGATGAAGAGATTGAGAGGGTGCTCGTACAACTGCTGCGGCCGGTCGACCTGGAGAATCCGCCCGTTGCGCATGACGGCCACACGCTGGCCCAGCGTCATCGCCTCTGTCTGGTCGTGGGTGACATAGACCGTCGTCACCCCGAGCCGCTGATGCAGCTGCGCGAGCGAGGCGCGCATGCCGACTCGAAGTTTCGCGTCGAGATTCGACAGCGGCTCGTCGAGCAGGAACGCCTGCGGTTGGCGCACGATCGCACGTCCCATCGCAACCCGCTGGCGCTGACCGCCCGAGAGCTGGCCAGGGCGCCGGTGCAGAAGCTCCTCGAGGCCGAGCAACTTGGCGACCTCGTCGACGCGCCGCGCAATCTCCGGCTTCGGCGTCCGCCGGGCCTTGAGGCCGTAGCCCAGGTTCTGGCGAACCGTCATGTGCGGATACAGCGCATAACTCTGGAAGACCATCGCGATGTCGCGGGCGCGAGGCGCAAGATCGGTGACGTCACGGTCGCCGATCGACACCGTGCCGCCGGTGATCTCCTCGAGGCCGGCGATCATCCGCAGGAGCGTCGACTTGCCGCAACCCGACGGACCGACCAGGACGAGGAACTCACCGTCCGCGATCTCGAGCGACACGTTGTCGACCGCGACCACGTCCTGGAAGGTCTTACAAACACCATCGAGCCGGATCTCCGCCATCGCTTCGAGGCGATGGTATAGACCAGATCGGGTGGAGGCAAGGGAGTTTCCCAAAACTGGTATTGACCAACTGGGTCACGCCGTCGTAGACTGCGCCGATGAAGCTCGGCGTGCAGGCGGCACTCGTGGACGGCGTTCTCGTCGGGGGCGACGTCGAGGTAGACGACGGATCGGTCGTGGCCTACGGGCTTGCGGGCCGAGGCGGTCGCGGGATCGCCGCACCCGGCTTCGTCGACCTCCAAGTGAACGGATTCGGGGGCGTCGACTTCCTCGACGCCGACACGGCCGCCTATGCGCGTGCCGGCGAAGCGCTGCTCGAGACCGGAGTCACCGCCTACCTCCCCACCCTGATCACGAGCCCCGAGGACCAGATCCTCGCGGCGATGCGGGAGGTGCCGCTCGGCGAGTCCCGGCCACGCATCCTCGGCATGCACCTCGAAGGCCCGTTCCTCTCGCCGAACCGGCTCGGCACCCACGAAGCCTCGTCGCGCCGCGACCCCGACCCGGCCCTCCTCGAGCGTCTGCTCGACGGCGGGCCTGTGCGCCTGATGACCCTGGCGCCCGAGCTTCCCGGCGCGGAGCGGCTGATCGACCGGCTGATCGAGCGCGGCGTCGCGGTCTCGCTCGGGCACAGCGACGCGACGGCGGCGCAGGCGAACGCGGCCTTCGACCGCGGCGTACACAGCGTCACGCACCTGTTCAACGCCATGCGCCCGTTCCTGCACCGCGACCCAGGCATCGTCGGTGCGGCGCTCGCGCGCGACGATGTGATCGTCTCGATCATCCTCGACGGCATCCATCTCGCGTCGGAGACGACGATGGTCGCCTGGCGCGCCGCCGGCGGGCGACTCGCACTCGTCACGGACGCGATCACCGCGGCCGGCGTGTCGGACGGCTCCTACAGCTTCGGGAACTTCGACGTGCACGTGCACGAGGGGACCGTTCGCGGCCCCGACGGTGTGCTCGCCGGGAGCGTCCTGACGATGATCGAGGCAGTGCGCAACCTGCACGCGCTCGGCGTCCCGCTGGAGGATGCACTTGTCGCGGCAGCGACGACGCCGGCGCGGGTGCTCGGCCACCCCTCGCTCGGCAGGATCGGCGTCGGGCTTCCGGCCGACCTCGTCGTGCTCGATGACCGGCTCGAGATCGAGCGGGTGCTCGTCGGCGGCGAAGTGCGGCTCGCGGTCTAGCGGTTTAGCGGTTTAGGCGGCGCAGGACGAGCGATCCTGCAGCGACGGCGGCGGACGAGCAGGAACTGCACCGAGAACACGGCGAGCGCAACGGTGAGGACGAACGCCACGAGCGCCGCGACGCGCACGGCGCCGTCGAGGATCTTCATCGCCGAGAGCGTGGCCAGGAGATAGACGGCGATGAAGCTGGCCGAGGTCGCCCGCACGAGATCCTCGGTCGTGCCAATCCCTGCGACGAGACCGCCGAAGAGCAGAACTGCGACGACCGAGATCGCGACGAGCGGCCGGCGGGGCACGCTGCGATGCGCGTCTGCGCCGAGCCAGCGCGGCAGGTCGCCTTCCACCGCGAGCGAAGCAGCGAGCTTCGCAGCCACGCCGAGGTAGACGTTCATCGTCCCCATCGTGAGCGCCACGGCGAGGACCGCGGTCGCATCGCGCCCCGAACGCCCGAAGCCGACCGAGACGAGGTCCGCAAGCGGAACTCGTGAGTGGGTCCCGACGGTCACGCCGATCGTGGCCACCGCGAGCCCGATGTAGAGAACGGTGACGACGCCGAACGCGAGCGCGATGGCCCGGGCCGATCAGTGCGCCGACGTACAACGCCGCGCCGCGCGTCACGCTGAGCGTCGCCTGCTCGTTCATCGCGACATCACAACGCCGCCGGTCGCGCCAAACGTCCCGCGATGAGTTTCGGCGCCGGGTGTCGTCCATTCGATATGACTGAGACTCTCGAAGGGGGACGAAGTGTGAGCATGGACAACCGCACGCGCTGGCTCGCGCTGGTGATTCTCTGCCTGGGCGATCTGATGATCGTCCTCGACACGACGATCGTGAATGTGGCGCTGCCGTCGATCCGGGCCGACCTCGGCTTTTCGCAGACGTCGCTCGCATGGGTCGTGAACGCGTACCTGCTCACCTTCGGCGGTTTCTTGCTGCTCGGCGGCCGGCTCGGCGACATCTTCGGGCACCGGCGCCTGTTCCTCATCGGCATCGCGCTCTTCACGGCCGCGTCGCTCGCCTGCGGGCTCTCGAGCTCGCAGCACCTTCTCGAGGGTGCGCGCGCGGTGCAGGGACTCGGCGGCGCGGTCGTCTCGGCCGTCGCGTTCTCGCTGATCATGTTCATGTTCACCGAGCCGGCCGAGCGTGCGAAGGCGATGGGCGTGTTCGGGTTCGTGATGGCCGGCGGCGGCAGCATCGGCGTCTTGCTCGGCGGCATCCTCACGAACTCGCTCGACTGGCACTGGATCTTTCTCGTCAACCTGCCGATTGGCGTCGTCGTCTTCGCGCTGTCGCTGCGCCTGTTGCCCACGGCGCATGCCCGCCCAGAGAGCCGACGCATCGACGTGGCGGGCGCGGTCACCGTCACCGTCGCGCTGATGCTCGCGGTGTACGCGATCGTGAATGGCAACCAGAAGGGCTGGGGCTCGGGCCAGACCCTCGGCCTCATCGGTGTGGCGGTCGCGCTGCTCGCCGTTTTCGTGGCGATCGAATCACGCATCGAGGCGCCGCTGATGCCGCTCGGGATCTTCCGCCATCGCAACGTCGCGACCGCGAACGTGGTCGGCGTCCTCTGGGCGGCGGCGATGTTCGCGTGGTTCTTCCTCTCGGCGCTCTACCTGCAGCTCGTGCTCGGCTACAGCCCGCTGAAGGTGGGCCTCGCGTTCCTGCCGGCAAACCTGATCATGGGCGCGTTCTCGCTCGGGCTGTCGGCGAAGCTCGTGATGCGCTTCGGTTTCCGCAAGCCGCTCGCGGCCGGTCTGCTCATCGCCGCGTGTGGGCTCGTGCTGTTCGCGCGTGCGCCGGTCGACGGAACGTTCGTGCGCGACGTGCTGCCGGCGATGATCCTGCTCGGCTTCGGCGCGGGAATCGCCTTCAACCCGATGCTCCTCGCCGCGATGAGCGATGTCGCGCCCGAGGAGTCGGGGCTTGCGTCCGGGGTTGTCAACACGGCGTTCATGATGGGTGGGGCGCTCGGGTTGGCGGTGCTCGCAAGCCTCGCCGCATCGCGGACGTCGCACCTCCGCGCGACCACGACGGCGGTCGGCGCGCTGAACGGCGGCTACCACGCGGCGTTCATCGCAGGTGCACTCTTCGCCGTCGTAGGGGCGGCGGTGGGAGCTGCGTTTCTGCGCACCCGCACGGCCCACGTGGCGCACGGGCAACCGGCGGCCAATCTTGCAATGGCCGACGCGGACTGACTAGCATGGCCACCGTGTCGGCCACGCGCACCTCGAGCGACCTCGACCTCCAACTCGAGCAGCACCGCGCCGAGTTGACGGCGTACTGCTACCGCATGCTTGCCTCGTCGGAGGCGGAGGATGCGGTGCAGGAGACGTTCGTGCGCGCGTGGCGCAATTACGACCGCTTCGAAGGGCGCGCGGCGCTGCGTACGTGGCTGTACCGCATTGCGACGAACGTCTGTCTCGACATGCTCACCGGGCGCGAGCGGCGTGCGCGTCCGATGGACTTCGGCCCGGCGTGGGATTCGACCTCGCCGCCCGGCGGGACGTTCCCCGAGGTTCCGTGGCTCGAGCCGATCTCCGATACGAGTGTGCTGCGCGCCGACGCCGACCCCGCCGAGCTCGCTGCGACACGCGAGTCGGTGAAGCTCGCGTTCGTTGCCGCGCTGCAGCATTTGCCGCCACGCCAGCGCGCAGTGCTGATCCTGCGGGAGGTGCTGCGCTGGAAGGCGAGCGAGGTCGCCGAGCTGCTCGAAACGACGGTCGTGTCGGTCAACAGCTCGCTGCAGCGCGCACGCGCGACGCTCGACGCAGCCGACGTGAAGACGGGAGACACGGCGAAACCGCTCGATGCGGCTCAGCGTGCGCTGCTCGAACGCTACGTCGACGCGTTCCAGCGGTATGACATGCCGGCGCTGACGTCGCTTCTGCACGAGGATGCGACACAGTCGATGCCGCCGTACAAGCTCTGGCTGCGCGGCCGCGACAACATCCTCGCCTGGTGGTTCGGCTACGGCATCGGCTGCCAGTACTCGCGCCTCGTCCCGACCGTCGCGAACGGCTCGCCTGCGTTCGGCCAGTACAAGCCGGGCGGCCCGAACGGGACATACACGCCGTGGGCGTTGCAGGTGCTCGAGCTCTCAGACGCCGGAATCGTCGAGTTCTCGTTCTTCCTCGACACCGACAAGCTGTTCCCGCTCTTCGGGCTCCCGCCCCACCTGGACGCCGTCTAGCACGACGTCGGCGAGACCGGCGAAGTCGAGCAGCTCGTGCAGCTCAACCGACGCGCGGCGGACGCGCAGGTCGCAGCCGAGGCGGCGTGCCGCGAGACGTAGGCGTGCCAGCCCGTCGACGGCCTCCGCATCGGGTGCAAGCGCACGAACGTCACAGACGACGGCGGTCGCTCCCGCGGCAATCAGCGCACCGAGTTGCGCCGCGACGGCAGTCGCGTCGATCGCCCGGTTGACCTGGAGGGTCGCGACCATCGAACTGAAGACGGCCTGAGCGGCGGAAACTCATCGGGGTAGCGCTGCGTCGTTGCTCGTCAGATGCGGCCGCGCGACCGGCGGACGCGGCGCACGTGCAGCACGTAACTCGGGAACCCGACGATCAGGAACAGGAAGACGAAACTCGCCCAGGCCGAGGGGTGGCGGATCTTGTTGCGCTCGGCGTGAAAGAACACCGCGGTGCCGGCGGCCGCGGCGAACAGGAACGCGACGAGGAACTGAGCTGACGATGGGTGCACCACGGGCAGCGGCACCGTAGCCGGGGAGCCCGGGCCGGGAGGGTGCGGCAGCCGTCACCCCCGGGTCGCGACCGCCGGCGTTCCGTTCTCACGCCGGGTTACAGTGGGACTGCCAACCACGCGACTCAAACCCGCATGGTTGAGCCGAAACGCCCCCGTAGCTCAGTGGATAGAGCAGCGGTTTCCTAAACCGCGTGCACAAGTTCGATTCTTGTCGGGGGCATGGGCCGAAAGCCGCTTCGGGAGCGGGTTTGCGGCGCATCCCCGCCACATCTCGGCGTCGCTGAGCTGAAGCAGAAGTGCGGTCACCGTTCAGCGCATACGACCTCTACCGCCTACAGGCGGTACGCGAACGGTCCGTCACTTTTAGGGCCTCGTACAGGCTGACCGCGTAGAAGTGCGACTCGGACGCGCGCCTTTGCGATGCGAACGCATAGCCATCGTCGTAGCGCGAGAGAGCCCTTCTGAGGCATGCGGCAGGTCGGCCGGGTTAAGGTCAACCGGTGCAGAGTCTCGGGGTACCGGAGTCGGTGCGGCGGCAGGCACTGCATCCGTTCCGCGAGCTGCCGACAGCCCCGGGTTTCAGGAAAATTGAGCATGGTCGGTTCCTCGCGCTTCTCCATGGGCTGCCTTTTGCACAGATCGTCGAGCCGGGGGAACTGTCCGAGGATGAGGACGACGTTGCCTCTGCGGTTGAAGAGGCGCGAACGGTCGTGCGAGATCATGGTCGCTCGTTGCTGGTCTGGTTCGTCGGCCCCGAGCACCGCTGGCTCGGCGCGCGACTTGAGGAGCTCGGTTTGGTCAACGAGGAGACGCCGGGCTTTGAGGCGACCGAAAACGCGATGGCACTCGTGCGACGACCGGTCGGCGAATCGCCTGCCGACGTGCGTGTCGAGGAGGTCGGTTCGTTCGACGACTACGCGGCCTCGCAGCGGCTGACGGGTGAAGTATTCGAGTCGACGGCGGAGATGCTCGAACAAATGGAGGCGAACTTGCCGACGCTCTACGAGGAGTACATAACACCGGGGAATCCTCTGCGGCAGCTGAACGCCTCCATTGACGGCCGCGTGGTCGGCACTGCGGCTGCGGTCATGGGGCCTGCCGGCATCAATCTCTTCGGCGGCTCCGTCGCCGCCGACGCCCGCGGTCGCGGTGTTTACCGGGCGCTCGTGCTCGCCCGCTGGAACCTCGCCGTCGCGCGAGGCACACCGGCGCTGACGATCCAGGCGGGCCAGATGGCTAAACCGATTGCCGAACGACTCGGCTTCCAACTCATCGACACGATCCAGGTGTATGTCGACAACTTCGACGGCCCGTAGCTCCGAGAGCGTCCCCAGCCTGCGCGAACGCGACCTGCGATAAGGCGCTTGAAGGGTGCGTCGGTCGGCTGCCCGAGCGTTCCGCGACGGACCTGAGGCGGCCCAGTTCGGAAAGCGTCTGACACCCCTCTTTCGCTCCGAGATCGGTCGCAGGGCGAAAAGGTGTCAGACACCTCTTGCGTTGTGCACTCTGCGTTCGTGTTGCGAGGCGAAGAGGTGTCAGACACCGCCGCGTTCGCCTGCGCGAGAGTTCCGGAATGACCCCTGAAGCCAACTAACGCGGCTCGACTTCACTCGGGTCGAATATGTAGAGGACTCTGCCGTCGCGTCCTGGGCGTTCGCGCACCCAAACCCCGAGCCAGGGGCCGTCCGCGTCAGGCATATCGTCGCTGTAGAGGGAGTTCGACACAACGATGCCGTTGTGGCCGTTCACCGCCCACCTGTCCGGGTAGCTCTGCGGTGTCGTTCGTACCCGGACACGCTGGCCGAGGTAGAACTCATCAGCCGTCACGCGTCGGAGTGTAGGTCGAGGGTAGGCGAGTCGGCTGCGCGAGCGTTCCGCAATGACGCCCGACGCGAGCTAGAGGTCGCGGTTGGTCACGACCAGTCGAGGAGCGAGCGAGATCGAGATCTCGGATGCCGTGCCGAAGCGTGTGCGTGACAGATGAAACCCGTGCGGCGTCACAAGGATCCCTGTCGCAAGATCGTCGGCCCTAGGCGCGACGATCTTGCGGAGCTTGCCGGTGGGTCGCTCCCGCACCTCGTATACAACGAGGTCGTCCGGTCGCAAGTCTGTTTGCCCACCGAGCAACTCGTTCAACAGCCCTATCTCATCCGCGCTCAACGAGTTAAGCGGTTGGATCGCGTCGAGCCTCACAGGCTCAAACGATAGCTCGGCTGGCAACAGTCTCCGCAATGACTCCGACCGGAGACTGGTCTCGCATCGCTCGGCTGATCCAGCGTTCCGCTCAGTTACCCACCTAATGCGGTCGCGAGACGCCGTGGATCGCGCGGTACAGCGCGCTACCAAGATGGATGGTGGTTCCCGGACGCACATAGATCGCCCAACTCCACGTCTCGCCAACGAGCCGGATGGCTGTTCTCGCGGGCACACCTGGGAGTGCGTAAACGCCAACGTGTCCTGCTGGAGCAGCGATCCTCGTCGGAATCGGCGCGCCGCAGCCGACTGGTGACGCCGAGCCGAGCCGTTTCGAGTGAAGCGGGTGCTCCGTGTGTGTTCTCGTCAGAACGTATGGCCGAGCTTGCCAACGGATGAGATCCGGGCAGGAGGCCCGTGCGGTGGGTGCAGCCAACAACCCGATCACTACAAAAGTGGCCGCACATACCTTCATCACCCAGTGCGACGAATTAAGCGGCCCAGGGTTAGGGCAGAAGCAACCTCGACTGGGCGAGTATTCGCGAATGTCACCTGACGCCGTCTGCGCTCCGTCCGCGGCGGACGAGGAAGACCGCCATAGAGAGGGCGAGCGCGAGGAAGCCGAGCAGGCCGAGCTCGAGGAGGAGGTTGGTAAGCGCCCGCCCGCCGGAAGGAGGTCGCTCGAACTGGGCCGTAACGATCAACACTCGCCGTACGACGGCGATCAAGCCGATGAACAGGAACGGCTCGACAGCGATTTCGTGCGTCCGCAGCACGAAGCGAAGGGTGTACACAAGCTCGGCGATGATCAGCGTCAGCAGGATCCGGTCGAGCACCGTTACGGCGATGTTGACGGAGCCCTGTCCCGTCGAGATCCCATGCGCGAGCTCGTGAACCGTGCCGACGAGGACGAGCACGGCGGCGGCCGCGAGCAATAGGCCGACTGCCGCGTACAACAGCACCTCGAAGCCCATTAGCCCGGGAAGGAGTCCGCGGCCTGGTACACCCTTCGGCTCACCTGAAGAGGGACTCTCAGGAGCGGACGCCATGCCTCAGCATATTGCCGCAGCCTCAGATCCTCGAAGGGTTGTGAGGCACACAACGGTGGCGTGCGCGAGCGTACTCTCGCCAGAAGCGGATCCGTCTACCGCCCGTCCACCAGGAATAGCTGGACGCAGCGGTACACCAAGACACTGAGCGGCACTCAAAGGGCGTCGCAACGCGGACGGGTCGAACTTAGCGAACGCAGACGTACAGCACGTCACAGGTCCGGCCGGCTTCCTAAACCGCGTGCACAAGTTCGATTCTTGTCGGGGGCATAACCGCAAGCCGCCGCCCGCCCGCCCCGTGTGTCCGCGTGTCGCGTCGTCATGACGCGGTTTCGGTGCGATCTACGCGGCGCTCACCGGGCTCTCTGAGACGAGTACCTCAACAGAGCCGAATCCGCGGCGTCTCCCTCGAGGTGCAAGCACCCCTGAGCTCAACGGGCTGGCCTCCGCCCAATCCCGTGCTGCCACCGTAGAAGGCGGAGCGAACGGCTCGTAGCCTCGACTCGGAACCCATCGTCGCCGGCTTTCGCGTTCGTCGCGCGCCGGCAGGAAAGGAGCTCGAGATGAGACCCAACAAGCTTCGTGTGGTGGTCGCGGTCGTGGCGATCACCTGTGCCGGGCTCACGGTGATCAGCGGGTCGGGTGCGTCGGATGCGCGGCAGAGCGGGACGAAGATCTCGGCGCAGACGGCGATCGACTGGAACCAGATCGCCGTGAACACCGTGCTTTCGCCGTCGCTCTCGCCGACGAAGTTCCAGATCGAAGGGCTGATCTATATGGGATACGTGCAGGCAGCCGAATACAACGCGGTAACCGCGATCAGCGGCCGATACGCGCCTTACGACTCGACGCTCGTCGCACCCGCGGGGGCCTCGCCGCGTGCTGCGGTCGCGGCGGCCGCCTACACAACGCTCGCGTATTACTTCCCGACGCTTGCCCCTTCTCTCGTTGCCACCTACACCGACTACCTGAACGTGAAGCTGGCGCAGCTGCCCGAGAAGGCGAAGCTGGCGGGCATTGCCGCCGGTGCCGCCGCAGCCGGTCAGTTGATCGCGAGCCGCTTTGGAGATGGTCGCAACGCACCGGTCGGGACAGCCTTCGGTGTGGGACCGCAGCCGCCGGGGACCTGGGTGTTTGCTCCGCCGCCCTCGGCCCAATCGGCGCAGACACCCTGGACGGCAGGCATGAAGCCGTTCATGCTCACAAGCGCCGGTCAGTTCCGCTCGCCGGCTCCGCCCGCGATCGGGAGCCCCGAATACGCAGCCGGCCTCAATGAAGTGGAGACGACGGGCGGGGCAGCGGGTAGCGCCCGCACGCCGGCGCAAACCGCGACCGCCCAGTTCTGGAACGCGAACACCGTCAATCAGTACAACCAGGTCTTCCGCGACGTTGCGACCAGCCGGGGCCTCGACCTCGTCGACGCCGTCCGCCTGTTTGCGATGGGGGACATGGTTGGTGCCGACGCCGGGATCGCCTGTATGGACTCCAAGTATCACTACCTGCTCTGGCGCCCGATCACCGCGATTCGGAACGCCGACCTGGACAACAACTCGGCAACGACTCCCAACGCAACCTGGTCGCCGCTTCTGACGACGCCGAATCATCCGGAGTATCCGAGCGCTCACGGGTGCGTCAGCTCGGCGGTCACGCAGGTCCTTGCCTCCGTGCTCAAGTCGCAGACGATCAACATCGACGTGCCCGGCGCGACCGGCGGCGGGACGACGTTGACGACGACTCAGCACTTCGCGACCGCGCAAGACCTGCTCCAAAACGTCGCCGACGCCCGCGTTTGGGCCGGCCTCCACTACCGCTTCTCCACGACCGCAGGCGTCAACCTCGGCACCCAAGTCAGCCAGTACGACCTACAGCACAACTTCCTACCCGCAAAGAAGTAGCTCACGAGGTTGACGAGAAGCCGACCTGTGACCCGGCGCAACCGGGTCACAGGTCGAGCTTGTCGAGATCAGGTCGTGACGTGCCGGTTGGGGGGTCGGATGCTCAGCCCGGCGCGACGGCGCGCGGCGGCGGCGTGATCGTCGCGACAACGGAGCCGCCCTCGAGGAACGGCAGCCCCGTCGCATTCGATCCCTGGCCGCCGAGGCGGAAGACGGTCACGGGTGCGGTGGCCGGATCGCCCCACCGATCGATGCGAAGGCTGCCGGTGAACCCATCGGCGAGATTCGTGCGGCGAACCGCCTCGACGACCGAGCGGCGGGTCCCGTCGGATGCGGCGATCGCGCGGAGTAGAACATCCACAGCTGCTGCGCTCTGCGCGACCGCAAACGGGATCCGGTCCGCGGCCGGCAACCGCGCGACGAGGTCGCGCGTGCGGGCGGGGAGTTGCGCGGGCACGGTCAGACCGGCAAGGGTGGCGTAAAAGTGGGCGCCGCTCGCGTCCGCGACATTCCACGGGCCGAACGCATCGGTGACGATCACCGGCCGCCCGCGAAGCACGCGGCTGAGGGTCATCGCCGTTGCCGCCGCCTGGTCAGGGTTGACGGCGTAGCTGACGAAAAACGCACCGTCTGCTCGGAGCCTGCGGAGACCGGCGGCGAGCTCGCCCTGCTCGCCGCTAAAGAGCAGCGGCACGGCGTGCATGCCACCGATCTGGCGGGCGGCATAGAGGAACCACTGTTCCTGTTTTTGCTGGAGCATCCCGTCTTCGTTGAAGACGACGGCGATGCGGCGGACGCCGAGTCGCCGTGCAAAGGCGGCTGCGGCTGCCACCTGGATGTGGTCTGCGCCGATCGTCCGGGCGAAGTTGCGCGGACCCGCCGCGTAGAACTGCGCAAGGGTGGTGGCGGCGGCGCCGAGCCCACGGCGCGTGAGAAACGGTCCGGTGTTGAACGGGCTGACCATCGCAAGCGGCCCGTGCGGCGCACGGTTCGCGAGCGGGATCTCGTCGCGCGCACAGTCAGAGTCGTACGGTCCGATGATCCCGACCACTGTGCTGTCCGACGCGTAGGTCGCGCCGTTGGCGGAGCATTGACCGTCGTCGAAGCCGCCCGCGGCGGGCGTCGAGTCGTCGCAGGACTGGTAGCCGACCCGGAAGCGGCCGGCCCGGTACCCGCGTTGCGCCAGCACCGCACGGATCGTGTCGACGGCGGCCTGCGTCACCGCGGCGCCGCCGCCCTGCAACGGGAGGTCTGAGGCGATCAGCAGGTCCGGTCGGCCCGGTCCGCGATAGCTGACAGGGTCGCAGGCGGACGACGTCAGAGGGCCGCTTCGCCCGGCAGCGGCCCCCGACGCAACCCAGACGTGGCTGCTGTCGACGGCGATGTCCTGAGGCGCCGGGACCAACGCGACCCGACGAACGGCGCGCGTCTGTGGGTCGATCCGATCGACCGTGTCGTCATAACCATTGCCGACCCAGACCGCTCCGTCGCCGTACGCAATCGACGACGCGCCGTAGGCGAGATGGATGCTCGAGACCTGCAGCGGCGGACCTGGGTCGATCCGCCACACCAGTCCTTCGCCGGGGGAGGTCGCCCAGACGACGCCGCCGCCGGCTGCAATTCCTTGCAGGCTGAAGAGCGACGTGACCGGGATCGTCTGGGTGACACGCGCCGTCCTGGGGTCGATCCGCACGACCGACCGACCGTCGACGGCCCAGAGCGCGCCGTTGCCGAACGCGAGTGATGTGGCGGCGACACCCGGGACCACCTGCTCGATCAGACCTGTGCGGGCGCTCAGCTTCACGGGGGCGAGGGTCGGGCCGATCGCCCAGACGGCTCCGCCGCCGACAACGAGATATCGCTCCTCGGGCCGGCGGCCTCCGCCCAGTACTTCGCCCGTCGAGGGCAGCGGCGTCAGCCGGGTGCGCACGTGACGGAACGCGTCGTAGCGGGCCACGCTTGCCGTGCCGATCGCTTCGCCCGAGGGCGCACTGCCGACCCAGAGCGTCGTCCGCGTCGCGGCGAGGTCGGTCGGCACGAGCGCCGGCCCGAACGTCGTAACGCGCTGCTCGCGTGCCGTGTCGATCTCGCTGATCGTCCCGTCGCCCGCACTCATCACCCAGAGCCGACTGCCGGAATCGGCGAGCCGCGAAGGACGGTTGCCTGCTCCGATCTGCGCAACGAGCCGGTCGGTGTGCGGATCGATCGCCGCGACCGAGTTCGGCTGAACCGAGGCGAGCCCGGTCGAGCCACTCCTCGCAAGGACGACCGCGGCCGCCACCGCGGCGACGATGACGAGGATGCCGCCGACGATCAGCGGGCCGTTCCCCCGCGGCCGGATCGACGCCCGGGGCGGCCGGGCCGGTTCCCCGAGCTCGGGATCCTGGTTGAGAATGGCCCGCTCGAGCCGCTGGAGCTCCGGCCCCGGATCGACGCCAAGCTCGTCGGCAAGCAGGGTGCGGGTCGACCGGTACAGCTCGAGCGCGTCCGCCTGTCGTCCTGCGAGGTAGAGCGCGCGCATCAGCTGCCCGCGCGGCCGCTCCCACAGAGGCACGCGCTCCACCAATGCCTCGAGCTCGGGGATCGTCTGCTCGGCCTCGCCGCGCGTAAGACGCTCGTCGACGAGATCCGCGACGACGCGATCGCGGAGCTCCTCGAGTCGCCGCGCCTCGTCGAGCGCGAACGCCTCGTAGCGGAAGTCGGCCAGTGCCTCGCCGCGCCACAGCGCGAGCGCGTCGGCCGGCCGACGTTCGCCGGCGAGCTGCTCGAACCGTTGCACGTCGAGCTCGCCGGGCATGACTTTCAGGCGGTAGCCCGCAGGCGTCGTCTCGATCCGGTCGGCCCCGAGCGTCTTGCGCAGACGCGACACATAGATCTGGACGCTCTTCGGCGCGTTCTCCGGCGCAGCCTCACCCCAGAGCTCCTCGACGATCCGCTCGGACGCCAACGGCTCGTTTCGGTGGAGAAGCAGAAGCGCGAGGAGCCCGCTCTCACGCCCCCGCCCGATCGACACACGTTGCCCGGCGTCGAAGACCTCGAGCAAGCCGAGGAGGCGAAAGTCCATCGTGCCGACGCTACCACTCCAAAGGGCGGAAATTGCAGGCTGATTTACTCCGGATCAAGTCGTCGCAGCCGGTCGTTTACCCGAGCGTCGCACCCTGGATCGATCGGTCGCACCGAGCGGCCGCCACCAGGAGGCACCCAATGCTCACTCAGCTTCTCCGCACCTCCGCCGCCGGCATCGTGCTCACGGCGGTTCTCGCACAGGCGGCGCTCGCTACGGGCGAGCCGAAGAACGAGTTGCCGTTCACGCGGCCGGTCGCGGCCCGCACAGCGCAGGCCGCCACCAAGACCGTCCAGGCTTCGTCGCCGGTGATCCAGGGCGAACCGAAGAACGAGTTGCCGTTCACGCGGCCGGTCAGCGAGCCCGCCACGATCGTCGTGCGCGGATCGAGTGGCTTCAGCTGGACCGACGGTGCGATCGGGCTCATCGCGGGCCTCGGCGTCGCGATCGTCGGAGTGGGCGCGACCACGCTTGCGCGTGGAGCACAACGCGGAACGCCGCGAACCGCTCTCTAAAGGTGTCCCGCGCTCGCGCGGGTCAGGGGCGGGGAGGGGTGGCGAAAAGCTGCCCCTCCCCGATACACGATCGAGGCTCAGGAGGAAGCGACATGCAGTGGAGTCTGGCGTCACTCGCCGCCGCGACGACGGTCGCGCTACTCACCAGTGCCGGCACACAGGCGGCACCCTCCGGGCCAAGCCGTACTCCACGCGGCAGCACGCTCGTCGCGAAGATCGCGGTTTCGACGCCGCGCGATGTGACGGCAGGCTTCGGCTCGATCTGGGTCGCGGATGGTCCAAGCAGCACCGTCACCCGGATCGACCCGGCAACCGGCAAGGCGACCGCGGTGATCACGGTCCCGAATCCTGCGTCTGTTCTCGCTGTCGGTGCCGGCGCAGTGTGGGTCACGAGCTTCCAGGGGAACTCCGTCACCCGGATCGACCCGCGCACCAACAAGGCGCGTGACACGATCTCCTCCGGCGGACTCGGCCCCGTCGGAATCACCTTCTTCGCCGGGTACGTGTGGGTCGCAAACCACGACGGCGAGCCCACCGGCTCGGTCGCGAAGATCGACCCGAAACGGAAGCCGATGCGAATCGTCGATCTGATTCCGGTCGGGCACCAGTCCTTCGCCGGGCCAAGCTGGATCGCGGGCGCCGCAGGCTCGCTCTGGGTAAGCGTCCCCAACCTAAGCGCGGTGGTGCGCATCGACCCCCGCAGCGATTCGATCGTTGCGACGATCCGCGACAAAGGCGTCTGCGCCGAGCTCGTCGCGACCGACAAAGCCGTCTGGGTTGCGGGCGGCAGCGGCCCCGGCTGTTATCCCGCGGTCACGCGCATCGACCCGACATCGAACAGCGTGACCGACACCATCAAGACCGGCGGCGACCCCGGCGCACTGGCACTCGGCGCGGGCGCGCTCTGGTTTGGCACAGCCACCACCAAGACGATCGGCCGCATGGATCCAGCGACTGACGCGATCCTCGGCAAGCTCGAACTACCCGGGCCGACCTTCGGAGCGGTCGCCGCCGCCGGCTTCGTCTGGATGACCGACCGCGAGGACAACGTCCTCTTCAAGCTCCGGCCGACCTAGAGGCCCGAGCGGGTCGGTTCTGCTCGATGCGGGTGAGACGCTCTACCCAAATCGGTGATCCCCGTGTCCCGCCACGTGTCGATCCTTCGTGCCATGGATGACAATTTGCGGCAACTACGCCCATTTCCGGATGAGCTCTTGGATGACCGCTACCTCCTGGACACGTTGATGGAACAGACCCCGGACCAGGTCTACTTCAAGGACGACGAGAGTAGGTTTGTCCGAATCAGCCGCGGCCTCGCCAATCGCTTGGGTCTCGAGGATCCGGCGGAAGCGATTGGCAAGACCGATTTCGACTTCTTCTCCGGCGAGCACGCGCACGCGGCGTTCGCCGACGAGCAGCGATTACTTCACACCGGGGAAGCGCTGGTCGGGATCGAGGAGCGCGAGACGTGGGTCGATGGACGGGCGGCGTGGGTCTCGACGACGAAGGTGCCGCTCCGTGATCGCAACGGGCGAATGATCGGCCTCTTCGGGATCTCCCGAGATATCACCGAGCGGAAACAGGCCGCAGAGCGCCTTGCCGAGCAGGCAGAACAACTCGCAGGCCAGGCCCGCGCCCTCCAGGAGATGACGCTGGTGGATGAACTGACCGGACTGCACAACCGGCGCGGCCTGCAGACAATCGGCGAGCAGGCTCTCTACCGCGCCCGCCGCGGCGGCAACCCGGTAGCCCTTTTGTTCCTCGACCTCGACGGTTTCAAGCAGATCAACGACACCTACGGGCACAGCGCCGGCGACGATGCACTGCGCGCGATCGCCCAGGTGCTCCGAGGGGTGACACGGGAGAGCGACATCGGCGCCCGGGTCGGCGGCGACGAGTTCTGTGTCTTGATCTTCGACGACGCCGGTGATGCGGCGAAGCGCATAGCAGCGCGGATTGAGGAGGGCATCCTCGCTGTCCAAGAGCAGCATTCGTTCCCATTCACGCTCGCCGCGAGCATCGGCGCGTGCGAAGTGGACGCGAAGACACCTGGGTCGCTGCAGGAAATGCTCTCGCTCGCAGACGGTCGAATGTACGAGCACAAGACCGCGAGGCAATCGCGGTCGGCGCGCGCGAACGCTTAGTCGACCGCGGGCGCTCCTTCCGGTGCGGTCTCCGCACGGAGCCGGAAGAAGAGCCAGCCGAATAGGCCGAGCACGAGGATCGCGTTGATCGGGTGCAGCGCCGCAGCGAAGCGCCCGAGGTGAACGATGATCGTCTGCAGGAACGTCAGGATCGGGACGACGATCGAGACGATCCGCACTGACTTCACTCGATGCCACGCGAGCAGCGCGACGATGAGGAACAGCAACGCGAGCGGGCCGGTGAGAATGAACCCGAGCCCGCGATGCGCGTTCAGCGTCGTCGTGTTCGCGATGCAGTGGGAGGTCGACTTGCTGCAGTCGTGCTTGATGTTCGACAGGCCGAAGATCCCCTCGCCGGCCAGGTACACCTGAAGGACGATCAACACCGCAAAGAGGCCCGAAAACCACTTGAGCACCGAAGTCGCGCCACGCCGCATGCCGCTCATTCCCTGTCTCCGTTTCGTCGGTTGGCGCGCCGAGCCTACTCCCAGCCTCACGCCATAACAACCCAACGGCCGACGCTTGATCGTCACAGAACCCTTACTACAGCGCCACCACTCGTGTCCGTACCCTGGGGGAGAAACGAGCTAGCGAAGAGGGAGCGCCTATGTCAGGCCAGATTCAGGAAGCACAGCAGCAGCAGCTATTGCTCCTCGTCGAGTCCGCACAGCGGGCCGGCCTCTCCGAGGTCGAGATCGGCGAGCTGGTCGACGAAGCGGTCGAAGCCGACGCCGCCCTCGACCGCGCAGCGTAGCGGCGAAAGCCTTTACGAACCGGTCGCGGTGCGCGCGAGCGACGCCGACGCGTCGTGCAGAATGCGCGCCTTCGCGAGCTCGAATTCCTGCGCGTCGAGCTCGCCGCGACGGCGCAGCATCGCGAGACGCTCGAGCTGATCGAGTACCGGCAGACGCTCGGGATCGAGTTTTGCCTCAACGACGAGACGACTGATCTCGGAGAGCGCGTCGTGGTAGGCGGCGGCGTGGCGGCGGCGCATCGGCAGGCAATTCGGCTGCCGGAACGGGTCGTACCCGGCCGGCTGTCGCAACGTCCTTGTGCGGTCACCTCCCTGGAAACTCGGTGAGTGGATCTCGATCCATCCGGAGAGAAGGCGCCGACCGACCTGCGTACCCGTGACATCGCGATAGCCGATCGTCGCGATGGTCGCGCCGAACGGCATCCCCGCCGACAGGCCGCACTTGAGAATCAGCATGCGGTCATCGAGCAAGACGAGTGCATGCCCGAGCGCGCCGCGCACACAGAGCCGCACCCGCTCGCCGGGTTGTGCGTTCAGCTCGAGCTCGCGGCGCAGTCGACGGCCGAGAATGCCGACGCCACCGACGACGGGCCGTCGTCGAAGAACGCGTCGCCGAACGAGCGAGGGCTCGCCCGGCGGATCAGTGGTGTGAGTTGCCACCTCGGCCCGGCGGTCCGGTGTGCACGTGGTTCGAGTCGCCGTTGCCCCAGCCAGGGCGGGTCGGGGTCTGCGTCGTCACGGGTGCACTCGGCGTGGGTGTGCTCGGCGCGGGTGCACTCGGCGCGGGTGTGCTGGTTGCGGGCGCAATCGGGGTCGGCGTCAGCGTGACGGACGCCGGCGTCGTGGGCGCCGGAGCTGTGGGTGACGGTGTTGCCGTTGTCGGCGCGGGCGCAGGAGTTGGCGTCGGCGTTGGAGTTGGGGTCGGCGTCGGCGCGGGAGTTGGCGTCGGCGTAGGAGTTGGGGTCGGCGTCGGCGCGGGCTTCGGCTTCGGCTTCGGCGCGGGCTTCGGCTTCGGCACCGGTTTTGCCACCGGCTTGGATCGCGGTTTCTGCACCGGCTTCACCACCGGCGTGATCCTCACAACTTGCACGACGGGCACGGCGCGCCCGGCAGTCGGCCGCACGGCACTTGCGAGCGATGCCTGAACCGTTGTCGCGTGCACGGTGCGCACTCGGGCATGCCGAACCGCTGTGCGGGAGGCTAGCGGGCGAGCGTGTGCGGGGGTACGGCGCGGCGTGTGATTCGCGCGCTGCACGCCTGCGATCGCGACCCCGATAGCGTCGCTTCCGACCCGTGCTGCGCGCTCGAAGGTCGGCGAGCGGTTGTCGACCGAGTGCAGCCAGACCTGGCCGAAGGCGATCGCAAGTGCAGTCGCGGTCGCAATGAGCGCGGCAAGACGAAGTGGACCCACACGAGGATGCTCGCAGCGGCGCCGGACGCCGCTTAGGAGCTCTGATGCGCGCCGAGCTCCCTGGAGGCGACCACCTGGTTCTTGCCCGCGCGTTTCGCGTCGTAGAGGCGCCTGTCCGCGTCGGCCAGCAGGTCGTCGGCTGCAGCCGCCGCAGGGAAGGCGGAGACCCCAAAGCTCGCGGTCAGCCGGATCTGCCCCGGCGGCCGGCCCACCTCGGCCGATTCGAGAGCGACTCGGAGGCGCTCGGCGAGCTGCGCCGCGCCCGCGAGGTCTGTGTCCGGCAGCAGCAACGCAAACTCCTCACCGCCGAGACGCACCGCGAGATCGACGTCGCGCGCCATCGTCGCGAGGATCTCCGCGAAGCTCCGCAACGCCTCATCGCCCGCCTCGTGCCCGTGGGTGTCGTTGACTCGCTTGAAGTCGTCGAGATCAGCGACGACGATCCCGAGTGGCGATCCGCTTCGCTTCGAACGGGCTATCTCCGAATCGAGTTGCGCGAGGAACCGGCGACGATTGGCGAGGCCCGTCAGATCGTCGGTCACTGCCTGCCGCTGCACGAGCCCGTGCAAGCGGGCGTTCTCGAGTGCGATCAGCGCCTGCTCGGCGATCCAGGCCACGGCGTCGCGTGCGTCGGCCCCGAACCCACCCTCCGCGGAGAACAACGTCATCACCGCGTTCTGGCCCTCGGCGACCTCGAGCGGCACCTCGAGCCGGTCGGCCGGGTCCTGCGGAATCGAGCCGCGCGTTGCGAGCGAGAACTCCCCCGCTTCGATCGTGCCGCCACTCGCACCGGTCGCCTCGACCGCCGCACGAAGAATCACGGGGAGAAGCGCCTGGGTGTTGTGCGTGGCCGCGAGCGTCTCACCGACAAGCGCAACGGCGTCGCGAACGGTGTTCGGCGGCGGCTTCGAGCGTTGCTTCAGCTCGCGCCGTTCGAACACACGGAACGAGAGAGCGGCGACCGCGAGCGCGCCGAGGAACGGCCAAACCCGACGCCACGGAAGGTGTGGCTTAGCGCGGTAGGCGTACAACTCGCCCGCGCCGCGACTCGGCGAGGTGAGCGCGAGCTGGTCCGACTGCGTGTTCTGCAGAAGCTCGGCCAGCGACGGGCTGCCCTCGACGGGCGGCGACAGCGCGACGACACGCGCGTTGACCGTATAGAGGAGATGGGTCGACGAGCTCTTCCGCGCCGCGGCGAGCAGCGCGGCGTCGGGAGGCGTCGCCACGATCACGCGCCCTACGTAGCGTCCGCCGCTGTAAACGGCGATCGTGGCGGCAGGCGCGCCAAGAACATCGTGTCCGACCACGCGCCCGTTGGCGAGCGTGAAGCCCACGCCCGCGCGTGCGCGCGAAAGCGCCGCGAGCGGTGCGACATCGCGACCGACGAGTGCCGTCTGGACATCTGCTCGCGCTGAGAGTTGTGATGCTTCGCGGGACGCGGCCCGCTGCTGCACGGAAATCAGATCGCGTGCGGCGAAGAGTGTGTTGCGGACCTCACCGGTCCGACTCGACCGCATGCTCCCGAGGACCGTCGCCTCGACCGCCCAGCACGCCGCTCCGAACGAAAGTCCGATGAGAAGCGATGCGGCAACCACGGACGCCCCGGAGGCACCGAGCGCCGCAAAATCTCCCCGCAACCCGACCTTGTGCCGCAATCACACGAATGTAGCGCCGTTTCGCGAAGGAACCACGAGCCATCCCCCGAATGGGGGATGCGTGGCGATGACCCCACAACTGGTCGGGGCTCTCAGCGAGGAGCTTCCGATCGACGAGAGCCGGCACCTCGTTGCCATGCGAACCGGCGTCATCGGATACCCGGACGCTCATGCGATCGGGGTCGCACAGTGCTCGCTTCGGATCGCTGCGCAACTCGAGGTCGCAGACCAGGTAAGGCGCGCCGTCGTCCACGGCGCCCTTCTGCATGACGTCGGCAAGCTCCGGATCAGCAAGCGAATCCTCGCGAAGCCCGGCCCGCTGACCCGCCGCGAGCGCCTGCGCATTCGGGAACATCCGCTTGAAGGCCAGCGCATCGTCGGGAGCGAGGTGGAGCCGCCGGTGGCCGAGGTCGTGACGGGTCACCATGAGCGCTGGGACGGCGGCGGTTATCCACGGGGGCTCGCGGGCGAGCAGATCCCGCTCGCCGCGCGCGTCGTCGCCGTCGCCGACGCGTACCTCGCGATGTGCGAGGACCGGCCCTACCGCCCGCGCCTCAGCGAGGGCGAGGCACTCCGTGAGTTGCAGGACTGCGCGGGCACCCAGTTCGACCCGGCATGCGTCAACGCGCTCGTCGCGGTCGTCTCAGCGCCGGCCTGAGCCGCGGGCTCGTCGTCGTGAGACGCACACTCGTGCCCGTCGCTGCGAAGACACTCGGTGCCGTTCATCGCGTGCTCTACCGCATCAGCGGTGGACGAATCGGCGCGACGATCTGGAACCTGCCGATCGTCCTCCTGACGACCGTCGGGCGCACGACCGGCAAACCGCGCACGACTCCACTCTGCGCGCTTCCGCGCGGCAACGGGTTCGTCGTGATCGGATCGTTCGGCGGCTCGGACACGCCACCGGGCTGGTGGCTGAATCTCGAGCACACGCCGCGGGCAACGGTGCAGATCGGCCGCGAGCGTCACCGCGTCACTGCGCGCACCACCGTCGGCGACGAGCGGGCGCAGCTCTGGGCCGAGATCGTCGAGCGCGCTCCGGGCTACCTCACCTACGCGAAGCGGACGAGCCGCGAGATCCCGATCGTCATCCTCGCGCGGGTCGAGGAGTAGGACCCGCGACGATCCCTGAGCTTCGATCCTGGTTTGCTCTTCAACCAGGATCGAGAGTTTCGTCGTAATCATCGACGCAGGGAGGGACACTTTGGACACGACCTGCCACATGTCTATTTCGCTCGATGGCTTCGTCGCCGGGCCAGAGCAGAGTCGCGAGCACCCGCTTGGCAAGCGCGGCAGGGAGCTCCACGGCTGGCACCTCGACGACGAGCGCGCCAACGTGGCCAACGCGACCGCGGCCGGCTGGCTCATGCGCTCGCGCGGCGCCTACGTGATGGGCCGCAACATGTTCGGGCCGATCCGCGGCGCATGGGACGAGGACTGGCGCGGCTGGTGGGGGCCCGAGCCGCCGTACCACGCGCCGGTGTTCGTGCTCACCCATCACGCCCGCGAGCCGATCGAGATGGAGGGCGGCACGACGTTCCACTTCGTCACCGGCGGCTTCGACGCGGCCTACACCCAGGCGTGTGAGACGGCCGGCGACAACGGCGTAGACATCGCGGGCGGCGCCGCGACCGTGCGGCAAGCACTCATCGCCGGGGTCATCGACGAGTTGACGCTCGACATCGCTCCCGTCCTGCTCGGGTCAGGCGAGCGGATCTTCGACGGCGTCAAATCTCTCGGGCTCGAGCCCGTCGAGGTGTTGCATTCGCCGCTGGCCACGCATATCCGCTACCGCCGCGTCGGGTAAGCGATAGTGCGCCCTTGCTGACGACGTCACTGTCCTTGCGACGGCCCCTGACGGACCGACCAAACGAGTCTCACAGACGCCAGACCGCCTAGCGCCAGTCGAGGACGAAAAGATTGGCGGGGCCTTTGTGAGCGAACGTGGTCAGCCGCTTCGTCTTGAACGAGAAGGCAGACGGCAAGCCGACATAGGGCTGCAACACCATTTGTGAGTCATCGGGCGACCAGACCACGGCTCCGGACTGGCCGACGAGGTTGCGGAGAAACGCTCCCTTGGGGCTGTAGATTCGCTCCCCTGCAGGTCCGAGCTTCGCCCAGAAGGCGACCCTGGCGCCCGCCGGGGACACAGACGGTGCGGAAGCGGCGAGTTCGAGCATGAGACCCGTCGCTCGGTGCGTCCCCGTGGACGCTTCATAGGCACACAGTTCCCGGCGGCGGACGGTGGGGCAGTAGCTGAACACTTGCTGGCTGTCGCTCGACCACCCGAAAATCGCGAGGCTCATGTGCGCAAGTGCCCGCACGATGGTTCCGTCACGTCGGGCGATGACGAACAGCGGCTTCCCGGCGACAGGCAGCTGTCGCGAGTAGGCAATCATCTGCCCATCGGGAGACGGCTGGAACCAGCCCAGGCCGCGCACCGTGAACAGCCGTTGGACCTTCGGCGAGCCACGCTTCAAGAATTCGATATCGGTGTTGTTCCCGTCGTTCGCGTCGGTCGTTGCCAAGATGACTCCGTCCGGGACGAGGTACGCGCCACGCAGCACGTCCGACCGGCCGGTCGGCTTGATCCTGAGGATCTCGCGGGCGTTCTGTCCTTTCCCGTCGGTCGTCCAAAGATGGACGACTGTCGCATCCAGTCCGGCGGGGAAGGGGGACCGGTAAAGGATCAGACCTGACCCTGCCGGGGCAGCGGCGGCGATTCCGACCGCTCCCACGAGTGCGAGTCCGCCGATTAACAGTGCTGCGATCACGGGCGTGCGAACGCTCATGTCATCTCCTAGTCGGTGGGTTCGTCCAAGACTGGACCCCTCGGGCGTGGGTCGCGCGGATGATCGACCGGCCAAAGAGGGTGAGTGCGACTCCGAGGGCAAAGCTGATCGCTGCCGCGAGATGTGCATTCAGACGGTAACCGGCGAGAGTCACATAGGTGGCGCTTGATCCGTCTCCCCCATACAAGAGCGCGAAGACTCCGTAGAGCACAAAAGCCGCCGCCATGACCAGGAGCACCACGGCGAGGGCGAGCCTCGGATACCTCGCGCGATCCGTCACAGGCACGCGACTCTAAGCCCGAATAATGATCAGCTAGTAAGCCTTCTGTTCGCGGGTTCCTCGGTTGCGCGAGCGTTCCGCGATGACCCCTGAGCTTTCGATCCTGGTTTGCTCTTCAACCAGGATCGCGAGTTTGCTCGGAAGCGCTACGAGCACTGAAACTCGGCAACCTGGTTCAAAGATCGGAACCAGGTTGCGGTCGCGTTGGCTGCCCGAGTGTTCGCGAGTGCACCCTGAGTCGCTGAGCAGCGTAGGGTCGAGGAAAACCCACTGAGAGGGAGCAGATGACTGCGTTCATCATCACGCGCATCCAGACGGGCGACTACGAAAGATGGCGTCCGATGTTTGACCAGGATCAGCCGCGCGCTCGCGAGAACGCTCAGACTCAGCGCGTATTGCGGAGCGTCGATGACCCGAACGAGGTCTTCATCTACCTTGAGTTCGCAAGCGTCGAGGACGCGAACGAAGCACGCGAACGGCTCGTTTCCTCCGGTGTCCTTGACCGCTTTGAAGACAGGGATGGCCCGCACGTCCTCACTGACGCGGACTGAAGGAGTGGCGTGCGCGTGTGTTCGTTGATGGCGCCTGAGCGGGTCGGGCGAGGGCCTCAGAAGTAGTCGAGTGTCGGGAAGGCGGCGGTGGCGGTGAGACAGCCGTGGAGGTAGAGCGCGGTGCCGGGGTCGCCTGTCCATAGTGTGTAGCGGCCCCGCCCGTGGGCGGCAGTTGTCTGCTCGACTTGTTCGAGTGAGTGCATCCCGAACGCCTGGGCGCGTTCAAGCCAGAGCTCGTTGCCGGTCCGCTCGAACAGCTTCAGGAAGGCGTAGCCGTTCCCGGCGGTGCCGTGGCAGAGGTTTGCTCCCTTCGCCAGCGGCCCTGCCTGCCAGGTCAGCTCTCCGCCTGCCACCAGCAAGTCTGTGAGCTGCTCGTCTCGTGGTGCAATGGTCGCGAGCGAAGCGACGATGCCGGGTGCGCCGTGGCACCACTGGGTACGAATCTCCTGCGACTTCCCCTCGCGTGGCTCGAGCGACATCGGCCACTGGGCGAGCCCGTCTGACCGAGTCGCGTACTTCGCTGCCGCGGCTAGGGCACGTTGCTCTAGCTCCATTCGGCGGGCCGGATCGAGGAGTTTTCCGGTCGCCAGCGCCAAGACGTTGCCGGCAAAACCGTGTGCAGGCCCAAGAATATGCACACGACTTCCATAGAGATCCTGCAGCCAAAGATCGTCACGCCACTCATCCCAGAGCAGGTCGGCAGAGTGCCGCCACGCCTCGCGCCAGACCTCTGCGCCTGTCCGCTGATCCATGACCTGCGCGGCAATCATCGTTCCGGGCGACCCCCACATCAACTCCCAGGAGGGGTTCGCGGCGTTCGCCCGAACCGCCTCGAGCAGCCGCTCCTCCTGCCAAACAGCCGGCGCGAGCGTGTGGGCGACAAGGAGTATTCCGGCCTCGCCCATCCAGAAGGATGGAACCGGGCCTTCGACAAATCCCTCGAAGTCCGGGAGCGACGGATACTCCTCGGCCAGACGCTCGGCCACGGGAGCCCAGTCCTGTCGAAGCTCAGCGCAACCGACACGTTCGAGCTCGTGCAAAGCCCAGATCACCCCTGACGCACCAAGATAGAGCGAGGCCAACCGGGGAAGCCGCCCAATCTGCTCGTCGTGCGGGTGGGCCGGCCACAACGAGCCATCGTCGAACGCGGTCTCGGCATCAGCCGCAATCGCCGCGATCGCCGCACGCACACGTGGCTCGTCCCACCGACGCTCGGTCAACCGCTCATGACTGGGAGGATCGAACAGCATCGGAGGAAGGACGAGAAACCGCCTCCTCGGAACCTACCCCACAGAGATCCCGTGGACTGGGCGAGCGTTCTCTCGCCAGAGACCTCGTTGCGGCTCAGGCTTCGCGTTCGTCGCCCGGACGCATCCGGTAGACGATCCGGCCGCGGCCGAGATCGTACGCGGACAGCTCGATACGCACGCGGTCGCCCGGATTCATCCGGATGCGATACCGCCGCATCTTGCCTGCGGTGTAGCCGAGGGTCTCGTGCCCGTTGTCGAGCTGGATACGGAACATGCCGTTCCGGAGCGCCTCGACGATCTCGCCGGTCATCTCGACCTTCTCTTCTTTCTGCTGCGCCAATGCGCTCCCCTCCTTTCGAAATTTTGCAGCGAGCGGCGGGCAACACCCGCCGCTCGCTCACGGTGTGGTTACGCCGTGACGGTCACGTTCGCTGCCTGGGGGCCCTTATCGCCCTCCTGCGCCTCGTACTCGACCTTTGCGCCCTCGGCGAGCGACTTGTAGCCGCTGCTCTGGATCGCGCTGAAGTGCACGAACAGGTCCTTACCACCCTCATCGGGGGTGATGAAGCCGTAACCCTTGTCCGCGTTGAACCACTTGACGGTTCCGCTTGCCATATCTCTTTCACCTCCTTGCCAACTTCATGAACGGGCAAGAAGATGCAATGCGCACCGTCGAGACTCGCTCAGTTCCAAGCCCAGAGTGTAGCTGGGCAGAAAACGATTCGCACAAGCGGGTGTTAAAGTGGGCGCTCCGAAACGGCGACAGGAAGGCCTCGAGATAGCAGCACTAGAGCCGATTCCGGCGCGGGTCAAGCCCCGGCTGCGGGGCGTCTTCCACGAAGTCGGGTTCTTCGCCGCCGTCGCCCTCGCAATCCCGCTGACGATCCTCGCGGAACCTGGGCGCGCGCGTCTCTCGGCGATCGTCTTCTCGACCTGCCTCGCGTTGTGCTTCGGCGTCAGCGCGCTCTACCACCGGCCGACGTGGTCACCGGCGGTTCGCTCGTGGCTTGCCCGAGCCGACCACGCGGGTGTCTACCTGCTGATCGCAGGCACCTACACGCCGTTCGGCCTGATCATCTTCTCGCGGACCTGGGCGATCGTGGTGCTCTCGATCGTGTACAGCGGGGTCGCCGTCGCGATCGCGCTCAAGGTCATCTGGGTCCAGGCGCCGAAGCGGCTCTCGGCGGCGATCGGGATCTTGCTCGGTTGGCTCGGGGTCGTTGCCTATTCACAGTTCGCGAAAGTCGGCGCCGTCGGGATCATCCTGCTCTTCGTCGGCGGGCTCTTCTACACCGCCGGGGCCGCCGTGTATGCCCTCAAGCGACCCGATCCTCGCCCGGCGGTCTTCGGCTACCACGAGATCTTTCACCTCTGCACACTCGCCGCCGCAGCCTGCCAATACGCGGCAATTGCCTTCTACGTGCTGCCTCGCGGATGAGTGCTGACCACGAAGAGAGCGAGCTCGAATCGTGCGCGCGGTGTGCCAGATCTGCACGAGACGCCGACGACCGGTCGACTTGGGTCACAATTGAGGACGAAGAGGTCTGCCCGGGGTGTCTCACGCTTCTCGAGACCGATCGATTGGCGGGCGGACGCTGAGCTTGGAAAGGGGAACGATGCGCGGCACACTGATCTGGTTCAACCCCGAGAAACGGATGGGATACATCCGTACGGAGGACGGCGAGCGTCTGCTCGTCGAAGAGTCGGGCTTCGCCCCGGGACACAGTCTCGGCGATCGCATGGCAGGAAAGCCGCTGACGTTCGAGCGCGAGCCGGCTGATGTCGAAGGTGGATTCCGCGCCGTTTCGGTAGCGACACTCACCGACGAGGCGCCGAACCGCGCGCGTCGGCGCCACCGGTAGCGAGAAGCGCGGCGCGATCACGGCCCTCACGAGGGCCGGGTCGCGTCAGGCGTTCGCGTGCACGGGCGCGGACGCGATCGCGGCAGCCCGCTTCAGCACCGCGAGCGCACCGGCCGCATCGCCTCGCTCCTCGAGCAGTGCGGCGAGTCGGCTACCGGCTTCGAGCGCGTGGTTCTTCCCGTGCTCACTCAAGAGATCGAGGCCCTGTCCGTAGAGCATCTCCGCGCGCTCACGATCATCGGCCGCGACGAAGACATCGCCGAGCGTGAGGTACGCCCGCCCGCGATCGCCGGGGCTGATCGCGTCGATGACGCCGAGCGCGCGTGCCGCCACCCGGGCAGCGTCGCCGTTGCGGCCGAGCGACACGAGGGCGCGTGCCTCCTCGATCGAGAACTTCGCCTCGTCCTTCGCCGTCAGATCGGCCCCGAAGAGACTGCGGCCCCGCTCGAGCAACCCGAGGGCGCTCTCGTCGTTGCCGGCGTCGATCTCCGCGATCGCGAGGAGGTGGTAGGCCATGCCGACGTAGGTGTCGTGCTCGGTGCGCTCGAGGATCTCGAGCGCGCGGCGTGCATAGCGGCTCGCAAGCTGCGGCTCGTGGCGCGCCGTGTGCAGTCGGCATTGCGTCCAGAAAAGCCGGGCGGCGGCGACCGGATCGGCGATCTGGTCCGTGATGCGAATCACGTCGGCCAATGCCTCCTCGGCCCGCTTGATCGCTCCACTGTCGATGAGCGCGTTCGCAAGGAGCACCGCGAAACGCAACTCCTCCATCGGCGCGCCGGATGACCGCGCCTCCGCGAGTGCGGAGTCGAACAACACGATCGCGAGCTCCGGAGAGCCCGACGCTGCGTAGGCGCGGCCGAGCGTGTCCACCGCTGCCGGATCGGCAAGCGCGCGCTTTTGGCGCAGCGCGTGCGCCTGCTCGAGCCGCTCGATCGTCTCGCCGAACCTGCCTGCGCGGAACGAGATCTGTCCGAGCCCCGCAAGTGCGGCAGCGCGCGTCGAGTCGTCGGCTTCGAGGTGTGCGAGGAAGAGACGCTCGGCCTCGTCGATCTCACCGAGTCGAAGAGCAACCTCGGCCTCGAGGAGCTCGACCGGCTCCAGCACCGCAGCATCGACGCCCGTCGCAAGCCACTGCCCCGTGACCTCGAGGCGAAGGGCGAGCTGATTGATCATCTGCAGTGACGGCACCCGCGCGCCGGCTTCGAGCCGGGAGATGTATGCGGCGGTGCAGCCCGGAAACGCGAGCTGGCGCTGGGACATGCCCGACCGCTCGCGCGCCGCCTTCAGGCGAATACCGAGCTCGCGCGGCGAGTCGATGTGGGTGGTCAAGGAGCGAGGCATGAGCGCAGTCTAATTGTCTCGCGTCAACAGTGCTGTCTGACGCACGTTACTTGAACGCCCGCCGCTGGAAGGATGGGGGATGCCCCCGGGGGCTGTCACCGTCAACCGCAGGTGTGAGGAGACAGCCCACATGCGTTATTACGTCTCGCTTGCTGCTTTCGCAGCATCGCTCGTCGCCGCCCTCTTCGGGGCCGACGTCAGCGGCTACTGGCCCTAGGAACTAGCGGGAACCCGGGCCGGTTGGCGTCACCTCCGACGCGAACCGGCCGGGCATCCCCCGCTCCGCGCCTCGTGCCTCCGTCGACTTTTTGGGGGATATCGGAAGGCGTGAGTCGCGCCGACGTCATAGGTGGGATCTCCCCGCATGATTGCCGCGCGCCGCATCGCAAGCATCGCCACGCTCGCACTCGCGAGCGTCCTCGCCTGCTCGATCGGGGCCGGCGCGGCCGGGAGAAACTGGGCGGCGCCGCAGATCCGCGCAGTCACCCAGGCCGGCGTGCTCGGCCGGTCGCCGTCGGCGTTCGCGCCGCAGGCGCCGCTGACCCAGGCGGCTCTCGCCGCGGCGATCACCGCCACCGACGCGCTCCAGCATCAGCCGGCGCCCCCGGCGCCGGCGCCGCTGCCACTCGTCGTCGAATCGACGGTCGGCCCCTCGGCGGCCGTCGCGGGTCAAGTCGTGATCGCAATCGACGTCCCGGGCCAGACGATCGATCACCTCGACTTCGCGGTCGACGGCGTCGGCGTTCACACGGAGCTGCTGGCACCCTTCGCGCTCGACCTCGACACGAGGACGCTCGCCGACGGGGCACACCAGCTGGTCGTCAACGTCTCGCTCGCGGGCGGCGGCTCTGCGATCGCCGTGTGGAGCGTGACCGTGGCGAACGCACTGAACCCCGCGCCGATCACCCTCGGCATCCCGGTCGCCGTTCCCGTCATGAAGTCGTCGCTCCCGTCACCGCGGGTGGCCACGACCGCGCCGCAGCAGGCGCGCGTTCTCTATCGCGCGATCGCGCCCGCCCAGGTGGTCACCGTCAAGCAGCTCGACGCAGCGCTCGTCGGCTACCTCGGGCTCGGCGACGCTGCACGCGCGATTCAAGGGACGCTCGCCGCCGCGGGTCTCGCGCCACGGCCGAACACCGGAACCGAAGCGGTCGCACGGATGCTCAAGCTCCGGCTCAACCACCCGGCCGGCGAGGACGACCTCGAGCTCCTGCCGACGCAGCCGGTCACACGTGCCGAAGCCGCGTGGTCGTTTGCCCAGGTCCTCCAACTCGGAGACGGAGCGACGAGTGACGTGCGCGCTGCTGCCCTGTCATTCAGCCTGCCCACGCTCACCGACTGGCAGCGCCGCGTTCTGACGACCGCCGTGTCCTATGTCGGCTACCCGTACGTCTGGGGCGGTACGAGTCCGACGAGCGAGACGCTCTTCGGTGTCCCGTCGGCGGGTGGCTTCGACTGCTCCGGCTTCGTGTGGCGCGTCTACAAGCTGACCGCCTACGCCGGCGAGCAGGGGCTTGCAGGCGTCCTCCGCGGACGCACGACCTACGTGATGAGCGGCGAGGTCTCGCGTCGCGACCAGTTGCCTGCGGCCAAGCTCCAGCCGGCCGACGTGATGTTCTTCGGCGCGCACGGTCCCGCCTCGAAGCCGAGCGAGGTCGACCACACGGCGCTCTATCTCGGGAACGGCTGGTTCATCCAGTCGAGCGACGAGGGCGTGACCCTGCTGCCGTTCGACGGCTGGTACACCTCGAGCTTCGCCTGGGCCAGGCGCCCCCTCCGCGAAGCCGGGCTCGGCTGACGATCACCTTGGCGCTCTCGACTCGCCTACACCTGCGGTTCGCTGTCGCGACGGCTGTCGTCATCGCGACGGTCGGCGGAGTCCTGCTCTGGTACGTCCGTGGCAAAGAGACCCAACACGCCGAGCGTGACGTCGTCGCCAAGGCGCGGTTCGTCGAGCGGAGCGTCCTGCGCGGCGAACTGACCCCTGCGGATCTCAGCGCACCGGTGCGTGGCGCGCGCCTGGCGCAACTCGACCGGCTGTTCAAGACGCGCGTGCTCGTCGACGGCGGACTCCGCGTGAAGCTGTACGGCGCCCCGAACGGCCTCGTCACCTACTCGAACACGCACGCGCTGATCGGGACGAAGACCGACAACGTCGGCGAGTTCCGGGAGGTACTCGCGGGCCGCACGGTACGCGACGTGTCGTATTTGAACCACGAAGGCGGCGCGGGAAAGAACGTGAAGGCGCTCGAGGTCTACGTCCCGCTGTACGTGCAAGGCGACACACGGGCACACGGTGTGCTCGAGATCTACGAGTCGTACGCGCCGGTCACGGCGAGCGTGCGCTCGTTCATCGTTCCATTTGCCGGTCTGCTCCTGCTTGCGCTGCTCGGCATGTGGGTCGCGCTCTTCCCGCTCGTTTCGGGCATGGCGCGCGCGCTCGAGCGCAGCCGACTCGAGCGCAACGCCGCCGAGCGCTCGCTCGAGGAAACGTCGGAGCAACTGCGTCAGTCGCAGAAGATGGATGCGATCGGCCGGCTCGCAGGCGGCGTCGCACACGACTTCAACAACCTGCTCCTCGCGATCAACGGCTATGCGGAGTTCCTCAGCGACTCGTTGACCGACGCGCGGCTCAAAGGTTTCGCGACCGAGATCCAGTCCGCCGGCGAGCGCGCCGCGGCGCTGACACAACAGTTGCTCGCGTTCAGCCGCCGCCAAGTGCTCGAGCCGCGCGTTCTCAATCTGAACGACGCCGCGAGCGAGATCGAGCTGATGATCCGCCGGTTGATCGGCGCGGGTATCACGGTCGACTTCGACCTCGACCCAGACCTCCGGAACGTCGAGGCAGACGCGAGTCAAATCGGCCAGGTTCTCCTGAACCTCGCCGTCAACGCACGCGATGCGATGGGCGGCGCCGGAACACTGACCGTGTCGACGCGAAACGACGGCGACCACGTCGTCCTGACGGTCACCGACACCGGCGAGGGCATGGACGAGGAGACCCGCGGCCGCATCTTCGAACCGTTCTTCACCACGAAGGAGGTCGGTTCGGGAACGGGCCTCGGCCTCGCGACGGTGTACGGCATCGTCACGCAAAGCGGCGGGGAGATCGGCGTCCGCTCAGCGCCCGGCGAAGGGGCAAGCTTCACGGTTCGGCTACCGGCTGCGGGCGACGCGCCGGCGATCGCACTCGAGGAGGTGGCGAACCCCGCCCGCGGCGCCGAACGTATCCTTGTCGTCGACGACGAACGCGTCGTACGAGAGTTGCTTGCGCAGATGCTGCGCGAGCAAGGCTATGACGTGTCCGTCGCGGGATCGGCCCGCGAGGCCCGCGGGCTCCAGAGCCGCTGGGACCTCCTCGTCGCGGACGTCGTGATGCCCGAGACGGACGGTATCTCTCTCGCGCAGCAGATCGACGCGCGCCACGTCCTCTTCATCTCGGGCTACGACCGGAAGGCCCTCGTCCCGGCGGATTCGTTCTTCCTGCAGAAACCGTTCAGCCGCGACGTCTTTGCCCAGACGGTGCGGACGATGCTCGACCGCGACCAAGCGCCCCACACGGCAGCGGCATAGCCCACGATCGGGTATTCAGCCTTTCGTCAGCCGGCGCATGAGGCTCCTGCCGACTCGCGCTATAGGCTTGCTCCGATGCTCGCCCCCCGCATCCCGACCGATCTTGCGCGCTTTGCCATCGGCTTCGACCAGCGCGACCGCGCTCGCCTCCAGGCGCTCTGGGAAGGCGTCCTCGACTCTGAGCGGTGGTCCGAGGGTGCGCTGACGACGGAGTTCGAGTCGCGGTGGGCGCAGTGGAACCGCGTCGACGAGGCTGTCGCGTTCAACGGCTGGACGGGCGCGGCGCTCGCGGCGCTCGAATGGGCGGGCGTCCGCGGCGAGACCGTGCTGTGTCCCGCGAACACGTTCATGGCGACCCCGCTCGCGGCGATCAGCGCGGGGGCTCGGGTCGAGTTCGTCGACTGCAATCGCGACGACCTCTGCATGTCGTTCGAGGATCTCGAGCGGAAGGTCTCGGAGCACCGCCCACGGGCCGTGTTCCTCGTCCACATCGGCGGCCACATCGCCTTCGATTCCGACCGCATCGCCGAGCTCTGCCGCAGCGAAGGAATCATCCTGATCGAGGACTGCGCACATTCCCACGGCGCCGAGTGGAACGGGCGGCGTGCAGGCACCTGGGGAGATCTCGGCGTCTGGTCGTTCGCGGCGACGAAGACGATCTCGACCGGGGAAGGCGGCATGCTCGTTTCGCGGCACCCCGAGGCGCTGGAGTTCGCACGCACGTTCCGCAACTACGGCAAGCCCGACTACGCCCTGCACGGGCTCAATTTCCGCATGAACGAGTTCACCGCCGCCATCGGCATCGTCCAGGTCGACCGTCTCGACGAGATCGTCGCCTGGAAGAACGAGCAGGCGCGACTTCACATCGACCCGCTGTACCCGTCGCGACTGAAGCTTCCCGACGGCATGACGTCCGGCCTGTACAAGGTGATCGTCTTCGAGCCGATCGACAACTCGACCGGGAAGGTCTACGACGAGCCGTGCCATCGCGTCCTCGGACACAGCGTCGACATGCCTGCGACCGATTGGGTCGCCGAGAACCACTGGTGCGTCCCGCTCTACTACCGCGCTCCGGAGGCGGGCGAATGAAAGTCGTCGTCACCGGCGCATCCGGCTTCATCGGCTCGCACGTCGTCGACCGGCTTCGCGTCGCGGGGCACGAGCCGCGGATCTTCGATCTGATCGAGTCGCCGCATCACCCCCCCACCGAGGTCGAGACCGTTCTCGGCGATCTCAACGACCCCGACGCGGTCGCCCGCGCAGTCGCGGGCTGCGACGCGGTCATGCACCTCGCGGCGGTCGCCGACGTCGACCAGGTGACGCGCGACCCCGCCCAGGCCGACCGCGTGAATGTGCGCGGCACGCAGTCGCTGCTCGACGGCGTCCGGAACGCGGAAGTGCCGCGGTTCATCTATGCGAGCACGATCTGGGTTTACGGCGACGCGTCCAGCCCGGAGGCGCTCGACGAGGACACGACGCTCGCGTTGCCGAAGCACTTCTACACCGCGACGAAGATCGCTGGCGAGATGTACACGGCGAGCTACGGCGAGCTCTTCGGGCTCGAGCACACGATCCTTCGCTTCGGCATCCCGTACGGACCGCGCTCGCGGCCGACCGCCGTCGTCGCCGCGTTCACCGCGAAAGCACTCTGCGGCCAACCGCTGACGATCGCCGGAGACGGCACGCAGTCACGGCGATTCGTCTACGTCGAAGACCTCGCGGGCGGCGTCGTCGCATCGTTGGCGCCGGCCGGTGCGAACCGCATCTTCAATCTCGTCGGGCACGAGAACGTCAGCGTGCGGGCGATCGCGCGCGCCGTTCGTGACGTCGTCGGTGACGTCCCGATCGTGCACATCGAGGGCCGCGCGGGTGATCTGCGTGGCGGCAATATCTCGGGTGAGCGCGCCGCGCGCGAGCTCGGCTGGGAAGCGACGACGGCATTCGCCGACGGGGTGCGCCGCTATATCGAGTGGGTCACGGACGACGCCGGCACACCGAGGGCCGCGACCGCGTCGATGACCGACGGCAGTGCGGCTGCAGTTCTGCGCCACGAGTCGACCGAGCTGTAAGCATCCGAGTCGTGCAGCAGCACGACGTCACCCGGCCGTAGGCGTCGGGTTGCGCGGCGTGCGATCCCCTCGGGAGTCGCGCGGCGCTCCCAGTCACGCCCCCACGCCGACCACAGGAGCGGGCGCCAGCCGCGCGACCGGACGTGCGCCAACGCGCCGGAACTGAAGACGCCGTACGGCGGCCGGTAGAGCGTCGGTGCGATACCCGTCGCCTCGGCGATCGTCGCGACCGCCCGGTCGAGATCCTCGGAGAGCGCCTTCACCGTCCTGCGCAGGAGCAGAATGTGGCGGTCGCCGTGCACAGCGACCTCGTGCCCTGCGGCAACGATCTCGCGCGCGAGCGCCGGGCGCAGCCGCACCTGCTCGCCCACCAGGAAGAAGGTCGCAGTCGCGCCTCGGCGCTCGAGCTCCGCAAGCACCGCCGGCGTGCCTTCGGCGTGAGGCCCGTCGTCGAAGGTCAATGCGACGGCATCGTGGCGGTCGAGGCGACGCCCGATCCCGTACGCGCGGGCAACCGGCGACGCAATGGGCGCTGCGGCGGGCAGGAACCAGTCGACCCTCACGCGACGAGCGCGAGGACGAGCGATGCGGCAGACGGCAGCGACCCGAGCCGGAACGCAGGCGTCGGCCGGCCGGCGAGCGCGCGACGCAGGGCGACGCCGAGCTCCGGCTCCGTCGTCGCGACGTCCGCGAACCCGAACCGCCGGAACGCCCGGTTGTGCACGCGAATGTGGCCGCGCCCCCATCCGTAGGAGATCGTCGGGCAGCCGCGCACATACGCCTCGAGCACGGTGAGCCCACCGGTCGAGTGGACGAGCGCGTCGGACGCCGCCATCCATTCGCTCATCTGCTCGGTGAAGCCGACGACGCGGATTCGCGGCTCGTCCGCGTACCGCTCGACCAGCCGGTCCTGCAACTCGTCGTTTCGCCCGCAGAGACACGCGACGACGGCGACGTCGAGAGCGAGGGCAGCGTCGGCGGCGCTCTCGAGGTCACCGACGCCCCAGCCACCACCCGAGACGAGGACGATCTTCCCGTCCGCCGGCAGACCGAGCGCCGCACGTGCACTCGCTGGGTCACACGGACGTGCGAACTCGGGACGTGTCAGCCCGTGCACGACCTCGATCTCGGTTGCCTCGCCCGCGATCGCGCGAACCTCCGAGATGACGTCGGGATGGATGACGAGGTGCAGGTCGATTCCCCGGGCCGCCCACCAGTGCATCATCGCGAGATCGGTGATCGCCCCGACAGCCGGGACTGACAGCTGCCCTCGCCGGCGCAGGGCGCCGAGCACTTCGGTAGTGAGCGGATAGACCGAGACGACGACGTCCGGCGCGACGCGCTGGATCAGCCGTCGCACGCCCCGCGAACCGAGCGAGCGCACGAGGCGCTGCGTTATCCAGCGCGTCGGGGGGAAACCCGCCGACAACCAGAACGCGGCATCCCAGATCCACTGGAAGCGGTAGAAGAAGACGCTTGCACCGCCTTCGTTGAGGAGCCGAAGCACGCGTCCCATCGCAACGAGGCCGTCCTCGATCACCACCTCCGTCTCGGGCGCTTCGGCGAGCAGTTGATCGGCAAGCGTGCGCGCGGGCAGGTCGTGCCCCTCGCCGACGCTCGCAGTGAGAATGAGGACGCGCGTCATCGACGAGGCGAGCGTATCGGGCGGGCACGACGATCGCGGCCGAGACTTGCTGCAATCAAGCAGCGAGGACGGAGCTGACCTTCTCGACGAGCTGCGCCGGGGTGAACGGCTTCTGGATGAACGGCCCCTCGGCGGCAGCGTTCGTGTAGCCGGACGTGTAGAGCACGCGCAGCCCCGGAATCTCCGACGTGATCCGGCCCGCCAGCTCAAAGGCATCCATCTCGGGCATCACGACGTCGGTGACGAGGAGGTCGATCGGCCTGCATTCGCGCGCGAGGGCGATTGCCTCGAGCGGCGAAGCCGCGTCGAGAACGACGTACCCGGCTCCCTCGAGCGTCAGCTTGATGACATCGCGGACGACATCCTGGTCGTCGACGACAAGCACTCTCTCGTTCATGCTGGGAGCATCGTCGGCAGGGAGCGCGTGAGGGATCCCCGAAACGGGTTGCTGCGGCCGTGGCGGTCGACGTTCATACCGTATTCCTACTGATGCCGCGTCGTCACTGGCGGCCAGTGCGGGCTGATGTCCGGATCACCGAGGTCGCCATATGGCACGCACGCACCGTTTCCGGCGAGCAGCTGCCGGTCGGCCAGCAGCAGTTCGTCGACTCGGTGATTCGACGGCACGGCCTGCCTCCAGGCCAGCCGGAGTGCGACGCCGCGCCGAATCAGAGCGTTTGGAGCAAGACGCGACAGTGTGACGGCCATGAAGTAGTGCGGCCCGACTCGCTCGACACGCATCCCCGTGACGGCCCCGAGCGTGCGCGCCGCCGATCCCGCCTCGCCGGGCGACGCCGCATAGAAGAGCCAGACGCCGAAGCGCCGCTCGCCGCCCTGCGCGAGGAACGGCAGCGCTCGTTCGCACGAGTCGTCGTCGACGAGCTGAACCGACGGCACGCGAAGCGCGACGAGGTGGTCGAGGATGTTCGCCGGGTGCCCGTAGTCGAACGACGAGAAGAGCGCGCCGCTCGTTCCCGTCGACCCGAAGAGGACCGACCTGTCCGGCGTACGCTCGACCGCTCGGACGACCGCATCGACGCCGATGCGCCTGACGGCGTTTCGATGATGGATGTCGTAGCGCAGTTCGACGCCGACGAGCCCGCCGACGAGCAGGGCCAGAACGACGAACCGGAACGCGCCCGCCCAATCTGCGATCGCGAGGCAGCCCCCGAGTACGAGTACGAGAAATGCCGGCGTGACCGGGATCATGTACCGGTCGAAGAAGAGCGCCGAGTCGCCGTTCGCCGGCACGATCGAGAAGAAGACGACCGGCGCGGCGACCGTCAGCGCGCAGACGGCGAGCGTTCGGTAGGCGCGGCGCACGACCAGCGAGGCAACCCCGACCGCGGCGAGCACCGTGAAGTAGTTGACGTCGTGCCGGCCCGGCGCGACGAAGTGCAGAGCATCCTCCCAGACCGGGCGGCCCGAGAACGTTCGGCCCCGGGTCGCACCGGTGCCAACGCCATAGCGGTCGCCGAGGACATGCAACGTGCGGACGTAGTACGGCACGAACGCGACGAGCAGTGCGACTGCGCCGGGCCATGCCTGCCGGAGCACCGAGCGCGGCGGGTACGGGGCGTAGACGAGGGCGACCCCGAACGCCGTCAGCGCGTAGAGCGGCGCAGTCGGATGGATGAACACGGTCAGCCCGAGCAACGCACCGGCCGCGATCCAGAGGCGCCGGTCGCCGCCGGTCGCCGCCTTCAGCGCAAGCACCGTCGACCACATGAGCCACGCAAAGAGCAGCGTGTGCGGGCGCCCGAAGGTCGCATAGAGCACGGGGATCGGCGCGACCGCGGTCAGCAGCACGACGCCCGCGCCGGCCTCGGCGCCGAGCAGCCGGCGTGCGAGCAACGCGACGGCGGGCAGCGCAAGGCAGAGAAAGACAAGCGATGGGAGACGGAGCGTCGCGAGGCTCGGCCACCAGCCGAGCAGGAAGTGCTCGAGCCAGAAGTGCAGCGGCCCGCCGCCCCGCTTCGTCGAGACGATGTGAAAGACGTGCGCGAACGAGAAGTCGCTGATGCGAAGCGTCAGTTCCTCGTCCACGTTCAGCGGCGACCACCAGACCGTCGGCAGCGCGAGCCAGGTGACGAGCGCTGCCGCGGCGACCGTCGCGGCCGGGAGGCTGAGCTTCCTATTCAGGGCGAGAGGCTGCGAGTGCCTGGAGGTCCGGCGTCTCGGGAGCGTTGCGATACGGATGCTCGTCCGCGACGTCGGTCTCGTGGTAGACGCTCTCGGCGTTCACTTCCCAGATGTCGTGATGCGCGCCCGTGAGCAGGTTGTCGACGGCGCGCATCGCGGTCAGCATCGAGTGGTCGGAGTTGTTGTAGCGATGGAGGCCGTTCCGGCCGACCTGCTGCAGGTTCTCGATCCCGTCGAGCCACGACCGGATCGTCGCGACGCGCTCGGCATAGTCGGCGTCGTAGATCGGGTAGGCCTTCGGCACCCGGATCGCGAACCCACGCTCGACCTTCGACCGGGGTGAGAGCCTCAGCTGCTCGAGCTCACGTGAGGCAAGCTCGACGAGCGCGTCGTCGCTCATCGTCCAGAGGTCGTCACCTTCGAAGCAGAAGTACTCGAGCCCGACGCACGCCTTGTCCGGATCCGGGACCATCCACGGCGACCACGAGCGGAAGTTCTGGATCCGGCCGACGCGCACCGCGGGCTCATGGATGTAGATCCAGTTGTCCGGGAACAGATCCTCGCCGTCGACGACGAGCGCGACGCTGATGAAATCGCGGTAGCGCAGTCCGCGCGCGGCGTCGAGCACCTCCTGCGGCGGCGCGGGCCTCGCCATCTCGACGACCGCGCGGAGCGGCAGCGAGGAGATGACCGTGTCGGGAAGCGCGAACGATTCACCGCCGGCCTCGATCTCGACGACCCTGCCGCCTGCGAGCTCGATCCGCGTGACGGAGGCGTCGAGGCGCACTTCGCCGCCCTCGCTCTCGATCGCGGAGGTCATCGCGTCCCACATCTGCCCCGGGCCGAAGCGGGGATAGTTGAACTCGGAGATCAGGCTCTTCACCTTGTTGCCCTTGTTGCCGAAGAACGCCGCCTTCGCCGCGGAGAAGAACGAGAGCCCCTTGATGCGCTGCGCCGCCCATTCGGCGCGGATCTCGGACGTGGGGACGCCCCACACCTTCTCGGTGTACGACTTGAAGAAGAGTTCGAAGAGCCGGCGGCCGAACCGATTCGAGACCCAGTCCTCGAGCGACTCGTCGACCTTGTTCCGCCGCACCGCGGCACGCAGATACGAGGCAAGGCAACGTGTCAGCTCGATCGGGCCGAGCTTGCGCACGACGTCGGGGCCGCGCAAGGGGTAGTCGAGAAAGCGGTTGTTCCAGTAGATGCGGGACATGCGCGGCCGCAGCAGGAACTCCTCGCCGAGGATCTCGTGCCAGAGCGTGTCGACCTCGATCGCCTTCGTGAAGAAGCGGTGGCCGCCGAGATCGAAGCGGTAGCCGTCCCGTTCGACGGTCTTCGCGAGCCCACCCACCTGGTCGTCGGCCTCGAGCACGAGGACGTCGCGGCCCGCGCGCCCGAGCAGGTACCCCGCAGTCAGGCCCGCCGGGCCGCCGCCGAGGACGAGCGTCGTCTGGGAGGTCTCGATCGTCATGAGGTCTGCCCAGGGCTTGCCGAAGCCCAAAGCGTCCGACGATGCTAGCGGAGCCGGCGATACACGAAGGCCTGCATCGGCTTGAAATAGTTGCGGTGGAGCGCGACCTCGTTGGTCACGACGTGCCGTTCCAGGCGGATCCGCGGGTCGGCTTGGAGCAGGGCCGTCCACTGGACCGATCGCTGCCACACGAGCTTCGTCCAGCGCGCATTCCACGCCCGGTAGTCGCGGAAGACGGGCGTCACGACTACGAAGTCGTGTCCCGGCGCGACGCTCGAGAGCAGCACGTCAAGCGTGCGCCGCGGTTTCGCCGCGTGGAGGCGGTCGATCACGTCGCGCCAGTCGAAGACGCGCGCGTCCGGCACCGGTCCGAGCGTCGTCGCGAAGCGCGGCGCACCTCCCAGGTAGTACCGGAACAGCGGCATCTGCTCGGGCTGGGTCGAGATCACGAGCTCGCCGGGCTGAATCGTGCGGACGAGCGCGGCGCTCACCTGACGCGCGTTCTCCTTGTTGTCCTTGAACGAAATCCCGCTCCAGAGGAAGAGCACCGCGACGAGTGCGAACGCGCCCAAGCGTCCCGCGCGGACGAGACCGCGCGCCGCGAGGACGACGAGCGGCCCGAGCACGATCGCGAAGTACCGCGAGGTCCACGCCGGCGAGATCTGCGAGAGCGTCCAGGCGAGCAGGATCGTCACGGCCGCCAGGACGGCGAGCGAGAGCACCACCGTCCGTTCGGGATCGCCACGCCGCCGCAGGACGACCGCGTAGCCGACGCCGCCCGCAAGGACGAACGCCATCAGCGTCGCGTCGCCACTGAAGACGGCGCCCGGTGCAAGGACGAGGTCGTGAAAGTTCGGTGACGTCGACCACGGCGCGCCCGTGTGGCGTGCCTGCCCGAGCAGCGTCGGCAGCCACGGCGCGTAGAGCACGGCGACGCCGAGCGCCGCGAGCCCGAATCGCGCGAGCCGCTCACGGGCGAAGAGAGCGGTCGCAACGGCCAGACCGACGCAGAGAAAGAGCGCCCAGTTGTGGGTGTAGACCATCGCGGCGAGCGCGGCGACGAAGACGACCGTCCACCGTGTGCGTCCGCGCAAGATCCCGTTGACGTAGGCGAGCACGACGACGAAGGAGAGGAACGCCTCGACGGCGTACATCCGCGTCTCCTGGGCGTAGTAGGTCAGGTAGGGGTCGACCGCGACGAGCAGCGCGCAGACGAGCCCGGTCGAACGGCCGAAGAGACTGCGGGCGGCGGCGAACGCGAGCGGGATGCAACCCAGTGCGAAGATCAGCGACAGCGTGTGCGTCGCTCGCTCGCTGTCACCGAAGAGCCGGATCCAGACGCCGAGCAGCAGGTAGTAGCCCGGCGGGGAGCCATCCTGGTGCAGCAGCGCCGGAATCGAGGCGAGGTGATGGTGGGCGATGCCGACCGACAACCCTTCGTCGATCCAGAAGCCGGCAGCGAGCTGCCGGGTTCGCATGACCGCCGAGACCGCCGTGAGTACGAGAAGGATGGCGGGCGTCGACCACCTCGACGCGACGACAAGGTCGGTGCGCAGCGCGCGCGCTCGGTCGGCGACGCTGACCACGAGGCGTGAAGCTAGCAGGGCGTTCCTAAAGCGCCTGGAGGCTGACGACCGCGCGTCGGCCGTTCTGGGTGTAGACGACATCGACCATGTCGTTCTTCCGATAGGTGCCCGCGACCCCGAGGAAAATCGAGAGCCAGCGCCAGAACCCGAGCCGCCCCTCCTCGGCGAGCTCGCGCCGGAAGACGAGCATCTGCCCGACGCGGTCGAAGTCCGTGCCCTCGCTCTGCGGCACCCCGTTCACGAACACCTCGAGCGGTCCGGTGACGTGGCTCGGCAGCTCGACCTGACTCCGGGGTTCCACGCTCTATACGATGCCATCCGGCGTGCGCCGGACCGCCCTTGCCACACTCGGAACGTTCATCGTCGCCCTCGCGACGAGTGCCGTCGCGTTCGCGGGCAACGGCGGTTTCCTGCCGGGCGAAGCCCATTCGCCGAACGCGCACCGCATCGACGACGCCTTCATCTTCGTCTCGATCTTCACGGGGATCATCTTCCTGATCGTGGAGGGGGCGCTCGTTGCGTTCATCATCAAGTACCGGCGGGGGAAGCGTGCGAGAGCCGTCGAAGGCCCGCAGATCCACGGCTCGACGCGGCTCGAGATCATCTGGACGGTCGTGCCGGTGGTGATCCTGGCGGTGATCGGCTCGTTCGTCTTCTACAAGCTGCCCGGCATCTCGGACGCTCCGAAGGCGGCCGCCGCCGACCAGACGACGATCACGATCGAAGGCCACCAGTTCTACTGGCTCTTCCGCTATCCGAACGGCGCGGTGTCGATCGACAACATGGTCGCGCCGGCCGACCAGGTCGTGCACGAGCGCATCGTCGGCTACGACTACGACGTCAACCACTCGTGGTGGGTTCCGGACCTCGGCGGGAAGTACGACGCGATTCCCGGCACGACGAACCACACCTGGTTCAAGGCGCCGGCCGGCACCTACATCGCGCGGTGCGCCGAGCTGTGCGGTCTGCAGCATGCGCTGATGGATGCGAAGGTTCACGTCGTGCCGCGCGCGCAGTACGACCAGTTCATCGCAGCGCGGCAGGCAGCCGCGAGCGGCCCCAATCTCGGCCACGAAGAGTGGGCCGGCGTCTGCCAGAAGTGCCATCAACTCGACCACGCGTACGTCGGCCCGGCGCTCGCCGGCAATTCGCTGCTCGGCGACCGAACGGGCATCGAGACGCTGCTGCGCGAGGGCCGCGGACAGATGCCGGCGGTCGGCCGGAACTGGACAGGCGCACAGATCGACGCGCTCGTCGCCTGGACGAAGCAGTACGCGAAGGCGGGTGTGAAGTAGTGGCAGTCAACGTCGAGGCTGTCCGCCCGTACCGCGCCGACTGGCGCAAAGGCAAGGTGACCTCGTGGCTGACGACAGTCGACCACAAGCGGATCGGGATCCTCTACATCGTCACGTCGCTCGTCTTCTTCGCGCTCGGCGGCGTGCTCGCGCTGCTCATCCGCGCGCAGTTGCTCACCCCGAACGAGTCGTTCCTGACCAAGAACTCCTACAACCAGGTGGTGACGATCCACGGCACGACGATGATCTTCCTCGTCGTCGTGCCCATCCTGGCGGGCTTCGGGAACTATTTGGTGCCGCTCCAGATCGGCGCACGCGACATGGCGTTCCCGCGGCTGAACGCGCTCTCCTACTGGCTGTTCCTGCTCGGCGGGATCGTCCTCTTCGTCAGCTTCTTCGCGAAGGGTGGCGCCGCGGCGAGTGGCTGGACCGCGTACACGCCGCTCTCCACACTGCACTCGCCGGGCCACGGGCAGGACCTGTGGATCCTCGCCCTGCACATCCTCTCGATCGCCTCACTCGCGGGTGCGATCAACTTCATCGTGACGGTGCACAACATGCGCGCGCCGGGGATGTCGTGGATGCGCATCCCCCTCTTCGTCTGGTCGATCGTGACGTACGGCTGGATGCTCGTGATCGTGCTGCCCGTGCTATCGGCCGGGCTCACGCTGATGCTGCTCGACCGCCAGGCTGGGACGCACTTCTTCGATCCCGCGCACGGCGGCAGCCCGATCCTCTACCAGCACGTCTTCTGGTTTTTCGGGCACCCCGAGGTCTACATCATGATCCTGCCCGCGATGGGGATCGTCTCGGAGGTGCTCCCGGTTTTCTCGCGCAAGCCGATCTTCGGCTACAAGGCCGTCGCGATCTCCACCGTCGGGATCGCGTTCTACTCGCTCCTTGTCTGGGCGCACCACATGTTCGCTGTGGGGATGCCGATCGGGCTCGACATCTTCTTCATGCTCAGTTCGATGATCATCGCCATCCCGACCGGGGTGAAGATCTTCAACTGGCTCGCGACGATCTGGCGCGGCAGCATCTCGTTCGACACGCCGATGCTCTGGTGCCTCGGCTTCATCGGTGTGTTCACGATCGGCGGCCTCTCCGGGATCTTCCTCGCGGCGTTCCCGATCGACTGGCAGGTCACCGACACCTACTTCGTCGTCGCGCACCTGCACTACGTGCTGTTCGGCGGCTCGATCTTCGGCATCTTCGGCGGGCTCTACTACTGGTGGCCGAAGATGTTCGGCCGCGCACTCGACGAGCGCCTCGGCAAGGCCCATTTCTGGCTCGTCTTCATCGGGTTCAACCTGACCTTCATGCCGCAGCACATGCTCGGGCTGCTCGGCATGCCACGGCGCGTCTACACCTACCACTCCCACGGGCTGTGGGAGGCCTACAACATCGCCTCGTCGGTCGGCTCCTTCGTGATGGCGGCCGGGATGCTCCTGTTCGTGGCGAACGTGGTGAAGACGACCCGTACCGGCGCACGCGCCGGCAACGACCCGTGGGGCGCCGACACGCTCGAGTGGTACACCACCTCGCCCCCGCCGCCCTGGAATTTCGACGAGGTTCCGTACGTGACGAGCGCTCGGCCGCTGCGGGACTTGCGGCGCCGACTCGCAGAGACGCGCGGATTCTGATGGGATCTCCCTGATGGGCAACTGGGCTCGCCTGACGGCGCTCGCCGCCGTCGCAGGAACCGGCCTCGCGGTCGTCTCGGGCGCGGCAGGCTGGGGCACGGCCCATCGCGTGCTCGCCGCCATCGCACTGCCGCCGCTCGCCGCGCTCGCGGCAATCGCGTGGGTCTCGGCACGGCGGCTGCTCGCACCCGCGCTCGCCGCGCTCATCCTCTTCGGGCTTGCTGCGCTGCTCGTCGGCCGCGACGTGCACCTCGTCTTCGCGTCGCTCGCGTTCGCGGCGGCGGTGCTTGTTGCGGCGCGCACGTTCCAGGGGCACGTCGAGCGCTCTTCATGGCGGGACTACTTGACGTTGACGAAGCCGCGGATCATGTCCCTGCTCCTCCTCACCGGCGGCGCCGGAGCGTTCGTCGGCGCAAGCGGCGTGCCGGCTTGGGGCGCGTTCGCGGCGACCATGGTGGGCCTTGCGCTCGCGTGTGGGGGCGCATCCGCGTTGAACCATTACCTCGACCGAGACATCGACAAGCTGATGGGCTCGCGCACCGAGCAGCGGCCCGTCGCGTCCGGCCGCGTGCTGCCCGAGCGGGCGCTCGAGTTCGGATTCGCGCTCTCCGCGTTCTCCTTCGTGCTGCTCGACTCGCTCGTGAATCTGCCGACCGCGCTCCTCGCGCTCGCCGGAAACCTGTTCTACGTACTCGTCTACACGCGCTGGCTGAAGCGCGCGACCCCGCAGAACATCGTCATCGGCGGCGCCGCCGGCGCCGTGCCACCGCTTGTCGGCTACGCGAGCGCATCGGGGCACCTCGGTTGGGCGGCACTTGTCATGTTCGTCGTCGTCTTCGTCTGGACGCCGCCCCATTTCTGGGCGCTCGCGCTGATGATCAAGGAGCACTACGCGCGCGCCGGCGTGCCGATGCTGCCGGTGGCGAAGGGCGATCGTGAGACCGCGCGCCAGATCGTCTGGTACACCGTCGTCCTGATCGCGGTCACGCTCGCGCCGGTGGCCTTCGGCGTCTTCGGCCTGGTCTATGGCGTCGCGGCGGCTTTGCTCGGTGCGGCGTTCGCGTGGTACGCCCTCGAGCTTCGCCGCACGATGGAGCGGCGCGCGGCCGTGCGTCTCTTCCACTACTCGCTCGCCTATCTCGCGCTGCTCTTCGTCGCGATGGCACTGGATGTCGCGCTGTGACCGTCGACCCGCACCTCGACGCGGCCGTCGCACGCAAGAACATGCAATGGGGCTGGGGGCTCTTCGGTCTCTTCTGCATCCTCTTCGGCGGCACGGTCGGCGTCGCGCTCGTCTACCTCTGGCTCGACTAGTCATTGCCTACGACCTCGCTCGACTTCGCGCACGAGCTCGCGGACCTTGCCGACGCGATCACACTCGGCCGATTCCGCGCCCTCGACCTGCGCGTCGAGACGAAGCCCGATCTGACGCCGGTCTCGGAAGCCGACCGCGACGCCGAGGAAGCGATCCGCGACCGCGTACGCACCTCGGGCCGCGGGGAGTCGGTGTTCGGCGAGGAGTTCGGCGACGACGGCGGCGACGCGAAGTGGATCGTCGATCCGATCGACGGCACGAAGTCCTATGTGCGCGGCATCCCCGTCTGGGCGACGCTCCTCGCGCTCGAGCGCGAAGGTGTCGTGGAGGTCGGCCTGGTGTCGGCGCCGGCGCTCGGGCGGCGCTGGTGGGCGATTCGCGGCGAGGGGGCGTTTGCCGGCGGCGAGCGATGTCAGGTGTCGGCGATCGCACGCGTCGAGGACGCCACGATCACGACGACCTCGGCACGCCACATGCCGGACGGCTGGCGGACGCTCGTCGAGCGCGCGTGGTCGAACCGCGGGCTAGGCGACTTCTGGCAGTACTGCCTCCTCGCGGAAGGATCGGTCGACATCGCCTGCGACTCGGTAGTGCAAGTGTGGGACTTCGCGCCGGTGCGGATCATCGTCGAGGAGGCGGGCGGCCGATGCAGCACCTTCGCGAGCGGTGAGCCCGCAGGCGGCGACAGCTTCGTCGCCACGAACGGCCTTCTGCATGACGAGGCGGTGGGGCTGCTGTCGCGGTAGCTCGAGACTCGGCAACCTGGTTGAAGAGCAAACCAGGTTGCAAACGCGGCGCTAGGCGAACTCGGAGGCGGCGCGGACTGCTTCTTCGTAGATTGGGTCGCGACCGAAGCGGTCGAGCTCGGCACTGAGCAAATCGCTCGGGTCGAGATCGGGATCGCGCGGCGGGGGGAGTTTCTCGCCGCCGAGCCGCACGTGCAGCTGCTTCCCCTCCTCGATCGGCCGGATCGCACGCTCGAGCCTCGCGTTCAGCCACGCGCGCAGAAGCGTCCCCTCCGCCCGCGGGCCACGGATGTGGATCTCCTGTTCGCGAATTGCCGGCCAGTAACGCGCGAGCTCGGTCCGCCACTGCAATGTCCGCGCCCACGCGATGTCCGACACCGCTGTACGGCCGAACACGGCCTGAAGCTCCTCGTAACGCGGCTCGGACCATTCGCTCGAGTCGACGATCAGCCGGTCGACGATCCCGATCATCTGATCGAATTCCGCCGAGTCGAAGACCGGCTCGCCGCGCCACCGGCAGAAGACGGGTAGGTCGGAGATCAGCAGCGGGAGCACGATCGACGCCGGTGCGAGCGCGCGGGCGCCGCGCAGCGCGAGCTCGATCACCTCGCCGCAGACCGCACGGTCGCCGATCGGGTAGCAGCGGATCGAAAGCTGCGCGTCGATCCCGTCGGGCTCGTCGCGGCGCGGAACGAGCAAAAGCGTCCGTGACGGGTGTCGCTCGGCCATTCCGGCGAGCGTCTCCTCGGCTACGTCCTTCCAGTCGGGCGGAACCCACGCGATGTGGGTCATCACCGACGTCCGCAGATTTGGCTGGCCGCCGGCGATCGTTGTCGCGTCGCGAAGCCGCGCGAGCTCGCGCTCGATCTCGGAGACGGTGACGTCCTCGCCGGTCCAGTCTTCTTCGATCAGCCGCGGGCTCGTCAATGGCGCCGCCATGAACGGCCGTCGCGATGCAACAGCTCGTCGGCCGATGCTGGGCCCCAGGTGCCCGCCGCGTAGTTCGGGAACATCGGCCGATCGCGCTGCCAGAACGCGATCACCGCGTCGACGAGCGCCCACTGCTCCTCGATCTCGTCGGAGCGCGTGAACAGCGTCGCGTCGCCGAGCATCGCGTCGAGGATCAGCCGCTCGTACGCATCGGGCAGCCCTTCGCGGAACGCGCCGCCGTAGAGGAAGTCCATGTGCACCGTGCGGATCGTCATTCCCTGGCCGGGCACCTTGGCGCCGATCGCAAGCGATACGCCCTCGTTCGGCTGCACGTGAATCAGCAGGACGTTCGGACGCAGCCCTTCAGCCGCGCCGTCTTCGAACGGCGGATGCGGAGCACGCTTGAACTGGATGGCGATCGTCGTCTCACGCCGCGCCAGACGTTTGCCCATGCGGACGTAGAACGGCGTGTCTGCCCAGCGCCAGTTGTCGACGAAGAGCTTCGCCGCGACGAACGTGTCGGTGAGCGATCCCGGCGCGACGCCCTCCTCCTCGCGGTAGCCGACGACCTCCTCGCCCTCCACGAACCCGGCGCCGTACTGGCCACGGATCACGTGCTTCGGCCCGGGCGTGTGCATCGACTTCAGCACCTTCACCTTCTCGTTGCGCACCGAGTCGGCCGTGAAGTCGATCGGCGGCTCCATCGCCGTGATCGCAACGAGCTGGAGCAAGTGGTTCTGGAAGATGTCGCGAATCGCGCCGGCCGACTCGTAGTAGCCCGCGCGCGCCTCGATGCCGATCGACTCGGCGACCGTGATCTGGACGTGGTCGATGAACTGGCGGTTCCAGATCGGCTCGAAGATGCCGTTCGCGAACCGGAGCGCGAGCATGTTCTGCACGGTCTCCTTGCCCAGGTAGTGATCGATGCGAAAGACCTCTGCCTCGGTGAAGTTCTGCTTGATCTGCGCGTTGAGCGCATTCGCGGAATCGAGGTCGTGCCCGAAGGGCTTCTCGATGATCAGGCGTACCCAACCCTCGGCGCCCCGCCGCTCACCGATCTCTTCGACGAGCGTCCCGATCGCACTCGGTGGGACCGCGAAGTAGTACATGCGGTTCGCAAGCGTCCCGCGCTCCTTGTCGATCTCGGTCAGCAACTCGGCAAGCCGGTCTTCGGCTGCGTTGTCCGAGAAGTCGAGCGTGACGTACTGCATCCCGGCGGCGAGCTCGTCCCAGATCGCCTGGTCGAACGGGTCGCGAGCGTGATCCTTCACCGCCTGCTTCATCCGCTCGCGGAAGTCGTCGTCGCTCTCATTGCTGCGCGCCGCACCGACGACGGCGAACTTCTCGGGCAGCAGCTTGCGCGTTGCGAGCGCATAGAGCGCCGGCATCAGCTTCTTCGATGTCAGGTCGCCCGACGCACCGAAGATCACGAGGATGCACGGGTCGGGGCGACGCCGCAGGCGGAGGCCTTCGAGGAGCGGGTTCGCCTCGGCCGGAGGCGTCGTCACGCGCGCGGCGCCTTACGCTTCGGCTTCGCCACTTCCTTCACCGCATGCCCGCCGAATTGGTTGCGGAGGGCTGCACTCACCTTTGCGGCGAACGACTCCTCCTGCCTCGACGAGAAGCGCGCGAAGAGCGCCGCGCTGATCACCGGCACCGGCACATCCTCGGCGATCGCCTCGGCGATCGTCCACCGGCCCTCGCCCGAGTCCTCGACGTAGCCGTGGATCTTCTCGAGGTGCGAGCCTTCCTTCTCGAACGCGGCATGCAGCAACTCGAGGAGCCACGACCTGACGACCGACCCGTACCGCCAGATGCCCGCGATCTCGTGCAAGTCGAGATCGAACTCGGAGGCCTTCATCACCTCGAAACCCTCGGCATACGCCTGCATCAATCCGTACTCGATGCCGTTGTGCACCATCTTCACGAAGTGGCCGGCGCCCGACGGGCCGACGTGCGCGTAGCCGTCGTCGGGCGCGAGCGAATGGAAGATCGGCTCGAGCCGCTTCGCAGTCGCCTTGTCGCCGCCCGCCATCAGGCAGAAGCCAACCTCGAGCCCCCACACACCGCCCGAGACGCCGACGTCGATGAAGGAGATCTTCTGTTTGCGCGCCTCCTTGTAGCGGCGCTGTGAGTCACGGAAGTTCGAGTTGCCGCCGTCGATGATCGTGTCGCCGGGCTCGAGCGTCTTCAGGAGCTGCTGAAAGGTCTTCTCGGTGATCTCGCCGGCGGGGATCATCATCCACACGTGACGCGGCGTCGCAAGCTGCTTCTTCAGCTCACCGAGCGTCTTCGCCGTCGACGGGACCTGTGGGTCGTAGGTCTTCACCTCGTGACCGCGCTCTTCGAGCCGCTTCGTCATACCGCTACCCATGCGGCCGAGGCCGATCATGCCGAGTTGCATTAGCTCTCCTCTGACTCCTCGATGTGGATGCGCGCGACCCGGCGGCCGCGCTCCTTGAGCGACTCGAAGTCACCTGCGGCCTGCGCGCGGATCAACTGCCCGAATCCGAACGGCTGATCGGGAATCGCAAGCTCGTCGCCCGTGTCGTCGACGACCTGGAGATACAGGCCGGTCGCGGGGCCGCCTTTGTGCAGTTGGCCGGTCGAGTGCAGGTACCGCGGACCGAAGCCGTGGGTGACGACGCACCCGGTCGCCGCACGCGCCTCGTCGGCGAGCGCAAGCACCTTCGCCTCGTTCGCCCGTGTCGGATTCACGAACGCCTGGATGCAGAGGTAGTCGCCCTCCTGCGCCAGCGCGTAGAGCTCCTCGGGGGAGGCTTGCGGCTCGACATCCGGAGGCGAGCCGCTCGCAAGCACCTCGCGGGTCTTGTCCTTCGCCGACTGCACATCCGGCTGGTCGAACGGGTTGATGCCGAGGATCGAGCCGGCGACGGCGGTCGCGAACTCCCAGCGGAAGAACTCCTGGCCGAGCTCGTACTCGCCGCTCAACCGCACGTCGTGCGCCTGCCGGTCGGGGCCGTCCGCAGGCTCACCGGGCGCCGGAACGAGCCCCTTCCCCTGCTTGCCTGTCGACTCCGCGATCAATTGCTCGGCCCAAAGGCCGAACCCGCCTTCGGTCGGCGCGATACAGATCTTGTCGCGCCCTTGCCGCCAGCCTTCGCCAAGCTCGAGCCCGAGCTCGAGGCCGGGGTTTCCCTCCGCGCCGTGGCAGGCCTCCGCCATCTCCTGCGCGCGGCCGAGCAGCACGGCGATGTCCACGCCCATCAGCGCGGCGGGCACCATCCCGAACGCAGAGAGCGCCGAGTAGCGGCCGCCGATCGTCGGCTCGCCGAAGAACACGGCCGCGAAGGCGCGGGTGCGCGCGAGCTTCTCGAGATCGGAATCCGGGTCGGTGATCGCCACCCAGTTCGAGCCGCTCGGATTCCGTTTCCAGAAGTAGTCCGTGTGCGAGCGCGTCTCGAGCGTCGAGCCAGATTTCGACGCCGAGATGAACAGGGTGCGCGAGAGGTCGAGCTGTGCCTCGAGATCGCGGATCGCCTGCGGATGGGTCGTATCGAGCACGTGAAAGGTCTCCTGCCGAAACGTCCGCTTGATCACCTCGGGCGCGAGCGAGGAGCCGCCCATGCCGAGCAGGACGACCGCGTCGATCCGGTCGACAATCGAGTCGGCGAACTGGAGGAGCAGGTCGACGTCCTCGCGCATGCGCCACGGCTCGTCGAGCCAGCCGAGCCACTTCGCCTCGCCCTTGCCGGTCCAGACCGTCGGGTCACGCGACCAGATGCGCTCGACGATCTCGCTCATGCCGCCGCGAGCGCCCCGCGCTTCGCGCGAATGCTGTCGGTGATCTCGGCGAACGCGTCCGAGAACTTCTGCACGCCTTCCAGCTCGAGCGTCTCGACGACATCGTCATAGTCGACGCCCGCGTCGCGCAGTTCACCGAGCAGCTTCTTCGCCTTCTTGACGCCGTCGAGCACCGTATCGCCACGAATCTCGCCGTGATCCTGGAACGCGACGATCGTCTCGAGCGGCATCGTGTTGACCGTGTCGGGCCCGACCAGCTCCTCGACGTAGATCACGTCGCGGTAGTCGGGATTCTTCGTCGACGTGGAGGCCCAGAGGCACCGCTGTTTGCGCGCGCCCTTGCCGGCGAGGAACTCCCAACGGGGGCCGGAGAATGCCTCGAGGTAGTGCTGATAGGCGAGCTTCGCATTCGCGATCGCGAGCTTTCCCTGCAGCTTCGTATTGCCGAGGGCCGCAAGCCGCTTGTCGGCCTCGGTGTCGACGCGCGAGACGAAGAACGACGCAACCGATGCGACCTTCGTCGGGTCGCCGCCGCTCGCCACAAGCCGTTCGAGCCCGCGGATGTACGCCTCGACGACCGCCTTGTAGCGGTCGAGCGAGAAGATCAGCGTGATGTTGATCGCGGTGCCCTTGGCCGTGCACTCCTCGATCGCCGGCAGGCCGGCCATCGTCGCCGGGATCTTCACGAGCAGGTTCGCCCGGTCGACTTCCTTCGCGATCCACCGCGCCTGCTCGAACGTCTTCTCGGTGTCATAGGCAATGCCGGGCTCGACCTCCATCGAGACGTACCCGTCGTCGCCGTCCGACGCGTCGAACGCCGGACGCAGCACGTCGCAGGCGTTTCGGATGTCCTCGAGCGCCAGCCCGAAGAAGATCTCCGACGGGTCGTCGGAAGACTTCAGGAGCTCCTTCATCTGCTCGTCGTACGCGTCGCCTTCGGCAAGGGCCTTCTGGAAGATCGACGGGTTGGACGTGACGCCGGTGACTGCGTCCTCGGCCATCATCTTCTTCAGCTCGCCGGATTCGATCAGCGGCCGCGAGAGCGTGTCGAACCAGATCGACTGGCCCCGCGCGGCAAGTTCATGCAGGCGTGACTTCGCCATCTTTCATCGTCCTTTCCATCGCAGCGACCTTCTGCAGGCGCGCCACATAGCGCTCCCCGCCGTCGAAGGTCGCACTCAAGAATGCGGTGACGAGCTCGCGCGCAAGCGACGGCCCGACGACTTCCGAGCCGAGACAGAGCACGTTCATGTCGTCGTGCTCGACCCCCTGGTGCGCGCTGTAGGTGTCATGGCAGATCGCCGCGCGAATGCCCGCCAGCTTGCACGCAGCGACCGAGGCGCCGACACCGGACCCGCAGACGAGGACCGCACGCTCGGCATCGCCCCGCTGGATCGCCTCGCCGACCTCACGCGCCTTGTCGGGGTAGTCGATGCGAACCGCGTCCGTGTCGGTGCCGAAGTCGACGATCTCGTGCCCGGTGAGCGCCTCGAGCACGGCCTCCCGCAGATGCACGCCGCGATGGTCGAATGCGGCCGCGATCCTCACAGCACCTCCACCCGGGCGATCCGTCCCTCGTCGAAGGTGAAACGGAGCGGCAGCGTGCGGCCGTCGGCCAGCACGCGTACGACCGCATGGCCGTCGGGGCGCACCTCGATGCCCTCGAGCTGCCCGGCGGGCAGTTCGCCCTCGATCGAGAAGCCGGGAGCGACGAGCGAGAGGAACTGCTTCACCGCGTCTGACTCGAGGGTCACGCGACTCGCTCCAGAAGCGCCGCCGCGCGGGCAACGACGTTGTCGAGGTTGTAGCCGAACTCCGAGAGAACGGTCTCGCCCGGAGCGGACGCCCCGTAATGCTCGATCGAGATCGACCCGCCACGGTCGCCGACCCATTTCGACCAGCCGAGCTCGACGCCCGGCTCGATCGAGAGCCGAGCGCGCACGTCCGGCGAGAGGACTTCGTCGCGGTACTCCCCAGGCTGCGCCTCGAAGAGCTCCCAGCACGGCATCGAAACGACGCGCGCCTCGGTGCCGCCGGCCGCGAGCTTGCGCCCCGCCTCGAGGGCGAGCCCGACCTCCGCTCCGGTGCCGATCAGGATCACCTCGGGTGAGGCGGAAGATTCCCAGAGTGTGTACGCGCCGCGCTCGAGCCCCGAAGCGGGAGCGAGATCGGCGCGATCGAGCGTCGTCACCTTCTGTCGCGAGAGCGAGAGCGCGACCGGTCCGTCCGTACGCTCGAGGGCGACGCGCCACGCCTCGGCGGTCTCGTTCGCGTCGGCCGGACGCATGAACCAGAGGTTCGGGATCGCGCGCAACGCCGCGTAGGTCTCGACCGGCTGGTGCGTCGGGCCGTCCTCGCCGAGCCCGACGGAGTCGTGAGTCCACACCCACAGCACCGGCAGGTGCATCAACGCCGACAGCCGTACCGCGGGCCGCATGTAGTCGCTGAAGATGAGGAACGTCGAGCCGTACGGCTTCACGCACCCGCCGTGCACGCCGATGCCGTTCACGATCGAGCCCATCGCGTGCTCGCGGATCCCGAACGCGATGTTGCGGCCGGTCCACTGCGCGGAGAGCAATCCGCCGCCTTCGAACTCGGTCTTGGTCGATTCGACGAGGTCTGCCGCGCCGCCGATCATCGTCGGGACCGCGTCCTTGAACGCCTGCATCACCTTCTTCCCGGCATCGCGGGTTGCGATTTCCTCGCCTGCCGCGAACGTCGGCGGCGTCCACGCGCCGATGCGGCGATCGTAGGCCGCGTCCCACTTCTCGCGCAGCGCAGGAAACGCCGCTGACCAACGATCGAACGTGGCCCGCCATTCGCTTTCGAGCTCGTTGCCACGGTCGACCCCGTTCAGGTGCGCGTACACCTCCTCGGGCACATAGAAGTGCTTGTCGGGATCCCAGCCGAGCGCCTTCTTCGTCGCTGCGACCTCCTCGGGGCCAAGCGCAGAACCGTGCGACTTCGCCGTGTCGACCGCGTTTGGCGCACCGAACGCGATGTGCGAGTGCACGATCACCAGCGAGGGGCGCGTCGTCTCGGCCTGCGCGGCCGCAATCGCCGCGCGCAACGCATCGAGGTCGTTGACATCCGCAACCGTCTGCACGTGCCAGCCAAGCGCCTCGAAGCGTGCGGCTCGATCCTCCGTAAAGGAAATGTGCGTCGTGCCGTCGATCGTGATGTGGTTGTCGTCGTAGAAGTAGATGAGCTTCGCGAGGCCGTTCGTCCCGGCGATCGAGGCCGCTTCGTACGAGACTCCTTCCATCAGATCACCGTCGGAGCAGATCACGTAGACGCGGTGATCGACGACGTCCGCGTGCCCCGGCCGGTTGAACGTGTCGGCGAGAAAACGCTCGGCGATGGCCATTCCGACACCGTTCGCGAAGCCCTGCCCGAGCGGCCCGGTGGTGATCTCGATGCCTTCGGTGTGGCCGTACTCGGGATGTCCCGGTGTTGCGGAGTTCCACTGGCGGAAGCGCTTCAGCTCCTCGAGGGAGAGGTTGTAGCCCGTCAGGTGCAGCGCGGAATACTGGAGGACGCACGCATGGCCGGCGCTCAGGACGAACCGGTCGCGGCCCGCCCAGTGGGGGCTCGCCGGGTTGTGGCGCAGCACCTCGCCGTACAGGAGGTAGGCGAGCGGCGCGAGCGCCATTGCCGTCCCCGGATGGCCGACGCCTGCCTTCTGGACGGCGTCCATCGACAGCGTGCGGATCGTGTCGATCGAAAGCCGTTCGATCTCCGTGGTGGCCAACGCTCCTCCTCGCAGGTCGCTTGCTCCGAGCGTAACCGCTACGAGGTCGCCGCTGCGCCGACTCGGATCTCGTCCTTCAAGGCCGACTCCTCCTCCGCGTCGAGCCCCTTCAGGACAGCGGCAATCGCGCCGCCGCCTTTCAGAAAGCGGAGGACGGCGCGGTCTCCGTGAAAGTCGCCCTCGAGCGCCGTCTCGTCGTGCCCTTGAGCATCGCCGAAGGCCTTGAACGACTGGCCGAACTCCTCCGAGAAGAAGGCCGAGACGGTGTCGTAGCGAGCGTCTTCGCCGGCCAGGATCTTCCCGAGCGTCGTCCCGTGGTAGGCGGCGTTCGACCAGTGCTCGATGCGCCGGTGGCGCCGGTAGAGCGGGTCGTAGAACTCGGCGACGTCGCCGATCGCGTAGATGCCGGCCTGCGCCGTCTGGAAGCGCTCGTCGACGACAACGCCGCTTCGCACCTCGAGACCCGCATCCTGCGCAAGCTCGACATTCGGGGTGACGCCGATGCCGGCGACCGTCAGGTCGGCGCCTTCGGGGATCTCCGTCGCCGCGAGGCGGAGATCGACTCCGCGTGAGCGATAGAGATCGTGCAGGGCCTCTGAGAACTCCGGCGCCTGGAGCGGCGCGAAGAGCATCTCCTCCCGCACGATCTGCGTCACTTCGAGCCCGATCATCGTCAGCGACGCCGTCACCTCACAGCCGATGAAGCCGCCGCCGATCACGACCGCGGTCTTCGCGGTCTTCGCGCGCCGCCGCAACTCGACGGCGCTGTCGAGCGACCGCAGCCCGATCGTCCCGGGAAGCTCGCGCGGGCGCGCGCCGGTCGCGATCACGATCGTCTCGCCCGTGAGCGCGTCGAGTGAGCCGACCGTTTCGCCGACGCGCAGGTCGACTTCATGCTCCGCATACCAATCGTGGGGATGCACGAGGCTCGTCTCTGCCTCCGCCTCACCACGCAGCACACGCTTCGAGAGCGGCGGCCGGTGATAGGGGCCGTGCCTGTCCTGCGACCAGATCGTGATCGCATCTTCGCCGCCCGCCTCGCGATAGCCCTCGACCAGCTTTGCCGCGGCCAGCCCGCCGCCAACGATCTCGATCACGCGCCCTCCTCGATGTTGAGCTCCGCTTCTTGTACCTCGCGCGCACACCGGTGGATTTCGGCCCGGTCGGGCCGCGGCTCCACCACACGCGCGATCGGTGCCGGCGGCGGCGTACAGCCTAGGCGCTCGAGGGCGCAAAGCGCCGCCCCACGCGCGGATCCTTCGGCGGTCGCCGACACCTCGAGGGGCCGCCCGAGCGCGTCGGCGAGGATCTGGGCCCAGTCGGGGCTCGCGCGCAGCGCGCCGCCGGTGACGACGACCGACTCAACACCGCCGATCGCCTCGAGGATCGCGGCGAACCGGTAACACACGGCCTCGAGCGCCGCCTGCACGAGGTCGAGCGGGGTCGTCGCAAACGTGAGCCCGCGAACAAGACCGCGGCGCGATGCATCCCAGCCGAGCGAGCGCTCACCGCCGAGAAATGGCAGGAAAACGAGCCCGTGCGCGGCGGCCGGCCGCTCCGCGAGCCCCGACGCGTCGAAGTCGCTCAAGGTCGCGCGAAGCCACGCATGCAGGTTGCCGCCGTCGGAGACTGCACCGCCCTCGCAGAAACGCTCCTCGTCGAGGCGATAAAGGAAGAGGCCCGGACGGGCGGCCGCCTCCGCTGCGGCGTAGACAACTCGTGCGGCACCCGATGTTCCGATGGTGAGCGCGACGCGTCCGCGGCCAACCGCACCGACGCCCACGTTCGAGCAAGAACCGTCGCCGAGCGCGGGGAAGACATCCGCAACCGGCTCGGCACCGATCGGGGGCAACTGCTCACGGCGGACGCCCGAGGCTTCGAGCGTCTCGTCGTCCCAGTCGAGCCGATTCGGGTCGAAGAGCCCGGTACCCGCAGCCATCGAGACCGTGGTCTGCAATTCCCCGGTCAGCCGGAGCAGGAGGTAGTCGCCGAACGACACGAACCGCGCGGGCCTCACGCCCTCGACGGCGAGCCGGGCGAGCTTGGCCGGCCAGTACGCCGGATGGAGAAAACAGCCCGTACGTCGGTGGTAGGAGGCAGGATCGAGCGGCGGCGGGTCGCCGAGCGTGTCGCGCCAGGTCAGGAGCGGGCCGACCGGGCGGTCTGCGTCATCCAGGGTGACGAGCGAATGCCAGAACGCGGAGATCGCGAGCGCATCCCCTTCGCCGACCTGCGCGAGCACGGCGCGGCACGCATCCACGAGCTGGTCTGCATCGACATCGCCGTACTTGAGGCGCGCGTCGCCCGGCTCGGGCTCACCGCGCTCGTCGTAGGCGACGGCCCGGACCGACGACGACCCGACGTCGAGCGCGACGATTCTCAGGCGGCCGCCTCCTCGGGCTCGAGCGGCAACTCGACCCGGAAGCAAGCCCCTGCTCCGGCTTCAGAGCGCACACCGATCGTGCCCCCGTGCGCCTCGGCGATCGCGCGGGAGATAACGAGGCCGAGGCCCGTCCCCGGGATCGCCTGCTCCGTCGCAATCGAAGAGCGGAAGAAGCGCTGGAAGAGCCGGTCCTGCTCGGCGACGGGGATCCCGATGCCGTCGTCCTCGACCTCGACGACGGCGTGCGAGCCGTCGACGAACGTCCGCACCGTGACGCACCCGCCGGCGGGTGTGAACTTCAAGGAGTTCGACACGAGATTCCCGACGAGTTGCGACAGACGCTCCTTGTCGCCCGTGAGGGCCGGAAGCGGCGCGAGGTCGAGGCGCAGGTCGAGCTCGCGCGAACGCGCGAGTGCGCCCGCCGATTCGGCCGCGTCACGCACGAGCGCCACGAGGTCGACCGGGGCGAACTGAAGCTGCAGCCCGGTCGCGTCGAGACGGGCGACGAAGAGAAGGTCGCCGACGAGCCGCTGCAACCGCTCGGAGCTGCGGTAGACAATCGCGAGGAACCGCTTCTGCTCGTCGGTGAGCTCGCCGGCCTCTCCCTCGCGGATCATCTCGAGAAAGCCCATCATCGAGGTGAGCGGAGTCCGCAGCTCGTGCGAGACCGTGGCGACGAAATCGTCCTTCAGACGATCGAGCTCCCGCTCCTTCGTCACCTCGCGCAGCGTCCAGATCCGGCCGACGAACCCGCCGTGGTCGTCGCGCACCGGCGCGGTGAACCCCTGGAAGACGCGCCCGGTGAGTGAGTCCTCGAACTCGTCGAACGTCGGGTCATTCGGGTTCTCGCGGAGGCGCTCCATCGCGTTTCGATACTTGACGGGGTCGGCCATTCGGTCGCCGACCGAGAGAAGACGGTCGACAACCGGCCCGTCGAAGGTCATGCCGAAGTCGCGCGTGAGCTTGACCACCGGCCGGTTTGCGAGCTGGACATTCCCGTCGGCGTCGGAGAGGAGGATGCCGTCGACGGTCGAGTCGAGCACCGCGCGGAGGACGTTTGCGAGGCGCTCGAGGTCGACGTTCTGGTCGGCGAGGGCGCGCTGTTGTCCCACGAGCGATCGCGACATCGCGTTGAACGCCGACGCGAGGCTCCCGACCTCGCCGACGCCGCGCTCGGGGACTTCGACCCCGAGACCCCCGGCCGCAACCTCCTCCGTCGCAGCCGCGATCCGCCTGATCGGGGCGATCGCAGAGCGAAGGAAATAACCAATGCCGGCGATGAACAGCAGAATCATGACGAGAATCCCGACGAGGCCGATTGCGACGCCGTAACGGCGCTCGTTCGCAACCTGGCGACGGTCGCGCGCCGCAAGCGCTTCCGTCAGCTGCAAGTGACGGTCGACAAGGTGGTGGATCGCGTCGATGCGGCGCTTGCCTCCGCCTGCGGCGACGAGAGCTGCCGCGGCCTTCGGGTTCGCGGCGGTCAGCCGCACGAGCGGCTTCGACCATTCGGCGAGGTAGGCGCGCCACTGACGATCGAGCTCGGTCGTCCACGCCGCAGGGGAAAGGCGCTGCAACGAGCGCGACTTCCCGGGCAGATCTCGCTGCGCCCGACGCCATGGCTGGAGAAAGCTTGGGTCGTGCGTGATCACGTACCCGCGCGCGCCGGTCTCGAGGTCGAGGACCAGCTTCTCGATCTCGGTTCCGACAACAACGGTCTGCTCCGCACGCTGCTCGGAGCGGGTGTACCGCTGTACCGACCGGAAGGAGTGCACGATGAGAACGAACTCGACCGAGAGGACGAGCACGAGGATCCCACCCCCGAGCAAGATCCGTCCCATCAGGCCGAGGCGCATCACCAGATACTTTCAAGGAAGTGGCAGTCGTGATCGCATCCTCACTCCGCAAGGAGATTTCTGGCGATGTCCTCTTCGATGGAGTGTCGTTCAAGGTCGAACGCAAAGACCGGCTGGCACTTGCCGGCCCGAACGGGGCCGGCAAGACCACGCTGCTGCGGGCGCTCGCCGGCGAGGTGTCGCTCGAAGGCGGCGAGGTCGCGCTCGAGCGCGGCACACGAATCTCGCTGCACGACCAGCGGCCGCCGGCCCAGAGCGCGCGCCCGCTGCGGGACTACGTGCTCGCCGGCACGGCCGACCTCGCGGCGGTCGAGGAGGAACTTCGCTCGCTCGAGCGGGGAATGGCAAACGGCGCGCACGACCCGGCAACGCTTCGACGCTACTCGTCGGCGCAAGCGCGGCTCGAGCACGCGGGCGGCTATGACTGGCGGGAGCGCGCCGCGTCGGTCGTCCGGGGACTTGGCTTCACCGACGCCGACCTCGACCGGCCCGTCTCGACCTTTTCCGGCGGAGAGCTGACGCGTGCGTCGCTCGCCCGGTCACTCGCATCGCAGCCCGACCTCCTGCTCCTCGACGAGCCGACCAACCATCTCGACATCGAATCCCTCGAGTGGCTCGAGGGAATGCTGAAGACGCTCGACGCGGCGGTGATTCTCGTTGCCCACGACCGCTGGTTCCTCGAAGCCGTCACGACCGCGGTGCTCGAGCTCGAGGGAGGCAAGTCGGTCTACTTCCCCGGTGCCTGGCACGTCTGGCGGCGCGAGCAGGCGGCCCGCTCGATCCATCTCACGAAGCAGGCTGCTCGACAGGCCGAGCAGATCGCGCGCCTCGAGCGCTTCGTCGAGCGCTTCCGCGCCAAGGCGTCGAAGGCCAAGCAGGCGCAGGCGAAGCTGAAGCAGATCGAGCGGATCAAGAAGGTGCGGGTCGAGACGCCCGACGAGCGCAAACGCGCACTCGGGTTCGACTTCCTGAAGCCGCCCCGCTCGGGTCGCGACGTCGTCGTCGTCGAGAACCTGTCCGTCCGCGCCGGCGACAAGCAACTGCTCGTCGACACGTCGTTCGCGATCGAGCGCGGCGAGCACGTCGCGCTGGTCGGCCCGAACGGATCCGGCAAGACGACGCTCCTCGAGACGATCCTCGGCCAGCGGGAGTCGGCCGGCGGGAAAGTGCGGCTCGGTCATGGGGTCGAGGTCGCGTACTTCTCGCAGCACGAGGCAGAGCTTGACGAGCGTGGCTCGGTCCTCGACGCTGCCATGTCGGGAACGGGGTTGAAGCGGCCCGATGCCCAGAACCTCCTCGGGCGGTTTCTCTTCTCCGGCTGGGACGAGCACGAGAAGCCTGTCGCCGTTCTCTCGGGCGGCGAGCGGCGACGGCTTGCGCTCGCGATCGTCGTCGCCTCCGGCGCGAACTTCCTCGTCCTCGACGAGCCGACGAACCACCTCGATCTCGAATCCCGCGAATCGCTCGAGATCGCGCTCGAGGCATTCCCCGGAACTGTGCTCCTCGTCTCACATGACCGCGCACTCCTCGACGCCGTCGCGAGCCGGCTGCTCGCGGTCGAGGACAAGCGCATCGTCTCGTTCCCCGGCGGCTGGGCCGACTACGCACGCGCACAGGCAGACGACTCGGTGTCCGCTCCCGTAATCGTGACGCCTGCGCCGAAACGCGAGAAGCCGCGGCGACCGACGAAGGCGAAGCCAACCGACCTCGAGCTCGTCGAGCTCGAGGTCGCGCAAGCTGAGGAGCGGGTCGCCGAGCTCGAGCAGAAGCTCGCGGCCGACTGGGGCGACGTCTCGCTTCTCGCGGCGCATCGCGACGCGCGCGAGGATCTGGCCGAGCTCCTCGAGCGCTGGGAGACGGTCTTCGAGGACGCCCAGGCTTGACCGTGCCGAGGCTGACGGACGGCGTCGTCACGGTACGCGCCTTGTCGCCGGCCGATGTCGAGCCATACGTCGCCGCATTCCGGGGCGACCCCGAGCTCGCGAACCTGCTCGGCTACGAGCACGACGCCGACACGGCGCACGTGCAACGTTGGCTCGATGCAACGTGGACGGGGCCACCGGAGCTCAGGCAGTGGGAGTTTGCAATCGCCGCGCCGGACGACACCTTCCTCGGGACCCTGATGCTGCACAGCTGTGACTGGAAGAACCGCCGCGCCGAGACCGGCTTCTGGATCGTGCCCGACGCGCGTGGCCGCGGCGTGCTCACGCGCGCACTGAGCCTCGTGCTGGACTGGGCGTTCGGCGAGCTCGAGCTCGAGCGCATGGAGCTGACGGCTTTGCCCGAGAACACCGCTGTTCCCCACATCGCAGCGAGGTTCGGCTACCGGTTCGAGGGCACCATGCGCGGCCGCAACTTCGAGCGCGGCCGCCGCGTCGACCTGCTCCTCTGGGGACTTCTGCGCGACGAGCGTCCCGGCTAGTAGATCGCGGCAGCCGTCGCGCGGATCGACGCCTCGGTGATCGGATCGAGCACGAGGATCGCCTCGTCGGCGCCCACGTCGGCGAGTCCCTGCAGATGCTCCGCAAGATGGGCGACCGGTACGGCCTCAACATCGCGTGGGCGCTCTCCTCCGTCGCCTGCATCGACGAGGACGCATGCACTTCGCTCGATCTGCGCCGGCTCGCGCCCGGCGCGCTCGGCCGCCGCCGAGATCTCTGTGTTGTGCGCAGCGAAGCCGTCGACTGTATTGCCGTAGTGGGTGTACCACGTGTTCCACGCGTCGACGTGAGGCAGGGCGATCGAGAGCATGCGCGGCGCGTTCGCGCCGATCATCAACGGCGGACGGCGCGCGGGTGGCGGCAAGAGGCGAGCGTCGGCGACCGAGTGAAATCGCCCCTCAAAGGTGACGCGCTCGCCGGCGAGGAGGCGCCTGACGATTGTGAACGCCTCCTCGAAGCGCGACACGTGCTGGTCGAACGGCAGACCGAATGCCTGGAACTCCGCCTCGTTCCAGCCGGCGCCGAAGGCGGCGACGAGCCGGCCGCCGCTCAGCTCGTCGACGGCCGCGGCCTGTCGCGCGAGGATCCCCGGCGGGTGGAACGCGGTGCAGGCGACGAGCGGGCCGAGCGTGACGCGCTCGGTGACCCCCGCGAGGCCGGCGAGCGACGTCCAGCAGTCCCACGGCCCGCGCTCCGGCCGGCCGTCACCGCGGTACAGCAGGTGGTCGCCGACCCACAGCGAGTCGAAGCCGCACTGCTCAGCGGCGCGGGCCATCGTGACGAGCTCGGGCCAGCGCACCTCGCGCTCGACCTCGGGCAGTTGGACGCCGACCCTCACGCCCAGAAGCGCTCGAACGCCGGCGGGTCGCTCGGGATCGCCGTGATCTCGCGCCACACGCCGTCCGTATGCGTGATCAGCAGCACCTGGTCGATGTCGAGCTCGCGGTCGAGGCGCTGCCCGCGCGCACGGTAGACAGCGACTGCGTGCTCGTCATCGGCGAGCGCCCACTTCAATTCGCTCAGGTACGTGCCGTCGGTCAGCCGCCGCGTCGCGCGAAACAGCTCGAAGATGCGCTCGCGGCCGCGATATTCCTGCGCGACCGGCACCGTGCCGTTGACGATCCACACCGCGTCCTCGGCGATCACCTCGAAGAGCGCGCGTGGATCGCCGCCACGGAACGCAGCGAACACGCGGTGGATTCCCGCGAGCGCGTCGGCGTTCACGTCTCGAGCGGCGCGAGCGTCAGGCCGTAGGCCACGAGCTGTGCGTGGTAGAGCTCGGCGAGCTCCTGATGGCCCGACCACACGATTGCCTGACCTGTCGAGTGGATCTTCGTGGCAAACGCCATGCCGCGGTCGTAGTCGACGCCGGGGATCGTCTGCGCGAGCGCAAACGCGACACCCTCGAACGTGTTGTGGTTGTCGTTGAGCACGATCACGCGCCAGGCGTCGCCCGTGCCCGACCCTGTGTCGCGCCGAATGCGCTCCCTGGGTGGTGTCAGCGTCTCCGTCATGACGCGTCGAATGTAGCGATCACGGCCTCCGAAATCACCTGGAGCGTACGGCCGCTCACCTGGCTCGCCTTGCGAAGACGCGCAAACGCGTCGGCCTCGGAGAGGTTCTCCTTCGCCATCAGAAGCCCCTTCGCGCGCTCGATCGCCTTGCGCGCCGCGAGCGCGTCGGCGAGCGACTCGGCCTGCTCGCGTACGGCTGAGAGCTCCTCGTGGCGGGCGCGAGCCGTCGCGATCGCGGGCACGAGGTCGTGCTCGCGGAACGGCTTCACGAGATAGCCGAACACGCCGGCCTCGACCGCGCGGTTCACAAGCTCCTCCTGGCCGTACGCCGTCAACATCACGATCGGGATCGGCCGCTCCTCGAGGATGCGGCGCGCGGCGTCGATGCCGTCAAGCTTCGGCATCTTCACGTCCATGATCGCGAGCTCCGGCTGGTGCTCTCGCGCGAGCGCGACCGCCTCCTCCCCGTCACGCGCCTCGGCGACGATCTCATGGCCGGAGCGCTCGAGGAGGTCCCGCAGGTCGAGCCGGATAATCGTTTCGTCCTCGGCGATCAGGATGCGCACGCCCATAGCCTTGCACAGCGCAAAACGCGTCTGGTCGCCCGGGCCTGTTTCACTAGACTCGCACGATGTTGGAGATCGCCGAAGATGCCGTCGATGCGCTGAAGCAGATGGGCGCGCTGCGGATCACCGCCGAAGACGTGGACGGAGAGGTCGAGATCGCAATCGAGGACGCGACCGAGCCCGCCGAGGGCGACGAGACGGTCGAGCGCGACGGCGCGATCGTCTACCTCGACCGAGCGGCAGCGGCAGCGCTCGCCGACCAGGTCCTCGGCGTGCACGCCCACGACGACCACTTCCACTTCAGCTTCGACGACCAGCAGGCCTGACGGCGCCGACCGTCCCGACGGGTCATGTCCCCCGGCGTCACGGCCGGTGCCAGGCACCAGTACGTGCGGGTGCCGGGAGTGTCGAGACTTCGTGAATCTTTGACTTGCGGCGGGGTGGCTGGGGTAGGTTCGGGACAGTGCCGCGGCGGGTCGCGACGAGATGCCGGCACGAAACTGGCTCCGGGCGCGGAATCCTGCAGTTCGATGGCGTACGCCCCGGGGCGAGCGTCAGAGGTTGCGGAGGCGAATGCCGCTGAACTCGAGCGTCGAGGCGATCACGCGCTCCCAGAGCGGCGCGAGTCGCGGGACGAGCCGCAACTCGATGCCCGCCTCGGCGTGCCGCGCGAGGAGGTCGCCAAGCGCGACGCACTCGAGCGGATCGACCGCCTCCCGCGAGACCCAGTAGCCCGCTGCGCGGGGATACGGCTCGAACGGCCCCTCCGGCAGCCGGTAGCCGAAGACACGGGCAGCACGCATGGTCTCGAGCCACGACGCCTCGATCGCGTGCACGCGCAGCGCGCGGTCGCCGTTGAGGAAACGCTCGACGTCCGCGTCGCTCGTCGAATCGACGGCCCAGAACGTCCCGCGTGGGAGATCGCGCGGGAACCAGTACGCGGGGACGTGCTCGTCGTCGATCGCCCAGACGAGCGGCTCGGGCGAGTCGTGCGCAGGCTCCGCCCGCGGCTCGAACCGGCGGATCGAATCGTCCTCGCTGACGTGCCAGAGCGCGGTCACCGTCGCTTGAAGCTAACCGACCCCCGCTCCGTCCACCAGGTCATGACTTCGGCCTCGAGGCGGCCCGCCAGTACGGCAGGATCGCGCGACATCAGCTCCCGCGCCTCGTCGAGCGAGGTGGCAAAGATGCAGAGCCCCCGCAGCGACTCGTCGGGCTGCTCTGAGAACGGCCCCGCGGCGACGAGCTTGCCCGCTGCCCGAAGAGCGGCGAGATTGGCGAGATGCCCCGCCTGGATCCGCTCGAGCTCGGGCTCCGGGTGGTCGGGCGCGTCGGCCGGCCGACGCAGGAGCACGAATGCATACGTCTCGAGGTCCACTAGCCGCGAGCGTCTTTCCGGTCGAGCGTCTGCGCGAGCATCCACGACGTGCCGTCCGGGTCGTAGAACGTCGAGAGCCGCACCATCTCGGGAATCTCGTGCCAGTCCTCGACCTTCACGTCGTGCTCGCGCAGATACGCGATCGCAGCGTCGATGTCCGTGACGCCGAACGTCGGCGTGACGCTGCCGGGTGTGACCGTCTCGGTCTGACCAAGGCCGATGTTGAAGCCGAACGGCGTCTTCAGCTCGCACCAGCCGTACTCCGCGAGCTCGTACACGAGCTCGAACCCGAGCAGGTCGCGATACCACGCAAGCGCGCGGTCGTAGTCGCTGACACCGACCCCCACGAGAGCCTCCTTATGTCGTCTTGACACGTTTTTATACTTAGTACTGTTTCATGTCAACCGACGACCTGATCGAGCTTTTTCACCATCGCTGGTCGCCCCCCGTGCTGGCGCTGCTGGGCGAGCGTGGCGGCGCGCGTCTTGTGGAGCTGCAGCGGCGCCTCGGCGTCGGGCGCGAATCGCTTCGCCGTGCGCTCGATGCGCTGATCGCCCAGGGCTATGCGCGGGCGAACACGGGCTACGGGCATCCGCTGCGCCCCGAATACGTCACCACCCCGGCTGGTCGCGGCGCGGCGGCAACCGCCACCCGAGTGCTCGCCGCAGGCGATCACGACACCCTTCTCCGCAAATGGTCCGTGCCGGTTCTTGCCGAACTCGGCGAGGCACGTCGCTTTTCGGAGCTCAAGGCCGGAGTCGCGGGCGTGACGCCGCGCGCGCTCGCGCTCACCCTGCACGACCTCGAAGACGCGAACCTCGTGCGGCGCGAGGTCCTCGCGACGCGACCGCCGTCGTCGCTCTACCGCCCCACCGCCGCGGGCCGGCGCGTGCAGCGCGCGCTCGGCGGTCGCTAAGCCGCCGGGAACACCACCTCGGCGCGCGTGCCGCCCTCCGAACGCAGGTCGAGCGTGCCGCGCAACTCGTCCCGCACGAGCGCGCGCACGATCGAGAGGCCTGTGCCGCTCGAGACCTCCTCGGGCAGACCTGCCCCGTCGTCGTCGATCGCGAGCACGACGTCGCCGTTTCGCCGCGCGAGCTCGACGCGCACGCGATTGCCGCCGTGCTCGAGCGCGTTCTGCAGCAACTCGGCGAACACGAGAGCGAGCGCGGTGGCTCGCGCGCCCGGCAGAGAGACGACTTCGAGTTGCGCGCTCACATCCTTGCCACCACCGACTCCTTGCACGAGCATCGCGCGCAGGCGATCGATCAGATCGGCGAGATCGACATCCTCGTCGCGCCGTTCTGTCAGCAGCTCGTGCACGGCCGCGATCGCGAGGATCCGATTCACCGAATGCTCGAGCGCTTCCTTCGGGTCGATGCGGTCGGTCGAGCGCGCCTGGAGCCGAAGCAGCGACGCGACGGTCTGAAGATTGTTCTTCACCCGGTGATGGATCTCTTGCGCGAGCACCCCGCGCATGACCGCACGGCCGTGCTCGAGCGCGACGGCCGCATGCGTCGCGATCGACGCGAGCAGCTCTCGATCCTCGTCGGTGAAGGGCGTCGAGCGGTCGGCGACGAGCTCACCGATCTCGCGGCCGCGCCACCGGAGCGGTTGTCGAATCGCGTACTCGTCCGCCGTGCCTTCCGGCCAGGCGATGCGGCCGTCGTCGAGCACGAGCGCTGCGCCCGTCGCGGCGAGTGCATCCATCGTCGCCTTCACGATCGCCTCGAGCGACTCCTCGAGGTAGAGCGACTCGGAGACCGCTTCGGAGATGCGCGCAAGCGCCTCGAGCTCGTGCACTCGCCGCTGTGCCTCGGCATAGAGCTTCGCGTGCTCGATCGACTGCGCCACCTGCGCCGCGATTGCGAGGAGCAGGTCGACCTCGCCCTCCGAGAATGCGCGAGGCTCTCGCGTCCGCAGGTTGAGCGCGCCCTCGAGCGTCCCGTCACGCGTGAGGATCGGCACCGCCAGGATCGACTCGTACTCATCCTCCGGCAGGTTCGGGAAGTTCTTGAAGCGCGGATCGAGATGCGCCTGGGATGCGAGCATCACCGGCGCGCCGGCCGCGGCGGCGGATCCGGTAATTCCCTCGCCGGGACGCATGCGCGGGCGACGTGACATCTCGTCGATGCTCGTACCTCGGGTGGCGCGCAGCACGAGCTCGTCGGCGCGCTCGTCGTAGAGGTAGACGAAGCACGCATCCGCTTCGAGCGCGTCCGCGACTTTCGTGGCGACGAGGACGAGAACCTCCTGGAGGTCGAGCGTCGAGTTCACCGCCTCGATCGTTTCGGTCAGGAGATTGAGGTGCCGCTTCCGCGATTCCATCCGAGAACAAGCGTACGCTCGCGACGTTGAGCACGGTCCAGTGGCTCCTGGCGCTTCACGTCACCGCGGCGTTCTTCTTCGTGGGCGGGTCGGCCGCCGCGGCGATCCTGAACACGCTCGCCGTCAAGGCCGAGAAGCCGAGCGAGACCGCGTTCCTGCTTCGCCTGATCCGCCGGACCCTCCCCGTGATCGGGCTCGGCGTCGCGGGCACGCTCCTCTTCGGCATCTGGCTGTGGCACGAGCTCCACTTCAGCCTCGGGGCAACCTGGATCTGGGCATCGCTCGTGTTGTGGGTCGCCTCGAGCGCGCTCGGCGGCATCGGCGGGCGCCATCAGGGGCGCGCGCGCGCGCTTGCCGAGCAGCTTGCGGCCGCCGGTGACACGACCACGGACGAGTTGCGCGCGATCCTTCGTGACCCGAAAGGGAACGGAGTCTCGTGGCTTGCGGGCCTCGCGACGGTCGGCATCCTCGTCCTCATGATCTGGAAGCCCGGCTCGTGATCGCCTTCAGCCGCCCGTTCTGGCCGCTCTTTCTGCACGTTTTCGGCGCGATGGCGCTCTTTGGGGCGATTCTCGCCGCCGTCATCATCTCGACCGTCGCCTGGCGCCGTCCCGAGCTCGCCTTCCTGCGCACGGCGACGTTCTGGACGCTCGTCTCGGCCGTGCCCGCCTATCTCGTCTTCCGGATCGCAGCCCAGATCATCTACTCCGACGAGAAGGACGCCTTCGGGGGCAAGGATCCGACCTGGGTGGGCATCGGGTTCGGCGTCTCCGACTCGGGGCTCCTGCTGCTCTTGCTCTCGATCGGGCTTGCCTACTGGTGGAGTCGCAGCGCGAAGCCTGTGGTGGGCCGGATCGTCGCGGGCCTCGCAAGCATCTACCTGGTCATGCTCGGGATCGCGTGGTTCGCGATGTCGGCGAAATGGGGCTGAGAGGCTCTAACAAAAGATTTACCGAAAGGAAGGGATTTTTCTCGCAAACGGGGAATATCTTCGTACCTATGAGCGCCCTCGCAATCGATCTTCGCCGCACCGCAGGCTTCCTCGTCGCAGACGCCCGGGGCCGCGTCGTCGGCACGGTCGAATGCCCGATGTACGGCACGAGCCCCGAGACACCCGATGCTCTCTCGGTCCGCTCGGGCTTCTTCGCCCGCCGGCGGCGGATCGTGCCTGCCGAGTCGATCGAGCAGATCGACGACGGCACCAAGGTGATCGGCCTGCGCGTCGAGCGCGAGTCGATCCGTACGTTCCTCTAGAGCACCCCCAGGTAACGGTCGAGCTCCCACTGCGTCAGCTGGACGCGGTACTCGTCCCACTCCTTGCGCTTCAGCTTGACGTACGCATCGAAGATGTGATCCCCGAGGGCGCGCCGCATCAGCTCCGAGCCGGCAAGCTCGTCGACCGCCTCGCCGAGCGTCTCCGGCAGCGAGACGATTCCCTGCTCGCGCCGCTCCTCGGCGGTGAGGTGGTAGAGGTTCGTCTCCATGGGCGATTCGAGCTCGTAGCCCTGCTCGATGCCTTCGAGCCCCGCGTGGAGGAGCGTCGCGAACGTGAGGTACGGGTTGCAGGCGGGGTCGGGGCAGCGGATCTCGGCGCGCGTCGCCTGCTCTGAGCCCGGCTTGTAGAGCGGGATGCGGATGAGCGCCGAGCGGTTGCGCTGCGACCACGCGACGTACACCGGCGCCTCGAACCCAGGCACGAGCCGCTTGTACGAGTTCACCCACTGCGCGAAGATCGGCGCCAGCTCGCGCGCGTGGCGGAGCAGCCCGGCGATGAACTGCTTGCCGACCGGCGAGAGGTTGTACTGGTCGCTGCCGTCGAAGAACTGGTTGCGCCCGTCTTTGAAGAGCGACATGTGCGTGTGCATGCCCGACCCGTTCTCACCGAAGAGCGGCTTCGGCATGAACGTGGCATAGACGCCATTCTTTGCGGCGACCTCTTTCACGATCAGGCGATACGTGATCGTCTGGTCGGCCATGTCGAGCGCCGAGGCGTAGCGCATGTCGATCTCGTGCTGTGACGGCGCGACCTCGTGGTGGTGGTACTCGATCCCGATGCCCATGTGCTCGAGCGCGTTGATCGTCTCGTTCCGCAACTCGGTCGCTGCGTCGAGTGCGGTCATGGCGAAGTAGCCGCCCTCGTCGAGCGTCTCGGTCGACTTGTTGTCACGGAACAGGAAGTACTCGAGCTCAGGCCCGATGTTGAACGTGTCGAAGCCGAGCTTCTGCATGCGCTCGAGCGCGCGGCGAAGCGCGTACCGGGGGTCGCCTTCGTACGGCACCCCGTCGGGCTTCACGATGTCGCAGATCATCCGGCCGACCTTCGCCGCACCCTCGCGCGTCGGCATGAGCCGATAGGTCGACGGATCGGGGATCGCGACCATGTCCGACTCCTCGATTGCGTTGAAGCCTGTGATCGACGAGCCGTCGAAGCCCATACCGTCGTTCAGCGCGCCCTCGATCTCGGACGGCGTGATCGCAAAGCTCTTCAGGTGTCCCTCGATGTCGGTGAACCAGAAGAGGACGTACTCGACGCCCTCCTTCTTCATCTGCTTGATGACCTCTTTCCGCGCGTCCGGGTCAGAGGTCGCACGGTCCTTGCTCTCGATCATCGCCATGGTCGTCGCTCGCTTCCGCTCGGGTACCTGAGGGCCTCATCGTTTCAAAGCGGCGCGCTCGATGTATGAACCTAGGCGAGCGGACCGATGAGGTGAACCCATTCGAATCTTCGCTCGTAGCCGAGCTTTTCGTTCACGGCCCGCATCGCCGCGTTCCCCAGATCGTTCTGGGTGTGGAGGAATGACCAGCCGGCCGCCTTCGCCGCGGCGATCTGCGAGCACTTCAACGCCGAGGCGACACCGCGCCCGCGGGCCGCGCGGGCGACACCCGTCATCCAGTGGTCGGCGGTGTCGGTGCTGTGGCGGCCGAGAATCGCGTAGCCGACGACCCGGCCCGCCTCGATCGCGACGAACGACAGTTCGCGGAGGATCAGCTCGCCGCAGAGCCGCGCCCGCCACGCGTCGAACGGGGCGGGCACGAGCGCCGCCGCGGCGGGGATGTCGGGCTCCGCTTCGAGCGCAACCGCGTAGACGCCGCGCTCATGCGCCTCGGCGAGAGGCACGATCTCGATGCCGTCAGGCGCGTGGACTTTGGCGTCCACTCGGGAGAGTTCCAGCGTCACGTCCTGCATCCGGCCGCGCTCCTCGAACCCGCGGCCGCCGTAGAAGGCGAGCGAGTCCGCGTCCTCGTCGCGTACGACCGTCATCGTCGCCGACTTGCCGAGCCGACGCGCGTGCTCCGACGACGCGGCGAAGAGCGCTGTGCCGACGCCGCCGGCGCGATTCCCGAAGGACGCGAATGGTCGTGTACGCAAGCTCGCCGCCCTCGTAGCCGCTGAACTTCGAGACGGTTGCGACTCCCACCGGCACGCCGTCGAGCGCTGCGAGCAGGTCGAGGTTGTCGGGCTTCCGCCGCTGCTCGATCACCCACTCGCGCGGCATCGGTGTCTGAGGGTGCACGCGGTTTCGGACGTCGAGATAGACGTCGATGTCCGCCTCCGACGCGACGGCGCGCACTTCGATCACGGCAGTGGGCCCTGGTAGGTGATCACCTTGCTCGTGTCGGTGTAGCCGAGACTGCGGTTCAGCGCCTGCATCGCTTCGTTGCCCTGCTGCGTCCAGGTGACGAGGTCGGTGACGCCGTTCGCTGCGGCCCAGTGCAGCTGCGCGCGCTTCAACGCTCGCGCGTACCCGCGGCCGCGGCGATCGCGCCGCACGACGGTGAGGCCGTGCTCGGCGATCCCGTCGCCGTTGGCATGCTCGACGAGCCCGGAATAGCCGACGACCTCGCCGCCCTCGAACGCGGCGAACGAACCGCCGGGCCGGGTCGCCTCGTCCCGCAGCCACGTCTCCTTCTTGTAGGTGACGCCGCCGGGAATCGGCATGTCCTCGTAGCCTTGGAGCGCGACCGGCCAGACCGCCTCGAGCAGCTCGTCGCGGCGCAGCTCGAGCGAGACGATCTCGAGACTGGCCGGCACGTCGGGCACCGGCTCGTCTGAAACGGTGCGTACCTGCTGGAGTTGGTAGTCGACGCCCGTAAGACCGATCGACTCGGCGAAGGCGATCGAGTGCGGCTCGTCGGCGTAGACGAACGCGTTCACCCCGGTGAGCCCGAGCGAGCGTGCGTGGCCGCTGAACGCAGCGAGGAGCGCCGTCCCGACGCCGCGACGCCGATACTCGGGGAGAACGCGGACGGCGATGAATGCCCGGGCGCCGAAGCTCGACCGGTCGGCGATCCCACAGCCCGCGAGCTCGCCGTCGAGCGCGGCGAGCAGCAACAGCCGGTCGGGCTCGTCCTCACGCCGCAACTGCTCGGCGGTGACGGGCTCGTTCGGGACGACCGCGCTCTTCAGCGCCGCCCATGAGGCGAGGTCGTCGTCGTTCGAGACGGGCCGCAGGTCGATCATCCGGAGCGCTTCAGCTTTCCGTGCTGCTTCGCGTACCGCTCGCCGGCGCGGAAGACGAGGAGGCCGATCGGGATCGACAGCACACCGATCACGATGAGCGGCCACACGTCCGCGAAGCGCAAGCCCGCCCCGTGGAGGATCTGGTCGCGATTGCCACGCAGCGCATACGTCGCGGGCGAGATCTTTGCGATCCACTGCATCCAGTGCGGGAGGACGCTGACCGGGTAGTAGACACCCGAGACCACGAGCATCAAGCCCTGGGCGACGAACCCGAGTTGCGTGCCCTTCTCGGGCGAGATCAACGGCAGAACGGCGGTCATCATCCCGACGCCGATGAACGAGATCGACGCAATCCCAAGCAGCGCGATCGCAGCGCCGTAGTTCGCGTGCGGTAGATGGATGCCGATGAACGCGACCACGGCGACGAAGATCGCCGCCGCGCGCACGAGCCCGTAGAGCACCGCGTAGATGCCCATGCCGATCAGGTGCACGGGCCGCGAGACCGGCGCCATGAACGTGTACTCGATCGTTCCTTCCCAACGCTCCCACGCGACCGTCTCGGTGACGATCTCGAAGATGATCCCGAGGAACGCCCAGATGACGCCGCCGACGAGCAGCTTCGTCGCGAGATCGTTGCGCGCCGCCGGCGAGAGGTCGACGCCGCGCGAGATGAACACGATCGTGAGCGTGTTCGCGATCGTCCAGAGCAGGAACGCGAGATCCCAGAGGAAGTAACGCTTCGTCAGGTACAGGTTGCGCTCGACGACGCCGTAGAGCCCGATCAGCTCGTTGCGCAGCACCTTGCGGCGAGTGAACGTCGTATCGGCGATCACGCGAACACCTCCCTCTCCTCGTCGTCTTCGGTTTTCTCGTCCTCGAACGTGCGGCCCGTCGCGGCGAAGAACGCCTGCTCGAGCGTCTCGACGCCATAGCGCTCCTTCACGTCCTCCACCGGTTCCAGGAAGAGAAGCTCGCCACGGTCGAGCAGGCCGATGCGATCGGCGAGATCCTCGGCTTCGTTCATGTCGTGCGTGCAGAGCAGGATCGTGGAGTCGTGCCGCTCGCGGATCTCGTGAATGAAGGTCTGCACCTCGTGCTTCGAGCGTGGGTCGAGGCCCGTCGTCGGCTCGTCGAGCAGCAGCAGCACCGGCGAGGTGAGAAGTGCTCGCGCGAGCGCGACCTTCTGCTGCATGCCGCGCGACAGGTTCTCCATCGACTCGTTTCGGCGAGACGCCGGGAAACCGACCCGCTCAAGGATGACCGGGATCTTCGCGTGTGTCTCGCGCGGGCCCATTCCGTAGAACCGCGCCGCATACGCGAGGTTCTCAGCCGCACTCATCTTCTTGAAGAAGCTCGCCTCGACCGACACGCGGTTGACGAGCCTGCGCACGGCACGCGCCTCCTTGAAGACGTCGTGCCCGAACACGTGCGCCGACCCGCCGTCCGGCAAGAGCAGCGTCGAGAGGAGGCGAACGAGAGTCGATTTGCCCGAGCCGTTCTGGCCGAGGATCGCGACACATTCGCCGCGTTCCATTGCGAACGAAACGCCGCTCAGCGCTGCGCGTTTCCGCCGGTGGACGAGGCCCTTCCGGCGGCTGAAGACCTTCTTGAGGTCACGTACGACAACTGCTTGTTGCGATGACACACCATGCTCCTTGGGATCGTGAGAGAAAGACCGAACGAAGACGCACTGCTTCCGCTAAGAGCGGAAGCGGCAGACGTCTGCGTTGGTGATCCCGGACATGGCTCGCGAAAGGATACGGACCCCAGCCGCCCGCCGCAAATGAAATTCGGTAATCGCTTTGATGAGACGAGTCCTAACTTCGAGCCATGTTCGCTCGTTCTATCTCCCGTGAGGGCTCGCCTCCTTCTCGTCGCGTTCGTGCTCGCTTTCGTGCTGCCCTCGGCCGCGCACGCGGACCCACGGCAGGTGAAGCCCGACCGCCCCGCCATCAACGCGTTGCTCGATGCGTTCGTCCCGGCGGTCGTCGAGCAGAAGGATCTCCGCCGCGGCTGGCAGCTCGTGGCGGGCGCCGCGCGAACGACGTCCCATCGCGAGTGGCTGAAGGGCAACACCTCGGTGCAGAGCTACCCCGCGAAGGGGACGCGCTTCCACGGCTTCATCGTCAACTACTCCTACCCGGGCGACATCGGTTTCGACATCCTGCTCCAGCCGACGAAGAAATCGCTCGGAGCCTGGTCGTTCCGCGCCGAGGCGCAGAAGATCGCGGGCCGCTGGCGGATCACCACCTGGTACCCGGTCGCGACCTATGCGCCGCCCGGACGGACACAGACCGTGGTCGGGCCGAACGACCTTGGCCCCGCGAACGCCTCGAGCGCCGCGAACGGCTCGAGCCGGCTCAGCTCCTGGGTGCTCGTCCTCCCCGCGCTCTTCGTCGGCCTGATCGCTGCCGCAGGCGCCGCGATCGCGCTCACGCGCTGGGGGCGTGAGCGTGCACGCATTCGCGAGTTGCAGCGCGACCTCGCTCGCAGCAGGTAAACGCGCAACACTTGTGGTCGTGAGCCACGACCACTCGGACCACGGCCATGCCGCCGGCGCGGACACCGAGGTTCGGCCGCTCGCGGTCGCCCTCGCGCTGATCGTGTGCTTCATGGCGGCCGAGGTCGTGATCGCGTTCGCCGCTCACTCCCTCGCGCTCCTCTCGGACGCCGCGCACATGCTCGTCGACGCCGCGGCGCTCGGGTTGAGCGTGTGGGCCGCCCGGCTTGCCCGGCGACCCGCGGGCGGGCGCATGACGTTCGGCTTCCGGCGCGCCGAGATCCTCTCGGCTCAGGCAAACGGCGCGACGCTCCTCATCCTCGGCCTCGTGATCGCCGTCGAGGGCGCACGCCGGCTCTTCAACCCCCCGAGCGTGCACGGCGGACTCGTGCTCGTCACGGCGGCCGCCGGCGCAGGGGTGAACGTGCTCGCCCTCTGGCAGGTCGGGCGCGCGAACCGCACGAACCTGAACGTCGAAGGGAGCTACCGGCACCTCCTCACCGACCTGTATGCCTTCGGCGGGACAGCCGTCGCCGGACTCGTCGTGCTCACGACCGGCTTCGACCGCGCCGACCCGATCGCCTCGCTGCTCGTCGCAGGCTCGATGCTCCTCGCTGCCTGGCCCTTGCTCCGGAGAAGCGGCCGCGTCCTCCTCGAGGCGGCGCCCGAGGGGATGTCCCCCGAGGAGATCGCCGCCGCTGTCCGGGAGCACCCCGGGGTGACGGACGTCCACGACCTCCATGTCTGGGAGATCAGCTCGGGCTTCCCGGCGCTCTCAGCCCACGTCCTCGTCGGGCAGGGGGAGGATTGCCACGCGATCCGTCGCGAACTCGAATCGATCCTCCACGACCGGTTCGGGATCGACCACACGACGCTCCAGGTCGACCATTCCCAGAGCTCAATGCTCGAGATCCAGCCCTTGCGCTCGAGCCACCCGGACCGCTAGGTTTTTGGGAGGTACCGGCCTTCGGGCGCGGGTGCCACTGATTCTCGAGGCAACGAGGCCTCACGACTCCCGGAGTCGTGGGGCCTTTTTTCGTTCTGGAAGCGACAGCAGGAGGAATCGAACGTGGCGAAGTTGAAGCTCGAATACATCTGGCTCGACGGGTACGAACCCGTCCCGAACCTCCGCAGCAAGACGAAAATCGTGGAGTTCGCAGGGGAACCGGCCCTCGAGGACCTGCCGGTCTGGAACTTCGACGGCAGCTCGACCCAGCAGGCCGAGGGCGGAAGCTCGGACTGCGTCCTCCAGCCCGTCGCGCTCTTCCCCGACCCGGCTCGCCCGGGCGGCAAGCTCGTGATGTGTGAAGTGCACCTGCCGGACGGCACCCCGCACCCGTCATGTAGCCGCGCGACGATCCCGGACGACCCGGACACCTGGTTCGGCTTCGAGCAGGAGTACTTCCTCTATCGCGACGGCGCGCCGCTCGGCTTCCCGCGCGAGGGCTTCCCCGCGCCGCAGGGCGAGTACTACACCGGCGTCGGTTTCAAGAACGTCGGCGACGTCGCGCGCGAGATCGTCGAGACGCACATCGACCTCTGCCTGGAGGCCGGGATCAACCTCGAAGGCATCAACGCGGAGGTGGCAAAGGGCCAGTGGGAGTTCCAGATCTTCGGCGAAGGCTCCAAGCGGGCCGCGGACGAGGTCTGGATCGCGCGCTACCTGCTCCTGCGCCTCTGCGAGCGCTACGGCGTCGACATCAACTTCCACCCGAAGCCGCTCGGGATGGAGCACGACTGGAACGGGTCGGGGATGCACACGAACTTCTCGACGAAGCACCTGCGCGAAGTCGGCGGCGAGGAATACTTCGAGGCGCTCATGGCCGCATTCGACGAGCACAAGGATGCGCACATCGCCGTCTACGGGCCTGACAATCACATGCGGCTGACCGGCCTGCACGAGACGCAGTCGATCGACAAGTTCAACTACGGCGTCGCAAACCGCGGCGCGTCGATCCGCATCCCGCACGGCTTCATCGCGGACGGCTACCGGGGGTACCTGGAGGATCGCCGCCCGAACTCGCTCGGCGACCCGTACCGCATCGCCGGGCGCATCATCGAGACGATCGAGACCGTGCCGACCGTTGCGGCGGAGGTCGCAGTCGAAGCGTCCGAGGCCGTGGCGGCGTAGTGCCCGTCACCCCTACCGAGCCGACCGCACTCTGGTGCACGTGCGAGAAGCCGCTGCCGGTGCATCTCGCCGAGCGGAAAGGGGCCGCTCGCAGCGTCTGTGCGCGCTGCGAGCGACCCCTGCGGCTCCGCCTGGCTTAGAAGCTTCTTAGTCCGTTACTGAAGCCGGAAGGTGACCGTGACGTCGGCGGTGACCTGCTGCGTCCCCGGTTCGACCGGCGTCGTGTCCTTTGCGACGGCCGACGCCTGCGCGGCGAACACGGGCTGCGGTTGGGTGCTGCCTTCGACCACGGTCGAAACAGGCCCGACCCCGAACGCGCCGGCGTCGCCGAGTGCGACTGCCTTCGCACGCGCGTCTGCGACGGCCTTCTTCAACGCGTCGCGGTAGAGCGCGTCGCTGCCCGAGACATCGAGCGCCGGGCCGCTGACGGTGTTCGCGCCGGCACCGACCGCGGCGTCGATGAGCGGGCCGGCGGCGGCGATCTTCGTCTTGGCGGAGACGGAGTTGTCGGCGACGTACGACGTCACCTGACCCTGCTGGTCGTTCTGCGGGTAGAGCGAGACCTGCTGGGTCTGCAGCGAGCCGCCCCCGGCGCCTTTGAGCGCGGCGACGACGGCGTTCATCAGCTTCGCGTTCTGTGCGAGGGCGTCGGCCGCAGTTGCGGCCTGGGTATGCACCCCGGCCGTGACTGTGGCCTCGTCCGGGACCGCGGTGATCACACCGTGCCCCGTCGTTGTCACGGTGTCGGGTGTGGCGATGTCGCCGCGGGCGGCCTCGGGGCGACCGATGCCGGCAAACGCGACGACGAGGAAGGCCGCGATGGCGGCCGCGAGCACGAGTGGAAATGAGCGTCTCATACTCCTCCTACGCCGCCGCCTGCTTTCCTGTCACACGGATGCGCTACGTCTTCGCTGACTGCCGCTGGTCGCTCGACGACCCCGACTCGGGCCGCCGGGCCTATCGCGAGGGCCACATCCCGGGCGCAGTCTTCCTCGATGTCAACCGCGACCTGGCTGCACCCTCCGGTCCAGCCGGGCGCCACCCGCTTCCGAGCGCCGAGCAATTCGCCGCAGTCGCTGCACGGGCGGGCATCGACGACGAGTCGTTCGTCGTCGCCTACGGAACCTTCGGCGGCGCCGAACGGCTGTGGTGGCTGCTGCGGCACTTCGGGCACGACGGGTGCGCTGTACTCGACCTCGCCGCGTGGCGCGGCCCGCTGCGATCAGGCGAAGAGCGGACAGCGCCTGCGCACTTCGTCCCCCGCGAGCGCACGGGCGACACGGTCGGCCGCGAGGAGCTTGCGGCGTCGCTTCGGCGGCTCGTCGTCGTCGACACGCGCGTGGCGTCCCGCTGGCGCGGCGAGGCCAACGCAGTCGACCGCGTCCCCGGACGGATCCCGGGCGCGCTCTCAGCCCCCTGGGGCGAGCCTCTGCCGACGCTCCCCACCGGCGAGCTCGTCGCCTATTGCGGCTCAGGCGTCACGGCGTGCGTCGTTCTGCACCGGCTCCACCTCGCCGGCCGAGACGGGGTGCTCTTCCCCGGCTCGTGGTCCGAATGGGAGCAGTATCCGGAGTTGCCCGTCGAACGTTCTTGAGTGAGTGAACCGCGTCACGCCGTACCTGATCGCCGCGATCGTCTCGACGCTCGACCTCGCCTATGGCCGACCACGTCGATTCGGGGGCTCAGGCCGCGCTGGCGGCCGTCGACGTCGCGTAGGGCGCGAGGTATCGCTCCCACCGCTGCGGGATCTTCGGCGTCGCCAGGCGGATGAAGAGCACGGGGGCCGGCGGCCTCGGGCGCACGGTCATCTGCATGTGGATCTCGTGCGGCAGGCGGTTTCCCTTGCGAAGGTTGCACGGCGCGCATGAGGTGACGACGTTCTCCCAGCTCGAGTCGCCGCCGCGCGAACGCGGGATCACGTGGTCGAGCGTCAGACGTCCGCCGGCGGTTCCGCAGTAGACGCACTGCCAGCCGTCACGTGCAAAGAGCGCGCGCCGCGAGATCTTCCGCTGCACGAGCCGCGGAACGCGGACGTAGTGCACGAGGCGGATGACGTGTGGCCACCGGAACGTGTCGGTGGCCGAGCGAAGTGGTCGATCGAGCTCCTCGACCACCTCTGCCTTGCCCTTGAAGACGAGCACGTGGGCGCGGCGGAGCGAGCACACGTTGAGCGGCTCGTAACTCGCGTTGAGAACGAGAACCTGCTGCACCCTGCCCGGGAATGTACCCGACCGCACCGGCGTAAAGCCTGGCGTCCTCCCCGAACACCACTGACGTTCCCGGGGACGTCAGCGCCTCCCGGGAAGTCTCAGCGGCCCATGGCCCGTTCGACGGCTTCTTGCTCCTCCGGTGACAGCGCGACCGCGGCGCGACCGCGGTCGAGCTCCTTCATGTAGATCCGCGCGTAGTCGCGTCCCTGGATCGCGGTCACGACGACGCCCGTTCGGGCCGCGTCGAGCAGCGCGAGCGATGCCGACTGGTGCCCGCCCGTGTCCTCGTAGGCGTCATAGCGCACGATCGAGGTGTTCATGACGGTCGCGTCGATCCGCCGGTCGACCCGCGCGAGACCGGCCGCGATCTCGTCGACCGCGCGGTGGAGGTCGTCGATCCGCGCCTGCAACGAGACGGCGAACTCGACCAGGTCCTTCCGGCTGCCACCAAGGAGGACGCGCTGCGCCTCGCGGACGCGCCGCACCTTCACCCATGCGAACCACGCAAGCCCCAGGCCGGTCGCGCCGACGACGATCGCCGCGATCGCGACCGCGAGGGCGGCTGTCGCTGAGATGTGCACCCTCTCTTACGGTAACGAGAAGATGGCGGGGAAGCTCGCCTTGTTGTTCGAGGTGTTGTGCTCGCCCCGCACCGCTGCAACATCGACGAGGACGGTCGTCGTCTGCGCGAACGGCACGGTGCCGAGATCAGAGAACGTGATGGAGCGCTGCTGGCCCGGATTGATCAGGTCGAGCGTCTTCGTCCGGACGATCGCCCCCTGCGCCTTCTGGATCGTGAGCGTCACCTTGATGCCCACCTCCTGCGAGTCGCCCGAGTCGTCGATCGTGACGACGAACGCAAGGTCGGTCGTCGCCGTGATCGTGTTTCTCGTGGTCGTCGAGAGGGCCTGGTTGCCCGGCAGCACCTTCACATCGACGATGTTCGTGCCGTGAATTCCCGTGGGGGTGCCTCCGGTCGATGCGCCTTTCAAGCGCGTGAGCAGCAGCGACATCGACCGTTCCGTCGTCAGGTCACGGTTGGAGACGAAGTTCGAGTCGGGAACGGAGACACCGGTGACGCCTTCGCGCTTGAGTTGCGCCGCGAGCGGCCCCTTGAAGAGGTCGTCCCAGATCACGTCGCTCGCGAGCAAGCGGTCGCCCTGCTCCGACAGCACCTGCGCCTCACCGGTCGCCTTCGACTGAGGGTTGCTCGTGAACGTGTCGGCAAGTCCCTGCACGCCGCTGACGCGCAACTGCAGCGCCTCGATCAGCCGTTGGTTCTGGTCGCGAAGCGGCCCCGGCGGGTTGAGCCGGGTGGCCGCGGCCACGTTTTGCCGCTCCTGCTCTGCGAGGCCGCCAAGGGTGGCGCCAAGGGTCGTCGCCTTCGCCGCGGGCGTGACGAGTGCGTTTGCCACAGCGGTGCCGTCGTCCTCCGAGCTCTTCGCAATCGTCCCGACCTTGGTCATGTAGTGCTGGTAGGCGTCGTGCTTCGAGGTGGCCGTGCACGACTGGAGGAGGAGACCGAAGAAGACCAGCACGACGACGACCACGACGATCAGGCCGAGCAGGCGCACAAGCGGCGACAACCCATGCGACGGGCCGGCGGGGCGGCGAGGCATCCCTCCGCGGCCACCGCCACGACGGGGCATGCGGACGCGCGAGCCGGACTGAGCTTCGGTCGTCGCAGGCTCGTCGTCGAAGAAGTCGAACTGGATGTCGTCGTCGCGCGTGTCCATGCCGGGTCGAATCTACCGCTTTGCCCGGTCGGAGCAGGGATTCTCCCGGCGACAACGTAGAAGCATCTCTGTGTCCTCGGCCGCACAGGCGCACGACCTCTTCCTCGGCCGGTACCGGCCGTTGCGCCCCCTCGGCTCTGGCGGGATGGGGCATGTCTGGCTCGCGAGAGACGAAAAGAGCGGCCTCGACGTCGCGCTGAAGATCGTCGCGCGCGAGGGAAAGTCGGGCCATCGCGCCGAGCGCGAGGCGCGGGCTGCGGCATCACTGCGCCACCCGCACTGCCAGCGGATCCTCTCGCTCGCCCGGGATACGGGTCACGTCTACATCGCCTACGAGTACGTCCCCGGCCGGACGCTCCGCGAGGCGATGCGGGCCGGCGAGCTCGACGATCGCGACGCGATCGAGGCTGCGGCCCAGATCGCGGACGCCCTCGCGCACGCCCACGGCAAGGGAATCGTGCATCGGGACGTGAAGCCGTCGAATGTCCTGCTCGCAGAATCCGACGGGATCGACGTGCGGCTGCTCGACTTCGGGCTCGCGCAGATGGCCGAGTTCGACACGCTGACCGCGCTCGGCGACATCCCAGGAACGCTCGCGTATATCTCACCGGAGCGGCTGCACGGGCTCACGGCGACGACCGCGGCTGACGTCTGGGGGCTCGGCGTGCTGCTCTGGGAGGCGCTCGCCGGCGAGCATCCGTTCTGGGAAGGCGACCTCGCCGAGACCTCGCGGCGGATCCAGCAGGGCGCACCACCCCTCTCCTCGCTCCGCCCCGACCTACCCGCGCACGTCCTCGAGACGGTCGCGAGCGCCCTCCTTGTGAACCCGCAGCGCCGTCCCGGGGCAGCGCGTCTCGCCGAAGAGCTGCGCTCGCTCCCCAAGCGGCGTCGAAAGAAGGCGGGAGGCTCGAAGGCGGGCGGCTCGAGCCCCACCGCGCCGGCGCGGCCGAGCCCCGCCGTGGTCGCCGAACGCGCGCTCCCCGCCGCGCTCGCGGGAATCGCCTCGGGCTGGGTCGCGCTGCGCATCCCCTTCTACCCGGCCGGCTGGCCGCTCGGGCTCGCCGCGGCCGGCGGCGCACTCGGCTTTGCGGCTCCACGCGCCGGACTCCTCTTCGCGCTCACCGTCGTCTTCTTCCCGCTGGCGAACATCTCGCTCGGGCTTGCGGTCGTCTACGCGCTCGTCGCCGCGGCCTGGGTCGCCCTCACCTGGAAGGACGCTCGAGCTGGGTTGCTCCTTGCCGCAGGGCCGCTCCTCGCGCCGCTCGCTGCACTCGCGCTCGTGCCGCTCGCGGCCCAACTTGCCCGCGGCCGGGCACGGCGCGCGGCGACGGCTGCGGCCGCCGTGCTGCTCGCAGCCCTGGTCGCCGGTGTCCGGAAGGCACCGCTGCCTTTCGACGGCTCCATGCCGCCACTCGGACTCGGAGTCGCGGGCTCGAGCCGGCCCGCCGCCGTCGGCCACGCGATCGCCGCCCAGGCGAGCGCCCACCCTGCGCTCATCGCCGAAGCGGTCATTCTCGCCGCCGCCGCAGCGGTCCTTCCCCACGTTCGCCGCAAAGGCCCGTGGCCGGCGGTGATGTTCGGTACCGCACTGCTCGCAGCGACCGCGCTCGCCGCTCCGGCCGCAGCCGTCCTGCCGCTGATTGCGGCCGCCTGGGTGACGGCCGCCGCCCTCGCCTTCGAACCGCGTCTTTAGACTTGCCTCCTCCGGGGAAGACCCTGGTCGCCTATGTCGGTCCTCCGAAACATCGAATCGAAGCTCGAGTCGCTCTTCGAGGGCGTCTTCGGCCGCGCGTTCCGCACGAACGTGCAGCCCGTCGAGCTGGCCCGCAAGCTGATCAAGGAGATGGACGACCACCGCAACGTCTCGGTGTCGCGCGTCTACGTGCCGAACGAGTACACGATCTTTCTGTCGCCGGGCGACCGCGAGCAGTTCTCGAGCTACGAGGCGCAGCTCCGGGATGAGCTCCAGGAATATCTCGCCGAGCACGCGCGGCGCGAGAACTACGCGTTGCTCTCCTCGCCGCGGGTCGAGCTCGACACCGATGACGATCTCGATGTCGGCGTCTTCGGCATCGCGACGCGAATGGTGCAGACCGGCAAGGCAGAGGCGGACGCCCCGCAGAGCCAGGTCGAGCCCGGGGCGACAATGGTCTACAAGCCTGGCGCGGCGGTGCTGCAACCGACCGAAGCGGCTTCGCCCGTCGAGCTTGGGATCGAGCGCGAAATCGGGGTGCTCTCTTTCGGGGGCGCGCGCCACGAGATCACCGCGCGGCGGGTCGTGCTCGGCCGGTCGAAGGACGCCGACCTCCAGGTGCCCGACCCGAACGCCTCACGGCGCCACGCCGAGCTTCGACAGGAAGGTGCCACGTACTGGCTCGTCGACCTCGACTCGACGAACGGAGTCGAGGTGAAGGGCAAGCGCGTGAAACGGGTGAAGCTCGAGGACGGAACACGCTTCACGATCGGCTCCACCGAGATCACCTTCACCCGGGAGACCGCGTAGTGGCGGTGGTCTTCTCGGCGCAGGTCGAGACGACGCTTCTCTTCCTGAAGATCGGCTTCCTCGTCCTCCTCTACCTCTTCATCTGGCGCATCGTGCGCTCCGCGGCTCGCGACCTTCGGCTGCCGCAGGAATCGATGATCCTCGCGCCCCAGCAGGCGGCGGCGGCAGGGCTTCTGCCTCAGCCCGTCGCGCGCGAGCTCGGCAGACTCGTCGTCCTTACGAGCCCGGTGCTCGCCGACGGCGAGATGTTCACGCTCGATTCGCACCCACTGACGGTCGGGCGTGGATCGACCAACGACGTTGCGCTCGAGGCCGACGAGTACGCCTCGACACGGCATGCACGGTTCGAGCCACGCCGCGACGGAGTGTGGATCGAGGACATCGGCTCGACCAACGGCACCTTCGTGAACGGCATTCGGCTGACACGTGACCGAAAGCTCGTCCCAGGCGACGTCGTGCGGATCGGCGAGACTGATCTGAGGTTCGAACCGTGAAGCTCGGCGACCACGCGAGCCGCACCGACCCGGGCCGCAAGCGGCGCCACAACGAGGACTCGTTCGTCGTCCAGCCGCCGCTCTTTGCGATCGCAGACGGCATGGGCGGCGCGCAGGCGGGCGAGATCGCGTCTGCCCTCGCGGCAGGCGCGCTCAGCGAGTCGAACGCCCACGGTGGCGGCGAGTCGCGCGTCACGGAGCTGATCCAGGAGGCGAACCGTCGCGTGCACGAGCGGGCATCGACCGATCCCGCGACGAGCGGCATGGGGACGACGATGACCGTGGCGCTCGTCGAGAGCGACGGCAGCATCACGTTCGGCCACGTCGGCGACTCGCGCGCCTACCGGCTGCGCGGCGGGCGGCTCGAACAGATCACCGACGACCACTCGCTCGTCGCCGAGCTCGTTCGCCGCGGCGAGTTGTCGGCCGAGGAGGCCGAGGTGCATCCCCAGCGCTCGGTCATCACGCGCGCGCTCGGCACGGACCCCGACGTCGACGTCGACGCGTTCTCCGTGCGACCCGAGGCGGGCGATCTCTATCTCCTGTGCTCGGACGGCCTGTCCGACATGGTTCCCGCCGACGCGATCGAAGAGATCTTGCGCGAGTATCGCTCCGACCTCGACATGGCCTCGCGCGCGCTCGTTCGCGCCGCGAACAACGGCGGGGGTGACGACAACATCACCGCCGTGCTCTTCGAGATGGTCGAGGGAGACGCGCCGCACGCGAATGAGCCCGACGAGCGCACGCGCGAGTTCCCGGCGGCCCTCGACGAGGAGGACACGCTGCACCCCGAGGACGCCGTGCCGCCGCCCGAGCCGATCGCGGCGCCGGCCGGAGAGGCCGACGACGACGCCGATGCAACCGCGACGACGACGCCGTCTGCCGTCGACACCATGGTCGTCTCGGCCGCCGACATCCAGACCGCAATCGCCGACGAGGCCGAGCCGGACGCGGCTACCGCCGGCTTCGGCCGGCGCCTGCTGGCGTTGCTCGTGATCGCGGGGCTCGTTCTCGTGATCGTCGCGCTCGTCTGGTGGGGGCTCGCCCGCTGAGGAACAGAAACAGGGAGCTCCTCTACCTCGGCGTTGTCGGTGTGCTCACCGGCATCGGCTTCGCGTCCGTCTACATCGCGCGACAGGCTGTCGTCAGCTGGGGATCGCTCGGGTACGCGATCTTCTTCTTCGCGCTCTACCTCGCGGCGCATTTCGTCGCCCGCGCGACGGTGCCGAACGCTGATCCGTACCTCTTGCCGATGGCGGGGCTTCTCACCGCTGTCGGTGTGACGGAGATCTACCGGCTCGGCCCGAGCGACGCGTTCAAACAGGGCCTCTGGATCGTGATCGGCGTCTCGCTGTTCGCGCTCACGCTCTTCAAGCTGCGCCGCGACTACCGCGTGCTCGAGCAGGTCAAGTACCTGTTCGGGATCGGCGCGATCGTGCTGCTCTTCCTGCCGCGGCTGCCCGGGCTCGGCACGACCGTCAACGGCGCGCGCTTGTGGGTGCACGTCGGCGGCTACAACTTCCAGCCGGGCGAGCTTGCGAAGATCTGCCTGATCGTGTTTCTCGCCGCGTACCTGCGGGAGAAGCGCGAGGTGCTCGCGCAGGGCCGCGCGAAAGACGTCGGCCCGCTCCTCGTGATCTGGGGCGGCACGATGCTCGTGCTCGCGTCGTCGAACGACCTCGGCTCGGGGCTCCTCTACTTCGGGATCTTCCTGTCGATGCTCTACATCGCAACCGCGCGACTCTCGTTCGTCTTCGCCGGCATCGCGCTCTTCGCAGTCGGCGGCGTCGGCGCCTACGAGAAGATCCCGCACGTTCACGAACGCGTGACCATCTGGCTGCACCCGTGGACGACCCACAAGGTGTTCTGCCCGTCGACCGGCGGCCTCGCTTTACGCCAGGACTGCGAGAGCTATCAGCTCGTGAAATCGCTGTACTCGATCGGGAACGGCGGCTTCGGCGGCGCCGGGCTCGGCAAGGGCACGTTCTCGACGACCGACGGCCACGCGCTGATTCCCTACGTGAACAGCGACTTCATCTACTCCGCGCTTGCGCAAGAGCTCGGGCTGATCGGCGTCGCAGCCCTGCTGCTCGTCTTCATGCTGTTCGTCGCGCGCGGGATGAAGATCGCGCTGCAGGCCGACGACGGCTTCTCGAAGTTGCTCGCGGCGGGCCTGACGTTCGGCTTCGCGTTTCAGACGTTCATCATCGTCGGCGGCGTGCTGCGGGTGATTCCCCTCACAGGGATCACACTGCCGTTCGTGTCTTACGGCGGGTCGTCGGTCGTCGCGAACTTCGTGCTGCTCGCGGGGCTCCTGCTCGTCTCCGACCGGGCGAACGCATGAACAAGCAGATCTCGCGCGTCGCGCTCCTGTCGCTGCTGCTGCTCTCGGCGCTCATCGTTGCGACTACCTACTGGCAGGTGTGGGCCTCGGCGGGGCTCGCGGCGCGCCAGGACAACGCGATCCAGCGGGTCGCCCAGTTCCGGATCAAGCGCGGTTGGATCTATGCCTCCGACGGCAAGACCGTGCTCGCGAAGAACGTTGCGAAGAAGGAGGCCGGCCAGACGCTCTACTTTCGGACGTACCCGACTCACGGGTTCGCGGCGCAGACACTCGGCTACTCGACGCAGGGCCGCTCGCGCGCCGGCATCGAGCGGCAGGAGAACGCCTACCTGACCGCGTCGAACGCGAACCTCGGCACGATCTGGGACACGTTCAGCGAACGTCTGAAAGGCACGACGATCAAGGGCAACAACCTCGTGCTGAACCTACGCGTGAACGCGCAGCGCATCGCGGAGTCGGCGCTGCGCGGGAAGTGCGGGGCGGCGTTTGTGATGAACCCGAAGACCGGCGCCGTGTATGTCAGCGCGTCCTCGCCGTCGTACGACCCGAACAAGATCGAGTCGCCGAACGGCTATGCCTCGATCATCCACTCGCCTGCGGCATGCCCGGGCTCGAGCTCGCCGCTTCTCAACCGCGCGACATCCGGCCTCTACTCGCCGGGCTCGACGTTCAAGACCGTGACGGCCGCGGCAGCGCTCGACAGCGGCGTCTTCAACGTGAACTCGCGCTTCGACGACCCCGGCTACTGCACCGAGTACGGCCAGAGAGTCTCGAACGCCCTCAACCCGGACCAGACGGCGGAGAGCTACGGCAACGTCAGCTTCCTCTCGGCCTACCAGCACTCGATCAACGCGGTGTTCTGCAACATCGGGAAGGCGCTCGGGGCGAAGCGCATCCTCAACGAGGCGAAGAACTTCGGGTTCTACTCGCAGCCGCCGCTCGAACTGCCGTCGAGCGAGGTCGCCCCGAGCGGGCTCTACCACTTCGGGAAGAAGAGCGCGACGCTGTACGACAACGCGTCGATCGTCGACCCGGGCCGCCTCGCGTTCGGCCAGGAGCATCTCCTCACGACGCCGATGCAGATGGCGCTCGTCGCAGCCGCCGTCGCAAACGGCGGCAAGATCATGCAGCCCCATCTGCTGAAAGAGGTTCGCAGCCCCTCGGGCGGCCTCGTCACGCGCGTGCACCCGCAGGTCTGGAGGCGCGCGATGAAGCCGGCGACCGCGGCGATCTTGAACCAGTTCATGCAGGCGGTCGTCACCGGGGGCACGGGCCGCGCGGCGGCGATCCCCGGCATCAAGGTCGCCGGCAAGACGGGAACCGCGGAGACGAGCCAGAGTCACATCTACACCGCGTGGTTCATCTTCTTCGCGCCCGCCGACAACCCTCAGGTCGCCGGCGCCGTCGTTCTGGAGCACCAGTTGAACGGCTTTGGAGGCTCCGTTTCCGCCCCGATCGCCCGGCAGCTGATGCAGGCGATCCTCCCTGCCGCGTCGAAGGGTTAAAGCCGGCCCCGTATGACCACGTCAGACACCCTGATCGACCGCATTTTCGACCGGCGCTACTTGATCAAGCGCAAGCTCGGCTCGGGCGGAATGGCGGACGTCTACCTCGCGGAAGACCAGGAGCTCGGCCGCCGCGTCGCCCTGAAGCTGCTCGACGAGCGGCACGCCTCGGACGACCAGTTCGTCGAGCGCTTCCGACGCGAGGCGCAGAGCGCAGCCGGGCTCAACCATCCGAACATCGTCTCGATCTTCGACCGGGGCCGCGCCGAAGGCACCTACTACATCGCGATGGAATTCCTCGACGGGCGCACCCTTAAAGAGCTGCTCGTGCGCAACGGCCCGACGCCGGTCCCGATCGCGATCGACTACGCGCGGCAGATCCTCGGCGCGCTCTCGTTCGCGCACCGGAACGGCATCATCCACCGCGACATCAAGCCGCACAACATCATCGTCGGCTCCGACGGGCGGCTGAAGGTGACGGACTTCGGCATCGCGCGGTCGGGCGCGTCGCAGATGACCGAGGCGGGCTCGATCGTCGGCACGGCGCAGTACCTCTCGCCCGAGCAGGCGCGCGGCGCTCCCGTCGACCCACGGTCGGATCTCTACTCGCTCGGGATCGTGCTCTACGAGATGCTCACCGGCAAGGTTCCGTTCACGGGCGACACGCCGGTCGAGATCGCGATGAAGCATCTGTCGCAGGTGCCGGAACCGCCGTCGACGCTGCGCCCCGAAGTGCCCCACGATCTCGACGCCGTCGTGATGCGTGCCCTCGCAAAAGATCCCGATCAGCGGTACGCGTCGGCGGAGGAGATGGACGCAGACCTCGCCCGGGTCGCTCGTGGTGTCGCCGTCTCGCGCGAGACCGAGGATGCGATGACGCAGGTCCTCGCCGGCGTCGGGATCGCCGCGGCGCAGACGATGGTCACGCGCCCGCGCGCCGTCGCGGCGCCACCGGCGCCACCCGCCTATCGGACGCCGACGCCCTACTACGACTACGAAGAGCCGCCGCGCGGCCGCTCGGTCTGGCCGTGGCTGCTTGCGCTCGGCCTGATCATCGCCGGTGCGATCGGCGGTTGGTTCCTCTACACGAAAATCCAGGATCAGCTGAACACGAACCGGCCGGTTGCAGTGCCGGACGTGACCCTCCTACAGAAGGACCTGGCGCGGCTGAAGATCCAGCAGGCGGGTCTGACGCCACGGCTCATCCAGAAAGCCGACGACACGGTTCCGCGCGGCCAGATCTCCGCCCAGGATCCGGGCGGGGGCGCAAAGATCGGCAAGGGCTCGACGGTGACGCTGACCGTGTCGACCGGGTTGCCGCGCGTGCACGTGCCCGATGTCCGCGGATTGAGCGTCACCGACGCGGTGACTTCGCTCGCGAAGCTGGGGCTGAATCCGAAGATCACGCGTGTCTTCTCCGGCGAGCAACCGGATACCGTCACCGGGCAGAACCCGGCGCCCTCGGACCTCGTCGTGAAGGGCAGCAACGTGCGGATCAACGTCTCGCGCGGCGCGAAACCGATCGCAGTCCCGGACGTGACCGGTCAGCCGTACGCGAACGCGGAGTCTGCGCTGCGCGGGCTGGGCTTCGTCGTGACACGGACTGACGTGCAGTCCGACACCGCCGCGAAGGGTGTCGTCGTGGCCGAGGACCCGCAGCCGGGCACCCAGATCTCGAAGGGGTCGAAGGTGACGTTGCAAGTCTCGAAGGGCCCAGCCTCGACCACGGTGCCCGACGTGACGGGCCAGAACCAATCGAACGCCGAGGCACTTCTCACGGGCTCGGGACTGACTCCCGCGATCATCTTCCAGCCCGTCACGGACCCGTCGATGGACGGGATCGTGCTCAGCCAGGATCCCGTCGGCGGGTCGGACGCGACGCCGAACGAGGTGATCTCGATCACCGTCGGCCAGTTGCAGAACGGCACGCCCGGCGGTGACGGCGGCACCACGACGACCACGACGACCACGACGACGACCACCCCGTGACCCGCCGCGTCGCCGTCATCCTCGGCGGCCGCTCGAGCGAGCACGCGATCTCTCTCGCCTCGGCCGCCAGCGTGATCGACGCACTCGAAGCGAGCGGCAACGACGTCGTCGCCGTGGCGATCGACCGGTCGGGCGGATGGCAGCTCGAGTCGCGCGGCACTAAGACTCTTGAACCAGGTTCCGGCGACCCAGGCTCCGAGCTCAGCCGCCTGCCGGGATCGGACGTCGCGGCGACGCTCGCGGATGTCGAGGTCGTGTTTCCCGTGCTCCACGGGCCGTTCGGCGAGGACGGCACGGTGCAGGGGCTGCTCGAGCTCGCCGGCGTGCCGTATGTCGGCGCAGGCGTGCTCGCCTCCGCGCTCTGCATGGACAAGGACATCTTCAAAGCCGTGCTGCGCGACCACGACGTGCCGGTGACGGCGAACATCACGTTGCGGCTCGGCGACGAGCCACGCAACCCGTTCGGCTTCCCGTGCTTCGTGAAGCCGGCCCGTCTCGGCTCGAGCGTCGGGATCACGAAGGCGCATGACGCGGAGGAGCTGCGCACAGGCGTCGCACTCGCGTTCGAGCACGACGAGAAGGTGCTCGTCGAGCAGTTCGTCTCGGGGACGGAGGTCGAGGTCGGCGTGCTCGGCAACCTGCGCCCGACCGCGTCGCTGCCCGGCGAGATCGTCGTAACCTCGAACGAGTGGTACGACTACGAGGCGAAATACGACGAGGGTGAGATGGACCTCGTCGTGCCCGCACGGCTCACCGCTGCGCAGATCGAGCGGGCACAGGAGCTGGCCGTCCGCGCGTTCGTCGCAACCGACTGCGAGGGAATGGCACGCGTCGATCTGTTCGTGCGCGACGACGGGGAGGTCCTCGTGAACGAGTTGAACACGATTCCGGGATTCACCTCGACGAGCGTCTACGCGCGGCTGTTCGAGGCCTCAGGCGTTCCGTATCCGGACCTGCTCGAGCGCCTGGCCGATCTCGCCGTCGAGCGGTTCGAGCGGCGCGCGCAGCTTCGCTACTAACTTCAGCTTCGCTTCTAACTCGTCTTTACGTCGTTGATGCGAGCAACGAGACCCGGCGGCAGCGTCGTGATCCAGATCAGGAAGTAGCGGTGCTTCCCGCCGTGCAAGAGGAACGTCGTGCCGCCGGCCACCCGCTGCGGGCTGCTCAGGTAGTCGGGGAACGGGCCGCCCACCGCGTCACCACCGCGGATGACGGCGGTGAATCCCGGCGTCTGCGTCGCGATCCCGAGCTGGTGAAGCTGCACCGGTTTGCCCGCGTCGAGGACGAGCCCGACGCCCTTCTTCCGAAGGGCCGCGAAGGTCGCGTAATAGCTCTCGGTCGACCAGAAGGTCGCCGCGCTGGCGTCGGTCGCGTTCGGCGCCTGGGCGTTGTTCTCCTCGCCCGGCGGCTTTCCGAACGGGTCGTATGCCGTGACGCCCTTGAGGACAGCCGCCGCGCCGCCGCGCCCGCCGCCGCCTGAGCCGGTCTTCCACCAGTTCGGCGCACCGTGCACGACGAGGTAGGCGACAACCGCACCCGTTGCGATCAGCGCGAGCAGCACGAGGATGAGCGGCCACGGCGACATGCCGCGCCGGCGCACGGGAGGCGCGCGTCGCGCGGAAACGGGACCCGCCGCCTGCGTACCCTGTTCCTCGGCCAGACACGCTTCGAGCTCATGGCAGAACTCGGCCATCGTCTGGAAGCGCGCGTGGGGATCCTTCGCCATCGCGCGGTGCACGGCGGCCTCGACCCGCCGGGGCACGTCGGGCCGCCGCGCGCGAATCGACGGCGGCTCCTCATTGATGTGCCGCATCGCAACCGCGACGAAGTTCTCGCCGGGAAACGGGACCTCGTTCAAGAGCATCTCGTAGAGAACGACACCGAGCGAGTACACGTCGGTGTGCTCGTCGACGCGCTGCCCCTGCGCCTGCTCTGGCGCGATGTAGTCGGCCGTGCCGAGCACGGTGCCGGTCTGCGTCATGCCGTGCTGGACGTCGAGCGAGCGCGCGATGCCGAAATCGGTCACCTTCGCTTGGCCGTCGCCGTTCATCAGCACGTTCTGCGGCTTGACGTCGCGATGCACGAGCCCCTGCCCGTGCGCGAAGGAGAGACCGCGGGCGATCTGCATCGCAAGCTCGAGCGCCGTCGTCACCGGAGCGGGGCCGCGACGCTCGATCAACCGCTTCAGGTTCTCGCCCTCGACGTACTCGAAGACGATGAACTGGCGGCCTTCATGCTCGCCGCGGTCGATCACCGTGACGATGTTCGGATGCGAGAGCGTCGCAACCGCGCGCGCCTCACGGCGGAAGCGCTCGACGTACTCCGCATCCGCTGTGAAGTGCTGGTGGAGAACCTTCAGCGCGACTTTGCGGTCGAGCAGCTGATCATGCGCCCGATAGACGCTCGACATGCCGCCGGTACCGATGAGCTCCTCGAGCTCGTAGCGGTCCGAGAGGGTTTCGCCGACCATCGGCTGAGGGTACCCCGAACCGTTCGGCGCTAAAGCACGCCCAGCGCGTCCTCCCAGACCTGGAGCGCCTCGTCGAGCTCCGAGTCCGAGATGACAAGCGGCACGAGCACCCGGATGCAGTTGCCGTGTACGCCCGACTTCAGCAGCAGCAGGCCGCGGCTCAGTGCCTCGTCGACCACCCGGGAGGCAAGCTCCGGCGCGGGCGCCTTCGAGCCGCCGTCCTCGACGAGCTCGATCGCGAGCATCGACCCGAGCCCACGCACGTCCCCGACCTGCGCGAACCGGGATTGCCAGGCCTCCATGCGCGCCCTGATCGTCTCGCCGAGCGCGGCCGAGCGGTCGACCAGCCCTTCGTCCTCGATCACGTCGAGCACGGCGAGCGCGGCCGCCTGAGCGACCGGGTTGCCGACGAACGTGCCGCCGACGCCGCCGTCGACCGGCGCGTCCATGATCGCGGCCTTGCCGAGCACGCCGGAGAGCGGCAGCCCCATCGCGATCGACTTCGCGACCGTGATCAGGTCCGGCTCGACGCCGAAGTGCTCGACCGCGAAGAAACGACCCGTGCGCGCGAAACCCGATTGCACCTCGTCGCAGACGAGGACGATGCCGTGCTCGTCGCAGATCTCCCGGAGCCCCTCGACGAACTCGCGCGGAGCCGGGACGAAGCCGCCCTCGCCCTGAACCGGCTCGAACACGATCGCCGCGACGTCCTCGGCTGCGACGACCGTGAGGAAGGCGCGGCGCAGCGCGGCGAGCGCCTCGGCCGGCGACGGGCCGCGGTAGGCGTTCGGGAACGGCACGCGGTAGACCTCTGGCGCGAACGGGCCGAGCCCCGCCTTGTAGGGATGGGTCTTCGAGGTGAGTGCGAGGGAGAGCATGGTCCGGCCGTGGAACGCGCCCTCGAAGCCGATCACGGCGTGGCGGCGGGTGTAGGCCCGGGCGAACTTGACGGCATTCTCGACCGCTTCGGTGCCGGCGTTGAAGAACGCGGCCTTCGCCGGGCCGGTGAACGGCGCGAGTGCAAGGAGGCGTTCCGAGAGCTCGGCGTAGACCTCGTAGGGCACGACCGTGAAATCGGTGTGGGAGAACTTGTCGAGCTGCTCCTGCGCGGCTGCGACCACGTGTGGATGCGAGTGACCGACATTGAGACAGCCGACTCCGCCCGCGAAATCGATGAAGACGTTGCCGTCGACGTCCGTGATCGTCGCGCCACGCGCCTCGGCGGCGACGACCGGAAACGTGATCGCAAGCGGGGACGCGACGCTTGCGGCGAGGCGATCGAGGACCGCGCGGCCGCGCGGGCCGGGAACCGCGGTGTCGAGGCGGATCGTGCGAGTGGCAGCCATCAAACCGAGGGTAGCGGAGACCCGTTCACCTATTGCGAGGACCGACCGCCCGCATCCGTAGTACCTACGCGATGGAATCGGTAGGTCCAGGTTATTGCGGATCGACCAAAGTGCGCTCTACACTTGCACCCCGGCGCCCGATCCCCAGCTGGCGCGTTTTGAGTCCCCAAGCAGAAGGGCATCAGTTATGCAGATTCCATTCAAGCGCTCGTGGGCGCCGGTTGGCGCCGTCGCAGCGCTTGCCGCCGTTGCCGCCACGTCGGCGGTCGCAGCCCACAAGGCCGGCCCGAACATCGTCATCTGGACGGATGCGAACCGTGCGGCCTCCGTCGCCAAAGTCGCAAACACGTGGGCCACGGCGAACGGCGCGACGATCCAGGTGGTCACGAAGGACTTCGGCTCGATCGAGACGGCCCTCGGCACCGTTGCGGCAGCCGACGCCCCCGACGTGATCGTCGCCGCACACGACTGGACCGGCCAGCTGGCCGCAAACGGTCTCGTCGAGCCGCTCTATCCGAGCAAGACCGTCGCGGCGCAGTTCCCGAAGTACACGCTCAACGCCTTCTCCTACGGCACCGCGGTGAAGAAGCTGTACGGCATCCCGGTGCAGGTCGAGAACGTCGGCCTGATCGTGAACACGAAGATGGCAAAGGTCCCGACGACCTTCGCACAGCTCGAGACCGAGGCCCTCGCGGCCAAGAAGAAGCACCACCTCTCGTTCGGCGTCTGCGTCCAGCAGGGCTCGGGCGGAGACGCGTACCACATGTACCCGTTCTTCTCCGGTCTCGGCGGCTATGTGTTCGGAACGAACAGTGCCGGCAACCTCGACCCGTCGAACATCGGCGTCGCAAATCCGGCATTCGTGAAGAACGCGAAGCTGATCGACAAGTGGAACAAGGAAGGCCTGATCAACGCGAAGACCGACTACTCGACGTGTGACTCGGCGTTCACGAAGTCGCAGACCCCGTTCTGGATCACCGGCCCGTGGGCCGTTGCCGACATCCAGAAGGCCGGAGTCCGCTTCAAGGTGATCCAGGTGCCCGCGATCGCAAAGGCATCGGTGCCGTTCCTCGGCGTCAACGGCGTGATGGTGACGAAGTTCGCCACGGCGCACAACGTCGACGCAGCGGCCAAGGACCTCGTCGTGAACTACTTCTCGACGCCGTCCGCGCAGACCGAGCTCGCTGCCGCTGGTGGCCGCGCGCCGGCCAACATCAAGGCGAAGGCCAACGATCCGGTCCTGGCGCAGTTCGGCGCCGCAGGGAAGGGCGGCGTCCCGATGCCGAACATCCCGCAGATGTCGAGCGTCTGGAGCGACCTCGGCCAGGCGTGGGTCCGCTCGACGAAGGGCTCGGGCGCGATGCCCGCAGTCCGTTCGTTCAAGGGCGCGGCCCGGGCGATCGCCGACAAGATCGGCTAGGCCGAAGGAACGACTGAGAGCTGAGCGGGCGCCCACGGGCGCCCGCTCACCCACTCCGCGAACCCGCCGATGAGCTCCGACCCCGCCACCGCCGGACTGCCGCCGAGCTTTCATCCGGGCCTGATCGCGCGCTCGATCGCGTTCTTCTCGGGCACGGTCGGCTTCATGATCAAGATCGGTCTGCTGTCGGCGTCGAACGCGCTCGCCGTCTGGGCCGAGTACGTCCTCATCACCCACCACCGCTGGCCCGCCGTCGGCGTCGTCGCCGTCTCGACGCTGCTCATCGACTGGCTCTACCTGGTGCCTCGCACCTGGACTCTGCCGGCGAAATTCCTCATTCCCGGCACGGTTTTCCTGATCGGCTTCCAGGTGATCCCGATCATCTTCACGATCAGCGTCGCGTTCTCGAATTACTCGACCGGTCACATCCTCACCGAGGGCCAGGCGATCGCGACGATCAAGATCAACTCGCTCGAGCCGCCGGCGAATGGCCGCCAGTTCGACCTCGCACCGGCACGCGACAAGAGCGGCAAGCTCGTCCTGCTGCTCCACGACGAGACGGGCGGCAAGGTCTACGTCGGCACGACGAAGAGGTTGACCGAGCTCCCGAAGAGCGACGTCACACTTGGCCCCACGGGCCAGCCGTCGGCTGCGAAGGGCTACACACTGATCAAGGGCGCCGCGCTCTTCGCACTCGACCAGCAGTTGCGCACCTACGAGGTGCCGACGAGCGGTGACGCCGCGATCCAGCCGCAAGGCACTGCGATCGGGGTCGAATTGAAGCCCACGCTTCGGTTCGACTCGAAGCGCAACGTCTTCGTACGCATCACCGACGGCGAGGTCTACCACGACAACGGCCTCGGCTCGTTCGTCTCGGGGAAGGACGAGCTCGAACCGGGCTGGAAGACCTACACCGGCTTTCGCAACTTCAGCCGGATCATCCACGACCCGCTTGTCCGCAAGCCGTTCATCTCGATCTTCCTCTGGACCTTCGTGTTCGCCGCCTCATGCGTGTTCTTCTCGTTCGCGGCCGGGCTGTTCCTCGCGATCGCCCTGGACAAACGCGGTATGCGCCTCCAGAAGGTGTACCGCTCGATCCTTGTCATCCCATACGCGATTCCCGGCTTCCTCTCGCTGCTCGTGTGGGCGGGCTTGCTCAACGACGACTTCGGGGTGATCAACAAGCTCTTCGGGATTCACGTGCCGTGGCTCTTCGGCGGCAATGTCTTCTCCTGGCTGCCCTTCATCAGCTGGCCCCGCATCGCGGTCGTACTCGTCAGCATCTGGCTGACGACGCCGTACTTCTTCCTCGTGTCGCTCGGCGCGCTGCAGTCGATCCCCGAGGAGCTGACCGAGGCAGCGCGCGTCGACGGCGGCGGCGCTTGGCAGATCTTCCGGCGCGTGACGCTGCCGCTGCTGCTCGTCGCGGTCGCGCCGCTGATGATCGCGTCGTTTGCGTTCAACTTCAACAACTTCAACAACGTGTACCTCCTCACCGGCGGGGGGCCCTATAACGGCGCCTCCTCGATCGCCGGGAACACGGACATCCTGATCAGCTACACGTACAAGCTCGCGATCGCCGCGGGCAAAGGCTCGGACTACGGGCTCGCGAGTGCGGTCGCGATCATCATCTTCTTCATCGTCGCGGGCATCTCGGGCACGTCCTTCTGGCGCACGAAGTCACTGGAGAGCATGCGATGAGTGAGCTCGACCTCCCCCCGGCCACCCTGACGACGCCTCTCGTCGGCGCCACAGTCCCAGCGGTCGCAACGGCGATCAAGAAGGCCCCGCGCCGGCGTCCGAAGCTGAAGGACACCTGGTGGCGGCACGTCGTCGGCGTGATCGCGGTCTGCGTCGCGCTCTTCCCCGTCGTCTACATCGTCTCGTCGAGCTTCAACAGCAACAGCTCGCTGCAGAGCGCCCAGGTGATCCCGACGCACATGACGCTGCACAACTTCGGGAACCTGCTCCACAACAACGTCTCGGGCAACACCGGCGCGAAGCAAGATGCGCCCTATCCCAACTGGTTTCTCAACTCGATGCTGATCTCCCTGCTGACGGCGATCGCAAGCACCGTGCTCGGAGCACTCGCTGCCTACGCCTTTAGCCGCTTCCGGTTCAAGGGCAGACGTGGCGGGATGATGGGCCTGCTGCTGATCCAGATGTTCCCGCAATTCGTGGCGGTCGCCGCGATCTACCTGATCGTCCTGAACGTCGGCGCGATCTTCCCGCAGATCGGGCTCGACAAGCTCGCCGCCGTCGTGATCGTGTATCTCGGTGGTGCGCTCGGCGTCCAGGCGTGGCTGATGAAGGGCTTCTTCGACACGATCCCCACCGAGCTCGACGAGTCGGCGCGTGTCGACGGCGCCACCGCGGCGCAGATCTTCTGGGGTGTCGTCCTCCCGCTCGCCGCCCCCGTCCTCGCGGTCGTGGCGCTGATCTCGTTCGTGTTCACGCTCAACGAGTTCGTGATCGCCTCGACGATTCTCCAGACGACGAGCCACAAGACTCTGCCCGTCGGCATGCAGCTCTTCATCAGCAACTCCTACGACAAGGTGTGGGGCCCGTTCGCCGCCGGCGCGCTCCTCGCCGCGTTGCCCGTGGCGATCCTCTTCATGTTCCTGCAGCGCTGGATCGTCAGTGGCCTCACCGCAGGCTCCGTCAAGGGATGAGCGGCTCTGCACTCCACGAAGGAGTGGCTGAGCTGCTCGGACGCTCGCATCACGACGGCTCGGATCTCTACGTGCTCGAGCGCCCCGAGGCGCTCGGCGATCGGGCCGTCGTCCGCCTGCGCGCGGGCGCGGGCGCTGCTGATCGGGTCGTCCTCCGCTATGAACGCGACGGCGAACCGCGCAACGTCGAGGCGATCCGCGACGAGGACTCGGGCGGAGAGACGTGGTGGACTGCGGAGTTCATCGCCGCGAATCCCGTCGTGCGCTACCGCTGGCTCCTCTCCGGAGGCGACGCAGGCTATGTGTGGGTGAACGCGCTCGGCCAGAGCTCCCACGAGGTCACGGACGCCGACGACTTCGTGCTCTCGGTCGGCGACTCCGGCCCCACCTGGCACGCGCACTCGGTCGTCTACCAGATCTTCCCCGACCGGTTTGCCTCGTCCGGGCTCGACGTCGAGGCGCCCGAGTGGGCGGTGCGACGCCCCTGGGATGAGCTACCGACAGGACGGGGCCGGCCGACGCCGCGCGAGCTTTATGGCGGGGACCTACGCGGAGTCGAGGCGCACCTCGACCACATCGAAGCGGTGGGGGCGAACCTGATCTACCTGACGCCGTTCTTTCCCGCAGGCTCCACGCATCGCTACGACGCGACGACGTTCGCACACGTCGACCCGCTGCTCGGCGGTGACGACGCGCTGCGCTCGCTCGCGGACGCCGCCCACGCGCGCGGCCTTCGCATCGTCGGGGACATCACTCCCAACCACACGGGCGACAAGCACGAATGGTTCCAGGCGGCGCTCCGCGGCGAGGAGCCGGAACGCGGCTTCTATTACTTCGACGAATCGATTCCCGGCGGCTACGAGTCGTGGCTCGGGCACCGGTCGCTGCCCAAGCTGAACTGGCAGAGCGCCGAACTGCACGAGCGTTTCTCGGTCGTGCTACGCCGATACCTCGAACTCGGCCTCGACGGTTGGCGCGTCGACGTGGCGAACATGACCGGCCGCTACCGCGACATCGATCTCAACCGCCACGTCTCGACGTGGATGCGCGAGCAGGTCGGCGACCACCTGCTCATCGCCGAGCACGGACATGACTTCCGTCCCGACCTCGCCGTGCGCGGCTGGCACGGCGTGATGAACTACTCGGGGTTCCTGCGCCCGCTCTGGACGTGGCTCCTCCGCGACGACCCCGAGCCCGAGCAACAGGAGCAGTTTTGGGGCATTCCCGTCGGCGTTCCCTCCCTGGGCGGCGAAGCAGCCGTCGCGGCGATGCGCCAGTTCCGGGCCGGTGTGCCGTGGCAGACGTCACTGCAGTCGTGGAACCTCCTCGACAGCCACGACACGGCGCGGTTCCGGACGATTGCCGGATCGCGCGAGCGTCACCTCGTCGGCATCGGCCTGCAGATGACGACACCGGGGGTGCCGCTGATCTTCGCGGGTGACGAGCTCGGCGTCGAAGGAGCCTGGGGTGAAGACGCGCGACGCACGATGCCGTGGAGCCACCTCGACGAGTGGGACTCGTCATTTCTCGACCAGGTGCGCGCGCTCGCAGCGTTGCGCCGGTCGAGAGAGGCACTCGCGACCGGCGGGATTCGCTACGTGCACGTGTCCGCGGATGCATTCGCGTTCCTGCGCGAGACGGCGAGCGAACGGCTGCTCTGCCTCGCCGCACGCCGTGATCATTCTCCGATCCGGACACCGTTCACCCGCCTCGAAACACTCTTCGGCGAGGACGCCTCCGGCGGTGTCCTCCCTGCCAACGGCCCCGCGTTCCATCTCTGGAAGGTTGTGTGATCACTCATGGCTGACGTCGCGTTCAACGAAGTCGACAAGATCTACGACAACGGAGTGCAGGCGGTCTTCGGCCTGACGCTCGACATCCCGGACGGCGAGTTTCTCGTGCTCGTCGGGCCGTCAGGCTGCGGGAAGACGACCGCGCTTCGCATGGTCGCCGGTCTGGAGGACATTTCCGGTGGAACGGTCTCGATCGGTGGACGCGTCGTGAACGAGGTCTCGCCGAAGGAGCGCGACATCGCGATGGTGTTCCAGAACTACGCCCTCTACCCGCATCTGAGCGTCGGCGAGAACATCGCCTTCGGCCTGCGGCTGCGGAAGGAGGCGAAGGAGGTGATCAACGAGCGCGTCGCCTGGGCAGGCAGGCTGCTCGACCTCACGCCCTACCTCGACCGCAAGCCGAAAGAGCTGTCAGGCGGCCAGCGGCAGCGCGTCGCAATGGGACGCGCGATCGTCCGCAAGCCGCAGGTCTTTCTCATGGACGAGCCGCTCTCGAACCTCGACGCGAAGCTGCGCGTGCAGATGCGCGCCGACATCGCGCACCTCCAGCGGGAGCTGGAGACGACGACGGTGTACGTGACGCACGACCAGGTCGAGGCGATGACGATGGGCGACCGCGTCGCCGTCATGAACCAGGGCGTGTTGCAGCAGGTCGCGCCGCCACAGGAGTTGTACGACCGCCCGGCCAATATGTTCGTCGCCGGCTTCATCGGCACGCCGCCGATGAATCTGCTCGAGGCGACGGTGACCGTCAACGGCGATGTCTCGATCGATCTCGGAGGCAATGTGATCCCGGTTTCCGCGGAAGCGGTCAACCAATACCCCGGCCTGCGCGCGTACGGCGGCCGACCTGTGATCGTCGGCCTGCGCGCCGACGACCTCCACCCCGCCCAGGGTCGCGACGACCTGCCGCAGATTCGCGCGCGGGTCGAGTTGGTCGAGTCGCTCGGCGGTGAGTCGATGGCCTACTTCAGAATCGACGCACGTCACATCAAGAGCGAGGCCACGGAGGAGGAGGCGATCCTCGCGAGCGACGCCGAGGAGACGGTCGTCGGGTCGCGCCCGAACCTGGTCGCATCCTTCCCGCCGCACGTTCAGCTGAAGCTCGCCGACGAGGTGGGTGTCGCAATCGACACGAAGAACCTCCATTTCTTCGACGAAGCGAGCGGTGCGCCGCTCCGTTAGCTGCGCAATTGCTGCCGCAATTGCGCTAGGCGTCGCACTCGGCGGCGCAACGGCAGGCTCGACTGGCGGTCCCCCGACCGGCGCGCAGCTCGCATCGCTCTCGCAGGTACCGACGCAGAGCTCGCTCGCCTCCCAGCGCATCTACTTCGTGCTGCCGGACCGGTATTCAAACGGCGACCCTTCGAACGACACCGGCGGTCTCACCGGCCCGACCGGGGTGACCGGGTTCGACCCATCGAGCACCGGGTACTACCACGGCGGCGACTTGAAGGGCCTCACCGGCCACCTGCAGCGGATCAAGGACCTCGGGTTCACCGCCATCTGGGTCACGCCCGTGCTGAAGCAGGATCCGGTCGAGAACGGAAGCGCGGCGTACCACGGCTACTGGGGTCTCGACTTCACGACTGTCGACCCGCATCTCGGCACCGACCAGGACTTCGCGAGCTTCGTCTCGTCGGCGCACGGCCTCGGCCTGAAGGTGTACCTCGACGTCGTCGTCAACCACACCGCCGACGTCGTCCAGTTGACAAACGGCGCGTCGTACAGCGATACGCCCTACCGCGACTGTCACGGCAAGCGCTTCGACCCGGCGAAGTACGTCACCTCGAAGCACTTCCCGTGCCTGAGAGCGACGACGATGCCCGAGGTGCCGCTGCTCCTGAAGGCCGACAGCCATCTGAAGAAGCCGGCGTGGCTGAATAACCCCCTCAACTACCACGACCGCGGCAACATCGACTTCAGCTCCTGCAGCGAGCAGTGCTTCGAGCAGGGCGACTTCTTCGGGCTCGACGACCTGTTCACGGAGAAGCCGAATGTGCTGAACGGGCTCGCGCAGATCTACTCGTCGTGGATCACCCGCTCCCACGTCGACGGCTTCCGGGTCGACACCGCGAAGCACGTGAACGCGGCGTTCTTCAAGCTCTGGGTGCCGAAGATCCGCGCAGCCGCCCGCTCGATCGGCGTGACGGACTTCCCGATCTTCGGCGAGGTGACGCTGAACGATGCCGTCGACCTCTCGGCGTTCGTTCGCGACCGCGGCCTTCCCCAGGTGCTCGACTTCCCGTTCCAGCAGGTTGCGACGGCCTACGCCGCCGGCGCGGAGGGCGCGAAGGGCCTCAGCCACAGGCTCGAGGACGACGACTACTTCCGAACCGCGTCCGGCATCGACCCTGCCTTCACGACGTTTCTCGGCAACCACGACATGGGTCGCGGCGCACAGCAGATCCTCCAACAGGCGCCTGGCCTGACGGGTGCGGCGCTCCTTCAGCACGTGTTGCTGGGATATGACGTGCTCTACCTCCTGCGGGGCGCGCCCACACTGCTCTATGGCGACGAAGTGGGGATGATCGGCTCGGGCGGCGACCAGGCCGCGCGCCAGGACATGTTCCCGACCCAGGTGAGCGACTGGCAGTCGCAGCCGCGCGTCGGCTCGGCGCCGATCGGCAAGGGCTCGTCGCTCGACGTCACGACGAACCCGATCGAAGCGCAGCTGAAGCAACTCTCGGCGCTCCGCGACGCGCATCCGGAGCTCGCGGCCGGGGCGTCGGTCATCCGCCTCGCCAAGGACGCCGTGCTCGTCGTTTCGCGGATCGACTTCACAACGAGGCGCGAAGTGGTGACGGCCTTCAACAACGGCGCCGTCACGGCGCACATCACGGTGACGACCGCGACGCCGGGGTTGTGGAGCGTCGCCTTCGGGACCGGGAGCGCGACGGGGGGCTCGGGCACGAGCCTGACGCTCGACATCCCACCGGTGTCGGCGGTTGTCGCGGTGCCCGCCGGCGGGCTGCCGACCTCTGCGCCGGCAAAGCCGCGCGTCACCGGGCGCGACGACGACCTGACCTCGCTCTACCGCCTCGGCGCCACCGTGCAGGGAACTGCGCCTGTGAGCGTCTCGTTCGCGATCCGCCGCGGCGGCGGGACGTGGCAGCGCGTGGCGATCGACGACGCAGTTCCCTACCGCGCCTTCCTCGAGCCGGGCCGGTTCAAGAAGCGGGAGCAGATCGACGTCGTCGCGGTCGCGCGCGGGGCGGACGGTGCCACCGCGATCTCGCCCATCGCGACGCTACGGCCGAATGGTTAGCTAGTTTTCCGCCGCCCCCGGCAACGAATTCGAAATCTCGCTCTGACCTCCTCCGACATCAGCGACGACGCCACCTGGTGGGCGCGTACCCGGGCGGGCGCCGACAGCGACCTGCTCGTCGCCTACTTCAGCATGGAGTTCGCGGTCGACGCGGGCCTGCCCATCTATTCCGGCGGCCTCGGCGTGCTGGCCGGCGACCACCTGAAGGCGGCCGCCGACCTCGGGCTGCCGCTCGTCGGCGTCGGGCTCTTCTACCGCGGCGGCTACTTCTTGCAAGGCCTCGACGCCGACGGCCGCCAGACCGAGGAGTACGTCCCGGTCGACCCGGAGGCGGCCGGCCTCCGCCGCGAGCCCGTCGCGGTCGAGGTCTCTCTCGACGGCGAGAATGTCAGCGCCGCCGTCTGGCGCTACGACGTCCGCGGTGAGGGCGGCGTCGTTCCGCTCTACCTGCTCGACGTCGACCTGGTCACCGATGCGCTCTACAGCGGCGACCGCGAGCACCGCATCCGCCAGGAGCTCCTGCTCGGCGTCGGCGGCGTGCGTGCGCTCGCCGCGCTCGGAATCGCACCCACGGTCTTCCACGTGAACGAGGGCCATTCGGCGTTCCTCACGATCGAGCGAATGCGGGAGCTCGTCGAGGCAGGTGAGGAGACCGGCCGGGCGCTCGAGGGCGTTCGCGCCTCGACGATCTTCACCACCCACACACCCGTGCCGGCCGGGAACGAGGTGTTCGGCGACGAGCTCGTCCTGCGATACGCGGGCGGACTGGCGGCGCGGGCAGGGCTCTCGGGTGACGAGCTGCTCGCGCTCGGTCGTGCAGAGGGAACCGATGGGTTCGGCCTGACGCCGCTCGCACTCCGACTCTCGGCGGCGGCGAACGGCGTCTCGGCGCTGCACGGGCAGGTGGCCCGCGAGATGTGGGCTTCCCTCTGGCCGGACGGTGAGCCGCAGATCGGACACGTGACGAACGGCGTCCATCTCGGCACCTGGCTCGCCCCGGAGCTCGCAACGCTCCTCCGCAGCGTCGGCGTGCGCCCGGAGGCACCGCCTGCCGAGGGGCGCTGGGACGCCGCATACGATCTCCCAGCCGATGCGTTGTGGGAGGCTCACGCGGCCCTCAAGCGGCGCCTCGCAGCACTGACCGGCTTCGACGCGGAACGGCTGACGATCGGGTTCGCACGCCGCTTCGCCACGTACAAGCGTGCGGGCCTCGTCTTCTTCGATCTCGAGCGCCTGCTCGCCCTGCCCGTTCAGATCGTGGTCGCGGGGAAGGCGCATCCCCAGGACGTGCCCGGCAAGGACGTGATGCAACGGATCGTCGAGCTCTCTCGCGACCCGGCGGTTGCCGGGCACGTGACGTTCCTCGAGAACTACAACCTCGACCTCGCACAGGCGATCATCCCCGGCTGCGACATCTGGCTGAACACGCCGCGCCGGCCCTACGAGGCGTCGGGGACGAGCGGCATGAAGGCCGCCGTGAACGGCGTGCCGAACCTCTCGGTGCTCGACGGCTGGTGGGCGGAGGCGTACAGCCCCGCCGTGGGCTGGGCGCTCGCCGGCGAGGATGACGCGACCGACGCCGGCGAGCTCTACCGCGTCCTGGAAGAGGACGTGATCCCCGCCTTCGCGGACCGCGCCCGGTGGACCCGGCTCATGAAGAGCTCGATCGCCGAACTGGCGCCGCGCTTCTCGATGCAGCGCGCCGTGATCGAGTACACCGAGCGCTACTACCTCACTGCAGCAGCCGTTTAAATCTCCGCCGGCTGCTCGGTCGGGTCGGCGAGCCGCTCGAGCAGTTCCTGGACGTTCTTCAACTCGCCCTCGAGATGCTCGCGGTAGCCCTGCAGGCGCTCGAGCAGCTGCTCGCGGTTCGGGGCGCCCCGGCGGCCGAAGCCGCGGAAACCACGACCGCGACCTGCGCTGTGATGTGATCCACACATGTGTCATTCACCTCCTTCAGTGTTCATTCGACAATAGTTATCTTACAATAACTTTTATCGGATGGAAGATATTCCCGGCTCTGATGATCTGAGCGAGCTCCGGCGGCTCCTACGGCGCGTAATCCGAGGCTCCTGGACTCGGCGGCGCCCCTCGCCAGAGCTCCTCGAACTCGTCAGCGGCGACCCTCCGCTCGGTCGACGGCACGTCGGCGTCCTCGCCCACGTCGCCGCCGAGGGCGAACGGACGGTCAGTGAGATCGCGGAGGACCTCGGCCTCTCGCTGCCCGCGGCCAGCAAGCTCGTCGGCGAGCTCGAGGATCACACACTCGTCAGCCGCCGCGAGGATCCCGACGACCGGCGGCGTACCGTTGTCCGTCTCGATCCAGAGACCTCGAGACGCGTACTCGGCTGGCTCGGGCGACGCAACGAGCCCCTCGAAGCCGCGCTCGCGACACTCACCGAGGAGGAGCGTCAGGGGTTCCTGAAGGGCATGCGCGCGCTCGCCGACGCGCTGATGGAAGAATCACCGCGTGGTCCTCTCGGACGTCACCATCGCAAAGCTCATCGCCGAGGGCCGCATCGGCATTGACCCGTACGACGACGCGCTCTTGCAACCCTCAAGCGTCGACGTGCGCGTCGACCGGTACTTCCGTGTCTTTCACAACGCGCGGTACGCGTTCATCGACGTGAAGCAGCCGCAGGAAGAGCTGACCGAGGAAGTCGCGATCGACGACGAGCGGCCGTTCATCCTCCATCCGGGCGAGTTCGTGCTCGGCTCGACCCTCGAGCGCGTGACGCTCCCCGACGACCTCGTGGCGCGGCTCGAGGGGAAGAGCTCGCTCGGACGTCTCGGCCTCCTGATCCACTCGACGGCCGGCTTCATCGACCCGGGCTGGGACGGGCACGTCACGCTCGAGCTGTCGAATGTCGCGAACCTCCCGATCACGATCTACCACGGGATGAAGATCGGTCAGATCTCGTTCATGCAGCTCTCCGAGCCGACCTCGACGCCGTACGGCTCCTCATCGCTCGGGTCGAAATATCAGGGCCAGCGCGGGCCGACCCCGTCGCGGTACTGGCAGAACTTCATAGCGGACGCGGACCCGAAATGAAGATCCTCGTCACCGGCGCGACGGGCTTCGTCGGACCGCGAATCGTGCACGCACTACGCGCACAGGAGCGGGACGTGCGGGTGCTCGTGCGCAAGCCCGAGCGCGCGACGCAACTCGCCACGTGGGGCGCCGAGCTCGCGACCGGCGACATCACCGACCCCGCGAGCCTCGGCGCCGCGCTGGCGGGCTGCACCCATGTCGTGCATCTCGTCGCGATCCTCAACGGCAGCAGCTCGGAGTTCGAGCGTGTCATGACCCAGGGAACGAAGAACCTCGTCGCCGCAGCGACGGCGGAAGGCGTCGAGCAGTTCGTCCTGATGAGCGCACTCGGCACGAGCGAGACCTCGAAGGACGAGGTGCCCTACTACGGGGCGAAGTGGGCCGAGGAGCAATCGGTCCTCGCCTCGGGGCTCACGTACACGATCTTTCGGCCGAGCTTCGTGTTCGGCCGCGGTGGCGCCCTGCCGCTTTTTCTCAAGCAGGTGCGCTACTCGCCCGTCGTGACGGTGCTCGGGGACGGCCTGCAACGCTCGCAGCCGATCTGGATCGAGGACGTGGCGGCGTACTTCGCCCACTCGCTCGGCAACGCGGCGGCGCTCGGGAAGACGTTCGAGCTCGGCGGTCCCGACACGGTCAACTGGAACGAGCTCTACCTCACGATCGCGCGCGTGCTCGGCAAGCGGCGTCGCCTCGCGCACGTGCCGTTCGGGCTTGCGCGGGCCGGGGCGCACGTCGTCCAGCTGCTGCCGAAGGCGCCGCTCTCGACCGACCAGGTGACGATGCTGCAGGGTGCCGATAACGTCGTCTCGAACACGGATGCCGTCGACACCTTCAAGCTCCCGCTCCTCGGGCTCGAAGAGCAAATCCGCCGCTCAACCTGAACGGCGCCTCTCGCTCTTGCTGCAGCTCGTCGCTGCGCATCAGCGGATGGCACAGCTCGTCGACCGCGAGCTCGCTGCGGACGGGGTCGATTCGAACGGGTACGCGATGCTGAGCCTGATCGGCGTCCGTGGCCCGGTGCGGCTGAAGGAGTTGGCAGGCGAGCTCGGCCTGCCCCTCACCACGGCCTCCGACGTGGTGCGGCGCCTCGAGGGGCACCGGCTCGTGCGGCGCCGGCCGAATCCGGAAGACGGACGGTCCTTTCTCTTCGCCCTGAGCGCCGCGGGCGACCGTGAGTGGCGACGCGGCTGGGGGGCGCTGCAGCGGATCAACGACATCCTGCACGCCAAGCTCGGAAACGACGAACACGCGGTGCGCGACGCGCTCGATCTGCTCGGCGAGGTGTTCGCCTCGGCGTTAACCGACGTTTAATACGGATCCGTAGCACTTCGTCCGGTGTCGGACTATCGTCTCGCGGCATGCGCAACGTTACGATCGCCTTCCTCGTCGCCGGCGCGCTCGCGTCGATCGCGAGTGGCGCAGGGCGAGCGCCGACGGTCATCGCCAGGATCCGCGTCGCACCGGCGACATCACCGTGCGCGGCCGCGGGTGGCGCTGGGTTCGTCTGGGTGAGCGAGTACTCCGCGCCGTTCCTCCTGAAGATCAACCCGAAGACGAACAAGGTCGTGAGAAAGATCGGGATCGGCAACGGCTCGTGCGGCCTCGGCTACGGCGCCGGCTCGCTGTGGGTCGAGGACACGACCTCGAATACGGTCAGCCGGGTCTCGGCCTCCACCGGACGGAGGAGCGCGGCAATCAAGGTGGGCTTCCAGCCGTATGACTCGACCTTCGCCTACGGCGCCGACTGGGTGACGTCCTACGGAAGCGGCGAGGTCGACCGCATCGACCCTGCCAGAAACCGCGTCGTGAAGCGCTTCGCCCTCGGTTCGGCGACCGGTGTTGTTGGCGCGTTCGGCTCGATCTGGGCGACCGGAGACCAGGGCGTCCTGCGAATCGACCCGGCGGCGAACAAGGTGCTTGCCACGATCCCGGTCGAGGGAGCGGGCTGGACCGCCGCGTCGGGCGATGGGGTGTGGATCACGACGACGAGCGGCATCGTCCGCATCGACCCGGCGACGAACACGGTCGCCGCAACGATCAACCTCTCTTCGCCGGCACTCGGCGATCCCGGCGTGGTCGGTGGTCAGGTGTGGGTACCGCTGATCCGCGAGAACGCGATCGCAATCGTCGACCCGGCGACAAACGCCGTCGCGCTCCGCATCAGGGCAGGAACCGGCCCGTTCGTCGTCACCGAGATCGCGGGCGAGGCGTGGGTGCCGAGCTGGAAGGGCACCGACATCTGGCGCATCAAGCCCTGAAGCCCGTTACCGCGTCGCGGCGAGCGCTCCGAGCATCGCCCGGGCGACACCGTCGTCGACCTCGGTCGGGACGGGCTGCGGGCCGTCGACAAACCGGCCGGGGTCGCGGGCGAGCGCCCGCAGCGACTGCGCCTGGAGCGCGAAGCCGAGATCCATCACCTGAATCTGGTTCCCGGTCGCGGCCGTCAGATTCAACATCTCCCCGCGGCCGAGCAGGCGAATGTGACCGTGCTCCGAGACGTGCTCGGTCAGCCGCCGGCCCGGGCCGAGCGCGGCCGCATCGATCTCGGAGAAATGCCCGGCGTTCGCGAGCAGCGCGCCGTCGCGGAGCAGGTCGAGCTCGCGGCGTCCGATCACACCGGTCGTCCCGGTCACCGTGATCACGACGTCGACATCCGGCAACGCGTCGTGCAGATCGCGCACACGCATGCCGTCGAACGCCGCTTCGAGTGCGCGCACGGGGTCGCGCTCGACCACCGTCACGAGCGCGCCGTCGGCACGCAGCGCACGCGCGACGCCGCGACCACAAGCGCCGTAGCCGATGACGCAGAATGCCGTCGCCGCGACGAACAGGTTCGTCGCGCGCATGAACCCCTCGACCACCGTCGGGCCGACGCCGTAGGTGTTCTCGATCAGCCGCTTCAACGGCGAGTCGTCGATCACGACGACCGGGAACGGAACGCGGCCCGCGAGCTCGGCCTTGAGGCGGTTCGCCCCCGAGGTCGTCTCCTCTGTCGCAAAGCCGATCGAGAGTCCGCGCTGGACGGCGCCCGCGATCAGGTCGGCGCCGTTGTCGAGCAGCCGGTCCGGCCCCCAGTCGAGGATGCGCGCGATGTGCGCCGCGTGCGCCGCGGCATCGTCGGCCCTCGCGGCCCAGACGGACACGCCGTCGAGGTAGTCGAGATACGCCGCCGTACCGTCGTCCGTCGTCGCCGGGCTGCCGGTGAGTGCGATCTCGCACCCACCCGCGAGCAGCACCTCGACGAGAACCGCGGTCTTCGGCTCGACGTGCAGGCACATTCCGAGGCGCTTGCCCGCCAGAGGTCGTTCGTTCGCGTACTCATCCCGCAAGGCCGCGAGCAGCGGCATGTTCGCCCGCGTCCACGCGACGCGCTCGGCTCCGTCTGCCATCGAGTGATCTTCGCGGAAAAAGAAGAGGGCCGCCCCGTGGGACGGCCCTCAACCCGGTGACCAGCTGGTATTTCGTAGAGGCGTTTCCGGCCGATTCGCCCGAAGGCGTTTCTGCGGCGCGTTACGCGAGTCCCCCACGCTGGCTAGGCGATTCCCCGTTCAGGTCACGGGGACACACCTCTACGAGCTGGTACCTCCACTGCCCGTACTTGAAGTCTCCAACGCCGGACCACCTCCTTTCCGCGGTTACCGGAAATCTATCGCATCGGAGAGGACGGACATCACCCGGAAGCGGCAACCCGCTCCGCCTCGACCGCCTCCCGCACGAAGCAACCGGTCAGATGGTCGTTCACGACCCCGCACGCCTGCTGGGCTGCGTAGAGGGTGGTTGGGCCGACGAACCGGAATCCGGCCCCCCGCAGCGTCTTCGCGAGCGCGGCGGACTCCGGTGTCGACGCGGCCCAGTCGTCGCGCGACGACGGAGG
>JBBQQU010000002.1:0-286049 GCA_038215565.1 Gaiellales bacterium | reverse complement strand
CGGCACCTTCGACAACTCCGGCAACGTGGATGTCGTTGGTGCGAACGGGCTGTCGTACGTCGGCCATTACGCGGGCGACTCGGTCTACAACGCGGCTGACGGTGTGTGTGAGCCGTTGACGCCGAACAAGTTGACACCGACGGTCGTGACGAACATCCATAACGCCGCGCATGCGGTGATCACGGATGCGCCGATCGGCTCGGCGGTGCACGACTCCGTCGCGGTGTCGGGCTCGAACGCGACGCCGACCGGTGCGGTGACCTTCACCGTCTATGCGAACGCGAACTGCTCTGGTGGCGGCTCCGCCGAGGCCGGCGGCCCGCTCGACGGCGGCGGCACCTTCGACAACTCCGCCAACACGGATGTCGTTGGTGCGAACGGCCTGTCCTACGTCGGCCATTACGCGGGCGACTCGGTCTACAACGCGGCTGACGGTGTGTGTGAGCCGTTGACGCCGGACAAGCTCACGCCGCTCGTCGTGACGAACATCCACAACGTCGACCATCAGGTGATCACGGGCGCGCCGATCGGCTCGACCGTGCATGACTCCGTCGCGGTGTCGGGCTCGAACGCGACGCCGACCGGGGACGTGACGTTCACCGTCTATCCGAACTCGAACTGCACGATCGATACCGGCAAGGCCGATGGTGGCGGGACGCTCGATGGGAACGGCAACTTCGACAACACGGGCAACAAGGATGTCCTCGCTGCGAGCGGTCTCTCGTATATCGCGCATTACGCCGGTGACAACGTCTACAACTCGGCGAACGGTGTGTGTGAGCCGCTGCAGCCCGGGAAGCTGACGCCGACGGTCTTGACGAGCATTCACAACGCTGATCACCAGGTGATCACGGACGCCCCGATCGGCTCCTCGGTTCATGACGCGGTTACGGTCTCGGGCTCAAACGCGACCCCGACCGGGGACGTGACGTTCACGGTCTATCCGAACTCGAACTGCACGATCGATACCGGCAAGGCTGATGGTGGCGGCACGCTCGACGGGAACGGCAACTTCGACAACACCGGCAACACCGATGTCGTCGGAGCGAATGGCCTCTCCTACCGGGCGCATTACGCCGGCGACAACGTCTACACGGCCGCCAACGGCGACTGTGAGCCGCTCACACCGGACAAGCTGACGCCGACCGTGGTCACGAACATCCACAACGCCGATCACCAGACGATCACGGGTGCGCTGATCGGCTCGACCGTCCACGACTCGGTGAACGTGTCCGGGGCGAACGCCACCCCGACTGGCGATGTGACGTTCACCGTCTATCCCAACTCGAACTGCACGATCGATACCGGCAAGGCTGATGGTGGCGGAACGCTCGATGGGAACGGCAACTTCGACAACACCGGCAACACCGATGTCGTCGGAGCGAACGGCCTCTCGTACAAGGCTCACTACGCCGGCGACAGTGTCTACAACGCAGCGAACGGCGACTGTGAGCCGCTGCAGCCCGGCAAGCTGACTCCGACGGTCGTGACAAGCATTCATGACGCCCAGCACGCGGTGATCACGGATGCCCCGATCGGCTCGACGGTCCATGACGCGGCCAACGTGACCGGCTCGAACGTGACGCCGACGGGTGATGTGACGTTCACGGTCTACCCGAACGCGAACTGCACGATCGATACCGGCAAGGCCGATGGTGGCGGCACCCTGAACGGGAACGGCAACTTCGACAACACCGGCAACACCGATGTCGTCGGAGCGAGTGGCCTCTCGTACCGGGCGCATTACGCGGGCGACAACGTCTACTCGGCCGCCAACGGTGACTGTGAGCCGCTCGCGCCGGACAAGCTGACGCCGACGGTCGTGACGAACATCCACAACAACGATCACCAGGTGATCACGGATGCCCCGATCGGCTCGACGGTGCACGACTCGGTCAGCGTGACCGGCTCGAACGCGACCCCGACGGGTGATGTGACGTTCACCGTCTACCCGAACTCGAACTGTGGCGTGGAGTCGGGCTCGGCGGACGGTGGCGGCACACTCGACGGGAACGGCAACTTCGACAACACCGGGCACACCGATGCGGTCACGGCCGACGGCCTGTCGTACCAGGCTCACTACGCCGGCGACAACGTCTACAACCCGGCAGACGGTGCGTGCGAGCCGCTGACACCTCACGAGGTGACACCGGACCTCTCGACGACTGCCTCGGGCGACGTCGTGCTCGCAGGTGACTCGCTGTCGGACACGGCACATCTGGACAATGGCGTCAACACCCCGCAGGGCACGATCACCTTCAAGCTCTACGGGCCGAATGACACTGAGTGCACCGGCGATCCGGTGTTCACCGACGTGCAGGAAGTCGACGGGAACAGCGACTACAGCTCGCTCCCCTTCACTCCGACGAAGGCCGGCACCTACCTCTGGACGGCCGAGTACTCGGGCGACATCAACAACAACGGTGTCACCGAGGGTTGCAACGGCGCCAATGAGTCGGTGACCGTCTTCCACCCGTCCATCTCGATCGTCAAGGGACCGAAATCCCAGTCGATCGATTCGGGTGGCACCGCGACGTTCACGATCACGGTGACGAACACCGGTGACATGCCCCTGTTCAACGTGACGGTGACCGACGCTCAGGCACCGGGTTGCGCCAATGCGAACATCGGCACGCTGTGGCCGGCGAACTCCGAGAGCGGCCCGAACTCGAAGACCTACACGTGCTCGCTCTCGGGAGTGTCATCGTCGTTCACGAACAGTGCGACCGCGACCGGGCATCCCGAAATCGGGCCCCCGGTAACGGCAACGGATACGGCTCCGGTGACCGTGAATGCGGTTCCGCCGCCTCCGCCGCCCCCGCCGCCCGTCGTCCCGGCTCCGGTGATCGATCTTCAGATCACGAAGACGGACAGCCCGGATCCGACGGTGCTCGGGAACAAGGTGCGGTACCTGATCACGGTGAAGAACAACGGGCCTTCGACTGCGCACAACGTGCAGATGAGCGACCCGCTGCCGATCGGTGTCTCGTTCTCCTCGGTCGCCACGACCCAGGGAACCTGCACCGGCGGCCAGGTGGTCAGCTGCCAGCTCGGAACGATCAATAACGGCGCTTCGGTTGTGATCACGGTCTTCGTGACGACGCTGCAGACCGGGCTGATCACGAACACGGCAACCACGGTTGGCCAGGAGGCCGAGTCGAACACCGCGAACAACACGGCGACGACGACCACCCTCGTGAAGGGACCGTTCAAGCCGCCGGTGATCACCGGGTGCTACGCGGTCGCCGTGAGCCCGCACTCCCTGACCGCCGGCAAGCGCTCGACGCTGACGCTCTCCGTGCACACGCTCGGGAAGCCGGCGGCCGGAGCTCGCGTCCGGATCACGGGTGCGGGTATCAACAAGGTGTCCCGCAAGACCGACGCGCGCGGCATCGTCAAGGTGACCGTGAAGCCGGCGAAGCCCGGGATCATCCGGTTCCAGCCGCTCGCACTCAAGGGCTGCTCGGTACCGAGGATCGGCGTGATCGGTGCATTCACTCCCCCGGTGACCGGCTAACCGGGGGAGTGTGGCTCGGTGTTCCAACCGGACAAGGACCTAGTCGTGCTCGTACAGCGGACTCTCGACGAGACCCTGCTGGTAGGCGTAGCGAGCCGCCTCAGTCCGGTTGGAGACACCGAGCTTGCGATAGACGTTCGTGAGGTGGAACTTGACGGTCTGCTCGGCGACCCAGAGTTCCTTCGCGATCTGATCGTTGGAGAGGCCACGAGCGAGCGCCCCGAGGATGACCGCCTCACGTTCGGTGAGACCGGCAGCCTTGGCGGCGCCCGCGGCGGTCACATCGGGGAGGCCGACGGTGCTGAAGACGTTGCCCTCGACCGCCTGGCGCAAGGCGCCTGGGAGATCGACGGGATTCACGCTCTTTACGATGTAGGCGCTCGCACCGCGCTTGAGAACGTTCTCGATGAGCTTTTCGTCTGTCGAGACGGACAGAACGACGACCTTCACGGCCGGGTGGCGCTTCTTGATCTGGTCGAGGCAGAGGAGCCCGTCCATCCCCGGCATGCGCAGGTCGAGCACGACGAGGTCGGGGTTGGTCTGGCCGACGAGCGGCAGGACACGTTCTCCCGTGCTTGCCTCCCCGACGACCTCGAAGCCCCCGTCCTCTTCGAGCGCGCGCCTGGTTCCGTCGAGGATCAGACGGTGATCATCCGCGATGACGACTCTCAACATATTGTGATCCCTATTGAAGCAGGTAGACGGCGGGCCAATGGCTACGGCGCCTTCTTCGCTTCGGACTCGCAGACCCCTGGGACGGCCGCGTGAGCGCCGAGCCCGTCGATCAGTCGTCCGACCGGCCCAGCGTTCTCCTCGTCGGGCAGAACGCGTCGACGCGGGCGGGCGTGCGCCTGGCGCTCGAGTCGTCGGTCGACTGTTACGACGCACGGACTCCGGCCGAGGCTGCTGCGGTCGCTGCGGTCACCTTTCCGTCGGTGTGCTTTGTGACGGCCGACCCCAACCACGAGATGGGGATCGTCTCCGAGTTGGCGGCCGCGGTGCCGTACGCCCAGATCGTCGTGCTCACGCCGAAGGTACGTGAGGACGAGCTGATCGCCGCGGTTCGTGCCGGCGCGGTCGGCTACCTCGCAGACGATGTCGACCCGGATCGGCTGCCCTACGTCGTCCGGGGCGTCATGCGCGGCGAGGCGGCGATTCCACGCGTGCTCGTCTCGCGGCTTGTCGGTGAGCTTCGCGAGCGCCGGCAGCGTCGGGTGATGCTGCTCGAGTCCCGCGAGGCGGTCGACCTGACGTCGCGGGAGTGGGAGGTCCTCGAATTGCTCAGGAGCGGCGCGACGACGAAGGAGATCGCGAACACTCTGTCGATCTCCGCAGTGACCGTTCGACGCCACGTCGGCACGCTCGTGCACAAGCTCGGCGTCGATGACCGCAAGGCCGCGGTCGCCCTCGTCGACGACTGGCGTTTCGTCTGAGGGGCTCTCGGACGGGAGGAGTGGTGTTCCCGTCGGTGAAAAGGTGGGCCTACCGGCGGCGGCCGTCGACGAACGACGGCTCAGGCGGTCGCCGCCTTTCGCTTCGAGCGGCCGGACCGGCCGGCGTACCTGACGTCGAGAGTCCTGGCAGCCGCTCGGCCGCCGCGTCGCGGCGCCGCTATGCGACAGTGGGCAGATGAACCGGCACAACTGGCGTTATCCGACCTTCTGGCTCTCGATGTGGCGCAATCGCGCGCCTCGGGGCCTGAAAGCTGCCGGAATTCTTGTCGCGTCGGGCATCATCATTGTCGGTGGGTACGCCGCCGCAGTCACCCTCTCTCAGCCGAAAGAGGGCGTCGCAGCGGTGACGTACGAGACGACGATCGAGCAGCCCGTGACGGTGATGCACAACGGCAAGACGGTTGTCCGACATGTTCGGGTGGTGAGGCGTGTCTTCATTCGTGGGAGCACGGCATTCGACACGCGACTCGTCACCGTGCCGGGCCATCCGAACCTCGTGGTTCAACGGGTCGTGAAATACGTCCCCGTCATTCATCGTCGAGTCGTAAAGGTGAACGGCAAGACGAAGATCATCACTGAGACTCGGCTCGTGCGGACGACGTCGATCCGCACGCAGGTGTTGACGAACGTCGTCACCGACGCGCAGACAGTGGTGAATCAGAATACCGTGACCCTCGAGAACAACCGCGTCGTGACTGTGCCGGTGACAGTCACCGAGAACCACACCGAGACCGTCGTCGAGACCCAGACGCTTCCCGCCGACACCGTCATCAAGACGGTGACTGAGACCGTGACCGAGACAGCGCCTCCAGTGACGGTGACCGAAACGGTGACCGTCCCGTCGTCGCCGTAACGACGCTCGAGCGATCTAGGTTCGCGGCGGCTTCAGCCACGTGCTCGCTCCGCGCGGCTTGAACGCGAAGAGTCGTGCATCGACGATGTAGCGGTGCGTTGCGAAGAAGCGGGGGTGACACGCTTGCAGCCGCAGGATCTCGCTCCCGCGGTTCGCGAGCACGCTCAGGTCGTCGGCCTTGACGATGTAGTGACGAAACGCGCGGTACTCGAACGTGCCGTAGGGCAGGCTGAGCGTCACCTGATCGCCGACCCGCAGCGAATCGATGTGGCTGAACGGTGCCAGGTAGGTCGTGCGGTGACCCGCGACGTAGATCAATCGGCCTTCGCCCGGCAAGCCCGTCGTCAGATAATGGCCGGGGCCCTTCTTGAGCGTCTCCTCATCGGTGCCCTGCACGAGGATGATGCTCAATCCGATTCGCTTGATGCGCATTCGTCCAATCGCCTCGCCAACCTTCAGCGATCGTCGATAGCTACGAGCCTCCTTCGCGAGCGCGACTTCAACCGACGCGGGATCGCGAACGTTTACCTTCGCGGTCGGGTGGAACGACTGGTCGCGGCGGGTGTACTGCGAGGAGAGCTGTGCTTGCTTGAAGTGTGTGTAGATCGCCGTGAACGGGTCTTGCCATTGCCAGACGACCACCGCCCAGAGGAGCGTCAGCGCGCCGACCGCGATCAGCAATACGCCGAAGAAACGCGCGAGTCTCCGCATCATGCGGTCACGGGTGAGGTTTGGCAGCTCAGACCCTGAGTGTAGGCAGCCCTCGCACATTCCTCCGCATCGGTACCTGACCCCGCGTTCTCGATTCGGCGCTACCGTGCCGGGTGATGCACTTCCCCTTCACGCCACGCGTGCGTCGGGCCTTCCTCGTCGGGGGCTTTGCGCTTGGCGCTCTCGCGGCGGTCACGGCGGCAACGGCCGGCAGCGAGTCGGTTCGCATCAGGCTTGCGGGGGCGCCGTTCACTGCGGGCAAACTCGCGACGATCAGTGTCACGGTTCGCCCGGTCGGCGTGTCGTGTCGCGCAACGGTTCACCCCCTCGGCGCGGTCGGCCGGGCGCTGCCGGTGCAGCGGGCGCGCAAGGGTGCTGCGCACTGGCAGATTCGAATTCCAGCGAAGGCGAAAACTGGCGCATGGCTCGTGAGCGTGCGCTGCGGAAAGGCCGGCGCAGCTACCCTCAGATTCACTGTGAAGCCTGTCGTTTCGCCGCCGCCCCCGCCGCCGCCGGGTGATCCGACGATCGCGGCTGCGGGCGATATCGCGTGCGGGCCGAGCGACACCGGATTCAACGGCGGCAAGGGCAACGGCCAACTCTGTATGCAGGCCGCGACGGCGACCCTCCTTGGTGGGATCGCGGGCCTGAACGCGGTGCTGCCGCTCGGGGACAACCAGTACGAATGCGGCGAAACCGCGAACTATGCGGTCGGGTTCGGCCCCACGTGGGGCAGGTTCAAGGCGATCGAACATCCAGTCGTCGGGAACCACGAATACGGAGACGCCATCGAGTGCACGAAAAAGACCGATGCTGCCGACTACTTCTCGTATTTCGGCCCAGCTGCCGGCGCGCCGGGGCAGGGCTGGTACTCCTACAACGTCGGCGCCTGGCATCTGATCGCCCTCAACTCCAACTGCGGCTTCATCACCGGCGGCTGCGGCGCTGGATCGCCCGAAGAGACCTGGTTGAAGACCGACCTCGCGTCGGATACCGCGAAGTGCACGCTGGCCTACTGGCATCACCCGCGCTTTTCCGCCGGGCCTGATGTCGGCGACGACTCGCGCACGGGGGCGCTCTGGAGCGATCTTCTCGCGGCACACGCCGATCTCGTCCTCGTCGGTCACGATCACACCTATCAGCGCTTCGCGGCCATGGACGTGAATGGCAACGCGACCCCCGACGGCCTTCAGCAGATCATCGTCGGCACCGGCGGCCAGGAGCACGCCGCCGTACCGATTCCGCGACCGACGCTGCTTGCGAGCGATAACACGACCTTCGGCGTCCTGAAGCTGACGCTGCACCCGACGAGCTACGACGGTCAATTTCTTCCCGCCGCCGGGAGCGGGACCTTCACCGACTCGTTCTCGGGCACCTGCGCCTGAGCTAGGAGCCCGATGTGAAATGCACGCGTACTCGCGGCTGGTGGCTCAGACACACTGCGCATCTCGCCCGGGTCGCGCTACGACGCAGTCACCGCTATGCACAGCTTTCCTAGAAATACCTGCTCGACCCGGGCGAGCTGTTCGGTCTGAGCCATCCCCGCAAGCACCCAATTCCACATCAAGCCTCTAGTGCGTCACGTACCCGAGGCCGCTGCGCGTCGAGGTTGCAACCGGCACGCCGCCCGACCAATCGATCTCGATGAAGACGCGCGAGTTGTAGAGAGCCGCGAGGCTTGCGACGCTCTTCCTCGTGGTCGTATCGATGACATCGCCTGAATCGCCGACGAACACGTAGCGTCCGTCGAGACTGTGTTGCAGCCACCCTTCGCGGAGGCAGTCGTAGCTACAGCCGATCTGCGAGCCGGTCATGTGGAGCGTCAGCGGGATATCAGCGACCTGCGTGGGCGCCGTGGTCGGCAGGCCGCTGACATCGAAGACGTGCACGACGTCGTTCGGCTGGTCGATCACATAGAGCTCCTTCTCGTCGGGGGAGAGGGAGATGCCGTGACTCGGCGTGCTCGGGCCGGCCTGTCCTGGCGTGTATGGGAATGCCCCGGTCACGGGGACGTTGTAGAGCACTTGGCCCGTGCGGATGCTCGTGACCTGGAAGCCGAGGTAGCCGGTCGCCGTCGTGAACGCCATCGTCTCCTTCCCGTTGATCGTGAACGGGCGGACTCCACCGTTGATCATCGGGCCGCTCTGCCCGAGAATCGCTCCGGTCGCTGCTGACGCCTCGGTCAGATACGAGGCGTTTCGGCCTCCGAGATACACGTCAGCGCCGTTCAAGCTCACGATCGTGTTGTGCGGACTCGCGCCGCCGGCGATTGTCGAGAGCACGTTCCCATTCGTCGCGTCGAGGACTTCCCAGGCGTTTCCTGGCGAGGCTTCGCCGGTCGGCATGTAGATGCGGGTGCCGTCGGCGCCGATCGCCATGCTGTCTACTCCAAACGAATACGACTGCGACCACGCGACCGTGTCGGTGAGGAGGTCGTAGGCGAGCAACGACCCCGTCCCGTTCGGACCGCCGTCTCCGCCGTAGCTCAGGAAGAGCATGTGGCGGGCAGGATCGGCGGCCACCCCGCGTACGTCACCGGCCTGCGGCAGGCTCACCGTCTTCACGAGCCTTTGGCCGTTGTCCATGTCGTAGACGTCCATTTCGTTCGCCGGGAAGACGTATTCGAAGTGCTGCACGGCCGAGGTGGCCGGGGTGGCGGCGGTCGCTGCGGCCGACTGTGGCGAGACGTTGCCCGCTGCATCGAAGGCATCGACGGTGTAGGCGTAGCTCGTCGCCGGGGCGAGGAACGAGTCCACGAACTGCGTCGCTGCGGGATCGGCGGTCGCGACGATCGCCCCGTTCCGGCGGATTGTGTAACCCGCGACCGCTCGGTTGTCGCTTGCGGCAAGCCAGCCAAGGTGGGTCTGTGTCGAGCCTGCTGCAGTCGCGGTGACGCCGGTGGGGGTCGTCGGCGCGGTTGTGTCTGCGCTACCGCCGGTGCTGTAGGTGGCGTATTCGGAGATCTGTTCGTTGTCGGTTGAGTGTGCGCCGAAGGGGTTGCTGGGCCCGGCGGTGTAGGTGTTTGCGTTGTAGGCGCGGCTGCCGCTGACGTTTGTGTAGCGGAAGCCGGTGACGTTCGAGGAGGCGCCTGAGATCATCCCGATCCAGTAGTTCCCGGCGGTCAGGGGGATCGGCGAGGAGAACGTGAGGTCGTACCAGCCGGCGGGCTGGGTCGACTTGAATGTGAGTTCGGCGGTTTTTGCGATCAACGCTCCGGGGTTGCCGCTCGAATCGGCGTACAGGACGCCGGTGATGAGCTGGGAGCCGCTCGTTCCGGTGGGCTGGAGGTACAGCGAGAGTTTCGAGACGTTCGCGGCGACCGACAGGGTCGAGCGGTTGACGCGTTTGCGGTCGGCGAGCATCGCGTCGGAGCTGCTGCCGACGGTTGTCGTGCCGAATGTCCCGCTCGTTTGCGTTGCGGCCTGGACGGCTGCGGTGGCGGCCGAGGTCGCGGTTGTCGAGCCGCCGCTGTTGGTCGCTGTGACGGCAGCGTCGAGTGTTTTGCCGACGTCAGCGCTGACGGGTTGGTAGGTGCTCCCAGTTGCTCCGCCGATCGCCTGGCAGGTGCCGCTCGCACACGCAAACCACTGATAACCAAACCCCGTCGGGCTGTTCTGCCAGCTCCCGTTCGAGACCGTCAACGTCTGACCGACCTGCGCCGTCCCAGAGATCACCGGCAACCCCGAATTCACCGGGGGTGAAATGCTCGCCGTACAGCCGGGTAGCGCGTTGCAGATGTCCAATCGTCCACCCGTGCGGACTTTGCCTGCGAGCGCGGGAATCGGATCGACGTTGTTGAGAATGTCGGCCTTCAGGGCCGTCGTCGAGAAGGAGCCCTGAGAGAGGATCAGGGCGGCGGCGCCTGCGACCTGCGGCGAGGCCATCGAGCCGCCACTGATGTAGCCGTAGGTGCCGTTACGGAGCGTCGAATAGATGTTGTCGCCCGGCGCCGCCAGATCGACGGTCGTCGGGCCGTAGTTCGCCCAGCTCGGCAGGGCGTCCTGTTGATTGCTCGCGGTGACACAAATCTCAGTGGGTCGGTCGTACCCACAGGGATACCGACGGACCGACAGAGTGTCGTTGTTGTCGCCGGTGTTCCCGGCCGCAGTGACGAAAAGAATGTCGTGTTGTCCGAGCAGATCGATCTCGTCGGACAGAGCCTGCGAGAAGGACGTTCCGACGAACGTCGCGGAGTCGTTGACGACGCGAATGTTCACTCCAGCCGCCTGGGCCTGCAGCACCCAGTTCAGTGCGGCTATGAGGCCACTGGTCGAGCCGTTGCCCGAGGAGTTGAGCCACTTGACGGGCAGGATCGTCGTCACCCAGTTGACGCCTGCGACTCCGATGCCGTTGTTACCGGTCGCGCCCATGATCCCAGCGACGTGCGTGCCGTGGCCCCCGTACGTCGTCTCGTCATCCATCGGGTCGCACACGCTCGTCAGCACGTTGTAACCGTGGGTGCCGGCGGCGCAACCGCCGACGCCGCCCGGATTCGTCCAGATGTTCGCGGCGAGATCCGGGTGGTTGTAGTCGACTCCCGAATCGACCTCGGCGATGACGATCGAGCGACTGCCCGTCGTGACGCCCCAAGCAGCGGTACTTCGTTCGTCGGCTCCGGCGGTGCCGGTCACACCGTTCACAGGCTGCCCCGTGTTGCGCGCGGCCCATTGCAATGGGAAGGACGGATCGTTCGGTGCCCCGTCCTCGCGCATCAGGTAGTCCGGTTCGGCGAAGCGGACGTCGCTTCGACTCAGCAGGCTCGCGACTGCACGCGCGACCTGGCCGTGGGGCACGGAGAGCAATTCGGTGCCTCCGATGAACGACTGCACGAGTCGACCCGATGCTGCGCGGCGTGCCGCGCTGCGCTCTTCAGGGCTCGCGCCGGCTGAGAAGCCGACGAGCAGCGTCCCACTGCGCGCAGGGCCTGCTGCGATCGAGGCGACGACGCTCGGCGCACCGCCGGCTGCCGTGAGTGAGATCGACACGGCAGCGAGAACACAAAAACGCCGGAACACCATTCGAACCCACTCTCCACTGACACCGCAAAAACTACCTTCAGACACTAACTCAGGATCGCCTGACTTGATCCTACGTTCCTCGATGGACAACCCGTTCGGCGGAGACCATCGCCCTGCTCGAGGCTCGAGGTACGGCACCTGCCCGACGTGTCGTCGGCGAGGTGCCGTACCGAGCGAAATCGGCGGTGAAGCTAGGCCGGCGTGTTGTTGCCGCGCGACGAGCGCATGAGCGCCCACCCGAGGCCGATCAGCGCAACCGCAACGAGTGCGATGACGAGCAGGTTGATGCCGGTGAACGGCAGAGTGCCGCTCGTGTGAGCCGCGGCGGGAGCCTTGCTCGTGTGCGCCCCGAGCACGTTGGCGACCGGTGCTCCGGCGTTTCCGCCGTAACCCTTGACGATGACCGAACCGGCTGCTGCCGACCCAGTGATCGCGAGTCCGAGGACCGCCACTGCGAAAACGTTCAGTCTTTTCATCGTCTTTTCTCTCTCTCGATTCTCGTCAAACGTTCAGGAAGTACTGACCGTAGCTTAGCCGTTCTGCGCGGACGGCAAACCGCTCCTTCCTCACCTTGCGAGGGCTTTACAGAGCTGTCACCAGCCTTTCCGGTGGGTTAGCGCAGCCGAGGGTCGAGGATCTCGAGTCGGCGCAGGACTTCGTTGTTGGCCGTTCGGAGGCCGAGCGGCCGCCGCGATCGAATCGAGTCCAGGACGGTCGTGACGAGCGGCTCGGCCGGATCGAGACGTTGGGCCTGAACGGCCTGGCGCTCCGCCCTGTCCCACTCGCGCTCGTGGGCGAGCACCACGGCGAGCTGAAGACGTGAGAACCAGTTGTGAGGGTCTCGATTGATCGCGGCTTTCGCGCCGGCCTCCATTCGCGCTGCATCGCCGAGTTCGGCCGCGATCGTCGCCTCGACGACCTCTGGCTCGTCGGACACCGGGTTGAAGCGCGACGCGTGCTTGAGCAGGGAGTACGCGAGTGTCGGATCGCTGTGCCAAACGGCCGAGGCCTCGGCGACCTGGCGCGCGGCGACCCACGGGCCGACGAGGCTCACACCGATCGTGGCGGCTAGAGCGATCGCTCCGAGACGAAGCGTCCTCTTCCCGTCGTTGGTCGCCCTCGACGACGACGCGAGGCCCAAGAAGAGAAAGGCGCTTGCGCCGAGCGCGGGGAACTCCCAGAGCCAGTCGACCGACGCGTGGGCGATCCACGAGACCCAGGCCGTTGCCGCCCCAGCCGTCAAGGCGTCGATCGAGCCTTCGGGGTCCCGCCGCCCACGAAGCACCGAGAGGCCGACGAAGGCGAGGAAGAGCACGAACAGTCCGCTGCCGATCGCGCCTGTTTGCGACAGGATGCTCAGTTCGATGCTGTGTGGGTATTGCGGCTGCTCGTGCGAGCGCCGCTGCTGCAGGTAGAGCTCGCTGAAGTTGCCCGCCCCGGCTCCGACCACCGGATGGTGCTCGGTGATCTGCAGCGCGACACGCCAGAAGTCGTACCGGTTGCTTCCGAGCCCCCCGAAGCGCGTCCCGGTGCCACTACCACCCCCGTCGCTGCTCGATTTGAACGACGCCCATGCATTGTCGATGACCGCCCTCGGATGGTAGGTCGCGGCGAACCCCACTGCCGTAACCGCGAGAGCCACCGCGCCGATCGTGCGGATCGTTCGCCGACCGAGCGGCAATGAGAACTCGACCCGCCGCTCGACCAAGCTCGACGCCGCGCCGAGAAGCGCGGCGATCGCCCCGCAGACCGCGGCGGCGATGACGGCGTGATGAGCCGCCGTGGCACGCCCGCCGAGTGTTCGTGCCGCCCACGGTGCTGAGAACGTGTGCACGAGCGCTGCGACCGGGGCGAGGGCCAAGACGACGAAGAGGAATGCGCGGATCCGAAGTGGAGAGAGCGCCAGGTAGACGATCGCGACGATCGGGAACGTGTAGGCCGCTCCGCGGCTCTCTGGGACGTAGGCGACTGCCGCCAGCAACGCGGCGCTCCCGAGCGCCGCGGCGCGGAAAAGCGCGCCCTTCTCGCGGCCGGCGGCGAGAGATACCGCCGGCCAGAAGGAGATCAGAAACAGCGCAGCCGTGGCGTTTGGGTAGCCGGTCGGTGTCGTCAGGCGGCCGAAGAGGAAGTCGCTGCTCACATTGTGGGACGCGGACGCGAGTGACGAGATCGCCACAATCGCCATCACCATCACGAAGGCAAGTGCAAAGAGATGTTTCGAGGAACGCGCTGCCCGCCAGCCTGCGAACAAAATGAAGACGAGGGCGTAGACGAGCGTTCGGTTTGCCGAGTCCCATGCTTCGCCCTTCTGACCGGCCCAGGCGACCGACAGTCCTTCGAAGGCGCCGAGCGCCAAGAGAGCTCCCGCGGCCGCCGTCGGCGGATCCCACGCGAGGCGGAGGGACCGGCCGAGCGCCTGGACGCCGACGAGCGCCGCGATCACGAGGCCACCCGGATACCACGAGGTTGCCGGGAAGCCTCCGTCGCGCTCGGACCAGATGAGAATGACGACGGCCGCGATCGCAGGCGCGGTCGACAGAAGTACGACTTTCGGCCAGTTGTGTTTGCTTGTCGCCATAACTGCACGCACAATACGAGGTAGTTAAAGCCCTGCCCCATCGAGGGGGAGGGCCAGCGGCCAACGTGGAACGTGCTCGGGGAGAGGGTGAACTGCAGGCAATGTCGACGGAAGAACCAGGGCTGGTGGGACTCAGCACTGTCCCGCCGGTCGCCTCGGCCGTGCCGGCCGCGCGTGTAGTCGCACGCTCCCGGCGTCGCCGCGTCGTGTCGGTCGGCGAGGGACTGCTCGTCTGGGGGGTGCTGTTCGTCGACATCCAGCAGTCGGACTCGCTCTCGAAGGCAATTATCGATTCGCTCCTGCTCGCGGCGCTTTGGGTGGCTTGCGTCCGGTCACTCAGGCGGAGCCTGGCGCACCTCGAGGTGGTCGGCGGCTTCGTCGTCGATGTCATCGCTGCCACAGGCGCGACCCTCGTCTTGACCGCCGTCGCAGGGCTGTCGTTCCTGAGCGACACACAGGTGCTTCGCGCAGGCGTCGGGGCGCTCGTGCTGACAACTCTCTGGAATTCGGTGGGCGCGACGTTCAAGGCCGACGACCGTACGGTTCTCCTCGTCGGCGGGCGGGCGGACGGTGTCGCAGACCTGTTGCGGTCGATGAGGTCAGACCGGCTCGCCCGCTTCGTGCCGATCGGGGTCGTCGTCGAAGACGAGGCTGAACCGGATTTCAGCTCGGTGCCGGTGGTGGGCGTCGTCGCGAATCTTCAGTCAGTGGTTCGGGAGCTCCGTCCCGATCTCGTGGTCGTGGGCGTGCAACGCAACCGGCCGGAAGTGTTCACCGAACTGCTCGAGGTCGCCGGCGCGGGGTTTCGGGTCGTCGGGTTGCCCGAGTTCTACGAGCATGTCTTCGGCCGACTTCCCATCCGTCAGTTGACGGCAGCGTGGTTCATGAGCGTCCTGCACCTGTACCAGCGTCCCTACAGTGCGTTTTCGAAGCGGGCGTTCGACATCGCGAGCGCGCTTCTCATTCTGGTGCTGTTCGCGCCGCTCTTTCCGCTGCTTCTGATCCTCGTGAGCCTGAGTCCGGGCGATCTCATTTATCGGCAGACGAGGATTGGGGCGCACGGGATACCGTTCACGATCTTCAAGTTCCGCACGATGTCGCAGAATGCGGAGGCGGCTGGTGCGCCCGTCTGGGCCGCGATGGGCGACGCACGCATCACGAGGATCGGCCGCGTGCTGCGTCGATCTCGCCTGGATGAGCTGCCCCAGTTGATCAACGTGCTCCGCGGCGAGATGTCGATGGTCGGGCCTCGACCCGAGCGACCCGAGTTCGTGACGCTGCTCGAGCAGGAGGTTCCGTTCTGGACACGGCGGCATCTGCTGAAGCCGGGACTCACGGGTTGGGCACAAGTTCGGAGCGGGTATGCCTCCGACGCGCTCGCGACGGAGGAGAAGCTCGCGTACGACCTGTGGTACCTGCGGCACTGCAGCCTGCTCGTCGATGTCGTGATCTGCGTCCTGACACTGCCGCGCGTCTTGACCGGCGGCGGCGCCCGCTAGAGGCCTGATGTGAAATGCACGCGCACTCGCGGCTGGTGGCTCAGACACACTGCGCATCTCGCCCGGGTCGGGCTACGACGCAGTCACCGTTATGCACAGCTTTCCTAGAAATACCTGCCCGACCCGGGCGAGCTGTTCGGTCTGAGCCATCTCCGCAAGCACCCAATTCCACCTCAAGCCTCTAGCTGATCTGCGGCGCCGAGGCGCGCGCGACGACGTGCACCCCCATGCTTCGTAGAAGCGGAAGTTTCGTGCCGTGGCGCGAAAGGCTCTTCGCGACGCGCATCCCCGTCGCCCCGTGAAGGAGCGGCTTTCGCATGAACGTGATCGGCCCGTACCCGACTGTTGTCGTCGCGATGTTCACGAATCCGGCAGCGCCGAGGAGCCGTTTGAGGTCGTGCGTCGAATGGCGTTGGACTTCGAACGGCGCCGTCTCTCGCCCGCGGATCGCCCGAAGCCGCGGCGCAAGGTTCCTGCGCAGGGGCGTCGTCAGCGCGCTCAACGTCGGATCCAGAAGCTCGACCAGGCGCCAGCGGTTGTCGGTCGTGACCACGATCGACCCGCCGGGCGCAAGGACGCGTCGGAACTCGCGAAGCGCGGCCGCGGGCTCATCGAGCCACGGCAGCAAGCCGAGGGCCACGACGAGCTCGAAGGCGTCGTCCGCGACGGGCAATGCCTGCGCTTCGGCTCGCACCACGCCGATCGTCAGCCCTTCTTGGGCTGCGCGGTCCCTCGTCAGCTCGATCATGCGATCGGCCGAGTCGAATGCCGTGACGGCGAAACCACGCGCCGCGAGCGCGGTTGCTGCGAGGCCCGCCCCGGCGCCGACATCTGCGACCGCCGTCCCCGGCGCGAGCCCTAACTCGTCGACGCGTCTGAGCGCTGCCTGCAGCCGTTCGCCGTAGACAAGGCCGGCTACATCGTCCGTCGAGTCATAGACCTCGCTCCAGTACTCAGCATCGGCCTCGAAGTGCGCCCGCACCGCTTTGGCGCTCGACTCCTCGGTCAAGCCCGCCGCCTCGCCTTCGCAGCCAACCCCCGACCCACGGCCGCGGCGAACGGTTTCGCATCATCACGGGCCCACCACGCGGGCTCGTCGACGGATGCGAAGCTCGTCAGGAAGTGCCGAAGGGACGTTCGACCGGCCCGCACGAGCTCGAAGCCGGCTCGCACATCGTGCGGTTCGACGGACCACGAGCGTGGCGGAGCCGGCACCGGTGGCCCGACCGGCTGCCCCGTGAGATCGCTGTACGCGATGCGTACGACGTCGCGGTCGTCGCTGTCCACGAACAGCCGGAAGGTCGAGCCCACGCGAGGGTTGACGTCGAGCAGCTTGTAGGAGGCGTCCCGGGCGTCGAACCTGAAGCCGACATCGACGATCCCGACGTAGCCGACATTGGCGAAGAACTCCGTGGCGGTTTCCAGTATCGCCTCGTTGGCCTCGAGCCGGCCAAGTGTCGTAAAACCGCCGTTGATCGGGAACTGCCTCAACTTGTATCCGGTCAGTCCGAACAGACACCGGCTCGAGTTGTCGAAGTAGCCGTTGAACATCCAACTCGTCGTCGAGTCGCCCGGGATGAACTCCTGAAAGAGGTAATTCTGCCAACCGCCCTGTCCGAGCGCGACAACCTCCTCTCGGGTGCGAGCGAGCGTGACGCTCGGGACCGAACGCGATGCGCTCACCCAGCCAACGGTTCGCTTCACCACGATTGGAAGTCCAAAGGCTTCGAGGACGGCGTCGAGCTCCGACGCGGATTCGATCCGCGCGATCCTCGCCGTCGCGACGCCGTGGGCCTCTGCGAGTTCGGCCATCGACCATTTGCTCGACAGCTCCCGCCCGAGCCCGGCCGGTCGCTCGGGGATCAGGAAGAACTCGCGGAGCTCCGCTGCGTGGTCGTCGATGGTGATCGTCGCTGTGTCGTCGACGGCGATCAGCACGGAACGCTCGTCCTGGCGGCGTCCCCATTCGAGCAGCCGTTCCACCATCGCGTCCGTCGTGCTGGGCCAGTCAGCCCAGGCGAGGCTCTCAGTGCGGTAGCGCGACCGCGCCGCGGGCGTGCGGGCGCTTTCGTCGTTCGCCGCGACCTCGACGCCAACCCGGCCGAGTGTTCGGCAGACCGCGAGGGCACCATGATGGAACGGCGCCGGGACACCTTTGAAGATGAATGCCTTCGCCTGGCTCATTCGTCCTTCACCAGTTCCCCGTCGCGCAGGCGTATCGTGAAGTCGAGATCGTCGATGCGTTCCATGATGAAGTCGAGGTCGTCTTCGTGGCCGCCGTCTCGCAGGAACGTCACGCTCGCGCTGCCGAGCATGCGGCTCGGCTCCGCGTCGCCCCACGTCGCGAGTGTCTCCGTCGTGACCTGATTGCGCGGCTCAAAACCCTCTCGACTGAGGTGCCTGACGATCCAGCCGGCGAGCAGCCGATCCTCGTCACGGAATTCTCCCCTCGTGCATGCGGGCAGGATGACGACGTCGCGCCCAGAGCGAGCCGCCGCGCGCGAGGTCGACTCGGCAGTGCGCAGGCAACCGATGAAGACATCGGATCCCGCCTGGGCCTGACGCAGCACGGGCGTTCCCGACGACGAAAGCAGGATTACCGTTTCCCCGCGCAGCTTGTCGATCGACGCCGGGCTGTTGCCGAGTTCGAAGCCCGGGATAGCGTGACCGCCCTGCTCACCCGCAAGCACCGCGCCGGCGTGTCGCGCGGCTTCCGCGTGTGCGTGCTCGACCGTGCTCACCGGTATGCATCGGTTGCCACGCGCGACTGCCGTCGTCGCGGTCGTGGTTGCGCGAATGACGTCGGTGACGATGACGAACGGGTCGGCGGCGAGAATCGTTGTGTACGGCGTGCTCGACACCGCCGGAATGACGCTCACGCCAGGCACGCAGGTCAGGCGGATTCAGAGTGAGCGTCGTGGCTCGGCGAAGCCGGCCGCAGATTCGGCCGCGCGAACGCATCCGAGTGAAGGCCGCGCCGATAGATCTCGACTCGCAGAAGCTCTTCGAGGCGGACGTTGGAGAGACCAACCTCTGGTCCGAAAAGGTTGAGAAAGGCGAACTGGCTCGGCTTCGTGGGCGCCTCGAAGCTCAGTGATTCCAGTCCGAACCTGGCGGCGAACGCGTCCGCGAGTTCGGCTTCGAGGTCGCCCTGATCGTTGAAGAGCCCGACCCCGACGGCACTCTCCCTCGCCTCGACAACGATTTGCACTGCCCCGGCATCGAGCCATCGTGCCGCCTGATCGAGGAGCTCGGCGATGGTCGACCGCGTCATCGGCCCTTCGTGCTTCGGGCCGATCTCGTACTGAACGCGCAGCCCTCGCTGTTCGGCAAGACCGACTATCTCGACCGGATCGAGCTCGAGTTCGACGAAGCCTTGGCCACACTCGATTCGGTCGAAGCCGAGCGATGCGCAAAGTTCGAGGTAGTGCTCGAGCTCGCCTTGGGCCACCGCGACCTCGAACGGGCCGCCCCCTGTCGTCACCTCGACGCCGGCTGCGCGCGCTGCCGCGATCTTCTGCTCCGTCGCGGACTGCTTTGCGATCTGCCAGCACGCCATCGAGATCTTGAGCGTCGCCATCAGATGGGCGCTTTGCGCGAGGTGGCTCTCGACCTCGATCGGCGAGTACCCAGGGTCGAAAGGTGATGTTCGAGGCGCGAGATTTTGCACGCCGAGCGCTGCGAGATAGTGTCTGATGTCAGGGGTCATGCCCGGGCGATGATACCCGCGGAGATCAACGTAAATGCGGCACCCAGTACAGAGCTCCGTGCGTTTCTTTCGACCCCTCACACTCCTCTACCACACCGTGTCCGACACGTGGGACGATCCCCTCGCCGTTGGGGTCGATGATTTCGAGCACCAGCTGACATCGCTCGTGAACCGCGGATTCCGAGGCGGGTCGGCTGCCGACATCCTTCAGAGGCCGGGCGCGCGCAAGCTCCTGCACGTCACCTTCGATGACGGCTATCGCAGCGTCGAGAATGCGCTTCCGGCGCTTCGGCGCCATCGCCTACCGGCATCGATCTTCGTCTGCCCGGACTTCATGGCCGAGGGCGCGAATCACCTGATGATCGCGGAGATGGCGGGCCGCGCTCCGAACGGGGAGCTCGAGACTCTCGACTGGTCGGCGCTTCGCGAGATCGTCAGCGAGGGATTGGTCGAGATTGGGTCGCACACCTCGTCGCACGCTCACCTCACGCAACTCTCCGACGCCGAGTTGTCCCGTGAGCTCGGCGAGTCGAAGGCGGCGATCGAGGACAATCTCGGCCGCCCGTGTACGACGATGGCGTATCCGTTCGGCCAGCAGGACGCGCGCGTTCGCCGAGCGGTCGCCGCGAGCGGCTACACGGCCGCGTTTGCAGCGCCGGGTATCTCGACGAGGCGGGACCCGCTGCAAATCCCACGCACGAGCTTCTGGCGAGGCGAGGCCAGGCGCAGGCAAGCAGTCAAGACCCGATTCGTGACGCGGGTCGCCGTCGAATGGCGTCGGCGTCGGAACGCGAGCTCGCTCGGCGCTCCGTAGGCGGCCGTCGAAGAATCGGGCGGTTACGTCGAGGAGTGGCTCGAGCGCTCGGAGTGTTCGACGGACGACTCGCCGCGTCTCGGACGTCGTGGCCGAACCGGGGCCTTGAGGTCGAGCGCGACGGGCATCGTCGAGCCGATGACGGCATCCTTCGGAGGCTCGCGCGTCGTCACCACGAGCCCGGACGGTGCGATCCCGTACTGGGACAGCGCTTCGCGGAGCGCGTCGAAGCGATCCCGCCGGGTGTAACCGATGCGCACCGCGAGAACGACCATGTCCGCCGCCGAGGCGAGAACGAGCGCATCCGACACGTCGGCCGCGGGGGCGGAATCGACGACGACGACGTCGGCGTGCTCGCGAAGGACGGTGAAGACCTGCTGAACCCGTTCGGGGTCGAGTTGATCGATCTGACTGAGGTCTCGCAGCGTCGGTAGGAGGACATCCAGGTTCGCATAGCCGGGCGCAGGGATCATGGTGCTCTTCAGGTTGCCCTTGATGAACGTTGAGCTGAAGCCGTCTCTCGGAGAGGCAATACCGAAGAAGCTTGCGATCATCGGCCGGCGGAAGTCGCCGTCGACGAGCAGCACGCGCATGTCTTGGGCGGCAAACGTCACTGCGAGGTTGACGGCGGTGAGGGTCTTTCCTTCGCCCGGCATCGCGCTCGTGACCAGGATGACCGGTGTGTGCCCGTGCTCGACGGAGCGAAGGAGGTTCGTGCGCAGCGTGCGATAGGCCTCCCAGGCTGCGGGTGGCAGATTGGTCCGCCCCGCGAAATATTCGCGGAGCGCCCAGGCTGAGAGGCGCGGGACGCGCGCGAGGATCGGCAGGCGATCGCGAAGAAGGAGGTCATTCTCGCGCCGGATCTTGCCCCCGACGGAGTCGGAAAGCAGCGCGATCCCGAATCCGAGCAGCAAGCCGCCCAACGCGGTCGCGATGACGATCAGTTTTGTGGAGGTCTTGTTCGGCGCGGTCGGAATCTCGGCGCGGTTGAGCACCGAGAGGCTCGGGTCGGGGAGACCGATCAACGATCGAAGCGCTGCCAGGCGTTGCTGGAGGAGTGCGGTCGACGGAGATGAGGCTGAGCCGCTGCGGGTGATCTGCGCCTGGAGTCGTACGATCACCCTGGCCGCGTCGGTCTGGATCTGGGCTGTCCGCCGTGTGACCGTCGCATTGGCGAAGCCGTTGGCGATTTCCGCCGCGACCTTCGGTGACCGCGCCGATGCCTGGACGGAGACGATGTTCGTCTGACTCAGGGGCTGAACCGAGATCGAGCGGAGCAGGAAATCGGTGGAATTGCTCAGGTGGAGTTGCTGCCGGACCACCTCGGCCGTCGCCGGGGTATTGAGGTAGCGCGCGAGCGTCAGGACGTTCGACGTCGGGTCGGCTGAGATGCTCTGGAAGACGCTGATTCCGACGAAGGTGCTGTCGGCGTTGTCGACCGGAGAGATGAGCAGGTCGGCCTGGGCCGTGTAGTTCTTCGTGCCCAGTTGCTGACTGACGATTCCCGCAGCGACGCAGATGACGATCGAGATGGCGATGATGAGCCATTGCTCTCGCGCAACGCGCAGATAGTTCGTCGATGTCGACGGAATCGAGATCTGCTGGCGGACGGGTGAGGCCATGTGAGTGTCGGGGCTAATCGAGGAGCGGCAGGTGAACGCGCCCTACCACTGGCACGGTCTCCGGAGGAATACGGTGGGCGCTATCGGTGGAGCAGGACGTGGTGGCGAAGTTCAAAGCCATTCCCTGTCAGCGCGACGTACAAAACCCGCACCTTGAGAGTTCGTCGTCGGATGACGCAGGTGAAACTAGCGTATCCCTGCGCCTGGTGGCGCCCCCGTCCTCTGCAGGTGACGGTCGTGTTCGCTCGCACGAGGCGCGTCCGAGGGTCGGTGATGCCGACGTGCCAACGGTTCAGGGTCTTGGTCGCGCCCAGGATGTTGCGCTCTGCCCGGGCGGTGGTCGTTGCCGCGGTGCCTCCGAGCATCGCAGGCGCCATTAAGAGCGCGGTGGCCATGGCCACCGTTGCCACTTTCAGCGTTCGTTCCATCCTGGCTCGCGTATCGGCAGCCTGTGAACGCCACTTGAGCATGGAACTGGCACGGCTCAGAACGAGATGCGCCAGAGGTGCCGATCATCTGCTGCCGCGATTACCACCGCGAAGACGACGGCGCCGGCGACCCCGCCCGCGACGATGCCTGCGGCCCCGAGGCCGAGCTGGTCGCTCGCAAAGGCGACGACTGCCATCGAACCGCCCGCAAGGAGCGCCGCGCCGGTGCTGCGACCGAGCCCCCGTACGGCAAGATCGAGGAGCCGGCGGCCGAGGGCGATGTGTGCGACCACGAAGACCCCGAAGCCGGCGTCGACGGCGATTGCGGCGCCGACCGGCCCGATTCGCGGCACGAGTGCGACGTTGAGGATCACGTTGATTCCGAGTGTGACGGCCGCGATCTTGATGCGCCGGCGCGCCCCGCCGACGTAGTCGATCGCGTTCGAGAGGAGCGGAGCGAGCCCGGACAGCATCACGAAGGGTGCCAGCACGCGCACGACCGAGGGGGCAGACGTATGCACGTACGAGGCGCCAAGAGCAATGTGCACGATCTGGCGCGCGTAGAGCAGGCAGCACGTGCCGGCGAACGCCTGAACGACGACAAGTCTCCGGGCGGTCGTGACAAGAGTCTGGGGCGTGCTCCCTTCGCTCGCGAGGCGTGGGCCCAGTGCGTTCGAGAGGGCGAGGCCCGGATAGGTGGCGAGGGAGAGCAGCCGCGACGGCGCCTGGAACGAGGCGACCGCACCGGGAGAGAGAAAGACGCCCATGATCAGGACGTCTACCTGGCTGAGAATCGCCCAGATGACGTCGACGACCGCGATCGCACCTGCGTACAACGCCATCGCGCGGGCGAGCCCTCGATCAAAGTGGGCGCGCACGACCTTGCCGAGTCCGCCGTTCTGGCCGACCAGAATCGTGAGCCCGACGCCGGCCCCGAGGACGTATCCGATCGCCCGGCCCGTGACGGCCCCGACCACACCGGCTCCGCCCGCCACGAGCGCGATGCTCGTTGTCGTCTCGGCGATGCTCTCGAAGGTGACCATTCCGAACACCGCACGCATGCGCCGAAGCGCCGTGAATGACGCCGCTGCAAATGCCAGCATGCTCTGGGCGGCGACCGCGACGCCCGTAACCCGCAACGGCCATGTGAGGTCGCTGTCCCCGTAGATCCGCGCGATCAAGGGTGCGGACAGGAACACCAGACACCCCGACAGGACCGAGAGGCAGAATTTGAGGCGGAGCGCGACCGAGAAGACATTGAAGATTCTCTCGCGGTCGCCGAATGCCTGGGCGAGGCTTCGTGCCGCGGACGGCGAGATGCCGAAGTCGGTGGGCAGGAGGACGATCGCCCCGACGGCGAGTGCGATCGAGAACCGGCCGTAATCAGCGCGGCCGAGCGCGCGGACCAGATACAGCGTCAGGATCGCCGTGAAGACCGTGCCCGAGAGCTGTACAGCGCCCGCGAAAAGCGCGCTCCGGCGTACCGACTCGGATGTTCCGGAGGCCTCGCCGGACGGTTGGTCAGCGGGTGGGGGCGTCGGGTTCGTCACTGTTCGAGCGCCTCACGATCACGCCGGCGCCGCAGAGACTATCCCCTCGACTGACGTTCTCTTGCGAGCCGGGACAGCGAGAAGTGTTCGGTACGATCCGGCCGATGGCGTCGAGCTCCGCAGAGCAAGGTGGCGGAGTTGACGACCGGATCCGCGTGCTCTACGTGCTCGACCAATCGTGGGGCGGCGGCGGAGCAGAGCGTCTCGCAACGAGTGTCATCGCCGGACTCGACGAGTCGAGGTTCGACCGGTATCTCTGCTTCACGCGACCCACCGAAGAGCGTTCGAAGGTCAACGCCCGAGCCGCGGGGATCACCATCCTCGAGCTCAATCGTCGATCGAAGCTGGACCTTCTCCCTTGGCTGAGGCTCATGAGGTTGCTTCGCGCCAAGCGAATCGATGTGCTGCATACGCACAAGCACGGCTCGAACTTCTGGGGTGCGATTATTTCGGGGATCGTCCGGACGCCGGTCTTCTTCGCGCACGAGCATTCTTGGCCCTACACCGGGGACCGCCTGCGGGTCCTGGTAGACCGGTTCCTGATCTCCCGGCGGGCGACACAGATGATCGCCGTCTCCGAGGCCGACAAGCAGCTGATGATCGCTGTCGAGCACATCGACTCCGATCGAATCACCATCCTGCCGAATGGCATCGCGCCCCCTGTCGTTGGGGACGTCGAGGCGCTGCGCGCCGAGCTCCGGATTGCCCCCGGCGCGCCCGTCATCGTCTGCGTCGGAGCCCGGCCCGAGAAGCGTGTCGATCGACTGCTGCGGGCGTTCGCCGAGATCACCGTCTCCTTCCCGGATGCTCGGCTTCTCGTCATCGGGCGCTCGTCGGACGAGGAGGGACTACAGGCCCTCGTCGATGAGCTCGGGCTCGGGGCGCTCGCGCAGTTGCTCGGAAACCGAACCGATGTCGCGACGATTCTCGAGCTGGCCGACATCGCGGTGATTGCGTCCGACCGTGAGGGATCTCCGCTCGCCGTGCTCGAATACATGGCTGCGGGCTGCGGGATCGTCGCGGCGCGCGTTGGCGGAATCCCGGACATGGTCGGCGATGGAGTGGAGGGCATTCTGATCGACCCGGCCGATCACGAGGAGCTGACCGAAGCGGTCTCGAGACTGCTACGCGACCCGTCACTGCGCGAGCAGCTCGGCGCCGCGGCGCGCGAGCGCCAGATCCGCGAATTCTCGCTTGCGCACGTCGTCGCGTTGACGGGAGAGCTCTACGAGAGCGCTTTTGCGGCGACCGGGCGTGGCACGCGGCCCGCCACGATCGGCGGTCGCTGAGCGATGTGGGGCTCAGGCTCCGTCGGCAGGTGGTCGCCGTCCGTCGAGCACCGCGTTTCTGTCGCCGCCCGGCCGGTCATAGGGCTCATGCTTCTGATTGGATTTGGGGCGGCAGCCGGTCTGAGTCACCAGCCGCTTCTCGTCGCCGGCGCGCTCTGCGGCTTGGCGTTCATGCTGCTCGCGATCACGACTCCGGTCGCCGCGCTTGCGCTGTTCTTCGTCCTGACCTTCGTCAGTCAGCTGTCCGTCGTCGGGCCTGGGCTCGCGGTCGCGAAGGGAGCCGGCGGTGCGCTCGTTCTCGGCTGGATCTACCGCGCGATCAATCGTCGAAAGTCGCTCGTACTCGCGCCCTCATTCGGGCTGTTCCTCGTCGCTTCCGCGCTCTTCATCACATGGTCGTTCGCCTCGGCTCTCTGGGCCGCCGACCCGCATGCCGCGATCAGTAGCGCGGCGCGCATCGCTCAGGGCCCGCTGCTTGTCATCGTCATCGTCTCGTTCATCGAGCAGGCTTCCGATCTGCGCCTGGTCTGCCACACGTTCATCGTCGGAGCCACGCTGAGCGCGATCGTCGGTCTCTCGGGGGTCACCAAGTCGGACACGGTGGCATCGACCGGGCGTCTGAGTGGCGGCATCGGCGACCCCAATTACCTCGCCGCCGTCCTCGTGCCGGCGGTCACCCTGAGTCTCTTCATGTTCCTCGGCACGCAGAATCGGACGAAGCGCGTTCTCTTGTTGTTTGCGGCGTCGATCTGCCTGATCGCGCTCTTCCTCACCGAATCGCGCGGCGGAATCATCGCGCTCGCGGTCGCGGTCGTCGCGTCTGTGGCCTACGGCGGTGCGGCGAGACGAGACGTGCTCGCGACGACACTGCTCGTCGGCGCGTTCGCCTCGGTCTATCTCCTCGTGATCGCGCCGCCCCAGACCCTCGGACGGCTGACGCAGTTCCGCTCGGGCGGCGGAACCGGGAGAACCGACCTTTGGACCGTGGCCGCAAAAGCCTTCGACGCCCATCCGATCGAGGGCATCGGGCTCGGCAACTTCGTCGTAGTCGAGCCGAACTACGCGGCGTCGGTGAACCAGGATCTCCCGCGCGCGGACCTGGTCGTAACAGAGCGCCAGCCAGTCCACAACACCTATCTGCACATCGCCGCCGAGCTCGGCGTCATCGGGGCGGCGTTGCTTTTCGCGCTACTCGGTGCGGTCCTCGCCGCGACGCGCCGCGGAGTGACGGCTCTGGCCGGGCGCGCGCGGTTGGAGCTCGAGCTGATCGGACGCGGGCTCTTTGTCGGTTGCGTCGGCATGCTGACCGCGTTCACGTTCCTGACAGCTCAGTACGAAAAACAGCTTTGGCTCACGCTTGGGCTCTTGCTTGCATTCGCGCACGTCGTACGACGGGAATCCGCCGACCTGGACGCCGCGCCCGTCGAATAGGAATCCGGGCGAGGCGCTGGGTATTGCGAGCGGTCGAGGAATCCTCGCCCGCGAGGACGTCTCAGGCCGGCGCGACGACGCGTGACTGGAACGAGGTCACTGATGTGGAGCCCGCCCTGTTCTGAGCGATGATCGTCACCCGCAGGCGCGAGCCGCGATCGGCTACCCGAGGCAGGTACTTGCGGGTGTCCGAGCGGCGAATTGCGCCGCAGGACGTGCCCGATTTGTTGCACCGGAGCCAGATGTAGTGATAGGCCGCCGCGGCCGCCCACCGGCCCGTCGTCGCGATCAGCGCACCTGAGGTTGCGCTTCGAGCGATCTGCGGCAGCGAGGCGTTCCGGGGTGCGATGACGCCGGTCGGGCCGCCGTCCACCGACAGTGCCGCGAGGTGCCTCGGTGGCTTCAGTTTGTGGGTGACGCTCGGAGTGGCGGCGGTCGTCGTCGTGGTGGTCGGTGACGTCGGTGTGGTCGTGGTGGTCGGTGTAGTCGTCGTGGTCGTCGTCGCAGCCGGAGGCACAGTGGTGGTGGTCGTCGTCTGGCTCGTCGTCGTCTGGCTGGTCGTCGTTGCCTGCGTCGAGGTGACGATGGCAACCGGCGCAGCAACCTGTGGCCCGTAGCTCGCGCACGGGCTTCCGGCGCGGAGCGAGAAGTTCCCGGCAGCAGCATCGACGTAGAGCGGGTTCGCGACGAGGTTCGAGCTCGTCGTGAAGCCTGCGACGCCGATCGTCACACCCCCGTTTCCGTCGTAACTCGTCGTGGGGTTCGATGACCAGACGCAGTTGTCGTGGAAGGAGTTATTCGTGCCGACTGCCGTCGATCCCCACCAAGACTCGGCGTTCCAGCGGACGTTGGAGTTGGCAACGATGTTGTACGCCACTTCGTTATTCGAAGCGGTGAGGTCGCCGAAGATCACGCCCTCGCCGTTCCCGTCGATGACATTGTGCTCGATGACGCCGCCCTGCGAGCCGCGCAGTTGGACACCACGATCAGCATTGTCGTAGATGAAGTTGTTGGTGATCGTGGTCGAGTACCCGCTGACGTAAATGCCGTGATCGTTGTTCGTCGCCGGCAGCCGACCGCAATCATGAATTCTGCTGCTGTCGATCGTCGTATAGCGGGCGACGCCCCACGACGAGTTGATCAGGTCAAAGCAGATCGCCGTGTGCTCGTTCGTGACGTCGACGCCCGAGAATGTAACGTGCGTCGATCCGATGGTCGGGCTCGGAAGGCCGGTCGCATTGACGCCGTCGAACTTCACCGACGAGAACGTGATCCAGTCGCCTCCCGGAAACGTCGCGACGCGGCCTTTGATCGTGGCGGGATTCGACGGATCGGCGCTCGTGAGGATGATCGGCGCGCCCGCTTGCCCGCCGTGCGACAGCGACAGGTCACCGGTGAACGTGGCGCCTGAGGCGAGGCAGCCGGTCTCGCCGGGGGAAAGCGCGTTGGCGAGTTTGGCGACCGTGGCGAACGGGGTCGCGGCCGATCCGGTGTTGCCATCGGATCCCGACGGCGATGCGTAGAACGAGCATGGGCTTGATGCTGCGGAGGTCGATGTTTGCAACCCGAGTCCCAACCCGAGCAATCCGAGTGCGACGAGGGGCATGGCGAGCAGAGTGCGGCGAGCACGGAAACTGCGGCGGCGTGTGGGCATTCTCCTGACTTCGGCCGACCGTCACCTCGCGTTGATCCCTCATTCGGGGAGATCCCTAGAGTGCGTGCGGAATGAAGGTCGTCTATGTCACCTCCCGGTTCCCGTTTGGGCCAGGCGAGGCATTTCTGGCAGCCGAGATCGGATCGCTCAGGACGCACGGGGTGGAGTTGCGGGTGTTTCCGATGCTCCGGAAAGGCGGCCTCGTGCACGCAGATGCGCGCCGGGTCATGGAGGTCGCCGAAACGGTGACCCTCGGTTCGTCGGCTCGAAGCTTGGCGCGTGGCCTGATGCGCGCGCCGCGCCTTCCGCTGCGAGGGGTCGCGGCCGTCGCAGGCAGCAACTCGCGAGCAGCGCGTATGCGGAACGGTGCCGTAATCGCGCGGGCCGCGATGCTCGTGGACGTGCTTCGTCGAGTGAAGCCCGATCATCTCCACGTGCATTGGGGCGGCGCGAGCTCAACCCTTGCGATGCTCGCCGCAGAGGAAACCGGCGTGCCGTGGAGCGTGACGCTCCACCGGTGGGACATCGCCGCCGACAATCTGCTCGCTCGCAAGCTGAAATCGGCGTGCTTTGCACGAGTGATCAGCAACTCAGGGGCGGATCTGGTCAAGGCGATCGTTCCGGACGCGCGCGTCGAGGTCATCCACATGGGGGTCGACGTCCCGCGGCAACCGGTTCTCGCGGCCGCCGGAGGCCCGCTTCGGCTCGCGTGCATCGCGGGCCTGGTGGAAGTGAAACAACACGCCGCGCTCCTCGACGCCTTTTCCTCCGTCGCCCGTGCCGGTGGCGTCACACTGGATCTCGTCGGCGACGGGCCTCTGCGTGAACAGATCGCGGCGCAGATCGACGGTCTCGGGCTGACGAACAAGGTGACGTTGCTCGGCGCGATCAATCACGCAGACCTGCTCGATCGGCTGCACGCCGGCGAATGGGGAGGAGTCGTGCTTACGAGCGCGGCCGGCGCGGTCGAGCAGGAGGGCATACCGGTCTCGCTGATGGAAGCGATGGCGGCGGGTGTTCCAGTCTTGGCCACCGACAGCGGCGGCACGCGCGAGCTTGTTTTCGGCGGGGCGGGGCTGCTTGTGCCGGCCGGGGATTCACAGGCACTTGTCGAGGGTCTGGGCCGATTCGTCACTGACGCCGAGCTACGTTCGACGATTGGGCTTGCCGGCCGCATTCGGGTCGCGGAGTCGTTCGATGTCAACTCGATCGCGGCAAGGTTGATCGATCGATTCGCCGAGTGCGGAGGCCCGTCACGCGCGTCGCACTGATCACGCAGTTCTTCCCGCCCGAGACGTTCGCCGGTGCGAACCGTGTCGCCGCGATCGCTGATGCGCTCGTCGATGTGGGGACCCTCGCGGTGATCGCGCCCGAACCGAGCTATCCCGACGCGGATGCGTACCGTGACTATCAGCCGCCGACGGGAGCGAGCCGCGTCGAGTTGCATCGCATCCCTCCGTTCACCGGACAGCGCAGGTCCTGGGCGGTGCGCGCTGCCGCCGAGGCCTGGATGGCGGCCCGTCTTGCCGCGGTCGCAGCACGTCGGCACGCTGACGTGCTGGTCGCCTCGTCGCCAAGCATGTTCCTCGGCCCGGCATCACTCGTCGCGGCGCGCGCGAGCTCGGCCAGATTCGTCTGGGACCTGCGCGATCTCACCTGGGAGTACGGGAAGGAAGAAGGAGTGATCGACGGAGTCGCGGCGAGGACTTCTCTCGGCGCGCTCGCCAGAGTGATGTGGGGGAGCGCGCGGCTGGCCGATGTCGTCGTCTGTGCGACGGAAGGCTTGGTCGCCGCGGTCGAGGCGCGACTGCCGAGGCAACGTGTCGAACTCGTTCGCAACGGCGTCGACGCAGCGTTGCTGAAGACGTTCGACCCGTCGCCGCCTCCTCCCGGGCGCCGGCTGTCGATTCTCTATGCGGGGCTCATCGGTCATGCCCAGGAGCTCGAAGTGCTCCTCGATGTCGCCGAGCGCTCGCCGGAGAATGACGTAGTGATCGCGGGCGATGGGCCGCGTCGGGCCGAGCTCGAACAGGCGGCACGAAGCCGTGGGCTTGCGAACGTGAGGTTCGCCGGATACGTCGACCCGAGTGAGCTTGTCCGGCTGTATCACGCGAGCGACCTGCTCTTTGCGCAGTTGCGAAGCAGCGAGCTGCATTCGCTCACCGCAGCCCCCTCGAAGCTCCTCGAGTACATGGCCGCCGGACGGCCGATCGTCTACGGAGGGGAGGGGCACGCGGCGGCGCTCGTCGCCGAAGTAGGGTGCGGTGTCGTGACGCCGCCCGGCGACGCCGCCGCGATCGTCGCCGCCATCGAGCAGATCGGTCCGGAAATGCGCGCGTCGTACGGACAGCGAGGTCGAGCGTATGTCGAGGCGCTGCCTTCGCGCGCAGACGAAATGCGGAGATTCGCAAGCATCGTCGGTGGACTCGCGTGACTCAGCGACCGCCGAAGATCGTGCTGCTCGTCGACAGACCGCCGCTGCCACGCTGGCAGACGATGCTGTGCGAGACACTCGGCGCGACCGTTGGAGCTCGTGTGGTCGCCATTGACGGCGCCGGCACGCCGCGACTCGGACTCGCCGCGCGAATGTACGCCTGGCTCGACGTACGCGTCTCGCGGCGCGGAGCCGGAGGCGCGGTTCCCGCCCCACACGAGGTCGATGCCCTCTCCGCTTCCTTGTCCGAGGCAGTCGCCGAAGCGGAGGTCGTCGTCGATCTCACGAGGCGTCGTCTGACCGATCCGTTGCCGAACTCGTCGCTCCAGATCTTGACCGTTGCCCCGCAGGCCGTCGACCCGGACGTGCTGCTGGCGATGCTTGCCGCAGGAATGCATGCGATTCCGGTCAACGTCGACGTTCGCCATCTCGGTGTCTCCGCGGCCGTCGAACAGAGCAACGTATCCGTGCCGCGACTATCGCTCGTGCGGAGCAGCGAGCGTGTGGGCTGGCGGACGGCCGCACTCTTGCAGCGCGCGATCGACCGATTGGCATCGGGTGACCTCGTCGGAACGCCGGCGCCACCTTCCGGTCGGCCGCAGTTGACGAAGCCGCGCACCCTCGATCTCACTCGCCTGCTCGGTACGGCCTCGCTGAGTATCGCGCGCAACGCGACGACGGAATCGGAGTGGCGCGTCGCCTGGGGCCGACGCGATGCACGTGATCCGTTCGTGCTCCCGAAAAAGCTGACCTTCCTCGAGGCGCCTCCGGGCCACTTCTTCGCCGATCCCTTCCTCGCTCAGATGGACGACCGGACGTACCTCTTCTTCGAGGATTTCGACGCGGCCCTCGGCCGCGCGACGATCGCGGTGACCGAGTTGGGAACTGCTGGGGCCGGCCACGCGACCGTTCTCAGCGCGGATCATCACCTGTCCTACCCGTTTGTCTTCTCGCATGAGTCGACGTGGTACATGATCCCGGAAAGCGCCGAGGCCGAGCGCATAACCCTGTACCGATGCGACGAGTTCCCAGATCGCTGGGTCGAGGACACCGTGCTGCTGGATGGCGTTGCGGCCTACGACTCGACATTGCTGTGGTTCGAGCAACGGTGGTGGCTGTTCTACTCGTCGGGAACCGAAGGCTCGTCGTTCGACGACGAGCTGCACGTCCTCTACAGCCCGACGCTACGCGGGCCCTACACGGCGCATCCAGCGAACCCGGTCCGGTCGGATGCTGTCGGCGCACGTCCCGCCGGGTGCATCGTCTTCGTCGACGGCCGCCTCCTGCGCCCGGGGCAGGACGGCGCGCGGGAATATGGCGCCGGCATCGTCGTGAACGAGATCGTCACCTTGACCCCGGCGTCGTATGTGGAGCGCGAGATCGGTCGCGTGCGCCTGCCTCAGACGCGAAACATCCGCGGTCTCCACACGATCAACACGACGGACCTTTTGATCGTGGTCGACACGAAGCACCGGGTTCCCCGGGGTGGCGCTCGTCTCGCCCGCGGGATCCAGCGACTCCGGAGCCGCCAAGGTGTGCTCAGCGATGACGACCGGGTGAAGCCCCGGCGGTGATCTGGCGCCGCAACCTTCGCGCGCCTCGGGCCACGGAGGCAAGAACCGGCAGCGGGTCACGAGCGGCGAACACGGAGCTCGCCCGCTTCCCTGCGTGTCGTTGCGGCTTGCCGATGTGGCGCCCAGACGATGTGCGCAGGAACGTCTCGAGGTTTCGGTATGTCACGCCAGACCGCGTTGGCTCGTTGTGGACTGGGCGGCCGAGCAGCGAGTCGGCCCAGATCGCGGCGAGATTCGAGCCCGCTGCATTCGCAAGCGCCAGCGATCCGTAGACCCGGGGATTCAAGTCGATGACGTAGTCACCGTCATCCGCCCGTATCCACTGCATCTGGGCGATCCCTTCCCAGCCGATCAGCCGAAGCATGTGCTCGAGGCGGCGCACCATGGTGGGATCGACTTCGACCGTTTGCGCGATCGCGCTCCCACCGCACGGCTCGGGATAGATCGAGCGCGCCACCTGCTGGATCGGCGCCTGAAGGACGCCGTTCCACATCACTCCGGCGAGTGAGTGCAACTGCCCGCGCAGCCGAGGCTGGACGAGCAGTTCGGGTGCCTGCAGACGTTCGAAGAGCTGAGTCAGTTCGGTGAAACTGTCGATCGGCACCGCCGACACCGACACGAGCGCGTCGCCTCGCTGCTCGACCGTATGGACGGGTTTTGCGACAGCAGGGTACGGAACGACTTGCGAGAGATCGGTCGCGGAGACAAGACTGGTCGGCGGCACCGCAAGGCCGGCCGCCAGGGCGAATTCGTTGAGGCGCAGCTTGCTGCTGACGCGGGCGAGTGTCTCGCTGCTTGGTAGTCCGAGAACAGTCGGCGGAAGCAGATGGCGCCATTTCACGAGTGCGACGAGCTCGGCTTCCGTGCCAGGAATGATCACCGTCGGTTCGTGCGCGCTGCAGAGGGCTGCGACCTGTTCGACGAACCGCGAGGCTGAGACGCTGACATCAGCAGCAAGCGCGACCTGCGCGGCGCTGCGGCTGAACCGGACGTAGCTCAGCCGCACCGTCGCAACCGCGATCGGATCAAAACCGCCTGCGTCAAGAGATCTCAGTGCGGCAAGGGCGCCCGGGAACTGCCCGCCGGTCACAATCACGGGTGAACTCAGGTCGGTCACCGTCGAGGGATCGGCAGAGTTCGAGGCCAGCACGAGGCGTCGGTCTGAAACGTGATGGGTCTTTTCGGGTTGGGCGATCACTGCGGCGTGTCGATCCGTGGCGGTCTCGCGAACGACGAACGACAATGCGAACCGCGAGGTCGGAGGTAGTGCCTACCCGGCCGGGTCTGGGTGAACCCGGCGCGTTCGCTGCGCGCGGGCGGGCGAAGGGTCGTGCGGCGGTTGAAGGGTACCGGTGGGATTGCTCGGCCGGTTCCTGAACTGCTTGCCAGTTCCTGAACAACGAGTTTCGGCTTCCCTGCGAAGCCAATATCCTCCGGTGACAGGTGTTTTCCGAACGCAGGCCCATCCGTTCCTTCTCCTGGCCCTCGACCGGATCGCGTTGCCGGGCGCCGAAAGCCGGCATCCTTTGGATCGCCGCGGGGGCCGTCGTCTTCCTCTCTTGCGTGAGTACGTCATCCGGACAGGCACGAGCTGCCGGGCCGGCCACGACGCACCTCGAGTACGTGCTGGACGACGGGACTATCACGGTCTACGACATCGATCGCGGTCATCGTCGCATCAAGGTGATCCCGCTGACGGAGGCTCGCGGCATCCGCGGCGTCGCCGCAAGTCCGGCGGCCCACATGCTCTTCGTGAGCTACGGCGGAGATGGGGGTGGCGGCAGCGGATCGACGGGCTCGCTGCTTGCCTTCGACCTCGTCCAAAATCGCGTCCTTTGGACGCGAAGCTATGACACCGGAATCGACAGCTTCGACGTGACGCCCGACGGTTCGACGATCTACCTCCCGACCGGGGAGTTGTCGACAGGCGGCGACTGGCTCGTGATCAATGCCCGAACAGGAGACCGAGTCGGCTCGGTGGCCGGTGGCGCTGGGCCACACAACACGGTGGTCGGCCTCGATGGTCGTTACGTCTACCTCGGTGGTCGAAGCTCCCCGTACCTCGATGTCGCGAGCACGAAGACGAACACCGTAGTGCGTCGCATCGGGCCACTCCGCGACGGCGTTCGTCCGTTCACGATCAACGGACGCCAGACGCTCGCGTACACGACGGCCACCGGTTTCCTCGGTTTCCAGGTCAGCAGCATCGTGACGGGCAAGGTGCTTTATACGATCCCGGTCCCGCACTTCACCTACGACCCGGGCACGTACGCTCCCAGCGCTCCGAGCCACGGGATCAGTTTGTCGCCCGACGAGAAGCAGCTCTACCTGATCGACGGTCCGAACAGCTTCATCCACGTGTTCGACGTCAGTCGTGGTGGGACAGCGCGACCACGTCTAGTCGCGAATATCAAGCTCCTTCATCCGCTCACGGGCGTCGAGCAACCCTGTGCATACGACTGCGCGCGCGACGGCTGGCTTCAGACGTCGACGAGCGGCCGCTACCTGTACGTCGGAGACTCCGGTGACGTCATCGACACGCGTACCAGGCGTGTGGTGCGTTTCTTGCCGACACTTCAAAACACACGAAAAATGCTCGAGATCGACTGGCGAAGCGGTACTCCGGTCGCGACGACCTCGCGGATCGGCCTCGGGCGCGTCATCAAAACCCGCTGAACTCAGCCGAGTGGAGGGCGCAGCGTGGTTGGCGGCCCGAACCCGCGGCATCCACTTCGGCGCGTGAGGCGAAGGTCGCCGGTTCCGCTCGAGGCGAACACCGGCCGCTGCACGACGTTGCCCTGCGTTGCCGTGAAACCGACCTGGGGTGCGATTCCCCCTGCTTCGCGATAGCGCGTGGCTGTTGCGCTCGCCCAGAAACAGTTGTCGGCGACGATGTTCCCTGTGCCCGGGGGTGTTCCGGCCGGGTACCAGCTTTCGACGTTCCACCGATTCCGCGAGTTGCTGATGATGTTCCGAACGACAATGACGTCGCGCGACGTCATGTCGCCCTCGCCCGAGAAGATCACGCCGGATCCGTTGTTGTCGATCACGTTCCGGGCGATGACGACGTGTTGGGCATTCGGATAGAGCTGGATGCCACGATCGCCGTTTCGGAAAATCCAGTTGTCGCGGATGATCGTCGTCCCGGCCGTGGCCGTGATGTAGATCCCGTGGTTTGCGTTGTCGGAGATGCCGCAGTCGTGGATCCGGCTTTGCTCGATGATCGTGTCGCCGGCGACGCCGTAGCGGCCGTTCTCACCAAGCGAGAAGCAGATGCCGCCGCCGCTCCGCCCGGCGCCGGACTGATGGTTCGTGATGTCATCACGCGTCCAGACCGAATGGTCTCCGTTCACGAGCGGACTCGGAAGACCGGAGGCGTTACGCCCGTCGAAGTTCAGGCCGTCGAACGTCCAGTAGTTCGCGGTGTCGCTGAGCCAGACGAGGCCGTGAATCGTCGCGGGGTGGCGCCGGTCGAGGCTCCGGAGCGTGATGCGCGCCCGTGCCTTCCCTTCCGGTCGGATGACAAGACGGCGGGCCGCGTAGTCGCCGGGTGCGAGGCAGCCGATCTGACCGGGCCGCAAGCGGTTCACGAAGCGCAGGAGCCCCTGGCCCGGGCGGTCGATCAGCGAGCAGGTGCTCGCATCTCCGTGCGCTCGTGCGGCCCTCGAATGCTGCCCCCCACGATTCGGCGAGGCAGGCGAGACGGCGGTGAGTGCGATGACCGACGTGAGGAGCACGCCGAGCAGCCTGAAGGCGTTGAACCGGATCGGTCGATCGTACGACACAGGTCCGCTGGCAGTACTTTAGAAGTTGGAAGTGATATTCGAAGGGGCGGGATCTGCCACGCGCCCTGGCCCGACAGGGCGTCGACGGTGCGGGTCGAGCGCGAGTGCCTCGCCTCCGATCGCCACGAGCCAGGCCGAAGAGGTCTGCCCTTCGAACCCTGGGCTGCGGTCCTCACCGGGTCTCAGCCCCGTCCGTCCGATTTCGTCGGCAAGTGCCCGCTCGGCAACCCAGACGGTGCTGTTTGCCGCATCAAGTGCCCGCCGGCGCTCGGGCCCGGGAGCGTGCTCCGTCAGGATCCGATCGCGCATGGCGACTGTTTGGGCGTGCCGAGTTGCGAGGTCCTCGATGCTCATCGGCGCGGATGGAAGCGCTATCTCCAAATGCCCGTCAGCGGTCGCGCTTTCGCCGCACCGTTGAGGGGGGGGAGACGAAGTGCGTCCTCGATCGTTCGCAGCAGCGAGTAGTGGTCGGCGGGGGGATCGAAGACCGAGCCGGGCTTGACCACTCGGCCGGCTGCGATGAGCGAGACCATGCCTCCGCCTCCGGCGTCCGTCGTGCCCTCGTCGAACACGACGAAGACAGCAGTGCTTTCCATGCTCAGGAGCGGCGTGATAAACCGGCGGAGCCAGAGGTCTCCGGTCGCCACCGAGCAATCGTGCATATCGTGGCACAGGTTCGGAACGACGAACGCGAAGCTCGGTAGCTGCTCGGGGCGGAACGCCGTGAGCGGGAACACATGCGACGCTTCGCCGGGGAAGTAGAGAAACGGCTCGTGCTTCTTCGCGAAGTTCGAGTTCGACGGGTAGCCCTCCGCGTAGGTGCCCCAGGCTCGCCGCCGGCTCGTCAGTTGGGCGCCGATCGTAGGGCCTGACTGCATGCAGTCCGTGCAATCGGTGGTGACGCCGTGCGTTGATCCTGAGACAAGCGCCAGGTAGTTCGGCAGGCTGGGATGGGCGACGGCGTGGTAGTCCGTCGCCTGCGCGAAGCGCTTTGCGAGCAGGGTGAACGTCGGCGCGTCGCGGTTTCCGACGATTGCCGACCGCTCGTGGTTCTCGAAGACGATCACCACGACGTGTTTCAACGCCGGGACCGGCGCGCTCGTGGCGCCGTTTGCAGCCGAAGCCAACGCGATCGTGAGGGCTGCCGCGACGGCAACACGAATCGACCGTGCCACGGGTGCACGGTACCTCCGATTCGTAACGATCGGGTTCCGGGCGATCTGGTCGAAGCGGCAGCCGTCGTGGAGGGCTCAGTGCACGAAGCGGGCGAGACCTGGGCCGAGGCCGAGGCCGAGTACCCCGAGCCAGAGGAGCTCGCACATCACGATCAGGATCAGGATCGAGATGTCGCATGCGGCTGAGCGTGCCGTGAGCCGTCGAGCTCCCGGGACGTCGACGGGCGGAGGCGAAACCCCATGGATCGCCGGCTCTCGGTGTGCTTCCGCTGACTCCGCGGCCACGGGTGTCAGCCGCGATGCTGTGGCCTCTGACATCTCTCCCTCCCCAGGGTGCCGTTCCCTGATTCCTGTGACGCCTGCACGCTGAAAAAGTTGCTGCTGGTGGCGGGAGGCTCGATGAGCGACAATGACCGCCCATGACGAGCCAGGAGCCCATCTCGCCGGAGCTCGTCCTCGTCTCGCCCGAGCTTCGCCGTCAGGTCCTGCTCGAATTGGCCGAGACCCCACGTGCGGTCTCGGCCAATGGCCATCCCAGGCCGGCGTGGTCCGGCGACGGCTTGCCGCCGGATCCCGGCGGGTCAGCGTCCCGCACTGCGTTTCTCCCCGAGTACGGCTCCGCCGGTCCGCGTCGGCCCGATCCCATGCAGCTCGCCCTTGCGGCGGGCGCCTACACGGTCAGGTCGCTCGTGTACGCGGTGATCATCGCCGCCGCGACAATCGCCCTCGTCGCACTGGCCGTGGCAGCCGCGGCGACGATCGCGGCGTAGAGCCGCGACCTAACCAAAGGTGTGGGTGCGCACTGGCGAACCGGTAGCGCGCAATGCCCGAACTACGACCAGGGTGAGAAGCGGGGCACAAGCTTCAGAGAAAGGCGGCGGGTTTTGGAGGGGAGAGAAAGACCATGGTGGTAATCGCGGCCGACCTTCGCGGGTCGAGTCTCGCGTACGGCATCGATGCTCAGGCGGGCGAGCCTGGCGTCGCGCCTCGCGGTGACGCGGTTGGGCGGCTCGTCGACGTCGGCGTGATCGCCGTCGTCGGCGCCGTGCAAGCCGCGTGGCTCGCGACGCTTGCACTGCTGCTACTGCGTCTCGCTCACTGATACGCACTTCGCCAAGCGCCGAGCGACGAGGTGTGGGCGGCTCGCCGTGCGAGCCGCCCACTCTCGATCGTCGGGCTCAGAGGGTGTTCGAGGGTGCCGAGAGAGCGGCAGTCGAGCCGCTGCTCGTCGTCGCGGTGACTCGTGCGCGGAGGCGATAACCCTTGCTCGTGGAGCCCGGGTTGTACCTGGAGGAGACGGCGCCGGTGATCGTCGTGCAGGCGTTGCCCGCCGTGTCGCACCGAAGCCACTGGTAGGCGTAGGAGATGGGGGTTCCGCTCGTCCAGGTGCCGGTTGAGACGAAGATCCAGCTCTTGAGGGTGGCGGTACCCGACAGAACCGGTGCGGCGGTGTTGACGGGCCCCGTCGTGACTGCAGCTCCGACCGTCAGCGTGTAAGTCGACGAGGGTGTCTGGTGCACGCCGCTCGTGGTGTCCCACGCGTGTCCGAAGCTATGCGGGCCTGAGGTCAACGACCCGGCCGGAATCGTGTAGCTGTACGGGTTGGGGCCCGTCACCGTTGCGACGTTCACCCCGTCGACCCAGAAGTAGCCCTTGCTCGCTGGAGCGCCCGGGTCGAAGGTCCAGGTCTGCGGCAACGTGATGCTCTGGAGACCGGTGAGCGAGGTCGTGAAGCCCGACGAGACCGAGCACGCTGTCGTCGTTACCTGCAGCGTCGACGATGATGTCGACCGGTTGCCCGCGGCGTCGAGCGCGACGACACCGAACGTGTGCTGCGTCGCGCACGCAAGCCCGGTCGCCGTGAACGTCGTGCCTGAGGATGTTCCAGTCTTGACGCCCGAATCCTGGAGCTCGTAGCCGGCGACGCCGATGTTGTCAGAGGCGGCGCCCCAGTTCAGCTGCACCGACGTCGGAGTGAGATTCGAAGCACTCAATGTGCTCGGAGAGGTCGGCGGCGTCGTGTCGGCCGAAGCGGGGGATACGGGAGCGATGCTCACGCCGGGCTGCACACCTGTCGCCGGGCCGGCGCCGGCGCATGGGCTGCCTGACTGCAGGCGAAAGTCTTTCGCCGAGCGGCTGAGGTAGCCGGGGTTGGCGACGATGTTCGAGGCGACCGAGTAGCCGCTGCCGCCGCTGATCCCGCCGTTCGCGTCGTAGCTGGAGCTGGCGTTCGACGCGAACGTGCAGTTGTCATGGAAGGCGTTGCCGGTGCCGACGGTGCCTGTGCCCCACCAGGACTCGGCGTTCCAGCGGATCGCGGAGTTGCTGACGATGTTGTGGGACACGTCGTTGTTGTTGGCCCCGAGGTCGCCGAAGATGACGCCCTCGCCGTTGCCGTCGATCACGTTGTGCTGCACGACGCCGTTCTGCGAGCCGCGAAGTTGCACGCCGCGATCGGCATTGTCGTAGATGTAGTTGTTCGTGATTGTCGTGAAGTAGCCGCTGACGTAGATCCCGTGGTCGTTGTTGGTCGCCGGGAGCCGCCCGCAGTCGTGGATTCTGTTGCTGTCGATTGTCGTGTAATGCGCCGTACCCCACTGCGAGCTGTTGATCAGGTCGAAGCAGATCGCGGTGTGGTTGTCCGTGATGTCGTTGTTTCTGAACACCACGTGATCGCTGCCGATTGTCGGGCTCGGGAGGTTGGTGCTGTTCGTCCCGTCGAGGCGGAGCTGGGTGAAGACGTACCAGTCGCCGCCCGGGAGGGTCAGGAGCCGACCCTTGATCGTGGCCGGGGACGATGGGTCGGTGCTCGTGATCACGATCGGCGCGCCAGGCGTGCCGCCGTGGGAAAGGGAGATGTCGCCGGTGAACGTGCCGGCTCCCAGACAGCCTGTCTGGCCGGTGGACAGGGCGTTGGTGAGGCGTTGCACCGATGCGAACGGCGCCGTTGCCGTTCCGGGATTCGTGTCGACGCCGGTGCGAGAGGCGTATGCGGCACACGTGGTTGCGGCACCCGGACTCGTGGCGATCGCGCCGGAAAGAACTGCGACGAGAATGAACGCAGTGAACCAGGAGAGCGCGATGAGCCTGCGCGGAATGTGGGGGGTTGAAGTCATGCAGATGGCTTCGGCGGCCACCGGTCGCTTGGCGCGACCCTCCCGTGCGCTGCATGCGTGACCGATCTCGCGCGAGACGCGTCCCCCAGACCCCAAGTTCGATGTCATCGAACGCGCGACGCGCGCGCAAACGGGGGGGCAGAGCTCGGAGCCCTCGGGGTCGAAATCGAGTTTGACGCTCCGCCGTTCGTTCTCTACAACTCAGCCGGTGAACACCAGCCGGTGAAATGCTCAGGGCCAATTCTCCTCGTGGTCGTGGCATCGATCGTTGCGATCCAGGTCGTTCCCACCAGTGCGGCGGTGGGAGTGCAGCGCGGCACGCCGCCGCCGAAGCACCGGGAATATCCGCTCTCGGGGCCGAAAACGGTCATTGCGCCTGGCTCGTTCACGCTGCAGGGACGCACGGCGTCTGTGAACGGCATCCACGCGACCGGCGAGGTCGTGCTCCGCGGGCGGTGGAATGCGGGGACGTACCTCGAGCTCGGACGCAGCATGACCGACGCGCGAGGCTCTTACCGGCTGAAGGTCGCCCTCACTCGACGAGGTCGATTGTCGTTGCGTCTTGCGACCCCCGATGGGTACGTCGGCATCACGACGCTCAGCGTTCGCTAGCGGATCAAGCTCCTCGTCGTTCCTTCCCTCGGCGGAGAAGCGATCAGCAGGAGCGGCGCAGCGTCTGCTGGTAGACGAGCTTGGCGCTCTCGGCCAAGACGTCGAGGGGCAGATGGCGATTGCTCTGAGGCGCGCCGACCATGGCGAGCGCCCCGTGGTAGCACCGGCGAATGAGCGTTCGAGCTCGAACGATGTGGAACTGCGAGGTCACCACATCGATCCTCTTCCAGCCGAACCTCGTCGCCAGCCGACCGATCGCCTCGGCCTCGCCTCGGGTCTCGAACGGTCGCGCGCGAAAGCACAGGACGCGAAAGCTCTGGCGCCGTTGGCACACAGCCGCTTGCTGATGGCTTGTCGGCCTGCTGAGGGAGACGACGAGCAAGGGGGCGAATCCCTTGCGGATCAGCGCCTGTCCCACGGGAAGCCGCTCGGTCGTCCCGGCGAGGACGATGATTGCGTCGGCTTTGATCGGTCGATCGTCGTGATGGACGACGAAAAGGGCGAGCGCGATGCAGACGTAGACGACGAGAGCGAGCACGGTCACACGAATGATCATGTCGCCATCCTGGAGTCGGGTTGTATCCCGACCCTTGATTCCCTGCCAGGTCGGGTCCGACAAGGGCGATTGAACAGGGATGCCGGTGCCGCCGCCGTATTCAGTGTCATGAGCTTGGCCAGCGACCGGCTCTCATGTGTCGCGGTTCCGATGCCGATTGGCCCATGGTGAGCGCGGCGGTCCTCGTGGTTGCGGTGATTCTGTGCGTTGTGAACCTCGGGGTGCTCGTTCAGGGGTTCCTCGCGCGGGCGTCAGACGCTGGGCGACCGTCCGACGCGGGGATCAGGATTGGGCTGGACCTCGTCGAGGTCGAAGCCGTGGCCTCGACACTCGACTCGCCCCGCGCCACGAGGTATTTGTCGCGTATCTACACCGCTGAGGAAGTTCTCGACTGCACCGACGGCGTCCGAGGAGTCGTCGCCCATCGGCTCGCGGGACGGTTTGCGGCCAAGGAAGCCGCAATGAAAGCGCTCGGCGTCGGCGGGCGAGCCGTGCCGTGGAACGCGATCGAAGTTGTTCGGCGTCCCGACGGGCAACCGACCCTTGCATTGCGAGGCGAAGCCGCCGCCATCGCACGGAGCTTGGGCATGTCACGTTTCTCGGTGAGCGTGAGCCACGAGGAGCAGTACGCCGTCGCGTTGGTGGTGCTGAGCGCATGATCGAGGCAATCCGCGAGATCATCGAGACGCACGGTCGCCTCCCGGTCGCCATTGAGACCATCCCGGACGACGCGAACCTCTATCTTGCCGGCATGACGTCGCACGCGAGCGTGAACGTGATGCTTGCGCTCGAAGACAGGTTCGATGTCGAGTTTCCCGACGAGGTGCTGACGCGATCGGCGTTCGAAAGCGTGAACTCGATTCAGGCCACCATCGAGTCGCTCGGCGTTGAGGGTGGAGCTTGAGCCCTCGCTCGACGGGATTGCCGGCTGCGAGGTTCCTCGAATCGATCGAGCAGATCGCGGACGAGGTCGCGGCGGGTGTCGCCCGCGAGGTGGACGAGGACGCTCGCTTTCCCCAAGAGGCAATCGATGCTCTCAAGGAGGCGAGAGCCCTTTCGGCATTCGTTCCGGTGCAGTTCGGTGGCGGCGGAGTGCCGATCGAAGCGATCGCGGCCGCGTGCTTCGCTCTCGGCCGGCGCTGTGGAGCCACTGCGATGATTTTCGCGATGCATCAGATCCAGGTCTGCTGCATCGTCCGGCACGTCGGCGACAGCGCATGGCTCGAGCAGTACCTGGGTGAATTGGGCTCCGAGCAACGGCTGATCGCCTCGGCGACGTCCGAGGTCGGCACGGGCGGGGACATGAGCAGGTCGGTTGCCTCGGTGATCACGGCCGACGACGGCGCTTGCTCCTTCGAGAAGAACGCTCCCACCGTCAGCTACGGCGCGTACGCCGACGACTTGCTGACGACCGTGCGCCGCTCGCCAGAGGCAGACCCGGGAGATCAGGTTGCCGTTCTCACGCGTCGAGATCAGGTCGAGCTCGAGCAGCTTGGCACGTGGGATCCGTTCGGCATGCGGGGGACATGTTCTCCCGGCTTCAAGATTCGCGCGGCGTTCCGGGCCGAGCAAATCCTCCCCGAATCCTTCGCCGTCGTGAGCGGACAGACGATGGTTCCGCTTTCGCACATCCTGTGGTCCCACGTCTGGCTCGGGCTTGCGACCGACGCTTTCGACCGCGCCCGTGCGTTCGTTCGGGAGTCGGCGCGGCAGAAGCCGACCGACACCCCGCTCCCGGCCGCAATCCGTCTTTCCCATCTGATGGTCGAGCTGTCGCTCCTCCGCGCCGAAGTAGGTTCTGCGCTGCGCGACTACGGCGACTGGGCGGGGACCGACGGCGACCAGGTCTCGACACTGGCCCATGCGCTGAGATACAACAATCTCAAGATCGCCGCGTCCGAGCAGGCACCGCGGATCTGTCAAGGAGCGATGAGCGTCTGTGGGATCGTCGGCTTCAAGAATGACACGCCGTACAGCGTGGGGCGACATCTCCGCGACACGATGTCCGCGTCGTTGATGGTGGCAAATGAACGGATCCATCAAACGAACGCGGCCTTGCTCCTGGTCGCCAAAGACGTGTGAGCCCGATGACGGGCGTCTCAAGCGCAACCGCAGCGCAGGTCGATTTCTTTCGGAAGCTCACCGAGTACGACGTTCTTCTTCCGAGCGGAGTTCCCGGGATCCATGGGCGCGGGGCAGTGTTCGAGAGCGTGCTTTCTGCCGTCGACGACCTGATCAGCCGGCGTGGGCCGGCGGCTCTGCCGCGCCTCGAGCGTATGGCGTTTCCGCCGGTGATGCCGCGCACCGAGCTCGAGCGGATCGGCTATTTCGACTCGTTCCCGCATCTGGCGGCGGTGATTTGTTCCTTCCGCGGGGAAGAGTCAGTTGGGGAGAAGTCATGGGCCGACTTCCAGCAGCAAACGGACCTCGCGATGGTGCCGGCTGCCTGCTACCCGGCCTACCCGGTGATTGCCGCCCGGGGGCCGCTCGGCGAGGGCGGCGTGGCGCTCGACCTCGGCCGTTCGTACGTCTTTCGCAGCGAGCCCTCGGGCGATCCGGCGCGGATGCAGATGTTCCACCAGCGCGAGCTGGTGCGCTTCGGCCGGCCAGAGGAGGTCAGTGCTTGGCGCCAAGACTGGTGCGATCGTGCAGTCGAGATTCTGACGACACTCGGTCTTGCCCCGCAGGCCGAGGTCGCATCCGACCCGTTCTTCGGGAGAAGCGGTCGGCTGCTCGCCCGCAGCCAGCGCGCCCAGGCGCTGAAATTCGAGGTGCTCGTCCAGATCGCCGGAGACGAGCGAACTGCGGTCGCGTCGTTCAACTGCCATCGCGACTACTTCGCGGCGCTCTACGGAATCGGAAGCCTCGACGGCGAGCCTGTCCACACCGCATGCGTCGGCTTCGGGCTGGAACGCATCTCGCTCGCGCTTTTCAAGACCCACGGGTACGTGCTCGCGGACTGGCCGGAAGACGTTCGCGGGCAGCTTTGGCCCGGCGCCGCCGGCGGAACGGCCTGAGGAGCGCGTCGTGCTCAGCCTCCTCGGCCTCGATCCACAGACCTACCATCATCACGCGCTGCACGATCCTTCGCGGGCTTATCCCGAGACGAACTGCTACGCCGACATCATCATCGAGTTGCTCCACGCCAGCGGAAGAGAGCCGCTCGCGGCGCTTGCCCGATCGGTTCGCACGGACTTCGAGGGAGATCAATGGACGTTCTTCAAGCCTGACCCGCGTGATCTCGAAAGGCTCTACGGCATCGATATCCACGAGATGCAGCTGTACAAGACCCTGTCGGCGCACATCGCCGACCAACTGCGCAGTCGACGCACCATCATCGTCGAGCTCGACTCGTTCTTCTTGCCGGACACCCACGCGACGGCGTACAGGCGTGAGCACGTCAAGAGCTCCGCGGTGATCGAAGGAATCGACGAGGCGAGCCAACGCTTGCGTTACTTTCACAACGGCGGGTTCTACGAGCTTCAGGGTGACGACTATCGCGGAGTGCTCCGGCAGGACAGCGAGCCCTCCGACACCATGCTTCCGCCCTACGCCGAGATCGTGCGATTCGATGCCGCGCCGGTGCCCTCCGAGGCGGAGCTCCGGCAGTGTGTGGAGGAGCTCCTGGTCGAGCACTTCGCGCACATCCCAGCGTCGAACCCCTTTGCCCGGTTCCGGTCGTCTCTCACGAGCGAGTTGCCACGCCTCCTCGCCGGTGATGACGCCGACTACCACGACTACGCCTTCGCCACCGTTCGCATGGCCGGGTCGTCGTTCGAGCTCTGCGCATCGTTCCTTTTCTGGTTGTACGGCGAGGACGCGGCGGCGGCGACCTCGTCACTTATGCAACTCGTCGCCGGATGCAAATCACTTTCGTTCAGACTCGCGCGACGACGTCCCTTCGATTTCGAGGAGTCAGTCGCTCACCTCGAGGTGGAGTGGTCGAGCGCGATGTCCGCTGTGGCTGCGCTCGTCCGTTGAGCATGCCCGCCTCGATCGATTTCTGGGAAGTTGTTGCAACGCCGCCCGGGATGTTCGGCGATGGGCCTCCTGAGCGCGCTCAGCTCGAGTGGCGCGCGGCGGAGGCGCCGTTCCGAGGTTCCGATTCGGAGGACCACTGGTTTCGCAGCCAGTTCGTGGCTGACGGAGCCGCGCCCCTCATTCGCTTCGGCGGTCTCGCAACCGCATGTGACGTCTATGTCGACCGCTTGCATGCCCTGAGGTCGGATTCGATGTTCATTGCGCACGAGTTGCCCGTCGAGCCGGGCCCGCACGAGCTTCACATCTGCGCGCGAGCGCTGGACCCGATCCTGGCGGTGTCAAGGCGGCCGCGCGCTCGGTGGCGAACGCGCGTGCCGAGCCAGAACAGCCTGCGCTGGGCTCGGACGAGCCTTCTCGGCCGCGCGCCCGGATTCGCGCCGGGCCCGCCCTTCGTCGGGCCGTGGCGACCCGTCGAAGTCCTCGGTGAAGGTGAACTGGCGGCGTCCATTCGAACCCGGGTCGACGGTGACGCAGGCGTCCTGGCGGTGACGTGCGACGGCTCGGCTGGGCCGCTCGAGGTCGTCGTCGACGGGCGGTCGGTGTCGCTGCCTTCCGGCGGCGGTGAAGTGCGCATCAGCGGGGCGGAGCGCTGGTGGCCGCACACGCACGGCTCGCCGCATCTGTACAACGTCGAGGTGCGCGGCGATGGACGAGCGTCGATACACCGCGTTGGTTTCCGGCAACTCAAGGTGCCGGCCGCCACCACGGTCGACGGGCTCTCATTGACGATCAACGGCGTCCGCATCTTTACGAGGGGAGCAATCTGGACCCCGACCTCAGACGACGAGATCCGTGACACGTTGCTGCGCCTCCGCGAGGCCGGCCTCAACCTCGTTCGGGTGGTGGGCACGATGGTCTACGAGTCGAAGCACTTCCACGATCTTTGTGACGAGCTTGGGCTTTTCGTCTGGCAAGACCTGATGTTCGCAAACATGGACTATCCGATCGCCGACCCCGCCTTCCGCGAACTCGTCGATGCGGAGGTGAGGCAAGCGCTTGCCGAGGTGGGCGGCAGGCCGAGCCTCGCGGTCGTCTGCGGTAACAGCGAGGTCGAGCAACAGGTGGCCATGCTCGGTCTCGATCAGGAGCTCGGCCGGGGTGAGCTCTTCGGGTCGCTCATACCCCTGCTCGTTGCCGAGGCGGGCCTCGACGCGGCGTATCTCCCGTCGGCGCCGACCGGTGGGCGACCACCGTTTCGCACGGACGCCGGTGTTGTGAACTACTTCGGTGTCGGCGCCTACCTTCGGTCGTTCGACGACGTGCGCCGCGCCGCCGTCCCATTTGCCTCGGAGTGCCTCGCGTTTGCGAACGTCCCCGATACCGAACCGCCCGACCATACCGACGGCGTCATGCGAGACGTGGGGGCGGACTGGGATTTCGCCGACGTGCGCGACCACTACCTGGCGTTGCTCCATGGCATCACGCGGGGGCATGTGGACTACTGGGCGCGATCCCGCATCGTCACGGGCGAGACGATGAGCGAAGTCCTCGGTGAATGGCGGCGGGAAAGCTCGGTCTGCAGCGGCGCGATCATCCTCTGGGCACGGGACCTTCGGCCCGGTGCGGGTTGGGGAATCCTCGACAGTGACGGCAGTCCGAAGGCGGTCTGGGGTTACCTGCGCCGGGTGCTTGCGCCCGTTGCCGTCTGGACAACGGACGAGGGGCTGAACGGCGTCGGCATTCACGTCGCGAATGACACTGCGGCGCCGCTCCAGGGGGATCTCCGTGTCACGCTCTTCCGGGATTTCGAGAATGCTGTCCATCAGGGCTTCGAGCGCGTCGAGGTCGGAGCGCATTCGTCCCTCGAACGGTCGGTCGAAGGCTTGCTCGGGTACTTCGTCGACGCTGCCTACGCGTATCGATTTGGGCCGCCGCAGCACGATCTGATCGTCACGAGCCTCGAAATCGGCGGCGAGCTGGTCAGTCAGGACTTTCGTTTCCCGGTCGGGCGTCCGCACGGCCGCGTCGACGCCGAAGAGTTGGGCTTCGAAGGTCGGGCGTCCCGCGACGAGTTCGGGAGGATCACGCTTCATGTGCGTTCTCGGCGACTCGCCTACGGTGTTCGGTCGTCGGCCGTCGGCTACCTCCCGTCGGACGACGCTTTCAGCATCGAGCCCGGCGGCCGAGCGACGGTTCGGCTGCGACCGGGTGTCGGTGCCGTAGCGAGCACGGTCAGGCTCGAGGCGCTCAATCTCGCGACCCCGCTCGACGTTCCCGTCTCGTGACCGACGATTTCCTCTACCTGGACGCGGATGGCGTCCCATTCCTTGCGGCCTTTCATCCCGCGGCTTCGCCGGCCGGCCGAGCCGCCGTTCTCCTGATCCCGCCGTTCGCGTGGGAGGACGTCGCATCCCACCGGGCACGACGCGAGTGGGCGCGATTCTTGGCGGCGCGGAATCACCCTGTGCTGCGTCTCGATCTTCCCGGCACGGCCGACAGCGCAGGCGATCCGAACGATGCCGGAACCTTGGAGCGATGGAACGCCGCGATCGCGACCGCAGCGGACTGGCTTGGCGCCGAGACGGCGGCCCCCTCGATCACGGCGATCGGGATTGGGCTCGGCGGCGTCCTTGCTTACCTGGCGGCGGTTTCTGGACACGTCGACGACCTCGTCCTCTGGGCTTCTCCGGCACGCGGGCGGAGCCTCGTGCGCGAGATCGCAACGTTCTCGGCCCACGAGACCTCGCGGATCGTGGAGGCGGGAGCCCCGGCCCCGCCTGCGTTGCCCGTCGGGATGCTCGCGCCGAGTGGGTACGTCCTCGCTGCGGAAACGGTCGAGGCACTGAACCGCCTCGATCTCGCCGCGCTGCCGCTGCCCTCGTCCGCCCGCGTTTTGCTCCTCGGCCGCGGTGGCATCAACCCCGACCGGATGCTCGCGGAGGCGGTGGTCGCAGCGGGTGCCGACCTCGCCGTCGACGACGGTGTCGGGTACGCGGAGATGCTCACCGATCCGGATCAGGCTCGGTCGCCGATGCGAGTCTTCGAGCTCGTCGGCGCCTGGATGAGTGAAGAGCAATCGCCACCACGCCCCGCCCGCTCCTCCGTTGCGAGACCGGCCGCCACACGCGCGCTCGAAACAGCGATCGTTCGCGAGCGGCCGTTCCGGATTCCGCTACCCGACGAGGGTGAGATCGTCGGGATCCTCGCGGAACCGGTCACAACGACGCAGGCGCCCGCCCCGCTCACGGCGGTCTTTCTCAACGCCGGCGCGATACGGCGCATCGGTCCGCATCGCATGTGGGTCGATGCCGCTCGTCGTTTCGTCGGCCTCGGTGTGCCGTCGCTTCGAGTCGATCTCGAGGGGATCGGTGACGCTGACGGTGAGGAACGGATGTTTGCCGACGTCGGGAGGTTCTACGACGAACGGTTCGCGGCACAGGTGAGCATCGGCCTCGACGCGCTCGAGGCGGCGGGCTTCGGAAATCGATTCGTTCTCATCGGTCTCTGCTCCGGCGCAGCATGGGCCTTTCAGACGGCGCTCGCCGACGACCGTGTTGCATCCGCGGTGATGATCAACCCCCGAATGTTGTTTTGGGATCAAGAGGTACAGATCGCTCGCGAGTTGCGCAGGACGCGTCTTCTCGTTCGTCCGGTCGTGTGGAAGCGCATCCTGCGCGGGGACGTTGCCTCCCACAGGTGGAGCGCGCTCGTCAGTTGGGTCGGCCGAGGCCCGCAGCGGCTCGTCGGCCGTCTCGGGACGGGCACCGTCAAGCCGAAGGCACCGCAGTTGATCGAAGAAGGATTCGACCGCGTGCGGGGGCGCGATCTTCGGCTGCGTTTCCTCTTCTGCGGCGGTGAGCCCTTGTTCGACGAGCTGAAGCGAGAGGGTCTCTTCGGGCAGCCCGAGCGTTGGCCGAACATCTCGATGCACCAGGTTCCCGGTCGCGATCACACGCTTCGACCGCTTTGGATGCACGAGCACGTCGACGCGTTACTCGACGGCGCGCTGAGGTCGGAACTGTCCCGTGCCCAGGAACCATAGAATCACCGGATGGACGGCCGACGATTGAGGCGCGCGGCGTTGCAAGCGGTTTTGTCATGCGCGCCGATAGTCGCGGGCATCGCGCTCGTTGCGTCTCTTGTCGCGGGATATGGGACGCATCGGACTGCGAAACTCTCCGAAGGATCCCACCAAGCCGCGTATTCGGCGGGCCTCGGCTTGCGGCAGCCGGCCGCGATCGGGGTTGCCGAGCGGCTGAGCTCGAAGGCACCGCGGTGCGTCCGCTCGGTCCGCGCAGTCGGATCGCTTCGCGTCGCGTACGCCGCGCTCGTCCAGAGGAACATCGTCATACATCGCACGCCGGATCGCCGGTCTGCGGTCGTGGGCCGCGCTGAGCGGTTTGACGAGAACGGCTTTCGTGAGGTGTTCGGCGTGGTCGGCGCGTATCCGCGCGGCGATTGCGCGGCCGGCTGGTACCGCGTCCAGTTGCCCACTCTTCCGAACGGACGCACTGGCTGGGTGCGGGGGTGGGCGGTGAAGATCTATCGCGTGCGCTCGCGGATCGTCGTCGATCTCTCGGATCGGCGCCTCCGTCTCTTCCGGTCGGGAAAGCTCGTGCTCGAGACCCCCGTCGCCGTTGGATCGTCCGCGACGCCGACGCCGCTCGGGCGCTATTTCGTGAACGAGCGGTACGTGCTTCCCGACTCGTCCGGCCCCTTCGGGCCGAATGCACTCGGCATTTCGGCGCATTCCGACGTGCTCCAGCATGTCTGGGTCGAGGACGGCCCAATCGGCATCCACGGAACGAACGAGCCGTGGTCGTTGGGACACGCGGCCTCACACGGTTGCATTCGCGTTGGAAACAGCGTCATGCGGCGACTGTTCCCGCTCGCCCCTGCGGGAACGCCTGTCGTCGTCACGACGTAGATCGTTCACTCGTGCACGATCTCGATTCCGAGCGCCGTTGCGAACACCGCGGCGTTCGCCAGCACGTCGCCCAACACCATCCGCGCGCCTCGTAGAGCCTCGGCTCCGCGCGCTCCCGCGAGGTCGCACTGCCGGAATTCGATGCGCTCGATCGTGCAGGCCGAGAACGTTGCCTCGCGTAGCTCGCAGCGCTCGAAGAGAACGTCCTTCAGCGTCGAGCCGTACAAGTCGCACTCGCCCATGCGACAGTCGCGGAAAACGACCCGCTCGAGCTTCGCATGCCGGATGCTCGCGAGATCGAGCCTGCATTCGTCGAACGTGACATCGCCGATCTCCGCCTCCGCGAGCTCGATTCCCGTCAGGCGGCATCGCTTCAGCTCGACCCGCTGGGCCTTCCAGCGCCGCGCCTGCTCGTTGGCCCAGTCTCCGTCGGTGACGAGCGCGTCGCAAAGATCGCCGAACGCGGCGTCGTGAGGGGGTGTCTCGTCGTCGAGATCGGGCGGGTACGGCGAAGTCGGCGGTTTCGTCACGGGTTTCGAGGATAGAGCGATGTCCCCCAGCTGGGGGAGTAGGGAGAGGCCCCTGTTGTCGATTCAGACGCGGTGGAAGAGTGCTGCGGTAGCGCTGGATCGCCCCTGTCCGGCCCGACGGGCTATGACGACGTCGCGCGGCGGTATCGGACGCTCGTCGAGCATCTGCCGCTCGTCGTGTATGTCGATGCGCTCGACGCCGCGAGCTCCAACATCTTCACGAGCCCCCAGGTGGAGGCGATGGTCGGCTACACGCCTGACGAATGGCTCGCCGACTCCGACCTCTTCGTGCAGATCCTGCACCCCGAGGATCGCGACCGTGTTCTCGCCGCACACGCGCGCACGCACGCGACCTACCAGCCGCTGAGCGTGGAATATCGCCTGATCGCGAGAGACGGATCCGTCGTGTGGATCCGCGACGAGGGCGTCATCGTCTTTGACGACCAGTCGCAACCGCTCTATCTCCAGGGCTATCTGCTCGACATCACGCCTGAGCGCGAGGCGCAGGCACAGCTCCGCCAGCTGGCGCTCTACGACGCGTTGACCGGCCTCGCCAACCGCGCGTTCTTCCACGAGCAGTTCCAGCACACGGTCGCGATGCGCAAGGAGCCGGACGTCCAGACGGCGCTCCTCTTCATCGACCTCAACGACTTCAAGAACGTCAACGACCGCTGGGGGCACGACGTCGGCGACCTCGTGCTCGCGACGCTCGGTGCGCGCATCCAGGAGACGCTGCGTGCCGGTGATTCGGCCGCACGTCTTGGCGGCGACGAGTTCGCGGTCGTCATCCCTGCGATCACCGAGCCCGCCGAGGCCGTTCGCGTCGCCGATCGCCTGCTCGAAGCGATTCGCGCGCCGATCGAGCTCGCGCGCCGGCAACTGACCGTGAACGCGTCGATCGGTATCTCCGTCGGCGACGAGGTCGATCCGATGCTCCAGGAGGCTGACGCCGCGATGTATCGCGCGAAGCGCCAGCAGGACGTCGGGTATGCGTTCTACGACCCGGATCTGGACACCGCCGCAGTGCAGCGCTCGAGGCGCGTGATCGAGTTGCGCGAGGCGGTCGAGCTCGGCCAGTTCACGCTCGACTACCAGCCGGTGATCGACCTCGAGGCGTACGAGATCGGCGGCTACGAGGCATTGCTTCGCTGGCAGCACCCCACCGAGGGTGAGGTCGCGCCACTCGAGTTCATCCCACTCGCGGAGGAGTCAGGGCTGATCGTCCCGCTCGGGAAATGGGTGCTCTCCGAAGCGTGTCGTTACGGGGCGATGCTCCAGGCAGACATGGGTCGCGAGATTTGCATGGCGGTGAACGTCTCTGCCCGTCAGCTCCAGCATCCCGATTTCGTGGGTCATGTCGAGGAGGCGCTCGCCGAGTCGGGCTTCCCGCCCCACTGCTTGACGCTCGAGCTCACGGAAAGCGTGCTGCTCGCCTCCGGCGCACAGACGGAGGCGCGCCTTGCCGCCCTCAAGGACGCCGGCATTTCGCTCGCGCTCGACGACTTCGGCACCGGCTATGCGTCTCTCTCCTACCTGCAGCGGTTCCCGGTCGACATCGTGAAGATCGATCGGAGCTTCACCGACACGATCGCGACCGGCAACGCAGACCTCGTGCTCCTGAAGGGCATCGTCGACCTGGGGAACGCTCTCGGCCTCAACCTCGTTGCCGAGGGCATTCAGACCCGCGCACAACACGAGATCGTGCGTGGGCTCGGCTGCCATAGCGCCCAGGGCTTCTACTTCGGGTATCCAACCGCAGACGCTGTCCGCCGGCTGGCCGAGCACCCCGCGATCGACGTCACCTCCGCGGCCTAGACGGTTGATGCCACGAGGCGCTCGAGTGCCTCGACGGCGCCGATCGCGCCGCGGTGGCTGCGCATCGTTTCGGCGAGTTCGCGTGCACGTGCGGAGATCGTCTCGCTCGCGAGCACCTCGTCGATCGCCGCACGGATCTCCGCCGACGACGACTCCGGCGGGAGTGAGCGACCGAGGCCGAGCACGTCGACGCGCCGAGCGTTGGCCGGCTGGTCGCGGCCGAGCGGCAGGCAGACGACCGGCACGCCCGCTTTGAACGCGGCGAGGAGTGTCCCGGTGCCCGCGTGCGTGATCACGAGCGCTGCGCCGGGCAGGATCGCACCGTGCGGGACATAGGCGCGCACCTCGACGCCCGGCGGAACGATGACCTTCTCGGGCGAGAGATCGCTGCCCGTGCAGATGAGAACTCGGAACAGACTCGGATCGAGCGCGTCCGCAATCCGGCCGAGAACCGCCTCCTGTGACATGTAGGTCGTGCCGAAGGTGATCACGACCAGCCGACGCGCATCGTCGTCGTACCAGGGCGACTCCCAGCTCGGCTCGGTGGGGTCGTCGCTGATCGGGTCGACGTGAACCGAGCTCGACGCGAGCCGCGTTCACCGGCTCGTACCAGCGCTTCCGCGTCGCCTCGTCGTCGCCGGCGCCGCCGTGGAAGCCGTAGATCGTGTGCACGAGCAACGCGGACGGAACGCCAAGTGGTTCGGCTCCCGCGACGACCGACCGCAGGAGATAGTCGACGATCACCGTGTCTGCCGGCTCTCGTGTCAGCTCCTGGACGAACCCCTCGGCGATCTCGCGGCCGAACCACACGCGCCGAAGCGAGCACCGGCCTGCCACGTGGCAATCACGAACTCCACGACTCCGGCCAAACCTAACCGAGACGACAGAAGACCCGCTCGTGCGGGTCTTCTGTGAGTGGGCCGAACCGAGCATTGCGCGACCCGTCTCAACGCCGTGTTCGTCGCGCCGGCGGTCGGCATCTGACCCGGCTGGGCCGTACCGGGACGCGTGCCACATTTATGGTATGGTAGTGGCATGGCACGAGCCCGGATCAGCACGACGGTAGATGCCGATTTGCTCCAGGGTGCGCGGCAGGCGCGCTCGGGCGTTGCCGATTCAGTGCTGATCGACGAGGCGCTTGCGGCGCTGCTGGCTCGGCGACGTGCTGCGGAGTTCGATGCTGCGTACGCCGCGTACGACACGCACCCACTCGACGAAGGCGACGAGTGGGGAGACCTGGCCTCGTTCCGGGCGGCCGCCGGCGCGGCGTGACTGCGCTTCCGGCGCGAGGTGATGTCTGGTGGTGCGAGCTTCCAGAGATCGGGCGCCGGCCGGTCGTCGTGCTCTCGCGAGACGCAGCGATCCCCCGTCTACGGCGTACCCTGGTCGGGCCCTGCACGACCACAATCCGCGGCATCCCAACCGAGGTTCTCCTCGAACCCTCGCGAGACCCGATCCCGCTCGTCTCGGTGGTCAATCTCGATTCGATCGAGAGCGTTCCAGTCGGAACGCTGGTCGAACGCTTGGGCCGGCTCGGCGACGACCGCATGCGTGAGATCTGCGAAGCACTCGAAGTCGCCGTCGACTGCCACAGCTGAGGCAACGCACGACGCCTCCCCGGTTCGCACAATGCTCCGTACGCCTCGGAAAAGAAGAATCCCCGCAATGGCGGGGATTCTAAGGTGGAGCTAGGCGGGCTCGAACCGCCGACCTCCTGGGTGCGATCCAGGCGCTCTCCCAGCTGAGCTATAGCCCCGGGCGGCTCTTAGTGTAGCGCCGCTTCAGCTTACAAACCCTGACGAAACCCTTACGCCAGGAGGCGTGGAAACGCGCGGGGCGGGAATCTACCGCTTAACACTTCTGTCCACTAGAGAGGTAGCGCATGTCACCAAACAAGAAGCTTCGGACGCGCGCGGTGACGGCTGGACTGCTGGCCGTTGCAGCGCTCGTGATCGGCGCCGTCTTCGGCGCCGCTGGAACCGGTAACGCATCGAGCACGGCAGCGCCGACGAATCAGGCCTTGCCGACCATCTCGGGCACCACCGAGGTCGGTTCGACGCTGGCTGCGACCTCCGGGTCGTGGAACGGCACAACGCCGATCACCTACTCCTACCAGTGGCGCCGTTGCGGCACCGCCGGCGCGAGTTGCTCGAATATCGGCGGCGCGAACTCGTCGACGTACAAGCTGCACAGCGCCGATCGCGGCGCCACGCTTCGTGTGCGCGTGACGGCCAAGAACACCGACGGCACGGCCCAGGTCGAGTCGGCCCAGACCGCCGTCATCACGGCGCCGGTTGCTCCGCCGCCCCCGGCTGCGACGGGTTGCCCGACCGGCACCGGCACCGCCGATGTCGCCGGCATCTCGCTGCCGGCCCGGCTGCTAATCGACGGTCAGTCGTCATCGCCGACCGTCGTCACTCCGTCGACGTCGGATCTCGTGCTTCGCTTCCACGTCTCCGCCTGCGGCGGCCGCCCGGTTCAGGGCGCGCTCATCTATGCGACGGCGGTTCCGTTCGAGCAGTTCAACGTTCCGGCGGAAGCTTCCACCGGTGCCGACGGCTGGGCGACAGTGACTCTGCACAAGGCCTCGCGGTTCCCCGCGTCGCGGTCGCAGCAGTTGCTCGCCGTGTTCGTTCGCGCACGCAAGAACGGCGAGAACGTTCTGGCCGGCGTCTCTGCACGCCTGCTCGTTTCGTTCCCCGTCAATCTGCGCGGCTAGTTCGACGCTGAGTTCGCCCACGCGCGCCGCCCTACGATAGGGCGGTGCGCGCGGTCGTTCTCGATTCCGGTGGGCTCCCCGAGCTCGCCGAGGTGCCGGAGCCTTCCGGCGGCGGTCGGCTCGTCCGCGTTCGCGCGTGCGGGCTCTGCGGATCCGACGTCGAGAAGCTCGGACGTGGCGCGGCAGGAACGGTGCTCGGACACGAGGTCGTCGGTGAGCTCGAGGACGGTAGCCGTGTCACGGTCATGCACCGGGTCCCGTGTGGCATCTGCGAGCGCTGCCTTGGCGGCCATCAGTCCACGTGCGGCGAGTTCCGCGAGCTGCGGATCACGCCGGGTGGCTTCGCCGAGCGGATTCGAGCGACCCATTGTGTGCCACTGCCCGATTCGTTCGGCGAGCTCGACGGTATCTGGGTCGAGCCGCTTGCGTGCGTGTTGCGTGCTGCGGAACTCGTGCCGCGCGGGCGCGTGCTCGTCGTCGGTTGCGGCGCGATCGGCCTCCTCTGGACGCAGGTGCTGACCCTGCGCGGTGACGCGGTCGTTGCCGCCGATCCGCGCGCCGGCCGGCTTGCCCGCGCGCGCGAGCTCGGCGCAGCGGTCGACGAAGACCCGGTTGCCGCCGCCGTGCTGACCGCGCCTGCCGGCATCCACGAAGCGTTCCGCCGACTTGCGCCCGGTGGGACGCTCCTTATCTTCGCTGCGCCCGAACGGGCGGTGCCGGTGTCGCTCGACACGGTCTATCGGAACGAGCTCGAAGTGGTCGGCTCCCGATCGGCGACACCCGCGTACTTCCGGCTTGCGATCGACGTGCTGCCGTCGCTCGTTCTTCCGTCCGTGACCACGTTGACACTCGAACGGTTCTCGGAAGGGGTCGAGCTCTATCGGCGGGGTGACGCGTTGAAGGTCGTCTTCACGCCGTGAAGGCCGCGCTCCTCTACGGCCCGGGCGACCTTCGCGTCGAAGAGGTTCCGCGCCCTGAGCCGGCGCCGGGCGATGTTCTCGTCGAGGTCGAGCTTGCGCTCACGGACGGCACCGACCTGAAGACGTTTCGGCGCGGCCATCCGTTGCTTGCGCGCGAGTCGCCCGCGCCGTTCGGCCACGAGTTCTGCGGCATCGTCGACGGCAAGCGCGTCGTTGCTGCGAACTCGGCGCCGTGCGGCGCGTGCGACGGTTGTGCGCGCGGCGAGCAATGTCGCAACCTTGTTTTCCTCGCCGGCGCGTATGCGCAATGGCTGGTCGTGCCCGAGCGCATCGCCGCGGTCAACCTGCACCCGGTTCCGCGCGGCGTCGCTCCCGAGGTCGCCGCGATGGTTGAGCCGCTCGCGTGCTGCATCCGCGGAGTCGAGCGAGCGGGTGTCGTTGCGGGCGACCACGTGGCGGTCCTCGGCGCCGGTCCGATCGGGCTGATGCTTGCCGCGTGTGTTGCGGACGCCGGCGGGTGGCCGGTCGTCGTCGGCGGGCGAGCCGAGCGGCACGCGCTCGTCGACTCGTTTGGAGCCGAAGCGGGGGACGGCATCAATGCCGATGTCGTGATCGAGGCGAGTGGGGCGGACGCCGCATGGGCGGACGCAGTCAGGCTCGTGCGTCCCGGCGGCACCGTCGTGATGTTCGGCGGGCTGCCGCGCGACGCGCGCCCCGCGGTCGACGCGTACCGCCTGCATTACGAGGAACTGACGATTCGCGGCTCGTTCCACCACACGCCGGCCGCGGTGCGCGCCGCGCTCGTGTTCCTTGCCAGTGACGCGTATCCTTGGGCGCGGCTCGTAACGCATCGCGTCGGCCTCGACGGCTTGCCGGCGCTCTTCGAAGACCCGCCGCGCGACCTTCTGAAGGCCGCGGTCGTTCCGTGAGCGTCAGACCGCGAAGAGGGTGAGCTCGGGCTCGCGCTCGCCGCGCAGCACGCCGAGGTCGACCTCGACGCACGCGATGGCGCGGCTCTCGGCGAGCGCGACGGCCTGGGGCTTGATCGATTGCGCGACGAGGAAGCCACGGCAGTCGACGCGCGAGGGGTCGGCGCGGATGCAGTCGAGGTAGCGCGTGAGTTGCTCGACCGCGTCGATCGTGCCGACGCGCTTGATCTCGATTGCGACCCAGCCGTCTTCGTCATCGCGGCACATCAGGTCGACCGGGCCGACGTCGGTGGGCCATTCGCGCTTCACGAGGCGCAGGCCGGCGTCGATGTGGGTCGGGTCGTCTGCGAGCAGGAGCTGCAGGTCGCGCTCGACGCCGTCCTTCTCGAGTCGCGCCGCCTCGCCCATGTCGTGCGTGACATCGGAGAGCACCTCGACGAGCTTGATCTCGAGCCGGTCCTCGCTGCGGCCGGCGCGCTTGCGCACGACGAGCGTGTCGCCGCCGTCCTCGAACACCGTGGGCGGGGTCATCCAGTTCAGCGGCTTATAGCCGCCGGCATCGGCATGCACGAGCACCGAGCCGTCGTCCTTCAGCATCAAGAGCCGCGTCGACTCCGGCAGGAAGGCGTTCAGGCGGCCGGAGTAGTTGACCTCGCAGCGGGCGACGATGAGGCGCATCGCGCCAACCTACCGTGCCTTTCGGACATGTCCGCGGACATCGCAGCTCGGGGTCGAGTTCAGCGCCACGCCTTCCCAAGAGCGCATGTCTGCCGCCGCCACGTCCGGTGCCAGGCACGGCTACGCGAACGTGACGATTCGTCCACACATGTGGGAGATCCCTGCCGCAGAGCCGTTCGCGATGGGGCATGTCCGGTGCCAGGCACGGTTTCGGGAGCGTGACGATTCGTCCCCAGAACCTGCGCGGGACGCGGTGGTCCGGCGCTTACGCCCTGCGGATGAGGGTCATGCCGTCGCGGACGGGCAGGAGCACCTGCACCGTGCGCGGGTCTGCCGCGACATGCTCGTTGAACTGCACGAGCGGGCCTTCGCCGTCCACGACCCCGCCGCCCCAGAGCGTGTTGTCGGCGACCATCACGCCGTGCGCGGAGAGACGTGGCACGACGGCGTCGTAGTAGCCGACGTATCCCTCCTTGTCGGCATCGATGAAGACGAGGTCGAATTCGCCCTCGAGGCGGTCGATCGTCTCGCCGGCAGGCCCGACGTGCAGCGTGATCTTCGAGCCGTGCGGGGAGCGGTCGAAGTAGCGCTGCGCGAAGGCGGCACGTTTGGGGTCGATCTCGCAGGCGTCGATGCGGCCGCCGTCGGGCAGCGCGGCCGCCATCGAAAGTGCCGAATGGCCGGTGAACGTGCCGATCTCGAGGACACGCTTCGGCTGCCCGAGCCAGACGAGCGTCTCGAGGAAGCGGCCCGCGACAGGGCCGGTCAGCATCTGCTCCGAGCCGATCTCGCTCGCCGTTTCCGCGGACAGCTCCGCGAGCAGACCCTCGTGGGGCGTCGTCAGCCGCTCGACGTACTCCTCGACGCGGGGGTTCGTGATCTCCATGGTCGTTAGGCTAACCGGATAACCCGACCTAGAGGAGCTCCAGCATGCCCGGCCTGATGGGACGCGCGACCCTGATCATCAAAGCGAAGTTCTCCAAATTCCTGGATCGCTCGGAGAATCCGAACGAGACCCTCGACTACTCCTACGAGGAGCAGCTCCGCCAGCTCCAGAACGTGAAGCGCGGCGTCGCGGACGTGACGACCGCGAAGAAGCGGCTGGAGATGCAGTACACGAGCATGCAGCAGCAGGTCGAGAAGCTCGACGGCCAGGCGCGCTCCGCGCTGCAGGCGGGCCGCGAGGACCTCGCCCGCGAGGCGCTTGCGCGCAAGGCCGCGGTGCAGGCGCAGCTCGACGGGATCATGCAGCAGGGCCAGCAGCTCGAAGCCCAGCAGCAGAAGCTGATCGACGGGCAGAAGACGCTGCAGGCGAAGATCGAAGCGTTCCGCACGCAGAAGGAAGTGATCAAGGCGCAGTACTCGGCCGCGGAGGCGCAGGTGCGCATCGGCGAGGCAGCGAGCGGTATCGGCGAGCAGATGGCCGACGTCGGTCTCGCGATCGAGCGCGCGAAGGACAAGACCGAACAGATGACCGCTCGGGCGAGCGCGATCGACGAGCTGACAGCGTCGGGAGCGCTCGAGGATTACACCGCAAGCGGCGACGACATCGACAAGCAGCTGGCTCAGCTTTCGCAGGGCACGCAGGTCGACGACGAGCTCGCGAAGATGAAGGCGGAGATCGGCGCGGGAACGGCCGAGCCCGCGAAGGAGATCCCGGCGGCCGGCGAGGAACCCGCAAAGTGATCGTCCGGCTGATGGGCGAAGGGCAGTACCGGGTCGACGACTCTCTGCTCGCACAGTTGAACGACCTGGACGCGAAGGTGGCGCAGGCGGTCGAGTCGTCGGACGAGCGCGCCCTCTGGTCGGGGCTCCAGGCGCTCGCCGACGCGGTGCGGGAGAACGGCGAGAAGCTCGCCGACGACGACCTCTCACCGTCCGACGCGATCATCCCGCCGGAGGACCTCTCGCTCGAAGAGGCGCACGAGTTGCTCACGGGCGAAGGCCTCATCCCTGATCTGCCGTCGGTGTCGTGAGTCGCGAGATCATCCTTGCAGCGCACCCGCGCGGTGAGCCGCAGGAGTCGGATTTCGAGCTGCGCGATGCCGCGGATTCTCAGCCCGACGAGGGCGAAGTGCTTGTGCGCAACGTGTTCGTCTCGGTCGACCCGTACATGCGCAGCCGCATGACAGGGATCACGACGTACGTCGCCGGGCTCGATCTTGGAAGCCCGATCGACGGCGGCGCCGTCGGCCGGGTCGTCACGTCGAACCATCCCGCATTTGGTGAGGGCGACTGGGTGAGCTCGATGCTCGGATGGCGCGAGCGTGGGGTCGTAGCCGGCGAGCGGTTGCGCAAGCTCGATCCGGCGCTCGCGCCGCCGTCGACCGCACTCGGCGTCCTCGGCATGACCGGTTTGACCGCGTGGTACGGCCTCGGTGAAGTTGGTCGCGTACGCGAGGGCGAGACGCTCTACGTGTCGGGTGCCGCCGGGGCTGTCGGAAGCATCGCCGTGCAGATCGCGCAGCTGAGGGGATTGCACGTGATCGGTAGCGCCGGATCGGACGAGAAGGTCGAATGGCTCGCCTCGCTTGGCGTCAAAGCCTTCAACTACAAGACGACGCGTGCGAAGGACGCGCTCGCCGGCGGGATCGACGTGTACTTCGACAACGTCGGCGGTGAGCAGCTCGAGGCGGCAATCGGCGCGCTGCGACCGTTCGGCCGCGTGATCGCCTGCGGAGCGATCTCCCGTTACAACGACGAGACCGCGTCTCCCGGCCCACGCAACCTCGGGTTCGTCGTGAGCAAGCGCCTGCGAATCGAAGGCTTCATCATTAGCGACCACCTCGGTCGGTTCCGCGACTTCATCGCCGAGGTCGGCCCGTGGGTCGCCGACGGCCAGATCACGTACCGCGAGCAAGTCGTCGACGGGATCGAAAACGTTCCCGCCGCGTTCGCCGGGCTCTTCCACGGCGAGAACACCGGCAAGATGCTCGTACGTGTCGGCCCCGACGATTAGCGGTGCACGAACTTGATCTGTGTTGAGCCGAGGAGGCTCTGCCCGTTGATCTCGAACGTGCAGGCGCGCGGCGAAGGGCCGCGCGGGACGAACACCGTGCCATTCCAGTACGCGAGTCCCGCAATCCGCGCGCGCTGAACCACGCGCCCGTCGAGGCGTATGACGACGACGCTCGTCGACTTTGGGATCAGCGTGAGATCGAGACGACCGCCGGCGCAGTCATAGGCGCGCACGATTCCCGGCTCGGTCATATCGCCGTTCTGTTGGATGCCTCGGACGACGGTCGTAAGGCGAGCCGGCGGCGTCAGGTGCCAGAGCGTCAGGCCGCCGACGTCCGTGTCGATCTGGGTCAGGTGTGCGACCTCCGTGCCCACGAACGAATGCGGGTCGCTCGCCACGATGTAACGCTCGCGGACGGGTAACCGGCCGTCGGCCGCCACGGAGATCGTTCGTTGCGGCATCGGGCCGGGCACGTGCGACGGAGCGAGCGCAACAACGTCGTCGATGTTTCGGTTCCAGAAATGGAGCTGCCAGACGCCGTTCCAGTACGCCTCGCCGTCGTACAGGTAGGCGGCGGGCGCCGGCGTTGCGCGTTGCACCCAGTTCGGGGGGATGCCGACGAGGTTCCGCTGATCTGCGCTCACACGCCGCGTGATGTCAACCGCAGCGACGGCGCTCGAGACGACGAGGACGGAAATCATGCCAACCGACAGGAGCCACGCGAATCGCCGCGGTACCGCGAGGAACGCAACGACCGACGTGACGGCCAAGAGCGCGACGACGAGCGGTGCGTGAGCCGGTCCGAGTCGGTACAGGATCGCCAGCCCGAAGGTATCCGGGAGCGCGTCGATCGTCACCAGGGTTTTCCACGGCGTCAGCAGCAGAAGCGCCAGCACGAGCGGTGGGGCGATGAAGATCGTCTGACGGAGCCGCTTCGCGCCTCGGTCGAGCCAGAGCGCGAAGACGGCGAAGAGGAGCGGCGGCAGGAGTGCCAGATCTCGGCCGAGCAGGTGCGGCGCATACCGGGCCGCAAAAAACCCCACTTGCAGTACGACGAAGAGCACTGCGCAGAGTGCGACCGAGACGAGGGCGCGTTGGGCTGAGTCCCGTCCGCGTGACCGGGTGGATTCGATCGCAAGGGTGAGCAGGGCTGCGAAGGGAAGGACGGCGGTCGACAGTGCGATGTAGGCGAGGTGATCACCGACGAGCTGCAGCGCGGAACCGAGCGGATACTCGCCTCGCAGCGTTCCGGCGTACGCGCCGAACACCGCCGGCGCGAATGCGACTGTGCCCAAGCCTGCCGCCAGCACGCTCCACACCGGCCAGAACGACCGCAGGCGCGCCCGATCGCGCGCGATCAGTCCATCGACGAGAATCGCCGCCGCGAAGATCGCGACGAGGACCACCGACTGCGCGCGCGTCAGGAAGGCGGCCGCGATTGCGACAAACGCGACGACCTGATGACGTATTGACGCTGTCTCGACCGCCCGGGTGATCGCGAAGAGCGCAACGGCGCCGATCGGATAGATCAACACCTCGGTCATCAGCAGCCCCGAGTAGAGCGTGAGTGGCGAGGCGAGTGCGAGCGCCGCGGCGATGAGCGCGTAGCGCGGCTTCATCCAGCGACGGCCGTAGAAGAACACAGGCACGGCGACGAGTGACATCACGAGGGCTTGCAGGAGCTTCAGCGAGGCGTAGCCGGTCGCGATGTTGCCGACCGACAGCGGGAGCCCCGCGAGGGCGGGGTAGAGGAAGCCGTAGCCCGAGCCCTCGCCGTGGAAGACCGCCAGGTGGCCCGACCGCCAGAGGGTGAGTGCCCGCTCGCCGTAGATCGCTTCGTCCGGCAGGATCCAGAGCCCGTGCAGGCGTCGATTGAGGAGCCAGTGGGCGAGCGTCGATAAACCGACGAGCGTCGGCAGCGCGAGCGCTAGACCGGGGCGTCGAAAAGCGCGAGCCACCGTGTCAGGTCCTGCTCGATCGGCAGCTCGCGCTCGAGCTTCGCCTTGAGATCGAGCTCCGCTGCGTTGTCGCGCTTCTGCTCCCCGCAGGGAACGAAAGGCCAGAACGTGCCGCGCTTGAACCCGTAGATCCAGTAGACCGGATGCTCGCCGCCGTCGAACTTGAACGAGGCGGCGAGCAGTTGCGGGCCAAAACCCTGCTCGGTCAGCCCGGTGGAGATGCCGTGGACGGCGGCGACGATGTCTTCGAGGTCGGGGTCACGCACGATGACCCAGTCGTATCCGTAGTCGTCGGTCTTACGCTCGACCTGCGAGCCGGACGACTGAGCGACCGCATCGGTGAGCTTGTCGACGTCGTCGAACGCACTGCGGAACTCGCCCGACGACTGCGGCTTGAAGGAGATCGCGCCGACGCCTGCCGTCTTCAGGCCAAGCTCGACCTGCAGCGTCACAGCCGCGGTCGTCAGCGCGAAGAGGCGGTCGTCGTGCGGCTCGGAAAGCTTCTTGCGCCCGAAGAGGACGTCGCGAACGCCCAATCGTCAGACCTACGCGACCGGACGGCCCATCTCGCGCGCGATCTCGGCGAGGGCGGCGATGCGCTTCTCGAGCGGCGGATGGTCCATGAAGAGCTCGGAAGCGACGCTCTTCACCCTCGCGGGCATGATGAAGAACGCGCTCATTCCCTCGACCTGGCGGAGGTCGCGGTTCGGGATCAGCGTCATCTGCGACGAGATCTTCTGCAGCGCGCTCATCAGGTACTCCGGCGAGCCAGTGATGAGGGCCGAGCCCCGGTCTGCCGCGTACTCGCGGTAGCGCGAGATCGTGCGGATCAGGATGAAGCTCACCGCGTAGACGACGATCGAGACGACGAAGATGATGAGCCAGACGGGCGGGCCGTTGTTGTTGTCACGGTTGCCGCCGCCCCCGCCCCACATGCCGAAGTAGAGGCCGAACCGCGTGAGCAGAGCGGCGAGCATGGCGAAGAAGCTCGCGAGGGTCATGATCAGCACGTCGCGGTTTGCGATGTGCGAGAGCTCGTGCGCGAGGACGCCCTCGACTTCCTTCGGCTCGAGGCGCTCGAGGAGGCCGGTGGTCACGCAGACGGCGGCGTGCTTGGGCGACCGCCCGGTGGCGAAGGCGTTCGGGACCGGCGTGTTCATGACCGCAACCTTGGGCTTCGGCAGGTCGGCCATGGCGCAGAGACGCTCGACTGTGTCATGCAGCGCCGGCTGCTCCTCGCGCGACACGATCTTCGCGCCGGCCGCCGCCAGTGCAAGCTTGTCGGACGTGAAGTATTGAAAGAACGCCAGCCCGATCACGATGACGAGCACCGGCGCGACGCCGACATTCAGATAGGTGATGAGAACAGCCCCGAAGATGACGTACAACAGGCCGAGGAGAGCGCTCGTGAAGATCATCCGCAGCGTGAGCCCGGCATCGCGTCCATATGACCTGCGTTTCATGAGGCTGATTGTAGGGCTGCTGGTGGTCGTGCCGCTGGCACTTAACGGCGCCTCAACAGCGAGCGCTGCGACGATCGCGCCGGCCGGGAGCTGCGTCGTTGCCGGCACGCATGCCGGTGGCGCGCGCGGATTCGTCGTCGCGCGGCCCCACCACAGTGTTCTCGAGGGCATTACACGCGCGGCGAAGCCGTGCCGCACGACCTTCTGGGTCGACCCGAGCGGCGGGCCGTTGCACGCGCTCAGCGTCGTCGGGCCGGGCTGGAGCGGGACGATCCAATCCGACGCGTCGCGGGTCGACGGTCTCGTCGGGGCAGCCGATCTTCGCGCCGGCCGCCTCCACGGTGGTGGGCACGCCAACTTGCCGGAGCTGAAATCGCGCCTCGATCGCGCGCGCTCGAACGTTCTGAGAACACGGATCTTGCTCGCGACGATCCTCATCGCTCTTGCCGTGTTCGCGCCACGCCGCGCGGTGGTCGGCGGCGCCGCAGCGATCACGGCCGGGCTCGTGCTTTCCGCGTTCGGCTCGACGAGCGTGAGCCTGCTCGCGATCCTGACGCTCGTCGGCTGTCTCGCGCCGTGGCGTGCGCTCTGGCTCTTCTTCGCGGTGTACCTCGTCGTTCTGGTCGTCTCTCCCGAGACGCAGTCGCTTGCACTGATCGGCCCGCATCCGTGGGGTGCGGGGCGCTTCTACGGGATGTCGAATGAGCTCGAGACTCTGCTCCTCGCGCCCGCGCTCGTGCTTGGTGTGGCCGCTGCGCCGATGACGCTCCTGACCGTGGGCTGGAGCCGTGCCGGGGCCGACGGCGGTGGCGTACTCGTGCTCCTCTCGTCGTACACCGTTCTGCTCCTAGGCGTGTCGCCGCGCCGGCTCCTGGCGGCCGGGGCGGTCGCGATCGGGGCGGGAATTGCTTTCGTCGTCCTTGACGCGGCGACCGGCGGCTCGAGCCACGTGACGGACGCCGTCCTGCACGGCGGGCTCGCCCACGACGTGTGGCACCGCTGGGTCGTCTCCTGGCACGGTGCGACCGGGACGTGGGGGCGAACCCTCGTTTGCAGCCTCTGCCTCGTTGCGCTCGGCTGGGTCGTCACCCGTCGACCGCGGTCTCGCCTCGTCGACGCGTTCCTCGTCGGGATCGTGGTCTCGCTCGTGGCAAACGACACTCCCCAGGACGTCCTCTTCTGGGGTGCGATCACCGGTGTCGGCCTGCGCCGGGCGGTATAGACTCGCGCTCGTGCGCCGTGCGGCCCCGATTGCGATCCTGCTCACGTTGCTTGCCGTCGCCGGGGCGGGCTGCTCGGACTCGAAGCCGGGTGGCAAGGTCGTGTCCCCGCTGCCGACGAAGGTGGTCGGCACCCTGCCGACGGTGACGACCGCGTCGACGACGGTGCCCGCGAAGTACAAGAACGGTGACGCGACGGCCGGTAAGGCGGTCTTCACGAGCGCAGGCTGTGTCGGCTGCCACACCCTCTCCGCGGCGAACTCGCACGGAAACGTCGGCCCGAACCTCGACCAGGCGAAGCCCGCGCTCTCCCGCGTGATCGCGCGCGTCACGCTGGGCAAGGGCGGCATGCCGTCGTTCAAGGGGCAGCTCTCCGACAAGCAGATCGCGGACGTGGCGGCATTCGTCGTCAAGTCGTCCGGCGGCAACGCGAACGGCTGATCGCGCTCCCGCCTGACTGGCCGCGCGACGTCGATGTCGTCGCGACCGACTTCGACCGCACCCTCGTGTGGGAGGACGGGCGCCTCCACGACCGCACGCTGGCCGCGCTTCGTGCCACCCGCGCGGCGGGGGTCGACGTGATCGTCGTGACCGGTCGGATGGTGCAGTCGGTCCGCCGCTACCTCGAGCCCGCCGCTCTCGAGGAACCGGTGATCTGTTACCAGGGAGCGGTCGTCGCCGACGCAGAGGGCAACTGGCTGCGCCACGAGCCGATTCCCCTCGACCTCGCACGCGAGGCGATCGCCGCGGTCGAGTCGGAAGGCTTCGGCCTGAACGTCTATGTCGGCGACGAGCTCTACGTCTCGGCCGTGACGGAGGCGTCGCGGAACTACGCCGGCTTCCAGGGTCTCACGATTCACGAGGTCGGGAGCCTTCTCGAGTGGCTGGACGAGCCGCCCACGAAGCTCGTCTGCGTCGGGGATCCCCATGCACTCGACGGCGTCGAGCTGCGGATGAAGAAGCGGTTCGGGCAGCGCATGTACATCTCGAAGTCGCTGCCGTACTTCCTCGAGTTCGCTGCTTCGGGCGTCACGAAGGGCGCGGGCCTCGATTTCCTCGCCGCGTACATGGGTTTCACGCCGGAGCGGACGATCGCCTTCGGTGACGGCGAGAACGATGTCGAGCTCGTCGAGTGGGCCGGCTACGGGATCGCCGTTGCGAATGCGCACGCGCGGGTGAAGGAAGTCGCCGATTGGGTGTGTCCCTCTGCCGAGGAGCAAGGAGTGGCACAAGTGCTTGAGCTTCTAAACTCACAACGATGATCGACCTTCGCGCAGCGCGCCATGACCCGGCCACCGTTCGCGCGGCGCTCGAGCGTCGCGGCGCGGGCGCGGCGTTCGACGAGCTGCTCGCAGTCGACGAGCGCTGGCGTGCGCTCGTCCCGCGGGTCGACGAGTTGCGGGCGCGCCAGAAACGCGACGGCAAACCGACCCCCGAGCAGCTCGAGCAGCTGAAGCAGGTGAAGGAAGAGCTGAAAGCAGTCGAGGAGCAACTTGCAGGAGCGGAGGCCGAGCGCGACGCGGCCCTCGGCAAGGTGCCGAACCTTCCGCACGCCTCGGCAGCCGACGGAGACCGCGACGAAGACGCCATTACCGTCAAGGAGTGGGGTGAGCCGACGAATCCCGAGCCGGCGCTCGAGCATCTCGACCTCGGCGGCTATGACATGGAGCGCGGCGCCAAGGTGTCCGGTGCGCGCTTCGGCTTCATCGTCGGCGACGCGGCGCGGTTGTCCCTCGCGCTCTACCGCCTCGCGCTCGACCGCTTGACGGAGGCGGGCTTCGCGCCGGTCCTGCCGCCGGTCCTCGTGCGCGAGGAGGCGATGTACGGCACGGGCTTCTTCCCGTCGGAGAAAAGCGATTACTACGAGATTCCCGCCGACGGGCTCTATCTCGTCGGCACCTCCGAGGTGCCGTTGATCGCGATGCACATGGGCGAGATTCTCGAGCAGTTGCCGATTCGGTACTGCGCGTTCTCGTCGTGCTTCCGTCGTGAGTCCGGCTCGGCCGGACGCGACACGCGCGGGATGTTCCGCGTCCATCAGTTTCAGAAGGTCGAGATGGTCGTCTACATCGACCCGGCTGAGTCGTGGGACGAGCATGAGCGGCTGCTTGCGATCGAGGAGTCGATCGTGCAGGAAGTCGGCCTGCCCTACCGCGTCGTGAACAGTGCAGCGGGCGATCTCTCGAGCGCCGCGGCGAAGCGCTACGACATCGAGGCGTGGTTCCCCTCGCAGGAGCGTTACCGCGAGATCACGTCGTGCTCGAATACGACCGACTACCAGGCGCGCCGCTCGGGCATCCGTTTCCGCGCGGGAGAGAAGCAACTCGAGACGCCGCATACGCTGAACGGCACCGCGGTCACCGACCGCTGCGCGCTCGCGATCCTCGAGAACTTCGGCGGCGACGTCCCCGAGGTGCTTCAGCGCTTCGGCGCGCCGGCTCGGATCGAGAAGTAGGTGGGGGCGCCGGTTATCGGCGCCCCCACCAGCAGTGCTACGGAGTCAGCGTCGCTGTGAAGACCTCTTCACGGAGACCGAGATCGATCAGGACCTGGCGTCGGTCGGTCCACACGGGGCGGACGACACCGTTCGCCGCAGCGATACCCTCGTAGTCGCCGTACTGGTTCCCGAGGTTCACGCTCGGGTCGCAGCACGATTCGTCCGTCGGTGCGTTCGCGACCGTCGTGGCCGAGTAGCTTGCCCCGCCGTTCGTCGAGCGGGCAAGGGTGAATCGGGCCGCGGTCGCGCCGTGCGTGCCGCTGTCGTAGTAGCCGACGTTCACCGAGCCGTTCGACTGATCGACCGCGAGCCACTGGTTGAACTGGTCGCCCGCAGCAGGAACCGCTGTGGACGCCCACGTCGCTCCGCCGTCCGTCGACTTCGCGACGTACACGTTGGTCGCAGCGTCGCTGCCGTTCGTGTACGAGCAGTAGAGCGCGGAGCCGTACGCACCGCACGCCGGGTACACGAGCGCGCCCCGGCTGCTCTGCGCCGCCACGTTGAAGGCGAAGCTGCCGACGATCGCGACCGCGTGCGGTGCCGAGAAGGATCGGCCGCCGTCGGTCGATGTCGAATCCGCAATCACGAGGTCGGCATAGTCCTCCCACGCGACGTGCAGTGTCCCGTTGCTCGTCACGTACGGATCGGCGCCGATGCCGCCCGTCTTGCCGGTGAAGGGACCGCTCACCGAGGTCGGGGCGCTGAACGTCTGCCCGCCGTCATCCGAGTACGAGAGGACGACGTTGTTGCCGTTCTTCGTCGACGACGAATTGCCGGTCGCATTGTCCCACGCCACATAGACGCGGTTGTGGTGCGCCGACCCCGTGTCGACGGTGATCATCGGCTTGTCGTTGAACTGCCCTTCGCCCGTCTGAGGCGCGAAGTATGTGGCCGTCCATGTGAGCCCGCCGTCACTCGAGCGCGCCACCGCCATCTCGGTGCCGTTGATCGAGCCGCCGGCCGAGAAGAAGACGATGATGTACGAGTAGTAGGCAACGCCGTTCGAGTCGAACGCGATCCCCGGGTCCGACCCGAAGTCGAAGCCCTTCGACGTACGCGGTGGCGGTAGCGGCAGGTCGACGCCGGTGAAGGTCGATCCGCCGTCAGACGACGCCATCGCCCGCATCGGCAGGCGCTGGATCTCGTTCGAGCCTGCGATTACGTTGCTGCCGTTCGCGGGATTGATCGCGATGAACGTCTCGCTCTGTGATCCGCATTCGTGACTCGCATCGACGTTGTTGCCGAATGCGAGCTGGCCGGTCGACCCCGAGTTACCGCTGCAAACCGGATCGCCGGCCGCGAGGCTCAAGTACTTGCCGTACCACGAGGCGCCGTCGTATTTCGTGAGGTTGCCGGCGAAGGCGGGCGCAGCCGAAAAGGCAAGCCCGGCGATCGACGCCGCAACCACTAAAACGATTCTCTGCATGTTCTCTCCCCTTGCCGCTATGGATCCTGCTGATCGACGTTCCACTATCTCAGGTCCGCCCGGGTGCCGCCAACAGCGGTCGCTCACGCCGAACCGGTAGAACAGGGGCCGCGGCGGGGTGCCGGAGCGGTCGAACGGGGCGGTCTTGAAAACCGCTGACGGGGCAACTCGTCCGTGGGTTCAAATCCCACCCCCGCCGCTTTATCCACGGCGCTCCTCGTAGTTCGGCACGGTCGAGGACGGGAGCCCGCGTCGGGGCAGCCGTTGCACCGTCCCCCGCGAGGCGGCTACTTGGTCGGACCCTCCTGACCAGGGATCAAGTCCGTGACGACCAGCACCGATGAAAGAGCGCGGGGCGCGGCGGATCAGGGGAGAGTTTCGACCGCCGCGCCCCGCCTACCACTGAGGGGTCGAAACAGTGGAGGCGGTCATCCTGACGCTGGACCGCTCGGGGCGCAAGCACAAAGGCGCCCGACCGCCTTTTACCCAGGATTTACGTAGCGACGGTTGCCGCGGGTAAAACACGGACAGAAGGCAACACGGAACGTCCAACTGCGGCAAGGGGAGAGAACACGATGACGACCACTGCGGTCGCCGACGGACTGCTCGGAGTGGGGCTAACTGACCACAAGCGCGAACGCGTAGGCAGCGGCCGCCCAGATAGCCACGCACCAAAGAAGGCTCACGACCAGTCCGAGGTTGAAGTGGTTGCTGCGGGCATCGGTTCTCGCCTGCAAGACGTCACCGTCCTTTCGATCCTCGCCGCGACGCAACTTTCATGGATGGCGGCACTGGGTTACGGACTGCTTCACCTGCTGAAGTAGTTTCGACTCCGCATCAGACGTTCCCACCTCGACCAGTTCCGTACCATTTCCACGGGGTCGTTCTCCGAGCACGTAGCCCCCATCCGCACCCAGAATTCCCTTCACCTCCTGGATTGCTTCGCAATCCTTTAGACCAGACCATGCAGCGTATCCTCGCGCAATTCGCCCATGGTGGGGGAGTCGGTTGTTGCCCGAGGCGGCTAGAGGCTAGGTCCAGCTAGCCCTTTGGAGGGCAAAGCGCTGCGTGAGCCGCATTACCGTTCGCATGGGGAGGGTGCGGACAACCACGATGGCTCAGACGGGGATTCTGCGGCGGATATCTCGCCTTGCTGCGGGCGAGGTGGGGCAGACGCTGGTCCTCGCCATGGTCGTCCACGGCGGCTCGGGCGTGTACGCGTTGAGCTTTACCGCCCCCGAGCCGACGCCGACGCCGGCCAAGCCGGTTCTCGACAGCGCCGTGGAGTCGGGCCTCTACGCGAGCGCTTCGCCTGGACCGAACAATCCGTGCGGCGCAGGCTCGACGGGCACGATCCCAACGAACCTGTTCGACACCAATACCTCGATGGACACAAGCCTCGGCTCCGTGAACTTCCTGACGCTGCTCGGCTCGAACCCGTTCGACTGCGTCACCTCGGCTCCAGGTGAGCTGAAATGGACGCCTAGTACCGGCGTCCTGAAGGTCGAAGGGACGGTCTTCATCGATGCAAGCCTCTACCTGGACAAGAACGGCGAGTCGATCCTCTGGGATCCGGCGAGTAACGGCAGCATCTACTTGAACGGCACGTTCTCGCTCTCGAACAATGCAACGATCTGCGCCACGGCCATCTGCGAGCCGGGCGCTGACAACTGGGACCCCACTGCGGGACCGTTCGTCTTCCTCTCGGCCTACAACGGCGGGTCGAAGACGACCGACGGATTCACGTTGTCTCAGAATGCGATTTTCGAGGGTGAGGGCTACACCAACGGCGGATTCACGATGGATACGACGTCGTCCTACGCCGGATCGATCTTCGCCGACTACGGCGACGTGACCGGCAACGGCTTTTTCGCTGTATCGGGGACGCCGCCGAACGGATCGCTCGGAAGCAAGACGACGCGAACCGCTTGGTCTGTCGCACCGCGCACCTGGCGCCAGTGCGCAATCACGACCGGCTGTAGCTGAGCCGGCAGGTCGTCGTGTCGTCCGCAGCTCCCCCGGGGACACGCCGAGCGGTAAAATCGCGGTGCGGCGATGGCGGAGCACGAAGGGTCAGGTAACCGAGGCAAGGATCAGTCCGAGTGGTTTGCAGAAGCTCTCGGCGAGCGTTGGACCACGGCCGGTGACGGGATCTACCGCCTCGTCGACGACGTGGGGGACAGCGATCTGCTCGATGCGATCAAGCCACCCGATCCGCCGAAGGTCGAAGCTGAGGCCCAGGACGGCGACGACGCTAGCGCGGCCGGCAGAAGCCGCGCACCTGGTCGGGAAGCTCACGAACGCTGATCGGTTTCTCGAGGTAGCCGTCGAAGCCGGTCGCGAGAAACCACTCGCGGTCGCCCTTCATCGCGAGCGACGTCAGCGCGACGATCGGGATCTCCGCGGTGCGCGGCTCATCCTTGAGCAGACGGGCCGCCTCCGTGCCGTCCATGTCGGGCAGCCGAATGTCCATGAGGATCACGTCGGGCTGGTTCGCGATTGCACTTGCGATTGCATCGGAGCCGCTTGTGGCTTCCAGGGTGCGAAAGCCGGCGAAGCTCAGCACGTCGCGTGCGAGGCACAGGTTCTTCTCGTTGTCGTCGACGATCAGGACAAGCTCGTCGGACATGGGCTACGCCTTCGTCCCCGCCGGGAGTGTGAACCGGAAGGTGCTGCCTTCGCCCTGTGTGCTCTCCACCCAGAGCCGTCCGCCGTGCAGTTCGATGAACCGCCGTGCGAGCGGTAGCCCCAGGCCCGTCCCTTCGGTGCGCGTGCCCGCCGCGCTTCGCGCCTGGCCGAATTCCTCGAAGATCAGTTCCTGGTCTTCGGCGGCGATGCCCGGCCCGGTGTCGTGCACCGCCACCTCGACACTTCCGTTCAGCACGCGCGCGGAGACATCGACACACCCGCCCGTCGGTGTGAACTTGACGGCATTCGAGATGAGGTTGAACAGCACCTGCCGAAGTTTGCGCTCATCGGCGCGCACGGGGATGTCCTGCGACCCGATTGCGAGCTGCAACTCGACCCCCGCCTTCGCGGCGCGTTCCGAATGCATCATCAGCCCGCTCTCGAGCACGCGGCCGAGCGAGATGTCTGCGACGTCGAGCTCCATCCGCCCCGACTCGACTTTCGCGAGATCGAGAATGTCGTTGATCACCGACAGCAGATGCTGGCCGGCATCGAGAACGTTGTCGACGTACCCGAGTTGTTGTTGGTTGAGCTCGCCGAACGACTGCTGCTGGAGGAGTTCCGAGAAGCCGATGATCGCGTTCAGGGGCGTTCGTAGCTCGTGCGACATGTTTGCGACGAATTCCGACTTGTGACGGCTCACTGTCTCGAGCTCGTCGTACAGGCGCCGGAGCTCGTCGTTCATCCGGTTGAGGTTCACCGCGAGCGTCCCGAGCTCGTCGCGGTTCGACACCTCGACGTGCCGAGTGAAGTCGCCCGACGCGATCTCCGCGAGCCTCGACTCCGTTCGCTTGAGCGGCCCGACGACCGACCAGGAGAGGACGGTGCCGAGGAGGAGAGCAAGCAGGACGCTGCCGCCGCCGACGGCGATGAACAAGTTGCGTGACCCGGTGTACGAGTTTCGGTTCTCTGCGACGAGCAGATCCGTTTGCTCGATCGTGCGTGCGGCGAGCCGGTCGGTCAGGTCACTCAGGTCGCTGTCGAGGTTGATCACGCGCGTGAGCAGCGGTTGAACGGTCTTGCTCGTCGCCCCCCTACGATCGGCCGTCGTGATTCGTGCCAGCGTTCGGCCGAACCGCTCGTCGTCGAGGCGGATCCGCGCGAGCAGCGCCCGGTCCGTCGGCGGGGGCACGAACCCGAAGTGAGACTCGTTCGTCGCCGGGCCGAGCTGTGAGAGGGCCGCCGCGATCGCGTCGTCGACGAGTGGCCAGTTCCGACCCGCGAACAGGCCGGGGTCGTTGACTCCGAGATACGCATTCAACCCGGGATTCTCGGCACCGCGAATTGCGAGGAGTTGCCGCAACTCTTTCGCCTGGGTCTGGAGGTCCTGATAGGTCGCCGCACGCAACTCGAGGGTCCGGAGCGACTCGATGCGCGCGTTGGATTGCCCAAGCACGCGCACGCCGAGCACGCCGACGCCCACAAGGAGCGCGGCGATGATCGCGAACGCCGCGAGCAGCTTTGTCCGGACGTTGACAGGAACCCGGCCGACCGCACGGACGACCGGGTTGTCCGCCCCGCTCAGCCGCCGAGTGTCGGCGTCGCTCCGGCCGAGCTCGTGATCAGCCACTTGCCGTTGATCTTCTGCACCGTCTGGTCCGCGCCGGCAATCGACACCACCTTCTGAGTCTTCACGTCGATGTAGTGGCACTCGAAGTAGAGCGTTCCCTTGTCGCCGCTCGCGGTGATTCGGATCTTGTACGCCGGCGTGTCCGAGACCCAGTGGTGGCCGGGAAGGAACGGGCCGGCCTTCTCGAAGAACGCTCGGATCTGCGCCTGCCCGTTCAGCGTGCGGGTGCCGATGTTGAACGTCGCATCCGGCGCCCAGACCGTCATCATCAAATCGACGTTCTGCGTCGACGCGGCCTTGTGCCACGTCTTCTCGATCTGGTCGATCCCGTAGTAGTCGGCCTGCTGCTGCAACTGCTGGTCCGCGGCCGACTTCTTGCTCGAACTGCCGCAGCCCGCAAGCGCGAGAGCCAGCATCAAGGCGAACACCGCTGTGGTCTTCATCTCCGCGTCCTTTCTGTTCGCAACGATCATCACGTAGTCGCGCCCGTCCGTCTAGTCTGGGCTTCGTGCCGATCCGGCTCGTGCTCGCCGAAGACCACTTCCTCGTGCGCGAGGGGGTGCGCCGCTTGCTGGCCACCCGAGCCGATCTCGAAGTTGTCGCCGTGTGCGGCGACCTGGACTCGCTCCTTGCGACCGTCGAGGCGGAGAGCCCCGACGTGGTCGTCACCGACATCCGGATGCCGCCGGGAGGAACCGACGAGGGCATCCAGGCGGCGGAGCGGCTCCGCGTGTCGCACCCTCACATCGGCGTTGTCGTACTCAGCCAGTTCTCCGATCCCGGCTACGCGCTCGCCCTGCTCGAGAGTGGTACCGCCGGACGTGCTTATCTCCTGAAGGAGCGGGTGGAGGACGTCGAGCAGCTCACCGCCGCGATCCACGCGGTCGCTGACGGCGGCTCGATGATCGACCCGCAAGTCGTCGAGGCGCTCGTCTCCGCGAAGACGGGCGCCGAACGCTCGAAGCTCGACGACCTGACGCCGCGCGAGAGCGATGTTCTGCGCGAGATGGCCGAGGGGAAGAACAACGCCGCCATCGCGGCCACCTTGTTCCTGACGGAGCGCTCGGTCGAGAAGGTGATTCACTCGATCTTCCTCAAGCTCGGTCTTGGTTGGGAGACGGCGGTTCACAAACGCGTGAAGGCTGTGATCCTCTTTCTCGCAGAAGGCGTGTGAGCACGCTCGCGGCAAGCTCCGCCTTGTGCACGTAGCCGGCGGCCCCGCACGTTCGGGCGCCGCGCGGCAGGTCTGCTTCGCGATATGTCGAGACGAGGATCGTCGCGGTCTCCGGCTGTGTCTCGTGCAGTGAGCGCGCCGCCTCGATGCCGCCGATCCCATCCATCGTGATGTCCATCAGAACGAGATCGGGTCGAAGCGCATGGGCAAGCGTCAGCGCTTCTTCGCCGGACGTCGCCTCGCCGACGAGCTGAAAGCCGTCGCTCGCGGCGAGCAGCGAACGCGTGGCGCGGCGGAACGGCGCATGATCGTCTGCGACGACGACGCGCACGGTCATGGCGCAACCGGGATCCAGCCGGTGATGTGGCCCGCCGCCACGGACAGCTCGCCGCCGAGCGCGCCCACACGGTCGGCCATGGTCAGCGACTCGCGGCTGGCACTCGTCGCGTCGAAGCGCAATGCGTCATTCTCGGCCCACACGCGGATCGATGCGCCCGGGTGCAGGAGCTCGACGCACAGGAAGTAGACGGTCGCCTCGACCTCGGGCGGGAAGCGGTCGCGGGTCGTCACGTCGACGCGCGCCGAGGCGTGGGCCGCCGCCCCGCGCAGCGCATCCGCGAGCCCCCGATCGACGAGGAGCGGCGGGTAGATCTCCTGCGCCATCGCTCGCACCGACTCGAGCGCCTCCCGGACGTCGCGGCTCATCTCCTCGAGCAGGGCCACGGCAGCTCCATGATCCGTGCCGACGAGATCGCGCGCGAGTTGCAGGTTCACGGCGAGCGCGACTAGATGTTGCTGGACGTTGTCGTGCAGGCTGCGTTCGATCTTCCGCCGTTCGGCATCTCCGGCGGCGAGCACTCTCATCCGGGAGGCACGAAGTTCGGACACGTTGTCCATCGAGCGACAGTTCTCCGCCATCGCGGGGCTCGCGTCAAGGGAGCCAGCCTCCGGGTCCGGCGGGATGCCAGCACCCTTCCCGATTCGCCTGCCGCCACGATAGGCGGAGCCGTGCGGCGCTCGTAGCTTCGAACGGGTCGGGATCGCAGTGGAGCGACCCCAGTCACGAAGGAGCGTGAGATGAAGTTCAAGCCAGGCAAGGCGATCTTGGCCGCCGCGATCCTGGTCACGCTGGCAGTCGTCGCGGGCGCAAATGTCCGTGACGCGCGGGCAGTGCTGCCACCCGGCAATGCTGCGCAGCAGTGGGACAAGATCGCCGAGGACACCGTCGTCGGCTCAGGGGCGTTCCAGAACGAGGGTCTCGTCTACATGGCCTACGTCACGAACGCGATGTACAGCTCGGTCAGCCCGGGGGAGCGCAAGGGACAGTCGGCCGATGCTGCGATCGTCGAGACGGCGTACACGACACTGTCGCATTACTTCCCGGCGCAGGCGGCGAATCTCGACGCATTGCACCAGGAGGCGCTCGCGGCGATCCCGGACGACCAGAGCAAGGTCGTCGGCATGCGCTACGGGGCGCTGATGGCGAACAAGTTGATCGCAGACCGCGAAGGCGACGGTCGCGTCATGCCGATCGGCTCGACTTCGTCGTTCCTGACGCTCGCGCCGGGGCCTGGCGTGTGGCGGTTGACGCCGGGTGCGTACCTGGCCCCGCAGACGCCGTGGGTCGCAAACGTCCGGCCTTTTGTCCTCCAGAGTGCCGCTCAGTTCCTGCCGCCTCCGCCCCCGAGTCTCGGGAGCACGCAGTGGGTGACGGCGTTCAACGAGCTCAAGACCGACGGGTCGAGCACGAACCCGAATGCTGCGGAGAAGGCGACCGCGATGTTCTGGACCGCCAACGTGATCCGGCAGTACAACCGGCTCGCGCGTGACGTCGCGACGTCGCAGAGTCTCGATCTCGTCAGCACGGCGCGCTTGATGGCGATCGTCAACACCGTGGGCGTAGACGCGCAGATCTCGGTCATGTTCGCCAAGTACCACTATCTGTTCTGGCGGCCCGTGACCGCGATCGACCCGACGTCGGTGAAGTCGACCGGTGACGGCTTCGGCCCGACGCCCGGCTTCGACGACGGGAACGCACTGACGACCGAGCAGGCCGGATGGCGGCCGCTGATCACGACACCGAACCATCCGGAGTATCCGGCGGCGCATGGTTCGATCACGGGCGCCGAGGCCGACGTGTTCAGTCACTTCCTCGGCACCGACGCGATCAACGTCGACATCCACGGGTTCGACCCCGCGGGTCCTGCAGGCAACCTGAACGCCGTGCGGAACTTCGCAACGGCGTCTGACCTGCGGACGGAGATCGTGAACGCCCGCGTTTGGGCCGGTGTGCACTACCGCTTCTCCGGCGAGGCCGGCGTCACACTCGGCACGAACGTTGCCGACTATGACCTCACGCACGCGTTCGCCGGGAACGGCGACAAGTAACACGGCTCGATGTCCGGGGCGCCGCGTTGGCGCCCCGGACGCGTTAGATCGTCGAAGACGCGCGGCGGCGTTCGAGTTGCGGCGCATCGGGAGTGCGCACGTCCCACACGAGCCCGAGCTTCTCGAGGCCGCGGATCACCCACCACGATACGTCGAATTGCCCGCGCAGCAGGCCGTGGCGCGCCGACGCCGGGAAGGCGTGGTGGTTGTTGTGCCAGCCCTCGCCGAAAACGAGCAGCGCGACGATCCAGTTGTTGCGCGCCTCGTCGCGTGAGCGGAAGTCCTGGCTCCCGAACATGTGGCAGATCGAGTTCACCGCGAACGTCGCATGCTGGTAGAGGAAGATGCGCAGCAGGCCGCCCCAGATCATCGCCTCGAGCCCGCGCTCCCACGTGCCGCCGACGAGGTAGCCGACGCCGAACGGGATGCCGAGCGTCAGCACGACCCACACGAGGTAAAGACGGTCGATCCACCGCACGAGCGTGTCGTCGTAGAGATCCTTGCCGTACTCGCGGCCTTGCTCCATGCCGAGGTTCGTGAAGAGCCAGCCGACGTGCGCGTGCACGAAGCCTCGGAACGCACCGAGCGCGCCGTCACCGTGACCGTGCGGCGAGTGGGGGTCACCCGGCTGGTCGGAGAGCGCATGATGCTTGCGGTGGTCGGTCACCCACTGTGTCACCGGCCCCTGCATCGTCATGCAGCCGAGAATCGCAAGCGTCGCCTTCATCGCCGGATGCGCCGTGAAGCCGCGGTGGGTGAAGTAGCGGTGGAAGCCGATCGTCGTCCCGAACGCGCAGATCACATACAGCGCAATCAGCAGGATCAGGTCGACCGGATGGAACGCGACGCCCCAGAGGACGCCCATCGCCGAGAGCAGGCCGACCGGCGGCACGACGACCGCGACCAGTGTGACAACCTTGCTGATCGTGCTCGTCTCCGGCCGGACCGTCCCGACGGCTACGCTCGTGTCCAATGTTTGTCTCACTTTCTGCTGCCCAGAGTAGCTCGCATGCCAACCGTTATTCGCTGAGCGGCGAATACGGTTCATGAAGGTCGCAATTCTCGGCGGCGGCATCTCGGGCCTCGGGGCAGCGCACGTGCTTTCGCGCGCCCATGACGTCGAGGTCTTCGAGCGTGCGAGCCGCGCGGGCGGTCACACGCGCACGATTCGCCACGACTTGCTTGCGCTCGACACGGGCTTCCTCGTGCACAACACGCGAAACTACCCGCTTCTGACGCGCCTCTTCTCGGAGCTCGATGTCGCCACCCAGCCCTCCGAGATGTCGTTCTCGGTCTCCTGCCCGTGCGGGCTCGAGTATTCGGGGCGCCGGCCCTTTGCCCAGGCGCGTCGCGCCGCCGACCCCGCCTTTCACCGGCTGCTCGGCGAGATCGGCCGCTGGCTCCTGACGGCGAAGCGCTCGCTCGGCGATCTCGACGAGAGCTGGTCGCTCGGGCGCTACCTCGACGAGCGGCGATTCTCTCAGCGATTCCGCCGGCACTTCATCGTGCCGCTGACTGCGGCGCTCTGGTCGACCGCGCCCGGCCGGGCGCTCGAGTTCCCTGCGGCCGCCGCGATCAGGTTCTTCGACAACCACGGCATGCTCGGCTTCGGACGCTTCCCGTGGCGCTACGTCACGGGCGGCAGCGACACCTACGTGCAGGCGATTGCCGAGCGGCTCGGCCCGCGGCTTCAGCTCGGCAACGGCGCGCGGTCGTTGCGGCGCACGCCTGACGGCATTGAGCTGCGCACCGACGACGACGCGATTCGCACGTTCGACGCGGTCGTCGTTGCGACTCATGCCGACCAGGCGCTACGGCTCCTCGAGGATCCGAGCGCCGACGAGCAGCGCGTGCTCGGAGCCTTCGAGTACACCGTCAACGAGGCGATCTTGCACACCGACTCGGCGCATTTGCCGACCGCCCGCTCGGCGCGCGCGTCGTGGAACTACCGCGTCAGCGACGACGGCACGCCGACTCTGACCTATTACCTGAACCGCCTGCAGTCGCTCGAGACCGACCGCGACTGGTGCCTGACCCTGAACGGCGCTGTGCCCGACGAGTACGTCGTCGACCGTGGCACGTTCGAGCATCCGCTGTTCACCGTCGAGAGCCTCGCGGCGCAGCGCGAGTTGCCGGCACTCGCCGGTGTGCGTCGGACGTGGTTCGCAGGTGCGCATCACGGCAACGGCTTCCATGAGGACGGTCTTGCCTCCGGCGTGCGCGCCGCCGAGTCGATCGGAGTCGCCTGGTGAGGTCGGCGCTCTACGAAGGAACGCTGATGCACGCGCGCCGCACGCCGGTGCGCAACGTCTTCACCTATCCCGTCTCCTATTGGCTCTTCGACCTCGACGAACTGCCGGAGCTCGACCGCCGGCTCGCGCTGTTCTCGCACAACCGGCGCAACGTCGTCTCGTTCCGCGACGGCGACCATTTCGACGGCCATGGGTCGGTGAAGGAAGCGGTCCTCGCGCTCGTCGGCGATCCATCTGTCGAGCGCGTGCTCGTGCTCACCCAGCCCCGTGTGCTCGGCTACGTCTTCAATCCCGTCTCGTTCTACTGGTGCTATCGCGCCGACGGCTCGCTCGCGTGCATGGTCGCCGAGCTCAGCAACACATTCGGCGAGCGACTGCCTGAAGTGCTGCGCGGGCCAGGCCCGCACTACGAGCACGACAAGCGCCTGCACGTGTCGCCGTTCTTCGGCCTCGATCAGTCGTACGAATGGGCGTTCTCGCAGCCGTGCGAGGCCGTCTGGGCCCGGATCCACGTGCGCCAGGACGAGGCGCGGCCGCTCACCGCGGTGCTGCATGGACGCCGCCGCGAGCTGACGAACGCATCGGTTGCGCGCTCACTTGCGCGCTACCCGCTGATGCCGCTGCAGGTGACGGCGCTCATCCATCGCCAGGCGCTGAAGCTGTGGCTGAAGCGCGTGCCGTTCCATCGCAAGCCGCCGTTCGTGCCCGGCGAGGGCTCGGTGCGGGCGTGAGCACGGTCGACCGCAGCCTCCGCCAAGCGCCGCCGAGGGCGCGCGGGTCGCTGCTCGATCGTGCGGCGATCGGCGTGCTCGAGCGTGAGCTCGCGCAACTCGAGAGCGGGACGCTCGACGTGACGATGCCGGACGGATCGCGGCGGAGCTTCGGCTCGGGCGCTCCGGTGTCGCTCGAGATCCACTCGCGCGCGCTCTTTCGCCGCCTCGCGACGCGCGGCAAGGTCGGGTTCGGCGAGTCGTACACCGCGGGTGAGTGGGACAGTGACGACCTTGTCGGTCTCTTCGAGCTGCTGCTGCGGAACTCCGAGGCTGCGGCCGCACGCAACGGCACGGTGCGGCGCATCGTCGAGGCACGCCCGCGCCCGAACCGGCGTAACGGACTGCTGCGCGCGCGCCGGAACATCGCCTATCACTACGACCTCGGAAACGATCTCTTCGCGCTGATGCTCGACGAGACGATGACGTACTCGTGCGGGATCTTCGAGTCATCCGAGGCGACGCTCGCCGACGCGCAGCGGGCGAAGCTCGATCGCGTGTGCAGCCAATTGCAGCTCGGCCCCGACGACCACGTGCTCGAGATCGGCTGTGGTTGGGGCGGCTTCGCGATCCGCGCCGCGCAGACGACGGGCTGCCGGGTGACCGCCCTGACCATCTCGGCAGAGCAGGCGCGGCTTGCGCGCCAACGAGTTGCGGCTACGCAGTTGGAGGATCGCATCGAGGTCGTCGAGGAGGACTACCGGACGCACTCGGGTCGCTACACGAAGGTGGCGTCGATCGAGATGCTCGAGGCGATCGGCGAGAAGCAGTTCGGCACGTACTTCGCGACGATCGATCGCGTGCTCGCGCGCGGCGGGATCGCCTGCGTGCAAACGATCCTCATTCCGGACGACCGTTGGGGTCGCTACCGGCGCTCGCCCGACTGGATCGAGCAGTACGTGTTCCCCGGTTGCCTGATCCCGTCGCTCAGCGCCTTGACCAAGGCGGCAACGGCGTCGTCGCATCTGACGATGCTCGACGTGCACGAGATCGGGCCGCACTACGCCGAGACGCTGCGCCGCTGGCGCGAGAACGTGCACAAGCGGATCGACGAGGTGCGTGCTTTCGGCTACGACCGGACGTTCGAGCGCACCTGGGACTTCTACCTCGCCTTCTGCGAGGCGGGGTTCCGGACGCGGGCGCTCCGCGATGTTCAGATCACACTGTCACGGCCGCTGAACGAAGCCGTCGCGGTCTGACAGAGCTGCCAGAGGCGCGCACGCTCGGCGGCCTCGTCGAGCCTGCGCGTGCTGCGCTTGCGGTAGGTCGGGCGTGGCCGCCGGTCGAGGAAGAAGAGCCCGCTCTGCCCGGCAACCTCCGGGGCGGCTGCGAGCCACGCGATCGTGTCGGCGCCCTGTTCCGGCGTGCGGAGGAGCGGCGCAAGGCGGCGGCTGAACGCCGGTAGGCCGCTGCGCAGCCCCGGCGTGTCGGCCCACCCGGGGTGCATCGTGTTCACGGTCACGTTCGTACCGGCGAGGTGCCTCGTCCACTCCTCGGCAAGCGCCACCTGTGCCCGTTTCGCGCGAGCGTATGCGCGCACCCCGTCGTAGTCGACCGCCGAAGGTTGGAGCGCGTCGACGTCGAGGCGCTCGAAGTACATCCCGCCCGACGCGACGACGATCACGCGCGCGGCGAGTGCGCGTTCGAGCAGCGGCAGGAGGTTCCGGATAAGAAGGAACTGCGACAGAACCTGCGTGGCGAAGGTCGTCTCGTAGCCCTCGACCGTCAGCTCGAACTCGTGCGTCAGAGCGCCGGCGTTCAACACGAGAATGTCGAGATGCTCGAATGCTTCGCCCAGCTCTTCCGTGAGCCGGCTCGTCGCGAGGAGCGACGAGAGGTCGGCGACGAGCGAAACCGAACCGCCGAGCTCGTCGGTGACGCGTTCTGTTTTCTCGCGGTTCCTGCCGACGACGCACACATCTGCGCCTTGCGCGATGAGGAGCTCCGCCGTCTCGCGACCAAGCCCTGACGTCGCGCCGGTGACGACGGCGGTCTTCCCGTCGAGGCGAAGCTCGGTGAGCGGCGTCCAGTCGTAGAGGCGTCGACGCGCCTCGTACCCAAGGCGCGTGAAGCTGCCGACGACGCTCGCCTCGAGCGCGCCGTCAACGGCCGTGCGCACCTTCACGGATTGAGTGAGGCGCGCATGCCCGCGGCCGCCTTGTCGCCGGTGCGGTTGAAGAGCAACTGCATAATCGGGTCGAAGAGCTTCGCCACACCCGAGAATTCGAGCCGCGCGTCGTAGTGGACCGTCGAGCCGGACGCGGACGGCGAGACCGTGATCGTGTCGCGGGAGACGAAGGTTGGCTTCCTCGACTCGAGCGTGACGAGACGCGGCTCGTCGTACGCGGTGATCTCGTAGGTCATCGGCAGATTACGGCCGGCGAACCGCACGACCAGGTCGAACGTCGACCCGAGCCCGACCGTCTCGCTCGCATGCGTGGCCGAGGCGACGCTTGGATCCCACTCGCGCGCGTGCGCGAAATCCGCCATGTAGGCGAACGCCTGCTCCGGTGGAAGCGACGATTCGATCGTGGTGACGTAGCGCGCCATCGCCGTGATGATAGGCCCGGCTGTGGGTAGAAACTCCAGTCACCAGCCGTGATTTCCTCATATGCTGCGTTCCACGTCTCCGGTCGCCGCGATCCGGGGTACCTGATGCCTCCGTCGATTCCCACCCAGGCCCAGTTGTTTGCCCTCCTCGACGCAGTTCCGGTCGGGTTGTACGTCTTCCGGCTCGAGGATCCGCCCGACGACGCGAGCCTGCGCATCGTGTTCGCAAACGCCGCGAGCGGCAGGGTGCTCGGGAACGATCCGGCGGCGGTTTCCGGCACGCTGATCGGCGACTGCTTCCCAGAGAGCCTCGGTGAGTCGGGCATCGCGGCTGCCTACCGCGACATCGTGCTGAACCAGGAGCCGCATGACTTCGGGGTCATCTCCTACGGCGACCAACGTCTCGCCGAAGCCCGATTCGCCCTGTCGGCGTTCCCGCTCGGCCACGATCTCGTGGCGATCGTGTTCGACAATCTCAGCGCGAGCCCGAAGCAGGCTCAGGAGCTCGCCGCGATTGTCGACTCCGCGGCCGATGCGATCCTCAGCAAGGACCTCGACGGGGTCATCCTCAGCTGGAATCGGCAAGCCGAAGAGATGTACGGCTACCGCGCAGCTGAAGCGGTCGGCCGGAATCTTGCGATGCTGCTCCCGCCGGATCGCCCGACCGAGGTCGACGAGATCATCGCCCGTCTGCAAAACGGTGAGCACGTGCGCCAGTTCGAGACGAAGCGCGTTCGGAAGGACGGCGGTGTGATCGACGTCTCCTTGACTGTATCCCCGCTCAAAGACGTGCAGGGCGTTCTCGTCGGCGCCGCGGCGAGCGCGCGGGACATCGCCGCCGAGAAGGCGGCCGCCGCACAGTCGCAACGGCTGGCAGCGATCGTCGCCGCATCGGCTGACGCGATCACGAGCCAAAGCACCGACGGGATCATCCTCAGCTGGAACGCCGCGGCCGAGCGCCTCTTCGGTTACACGGCCGCGGAGATGATCGGCCAGTCGGTCGACCTTCTCGCGTCCACCAAGGTTTCGCCCGAGATGGGCGAGGTCCGTCTGCGCAGGGAGCGTCAGGATGGACCCTACGAGACGTCGGTTCGGCGCAAGGATGGCTCAGAGCTCTTGGTCTCCATTTCTTCGTCGGCGATGACCGAGGAATCGGGCCTCGTTGTCGGGGTCGCAAGCGTGATGCGCGACATCACGGGGCAGCGTCGACTCGAGGATCAGCTGCGCCAGTTCCAGAAGATGGAGGCGATCGGAAGTCTTGCCGGCGGCGTCGCGCACGATTTCAACAACATCCTCACCGTCATTCGTACGGCGTCCGAGGCCGTGCTCGAGACGATCGAAGCGGGCGCCGTCAGGGAGAAAGTCGCGCACATCGCCTTGGCGGCGGAACACGCGGCGACGCTCACCTCGCAACTCCTCGCATTCAGCCGCCAGCAGGTGCTCAAGCCGGAGCAAATCGACCTGAACGAGATCGTCCGCTCGACCTCCGCAATGGCCGGGCGATTGGTGGGTGAGCAGGTGCAGATCGAGCTACAGCTGGGCGACGGCCTCGCGTCCGTCGAGATGGACAGCGGACGGCTGCAGCAAGTGATTGTCAATCTGTTCGTGAACGCGCGGGACGCGATGGCCGGTGGCGGTCAACTGAAGGTACGGACGTCGAGCGTCGTGCTCGACGCGAAGTACCTGGCCGACCATCTCGACGTGCAACCGGGTGAGTACGTTCTTCTCGAGATCACCGATTCGGGGCATGGGATGGACGCGGAGACGCGCAGCCGGATCTTCGAACCGTTCTTCACGACCAAGCCCGAAGGCACCGGGCTCGGGCTCGCGACGGTCTACGGGATTTTGAAGCAGAGTGGTGGCCAGATCCTCGTGTACAGCGAGCTCGGGCTTGGCACGAGCTTCAAGATCTATCTCCCGCAGTCGAGCGGGAGCAGACGGGAGCGCTCAACCCCAGTGCCACCTGACACCATCACGGAGCACGGAAACGCGACGATTCTGCTCGTTGAGGATGCCGAACTGCTTCGGCCGATGATCGCCGAGATCATCTCGGCCCACGGCTACACCGTTCTAGCGGCTGCCGACGGGTTCGAGGCACTTGAGCTCCTCGAAGCCCACGAGGGGAAGATCGACCTTCTTCTGACCGACATCGTCATGCCGCACATGAGCGGCACGGAGCTTGCCCAACAGGTGCTGGCGAAGGTACCCCACATGCGCGTGATCTTCACGTCCGGCTACCCGGACGACAGCTCGATCCAGAAGCTCTTCCTGGATCAACACGTGACGTTCATCCAGAAGCCGTACGGCGCCGGCGAGCTGCTGGCGAAGATCAGGGCATCGCTCGGCGTCGCGGACGCGTCCTGAAGACGATGTCCCACCAAGGGGCACTGACGCCGAAGCCGCGCTCGTGATCTTCGAAGTGGTGTCGCATGTGCAACTCGCGCAGCCGGCGGCCGAGCTTGCTCTTCGGCCGCGCGTGGTGCAGCGCGAAATGCACGGTGTCGTAGATGACGTAGCCGAAGTAGAAGCCCGCCGCGACCGGCCAGGCAAGCGGGGTGCCGAGGACGAGCACGAAGAGGCCGAGGAAGAGCAGGGCGAGCGGGATCGAGAAGGCCGGCGGCAGGACGAGGCGGCGAGGGTCGTTCGGATGATCGTGGTGAACGCCGTGGATCATCCAGTGGAGTCGTCTGCCGAAGCCCTGCTCGGGCTCGAAGTGGAACACCGTTCGGTGACCCCAGTACTCACAGAGCGTCCAGAACACATAGCCGCCGACCACCGCTGCGAGCGCTCCCGCGAGGCTGAGACCTCGCACTGCCAGAACGCCGAGCAACGCGACCGCCGGCAGGAAGAGCACCGCCGGGGTGGCGGGATGCGCACGTGTCAGCCGGTCGAGCGCGGGAGACGGAAAGATCGGAGGGGAGGCCTGTAGGGGGTCGGCGCGTGGGATGCCTTCCAGCGGAGTGCCCTCCATCGCCTCAATCTACTCCCTGGGGCCTGACGTTTTCGTGAATCCGTGAAAAACATCGCTTCTCAAGCGGCGAGCAGCCGATGTCGATGGTGAAGTTCCCATGCAAGGTACGGCCGGGGCGCGGCGTCTTAGCGGTCGTAACCGACCGCAAGGAGCAATCCAGACATGAAGCGCTTGATCCTCTTGCTCGCCCTCACCGCCGCGCTGCTCGCGCCGGCCGGGGCGCTCGCGAGCGGTGTCGTCCTCAAGGTGCAGCCCTCGTTGCACCTCGTCGCCGTCACCCGCTCTGCCACCCACGTGGCGCTCGTTCACACTTCTGCGGCGAGTCGGCTCCACGTCGGCCAGCGTGTTTCGCTGTCCGCGCGCACACTTCGCAACGGCACGCTCTCGGCGGCCACGGTGCACGTCCTCGGCCGGGCGCACACCGTGCACTTCCGTGGCATGTTGCTGAAGCGCACCGGCACCTCGATGATCGTCTCGGCCGGCGGAGCCGTGCTGACGATCCATCGCGCAAGCCGTTCGACGTCATCTGCCCGTGACACCGGGCCGCCGACCGGAAGCCAAGTCGCGGTGACCGCCACAGTCGGCACGAATGATGAGCTCGACGAGGACAACGTCAGCGTCGTCACGGCGTCGGCGCCCGGTGGACAGATCGAAGGTCACCTCACCCTCGGCACGACCAGCATCACTGTCAGCTCCGAGCACATGACGCTCGTGCTGAACGTCTCGACCGGTTTCGACCTGACGAAGTTCGCGACCGGCGACGAAGTGCTTGCGACGTTCAGCCAGCAGACGGACGGCACGCTTCTGCTCACCGCGCTTTCGGGCGACGAGAACGCGCAGCAGGCTGACGACCAGTCGAACGACGACAGCGGCGGGGGCGGCGACAACGGCGGGGGCGGCTCCGGCGGTGGCGGCGGTGGTGGCGACGACTGAGCTACGCACCAATCCGACTGAACGGCATCGACAGTAGTGCTGATGTGAGCCCGTTTCTCGTCAGACGGCTTTCCGATGAGAGTCTCGGCAGCCGCCTCGCCTCGGGCGAGGCGGCTGCGTTCGACGAGCTGTACCGCCGCTACGTGCATCGGCTTGCGGCGTACGGCGCGCACCTCCTCGGCGACGGCGCTGCCGGCGACGATGTCGCGCAGTCCACGCTGATGAAGGCGTACGGCGCCCTGCGCGACGGCCGCGTGCCCGACCGGATGAAACCGTGGCTGTACCGGATCGCGCACAACGTTGCGATCGACCTCGTCAGCCGTCGGCGCGAATGGCCGACGGCCGAGCTTCCGGACGAAGGCTCGAGCGACCCGGCGCCGATCGGCGGCGCTCTGATCGCCGCACTCGCGACCTTGCCGGACCGACAGCGGCAGGTCTACGTGCTGCGCGAATTGCACGGGCTGCGGATCGACGAGACGGCCGCCGAGTTGTCGCTCAGCGCGCCGCAGGTGGAGCAGTCGCTCTTTGCCGCGCGCAACCGCCTCGCCGAGCATCTTGTCTTCGGCGACAGGCTCACCTGCGTTTCGGTGCAGCGGCTCGCGGCAGGCCCGCTCGACGGTGACGAGCGGCGTGCGCTGAAAAGCCACCTCCGGTCGTGCCCGGGTTGCCGCGAAGGTCTCGGCGTGCGCGGTCGCGCGCTCAGCGTCCTGCCGGTGACGTCACTCGACTGGCTCCGTGGCCTGGTTGCCGGGACGGTCGGCGGCGGGGCTCCCGTTGCCGCGAAGGTCGGCGCCGTCGTCGCGACCGTGTCGTTTGCCGCCGGTGTGCCGGCGGCAGTCGAGACCGTGCCCGTGCACCGGCTCGCTGTTCCACATCCGACGCGCGCTTCGGCGACCGCGCGGAAGCACTCCTCTGCGGCGAAGGCGCTAGTGCCGGCGGCTGCGCCTCGCCCGGATTCGGCACCGATCGTCGTGGCGCAGATCGCGGCCATGAGCACCGACTCGCACCGCGCGGGCCGTGATGGCAGCGGCGACGCACACGCTGCGCCCGAGACCGCCCCCTCGCACGACGGGTCGAGCGGCGGGTCGAGCGGCGACTCCAGCAGCGGGTCGAGCGGCGACTCCAGCAGCGGGTCGAGCGACGGAGCCGGTGAGGGCGATGGTGGGCAGACCTCGCCGACGGTCGCAACCCCTGCCGCAGTGGTGCAGACGCCGACCCATGAGAGCTCCGATTCTGGGAGCTCCGGTTCCGGCTCGACATCCGGGTCGGTGCAGGTGCAGAGCAGCTCGGATGGCGGCGGCGACCCGCTCGAGAGCAGCGGCGGTTCGAGCAGTGGCAGTTCGGGGGGTGACTCGCACGATGGCGGCGGCGGCGGCGGCGGCGGCGGCGGCGGGGATGTGCCGACGACCACGGTTCCCACGCCCGGCGACTGAGCTTCACGCTTCAATTGGGGCCGATGACGCGGCTCCCACTCATCAGGTCGCTCGCTGCGTTTGCGGGGATCGTGTTCGTGCTCGTCGGCATCTGCGGCTTCATCCCGCGACTGACGACTCACGTCCATGAGCTGCGTTTCGCCGGTCACGGCTCGGCGACGAAGTTATTCGGGACGTTCCAGGTGTCGGTCGTGCACAACCTCGTGCACCTGCTCTTCGGCGTCGTCGGCCTCGGGCTCGCGCGGAGCGTCGATGGCGCGCGTCGCTTCCTCGCGGGTGGCGGCGTTGTCTACTTGACGCTCTGGGTGGTCGGGGTGATCGGTGCCGGAGACTGGATCCCGGTGAACACCGCCGACAACTGGCTGCACTTCCTGCTTGGGATCGGAATGCTCGCCGCAGGTTTCGCGGCGGTTCGGGTTTCTAGCCCGACTGCGACGTGACGACGGGAGACTCGGGTGGCGGGGCGGCCGGGATCTCGGCCTGCCTGTGTGCCTGAAGCATCTGCGCGAGGATCTCGAGCGCGATTTCCGCCGGTGTCTCGCCGCCGAGATCGAGGCCGACAGGGCCGTGGATCCGGTCGGTGAGCGCGCCGAGTTTCTCGCGGCGCTTTGCCTGCGTGCGCCGCGAGCCGAGTGCGCCGACGTAGAACGCTCCACCCTCGACTCCCGCGCGGAGTGCGGGAATGTCGAGGCGTTCTTCGTGTACGAGTGAGACAAGTGCGGTCTCGGCGTCGACCGCGATCTCGTCGGGCCAGGCGACGACGATCTCGTCGGCGCTCGGCACGCGCTCCGGTGTCGCGAGCCCGGGCCGCGGATCGACGACGGTCGTGTGCCAGCCGATCGGTCGCGCGAGCGCGCACAGAGCCTCTGCGATATCGCCGGCGCCGACCGCGACGAGTCTCGGCCGCGGTGCAACGGACTCGGCGAAGACCGAGCGACCAGCCTCCTCGCGGAGGCCCGTGCGGCTGCGTGCTGTGTCGTGCCACCGCTGCCCGACGCCTTCACCGGCGACGACCACGTAGCTGGTGCCGCGCTCGAGGTCGGGAGCGCCGGCGAAGCGCTCGACGAACACGTCGATCTCGCCGCCGCATGGGAGGCCGATCGACCACGCTTCGTCGTCGGAGATGCCGTAGGAGAAGACTGCGGCCGGCGCGCCGTCGATCACTGCCCGGGCACGCTCGGCGACGTCGGCCTCGACGCAACCTCCCGAAACGGATCCGAAGAGGCGTCCGTCGGCGGCGACCGCGAGCTTCGACCCGAGGGGGCGTGGTGCGCTGCGCCGGGAGTCGACGACGGTGGCAAGGGCGACCCCGAGTCCGGCGGCGCTCCACTCCTCTGCCTTCGACAGCACTTCGTCCATGGCAAGAATGGTAGTCGCGATGGATCCCCTCGAAGACCTTCTTGCACGCGTGGACGCCGGAGAGCTCGGCGATCCGCTGCCGGTGCTCGCCTACGTCGCGGGCGCGTCGGTCGAGCTCGACGAGCCCGAGCTGAACGGCGCGCGCCGCCGGGCCTTGCTGCTCGTCGCCGCGGGCGGTGACCCACATCGCGAGCTCGACGTCGACGATCGCGCGGTCAAGGCGATCGCGGAGGATCTCTTCACCGACGTTCGGCGCGAACAGCTCGCGCGCGGGATCGATGCGCTGGCGTTGCGGGTGCGGGATCTGCCGACCGCGCGCGAAGGCGCCTTGTTCCTTGCCGGGGATGTCGATCTCGCGTGGCGGCTCTATGCACTCGGGCTGCTCGCCGAGGAGCTCGCAGGTTGACGCCCGCGGTGCAGGCGGCCAAGCGTGCGGGTGTCGGCTTCCGCCTGCATGAGTACGACGGGGTCGAGGTGGGGGAGGGCGACTATGCCCTCGCGGTTGCGGCCGCGCTCGATCAGCCGGCGGCGCGGTTGTTCAAGACACTCGTTGCCTCGGTCGACGGCAAGCTTGAGGTGTTCGTCGTGCCGGCCGATCGCCAGCTCGACCTGCGTGCGGCCGGTAAGCGCGTGACGCTGGCCGACCGGGCCGCGGCGGAGCGCGCGACGGGGTACGTGATCGGCGGCATCAGTCCGTTCGGGCAGCGCAAGCGCCTGCCGACGACGCTCGACTCCTCGGCGCTCGACTGGGAGACGATCTTCGTCAGCGCCGGCCGCCGGGGCCTTCAGATCGAGCTCGCCCCAGTCGATCTCGTGCAGCTCACCGACGCCCGCGTCGCCCCGATCGCGCGCTAGCCACCCGACGCAAGACGCGTCCAAAAGCGCGCTGGCGAGACCCGCCGTGGCCGGTGCCAGGCACGACTACGAGAGCATGACGATGTGTCCACAGTTCCGTGACAACCGTTCCGTAGAGCCATTCGCTGGCGGACATGTCCGGTGCCAGGCACCGTTACGAAAGCGTAAAACGTTGTCCCCAGGCCGAGGCGAATCGCTCGTCGACGATCGGCTACGTCCCCCACCAGAAGCTCGCGGCGATCACGATGTAGAAGCCGACCAGCACCGCGCCTTCTTGCCAGTTTGATTCGCCGTCGTTCACGACGAGCGCGCCGAGGATCGATGAGATCAGCAGCACCAGGGCGAGCAGCGTCGGGAACACAAGCGTGAGGTGCGTCGCGAAGAGGAGCGACACGAAGACGAGCACCGGGGTGAGCGCGAGCGCGACCTGCAGTGACGAGTTGACGATCACCGAGACCGCGAAGTCGGCGCGGTTTCGCGCCGCGAGCTGCACGCCGACGACATTTTCCACCGCGTTCCCGGCGATCGCGACGATCACGAGGCCGGCGAACTCCTCGCTCATGTGCAGCGTGTGGATCGCCGGGGTGAGCGCCGAGACGAACCAATCCGACGTGAGCGCGGCGGCTGTCCCTGCGAAGAGCAGAACGATGCCCGTCGTTCTACGCGACCACCGTGCCGGCTCGTGCACCTCGCCGGGCGCGCTTCGCACGAACGACGGCAACGTCATCAGAAAGAGTGCCAGCAACACGCCGGCGCAGATGAGCGAGAGCGCCTGTGTGTGCGCCGCGGCGGGGCTGTGGAACGCGTGGGCGAGCGACGGGATCGCAAGCGTCGCAGCTGCGAGCACGGTCAAGGTGGACACGAGTCGCGCCCGGTTCGAGTCGAACTTCTGCACGCCGTTCTTCAGCCCGCCGACGACGAACGCGATCCCGAGGACGAGCACACTGTTCGCGAGGATCGAGCCGACGAGCGCCGCCTGCACGACGTTGAAGAGCCCCCGGTGCAGAGCGAACAGGGCGATGAAGAGCTCCGGCAGGTTCCCGAGGGCCGATTGAACGACGCTTGCGCCCCCGGAGCCGAGCTGGGCACCTAGCTGCTCGGTTGCCGTGCCGACGAGGCGGGCGAGCCCCGCCAGCGTCACGGCGGTGACCCCGAACGTCAGAACCTGGTTCACGCCCGCGAAGTGGCAGAGCCCCGAAACCGCCACCAGCACGGCGACGATTCCGATCTCGAGGCGTTCGCGGTGGATCACGCGCGCGAAGCTACCAGCGCCGTACCCGATTGAGGGATCCCATCGGCTTCTTGGGACGCCGAAAACATGTGTGGCCCGGTCGTTTCGAACTGAAAGGACTCAAACTCGTGCGCAGTTTCACCCTCTTTCTGGTCGTTGCGTTCGCCTCGATGCTCGCCTCCACCGCGGGCGCGTCGCAGCTGATCGACCGCAACGCGCATGGCGTGACTCTCGCCGTCAACGCCAAGGGCGAGGCGATGCTCACGTACACGGCCGACGGCAAGGTTAAGCATGTCCTCGCTTGGGGCGGCATCAACGCGATCGCACCGACGCACAGCCGTCCGCAGATCGCGTTGAAGCTCGACTACTCGGGCGGCTACGGCAAGTACAAGCAGGACTACTGGAAGACCTTCGGTAAGGCCTGCGGTTCCTATGACGGCCCCGCGCTCCACTGGACGATCTCCGGCGTCCCCGTGTGCAAGGCGCCTGACGGCTCGTACTGGGCGGTGCAGTCCTGGCAGCGAATGCTCGCGAACTACGGCGAGACACCGAACGCCGCGCAGTCGGTGTGGGAGCTTCGCCTCTCGCACTGGACAGGCGAGCTCGCGACCCTCACGATCAACACCGACTGGGCCTGGCACCAGTGGGATCACCTTTTCGGCACCTTCACCTATGGCGGCAGCCCGGTCTACGGCTTCAAGTCGACGACGGGCGGGAACCCGCTCGACACCTTCGGGCGCAACATCTACGTCGACACCTTGGACTCCGCCTACGGCAAGGGCTGGAAGCGCGAAAACAGCTTCCTCGCGCATACCGGCACCGGAGCCTTCTGTTACAGCGTGAACCCGCACGGTTCGCATCCGTCTGGCAAGGGCACCCAGTACCGCGCAACGGTGATCGGGCCTGGCGTGACGCCGGACATCTACTGGGAAGGCGTTGCGCCCGGGACGTATGACAAGTCGATCGACGCGGTCGCCAACGACAGCATCTCGGCGCTCGGCGACAAGCTCTGCCGCGCGAACTAACCCGGGCGAACGAACCGGCGCATCGTCCTCTCGCTAGGCTCGGCCCCGTGGAAGAAACCGGGGCCGAGCAGCGCGCGCTCTTCCGCCGATGGCCGGCGGGGGTCTCGGTCGTCGTCGCGGAGGTCGACGGACGACGCGCTGCGCTCACCGTTTCGTCGCTGACCTCGTTGTCGCTCGAGCCGCGCCTGATCGGTATCTCGATCGCGCTCGAGGCTTCCTTGCATGAGCTTCTGCGAGACGCGGGAGAGTGGGCGGTCTCGCTGCTCTCCGGCGACCAGGAGGAGCTCGCAAAGCATTTCGCGCGGAGCGTGCCGCCGATCGCACTCTGGAACGGGATCGACGTCCGCGAGGACGATCCGCGGCTGCTCACGGCGGCGGTGGGCTGGATCGTCGCGAAGACGGTCGACGAGATCCGGACCGGCGACCACACGCTGTTCGTCGGCGAGATCCTGTCGATCGAGGAAGGGCGGGCCGAGACGTCGCTCGCCTACGTGCACCGCGGCTACAGCTCGCTGTGATCGAGGCGGTCGTCTTCGACCTGGACGGCGTGATCGTCGACTCGGAGCAGGTCTGGGATGATGTCCGCCAGGTCTACACCCGTGAGGTCGGGCGCACGTTCCCGCCCGAGGCAACGCGCGCGATGATGGGGATGAGCTCGCCCGAGTGGTCGCGCTACATGGCCGAGTCGGTCGGCGTGCCCGGCACCCCCGAGCAGATCAACGCCGACATCGTCGAGCGGATGCTCGAACGGTACGGCTCGGCGCCGCCGCTGATTCCCGGCGCCGTGACCGCGGTGCGCGTGATCGCGGCGCGTTGGCTGCTCGCGATCGCCTCGTCGTCGAATGCGGAGCTGATCGAGGTGGTGCTTCGTGCGGCGGGAATCGACGCGCTCTTCCAGACCGCGGTGTCGTCGGAGCAGGTCGCGCGCGGGAAGCCGGCGCCCGACGTCTATCTGGAGGCCGCGCGGCGGCTCGGGGTCGAACCGTCGCGTTGCGGCGCCGTCGAAGACTCGCACGCAGGCATTCGGTCGGCGAAGGCTGCGGGGATGCGCGTCGTGGCCGTGCCGAACCCGCACTTCCCGCCCGATGATGCGGCGCTCGCCCAGGCCGACGTCGTGCTCGGCTCGATCGGCGAGCTGACGATCCAGGCTTTTCTTTAGGCGGCGCGGCCGAGGAGCACGCAGCCGTTGTGGCCGCCGAGGCCCATCGCGTTCGAGAGCGCGACCTCAACCTGCACTCGGCGCGCCTCGTTCGGCACGTAGTCGAGGTCGCAGTCGGGATCGGGGTTGCGGTAGTTGATCGTCGGCGGCAGGACGCCGTCACGCAGCGCGAGCGCGCACATGATCGCCTCGATCGCACCGGCAGCGCCGAACGTGTGGCCCATCATCGACTTCGTCGACGAGACGGCGAGGTCGTATGCGTGCGCGCCGAAGACGTCCTTGATCGCCTTCGTCTCGGCAAGGTCGCCGAGCGGTGTCGACGTTCCATGCGCGTTGATATAGCCGACGCTCGCGCGCTCGATTCCGGCGCGTTCGATTGCGGCGGCCATCATCGCCGCAACGCCGGTGGCCTCGGGCTCCGGTTGCGCAAGGTGGTGCGCATCGTTCGACGCGCCGTAGCCGAGCACCTCGGCGTAGATGTCCGCACCGCGCCGCTCGGCCTCGTCCCAGTCCTCGAGCAGAACGGCGCCGGAGCCCTCGGACATGATGAACCCGGCCCGCGTCGCATCGAAGGGCCGTGATGCGAGCGCGGGGTCGACATCTTCGGCTGCAAGGCCGCGCATCGCGGTGAAACCGGCGAGGATCAGCGGCACGATGCACGACTCCGTCCCGCCGGCAAGGACGGCGTCGGCGCCGCCGCGCTTGATCATCTCGGCCGCTTCGCCGATCGCATGCGAGCCGGTCGCGCAGGCCGAGACGACCGCGTAGTTCGGGCCCTTGATCCCGAGCGAGATCGCGAGCTGCCCGGACACGGAGTCGACGAGCACGTTCGGCAGGAAGTTGGGCGACACGCGGTCGGGGCCTCGCTCGCGCAGAATGTCGGCCTGCTCGAGGATCCCGGGCACGCCGCCGATGGCGGAGCCGAAGATGATGCCGACCCGCGTGGGATCGAAGCCGTTCAGGCCGGCGTCTTCGAGCGCCTCTCGGCCCGCGGCGACCCCGAGTAGGACGTTGCGCTCGAGCTTCCGCGCTTCCTTCGCCGAGACGACTTGCGTCGGGTCGAAGCCCGTCACCTCGCCGGCGATACGCACGGGAAGCCCGTCGGTGTCGAACGTGCTGATCCACCCGATGCCGCTCTCGCCTGCGAGAGCAGCGCGCCACGTCGACGGGGCGTCGAGCCCGAGTGGCGAGACGGCGCCCACGCCTGTGATCGCAACGCGCTTCACGAAGAAACCTTAGATGTTGTCGGTAGGTGAGCCTCTAAGCTTGGAGCGATGCCCGCGGCGCTGATCCCGTTTCCGCCGATGGAGGCAGAGCTCGTGCGCGAGCTGCCCGTCGGCGAGGGCTGGCAGTACGAGCCGAAGTGGGACGGGTTTCGCGGTGTGCTCGAGAACGCGGGCGGTGAGCTTGCGATCTGGTCGCGCAAGGAGCGGCCGCTTCTCCGGTACTTCCCGGAGCTGCGCCCGCTCGGTGGGTTGCTGCCGCCGCAAACGGCTCTCGACGGGGAGATCGTGATCGCCCGCGACGGCGCGCTCGACTTCGACGCGATGCAGACGCGGCTTCATCCTGCCGAGTCGCGAATCAAGCGGCTGTCGGCGGAGATTCCGGCGGAGTTCGTCGTCTTCGACGTGCTCGTGTGGGACGGCGAGGCGGTGTGGAAGCTTCCGCTCGAGGAGCGGCGCGCGCGTGTCGAGGCGCTCGACGGTTTCCGCATCTCTCCCGCAACGCGGGAGCTTGACGTCGCGCAGGGGTGGCTCGCTCGCTTCGAGGCGCTGGGGCTCGACGGCGTGATCGCGAAGCGGCTCGGCATGGAGTACCGCCCCGGCTCGAGGGACGGGATGGTGAAGGTGAAGGAGCACAAGTCGGCGGACTGTGTCGTCCTCGGCGTGCGCTGGAAGGGCGACCGGCGCGAGATTGCGACGCTGCTTCTGGGCCTCTACCGGGAAGACGGCGGGATGGACTATGTCGGCTCGTGCGCCGTCGCGGCGGGCTTGCGCAAGGAGGTCGCCGATCGCGTCCTGCCGCTCGTCGACGCGAGCTCGGAGGGGCGCGTCTCGGAGCCGAACCGGTGGGGGACGGGTGAGCTCGAGGAGAGCGCCGTCCGGCCGGAGGTCGTGATCGAGGTGCGGTACGACAAAGTGCAGGGGAGCCGCTTCCGGCACGGCACGAAATTCTTGCGCTGGCGCGACGACAAGGCGCCGGCGGACTGCACCTGGCGCGAGCTACGCCCACCGCGGGATCCGGGCGCCTCCGGCATCGAAGATCTGCTCGCGTAGCGCGAACGGAAGCTCGGCAACCTGGTTCGAAGATCGGAACCAGGTTGCGGGCGCAGCGTCTCTGCAACCTGGTTCGCTTTTCAACCAGGTTGCAGAGACTCGGGTGGCGACGGCGGCTCGAGGCCGAGCTTCGCGAACCGCGGGCGCAGTGACGGCGGGCGCGACCACATGCCCCGCATCGGGTCGCCGACCGCGGCGATCCGCGCCGGCATCGTCTCGATCGTGAACGCGTCCGGCTCGACGGAAGCGACCTCGTCCCACGCGAGGGGCGCCGAGACGCGCGCGTCCGCGGTCGGCCGCACCGAATAGGCGGACGCGATCGTCCGGTCGCGCGCGTTCTGGCCGAAGTCGACGAACACGCCGACGCGATCGGCCACCCGCCATGTCGTCGTCGCAACCGCCTGATCGCCCACGCGACGCTCGACTTCCTCGGCGATCGCCTTCGCGAACCGGCGAACGTCGGGGAACCGCACGTCGGCGCGAATCGGCGCGAGGATGTGCAGCCCGGTCGCCCCCGACGTCTTCGGATACGACCGCAGCCCGAGCTCGTCGAGCACCTCTTGCACGACGAGCGCGATCTCGCGTACGAACGGCCACTGCCCGTCGGTCGTCGGGTCGAGGTCGATCAGCAGGTAATCCGGCCGCTCGATCCCGGGCACGCGCGAGTGCCACGTGTGCAGCTCGATGCACCCGAGGTTCGTGACCCACGCGAGCGCCGCTGCGTTGTCGACGATCGCGAACACCGTTGAATGCCCGCTGGGAAACTTGACGAATACCTCGTCGACGTAGTCGGGATGCTTCGCCGGAACGCGCTTCTGGTGGAAGAAGTCCGCGTCGACGCCGTTTGGGAACCGCTTCATGTGAAACGGCCGTCGCCGCAGGTGGGGAAGCGCCAGTTCGGCGACACCGACGTAGTACGCGACGAGATCGCCCTTCGTCAGCCCCCGCTCCGGGAAGAAGATCTTGTCCGGATTCGTGACCGGGACGTCGTGGCGGCCGACGCGCACACAGGGAGTATCGTGGTGCCGTGTTGGAAGGTCATGAGATGAAGAACGCGACCCTCGAGCCGCTCGACGACTACATCGTGCTCGAGCCGCTCGACGAGTCGGAGCTGCCGAGCGGCCTGATCGTCCCCGCGAACGAGGCGAGCCAGGTTCGCAGCGGCATCGTCGCCGCGGTCGGCCCCGACGTGCAGGCGATCGAGCCCGGCGACAAGGTCCTCTTCGCGCGCGACGCTGGCTTCGATGTGCGCCTCGCTAGCTCCTCCCACCGGGTCCGCGTCCTTCGCCGCGAAGACCTGATCGCCCGCATCCACGACTAGAGCCGCGAGACGCCGGTACCCTGTCGCCCGATCGGAGGGGTGGCAGAGCGGTCGAATGCGGCGGTCTCGAAAACCGTTATCCGTGCAAGCGGATCGGAGGTTCAAATCCTCTCCCCTCCGCTCTCTGGGAGCCGGAAACTGTCTAGCCATGGTGGTTTCCGGCTCCTTGGAGCCTCATCCCGGCGCTAGCGACTCGACGCAACGAGACGCACGAAGACGCAATGAGACTGGCCCTCACTGGCCCACGACTGGCCCGCGGAGAGCTTGGCCCTCCGTTTCCGGCGCTGGCTAGCGTGGCGTCGATGACCACGCCTGACGGCACCTCGCCCGTCGTCCTCGACGGCCGGCTCGATGATGAGAAGCTTGCTGAGGAGGCACGACCTGGATGGTGCGGATCGGTTGAAGGCTGGAATGCTGCGCGACCTCAACCGCGCGTATGGGCGGCCGAGCCTGCTTCCGCTCCAGTAGCCCCGCTCAGACCAAGTGATCGAATAGCGCCGATTTGGAGGTGCAGTGAATCACTCCTTTAGCCGCCTCGAGCGACAGTTCAATCTCGTGCTCGATCGCCACCCGAGCCCAACGCGAAGCGGCGAGATGCGTCTCGACCGGTAGCTCTCGCATTCATTGGAGCAGCCGGACGCCGTAAACGGCGCCCGACGCTCCGGTGCTCCCGACGATCAGCCGTTGCTGGGGGCGCCAACCGACTAGGAGACGGCGGCGCCCATGCGTTCGCCGCTTCGTTCGAAATGCGGGATGACCGCGCTCGCGAACAGCTCCTGATTCTTGATCGCCATCCAGTGGGGAGCGCCCCCGGCGTTCACGGTGATGCCGATCTCCTGGACGCCTTCGCAAACCTTCTGCGTGTTCTCGATTCGCTCGATGATGTCCGCGGGCGTGCCCACCCAGACGTAGTCGTCCTCGATCAGCTTCTCGTACGGAATCTCTGCGAGACCCTCCATGATGCCCGCCGCGTAGAATCCGTAGCCAGCCTTGTTGAGGTCGTCCGCCGGCGGCTTCGGCCACTCGGTGAGCGGAGAGGCGTTGCCGCGAATGAAGCCGGTGATCCACTCGCGGCCCTCGCGGATCGCGGTCTCGCGGTCCTCGTCGAGCTGGCATGCGTGGATCCAGACGATGTCCGGCTCGGTGCCCGCCTTCTCGCACGACTCGCGGTAGAGGTCCATCTGCTTCTCGAGCGCGGCGTAGGGCAGGAGCGGCGGTATCGCGACGCCCCAGCCGCGCTCGGCCGCGAGGGTGTACGTGCGGTCGGACGTGCCGCCGAGGTAGACGCGGTACTTGCGGTCGACGAACGGAACGACGTGCGAGTCGCCGACGTTGAAGTACGTGCCCTCATGCGAGAAGCGCTCGTTGTCGAGCGCGGTCAGCAGCAGGTCGACAGCCTCCTCGTAGCGCGGCCGTGCATGCTCGTCGAGCGGCTGGCCGGCGGGCAGCGGGATCCAGCCGTGGCCGCGGCCGACGCCCCACTCGTAGCGGCCGCCGGTGAGGATGTCGGTGGCGTGGATGACGCTCGCGAGCACCATCGGATTGTGGAACGGCAGCGCGTGCAGCATCGTCCGGAACCGGATCCGGTCGGTCTTCTGCGCAGCGGCTGCGAAGAATGCCGTCGGGTTCGAGGAGATCGAGAACTTCGGATAGAAGTAGTGCTCGATAACCGAGTACACGTCGAAGCCGAGGCGGTCAGCGTTGACGACTTGCTCGAGTACCTCTGCGTAGAGCTGCTGGGGTGACTTGCCCGGGTGAAGCTGGAGCTCCGAATACAGACTGAAGCGCACGGCGACCTCTTTCGTCGGGGGGCGTGTGACCGTCACGTCCGGCAAAACCCAACGTCGGTCGCGATGATGATCCCCACCCGAGCGATAGCTGTCAATTGCCAAGATGAGCGCAAGACAACACTTCTCGTTATGGCGACGGGCCGTTTTCGCGCTACAGCTCGGCGCCCTGCCAGCGCAGGTCGCGGCCGCTGACCTCGATCGCCCGGATCTCCACCGGCGTCGGCTCGTTCAGCTCCTGCGCAGGGCTCCACACACCCCACGAGCGGCGGTAGTACATGAGTGGCGGGTCGAGCTCGTGCTGAACCCCGCCCGCCTCGACGCGGGCTACGAGGATCACGTGGTCGCCGACCTCAAGATCGTGCACCGTCGAGCACTCGGCCCAGGCCAGTACGTCCTCGTGGAGCAGGGGCAGCCCGTCATCGGTGGGCCGCCAGGCGACGCGGTCGAACTTGTCCTCCGTCTTCGACGCGAAGAGCAGGCAGATCTCGCTGCGGCCTTCGCCGATGAAGTTGATCACGAAGCGCCGGGCCGCTCTCAGCGCGGTGAGCGTGCGCGAGCCGAGGTCGACGCAAACGAGGACGGTCGGCGGGTGCGCGGAGACGCTTGCCACTGCCGTCGTCGTCAAACCGCGCGGCGTGCCGTCCTGACCGACCGTCGTCACGATCGCGACCCCCGACGGGAACGACGCCATGATCTCGAAGAACTGTTGCCGCTCGATCGGCACGCGCGAAACCCTACCGATCGCCATCGCCGACGAGCACGTCTACCCGGTTGGACTGCGAGCGCAGAGCGAGGATCGACTATTCCGCTACGCGTGGAACCGAAGCCGCGAGCTCGGCGAGCGTCCGGTCGCCGTGACGGCCGTGCGCGAGGCCGACGAGGTACGTGAGCAACGGCGCGTTGCGGCGGTCGCCGCTGTCGTGCGCAGCGATGCGGGCGAGGTCGAGCAGCACGTCGGCATCGGCATCGCTCAGCTCGAGCGTCTCCGCCGAGTCGCCCGCTTCGAGAGCGAGCGCGCGTCTGGTCTCATCGAGCCACCCGTGCATAGCCTCGTGACGCTACCACGGCTGGATGGGATTGTGATGTACGTTCGAGGGCATGTCGCTCTCGCCCGAGGACGTCGTCGACGCGCTCCAGGGCGTGATCGACCCCGAGCTCGGCCGCTCGGTCGTCGACCTCGGGATGGTGCGCGACCTTCGCGTCGACGGCGGAGCCGTATCGCTGACGATCATGTTGACGGCGGCCGCTTCCTCGCTGCGGGCTGGGTTCGAGGAGCAGGTTGTCGGTGCGCTGAGCGTCGTTTCCGGAGTGGCTCGCATCTCGCTCTCGTTCGATGCGATGAGCGACGCGGAGCGCTCGGAGCTCGCCGTGCGCCTTCGCCCTGCCGCCGGGGGCGAACCTGGGGTCTCGGTCGACTCGAGCACGCGCGTGCTCCTCGTCGCAAGCGGCAAGGGCGGCGTCGGCAAGTCATCGGTTGCGGCGAATCTCGCCGCCGCGTTCGCACTGCGTGGCCGGCGCACCGGGATCCTCGACGCCGATGTGTACGGGTTCTCCATCCCGCGGATGCTCGGGATCCAGGAGCAGCCGGTCGTCCTCGGCGACCTCGCGATCCCGCCTATGAGTGACGGCGTGAAGGTGATGTCGGTCGGCTTTTTTCTCGGCGAGGGCTCGCTCGTGATCTGGCGAGGCCCGATGTTGCACCGTGCGCTCCAGCAGTTCCTCTCCGACGTCTACTGGGGCGACCTCGACGTGCTCGTGGTCGACATGCCGCCGGGGACGGGCGACGTCGCGCTCACGCTCGGCCAGTTCCTGCCGCGCTCCGAGGTGCTGGTCGTTACCACGCCGCAGCAGGTCGCGCAGGAGGTCGCCCTCCGCGCAGTGGAGATGGCCCGGAAGGGGAATATGACGCCGATCGGCGTCGTAGAGAACATGTCCTATCTCGAGCGCGAAGACGGAAGCCGCGAGGAGCTGTTCGGCTCAGGCGGCGGTGACCGGCTCGCAGAAGCGGCCGGACTGCCGCTGCTCGCGCGAATTCCGTTCGACCCGCAGCTCGGCGCGTGCGCCGACGCAGGCAGCCCGATCGTCAGGGAGGAGCCCGGCCGGCCGGGCTCCCGAGCCCTGTTCGCGCTCGCCGACGCGTTGTTCGAGACGCCTATTGCCGAGCCACAAGCGGCAGCGATACCGTAAAGGTCGTGCCGCTCCCGACGGCGGTCTCGACTTCGACGCGGGCGCCGATGAGCTGCGCCGACTTCTTGACGATCGCGAGGCCCATGCCCGTGCCCGGCCGGGCTGCGACGTTCGACGCCCGGTAGAAGGGCGAGAAGAGCGCGTCGATGTCGGCCGGCGGGATGCCGATCCCCTGGTCGCGCACGCGGAGGTGCGGGCCCTCCGGCGCCGTCTCGAGCGTCGCCACGACCTCCGTGCCCCGGCTCGAGTACTTCACTGCGTTGTGCAGGAGGTTGACGACGATGTAGCGCACGTGCTGGACGTCCGTCTCCACCAGGCACGACTCGAGCAGGCACTCGAAGCGGACGGTATGGCCAGAGCCGGGGCCTGCCGCCACCGCGTCCACCTCGGCCCCCAGCAGGCGGACGAGGTCGAGGCGCTCGATGCGCACGTCGACGCCGTCGGGGTAGTAGCGACCAAACTTTCCGAATGCCATTTCGCCCCCGTTGATAACCGACGGGAATGGATTATGGTAGGCCATCGACTCGCGGCGCCTCCAATACTTCCTCGCGGTCTACGAACACGGCAGCCTCGGCCGCGCGGCCGTCGCTCTCGGCCTCACCCAACCGGCTCTCAGCAAGACGGTGCACCAGCTCGAGCTCGAGCTGAAGGTGCAGCTCTTCGACCGAACGCCGAAGGGGCTCGTGCCCACCGTCTACGGTGACACGCTCTCGCTGCACGCGCGCGTCGTGCAGTCGGAGCTCCGCCACGCTGAGCGCGAGATCGCGATGCTCGCGGGGGCGGCGAAGGGGCTCGTGCGCATCGGCGTGACGCCGAGCATCGCCGGCACGATCCTGCCGCTCGCAGCGCGGCGTATCCACGAGGAGCGGCCGGCGATCCAGCTCTCCGTCACCGAGGGCCTCGTGCAGAACCACGCTCCGGCGCTCCGCCGCGGAGAGCTCGATCTCGTCGTGGGTGGTTGGGCGAGAGGCATGGGCGTCGATCTCGTCACCGAGGTCGTTCGCTCGGATCTCGTCGGTGTGTACGCCCGCACGGGGCACCCGCTCGGCGAAGGACGCGTCGAGTTGCCGTGGCTGCTCGAGTACCCGTGGGCGATGCCGCCGCACACGGAGTTCTGGATCGACGACCTCGATCGGGCATTCGTCTCCGACGGGCTGTCGCCCCCCGCACCGGCCGTGATCAGCAACTCGTCCACCTTCATCATCGGCACCCTTCGCCGCTCCGACTTCCTCAGTTTCCTGCCGTCGCTGCTCGTCCGCCGCGCGCTCGCCGCCGGCGAGATCGCGAGGCTCGACGTTCCCGAGTTGCTGGTGCCGATCGACGTGAACATCACCTCCCGCGCGCGGACAGCGCCCACCGCAACCGTCAGCGCCGTGATCGAGGCCGTCCGGCTCGAATGCGCCAGGATCGACGAGCCTTAACCACTGGTTATGAATCTGCCATCAATCGGCAATTGACGGGCAACCGGAAGAGGAGGACGATCGCCACAAACCGCTAGCTGGAGAAGGCGAGGCCATCGTGGCAGTCGCAGTCGAGGAAGACCGGTGGGTGCGAAGCGTGTGCAAGATGTGCCTGCACACGTGCGGCATCCTTGTGCACGTCGAGAACGGCGTGGTCACGAAGATCGAGGGTGACCCCAGCAACCCGGACAACATGGGGAAGCTCTGCCCGAAGGGGAATGTCGGGATGCTCCGGCTCTACGATCCGAAGCGCGTCAAGGCGCCGATGGTGCGTACGAATCCGGAGAAAGGCCCTGGCGTCGATCCGGGCTGGAAGGAGATCTCGTGGGACGAGGCGCTCGACCTCGTCACCGAGAAGCTGAAGCCGATCCGCGAGACCGACCCTCGGAAGCTGCTGGTGGCGAGCGGTGACTTCAACCGCATCTTCAACTGGGCATGGCCGGCGGCGTTCGGCTCGCCGCACTTCTTCAGCACGGTGGGTCAGTACTGCGGCGCGGCCTACCACCCGATCAACGGGATCACGGACACCAGCTTCGCGGTCGTCAATGACTACGAGTACTGCAACTACTGGATCCAGATCGGCTCCGGCGACGGTTTCTCGAGCCACCTGCATCTGCCCGGCTCGGCGAAGCGGATGGCCGACGCGCGGATGCGCGGGATGCGGGTCGTCACGGTCGAGCCGCGCATGTCGCCGTCTGCAGCGAAGGCTGACGAGTGGGTGCCGATCCGTCCCGGCACCGACCGCGCGTTCGCGCTCGGGCTGATGCACAGCCTGGTTTTCGAGCACAAGCTGTACGACCGGGAGTTCCTGAAGACGCGCACGAACGCCCCGTATCTGATCGGGCCGGACGGCACGTATGCATTGAGCGCCGACGGGAAGGCGATGGTCGGGGATCCAGTGGCCGGCAAGGCGCGGGAATGGGACGACCCCGAGATCGCCGAGTTCGCTCTCGAGGGCAGCTACGACGTGAACGGCGTCAGCTGCGCGCCCGGCTTCCATCTCTTCCGCGACATCGTCGCCGACCACACCCCGGAGCGCATGGAGGAGATCTGCACCGTCCCCGCGGCAACCATGCGTCGCCTGGCGAAGGAGTTGGGCGACGCCGCCCGGATCGGTGAAACGATCATGCTCGAGGGCAAGGAGTACCCGTTCCGGCCCGCGGCGGTCAACTACTACCGGGGCGCGATCGCCCACAAGGATGGCGGTCAGGACTCGATGGCGTTGAAGATGCTGAACACGCTGCTCGGCAACATCGACATGCCGGGCGGCCATCTGGGCGTGCCGCTCGACGTCCGCGGCTTCTTCATCGAGCCCGGCGAGCACGGGATCCTGAAGCCGAACCCGCACATCTTGCACCCGCCGATGTCGTTCAAGTTCCCGGCGGACAGCCTGCAGATGATGGAGTGGTTCCCGCTCGGCATGGATGCCGGCCACATCGCGGTCGATGCGGTGCTGAACCCGGAGAAGTATCGCCTCGAGTACGTGCCGGAGGTTCTGCTGACCTATCACTCCAACCCGGTCTGGAACATGCCGGCCGCGGAGAAGGTGCGGCGGGCGATGGCCACGTTCACGTACGTGATCTCGATCGACGTGGTCATCAACGAGACGACGGAGTGGGCCGACTTGATCCTGCCGGATCACACCTATCTCGAGTCGACGCTGGCCGTCACCTGCGAGCCGCCCGTGGTGAAGGGCCTCGCGCTGCGCCAGCCGGCCGTGCCGCCGATTCACAACACCCGGGACGCGACGGAGATCCTGATCGACATCGCCGAGCGGTGCGGGTTCCTCGACGTCTGGAACGGCTTCCTGAACTTCCTGCTCGGCCTGACGGCCCGCGAGGATCTGATGCTGGCGCCGGACAGGAAGTACTCCAACGAGGACATCATGGACCGCGTCTTCCGGGTGAACTACGGGGACGACCACGACCTCGAGTGGTTCAAGGAGCACGGCCACATGGTGACCAAGCGCAACGCGGCCGAGACGTACCTTCCGTATGACGGACTGCGCATCCCCTTCTACTACGAGGTGATCAGGAGTGCCGGCCTCGAGCTCGAGAAGCAGTTCGAGGGGACGGGCTACGAGTGGGACACGTCGAACTATGTGCCGCTGCCGTTCTGGAAGGACGGCCCGATCCACGGCGAGAACCCCGAGTACCCCCTCTACGCGATCACGTTCAAGACCGCGGAGACGAACTTCGCCGAGAACATGTCGATCCCGATCATCAGCCGGCTGACCGCCGGGGCGGCCCAGACGAGGGGCGTGCTGCTCAACCCGGTGACGGCCGGCAAGCTGGGCATCGCCGAGGGCGATCCGATTGCGATCATCTCGCACGTCGGTCGCGTCGAGGGAGACGCGGCGCTCAGCGAGGGCGTGCACCCGGACTGCGTCGCCGTCTCGAACGCCCTCACCCGCTCAATGGGGGGCAAGAAGGGCACACACTTCAACACGTTGCTCTCTGCCGAGCTCGACTACACGGACAACTTCAGCGGCGCCCTGGAGTCAGCCGCACGGGTGAGAGTCGAGAAGCTGGGGAAGGAGGCGGCGGCATGACGCGCTGGGGCATGGTTCTCGACCTGACACGGTGCATCGGCTGCAACGCCTGCACGGTTGCCTGCAAGGTCGAGAACGGCACGCCGCCCGACCACTACTGGGCCCGTGTCTACACGGAGGAGACAGGCACCTTCCCGGACGTGCAGACGACGTACGTGCCGGCGCTCTGCAACCACTGCGCGGACGCGCCGTGCGTCACCGTCTGCCCGACGGGCGCCAGCTTCCAGCGCGACGACGGGATCGTCCTTGTCAACGAGGACACGTGCATCGGCTGCCGGGCCTGCATGACGGCCTGCCCGTACGCCGCTCGTTTCTACCTGCGGAAAGGCGTGCTCGAGGCCGGCTACCACGGCGAGCGCACGGCGTTCGAGGACGCGAAGTGGGAGGCGTTCACCGAGGGCACGGTGACGAAATGCACCTTCTGCGCTCACCGCGTCGATGAAGGCCTGGAGCCGGCCTGTGTCATCACCTGTCCGACCGATGCCCGCATCTTCGGCGATCTCGACGATCCGGAAAGCAAGCCGAGCACGCTGATCCGGGAGCGCAACGGGCAGCAGCCGCTGGCGGAGTTGGGCACCAACCCATCCGTCTACTACGTGGGGGAGAGCAACCATGCGTGAGCAGAGCATCCCGACGCGCAACCTCCTGATCGGCGGTAACCAGTTCCTGATCGGCTACCAACAGCAGCAGGAGTGGGCCTGGCTGATCGCCACCGCGTTCTTCCTCGGGGGGATCGGCGGCGGGCTCTTCGTGATCTCGTTCTTCAGCGACTTCAAGCTCGGCGCGCTCGTCGGGCTCCTCGCCGTCGGCGTCGGCAAGACGGCAGCCCACCTGCTCTACCTCGGCAAGCCGCTGCGGTTCCTCCGTGCGGTCTTCGGTTGGAAGACGTCGTGGATCTCGCGTGGGATCCTCGGGATGATCGGGTTCTGCACGCTCGGCGCGGTCTACGTCGCGCCGTACGTCCACATCACGTTCGTGCCGAACGGCGTCGCGCACGCCTTCGGGATCGCGGCGCTCCCGTTCGCGTTGATGATGATGTTCTACGACGGCTTCGTGCTCAAGGCGAGCAAGGGGGTCGCGTTTTGGGACTCGTACCTGATGCCCGTGCTGATGCTCTGCTATGCGACGCTCGGCGGCATCACCGTGACACTCGCACTTGAGGTGCTCGATGGCACGGCGACCGCGAAGCGGCTCGAGTGGGTCGGCTTCGCGCTGCTCTTCGTCAACCTCTTGCTGATCGGCTTCTACATCGTCTCGGCACGCGTGCGTGGGGCGGCCTCCGAGCTCGCCGCGCGGATGCTGAGACAGGCGCGGATGGGCCAGGTGTTCCTGCTCGCAATCGTTGTCGGGTTCGGCTGCACCCTCGTGCTCGCAGCAATCTCGTTGGCGACCCACAGCGGCACGGCGATGGCAGTCGCCGGGCTCACCGACCTGTTCGGGCACTTCTTCGTCTTGTTCGCCATCCTGCGCGCCGGCGTGCATTCACCCATCCGCCCCGTTTCCCTCCGAGTCACCCCGGTGGTCGCCGGCCTCTGAGGTCGCTGGTCACAGTCCTGTTCACGGGCGGCCGCCGAGGCGCGGCCGCCCCTCCCCTGGAGGTCTCATGAAGCTCATGCAAATGCGGCACGTCTTCCTCGCCGCAGTCACCGTCACGGTCGTCGCGCTCGTCCCGGCGCTCGCGGGGGCACAGTCCACAGCCGCCGGCGCACCGGCCACGGCCCCCGTCAAGGTCGCGTTCCTCATCGCCACAACGTCGGCGGGCTATCCGCGAGGAGTCCTCGACGCCGCCAAGGCGGCGGCGAAGAAGAACAACGTCGCGATCACGGTGTTCGACGCCCAGTTCAACCCGCAGAAGCAGTTCGCGCAGTGCCAGGACGCAATCTCGCGGAAGACGTTCAAGGTGATCGTCACGCTCCCTGCGGCGTCGCCTGCGATGGTGCCGTGTGCGCGGCTTGTCAAGGCCGCCGGTATTCCGCTGATCAGCACCGACACGCCGATCGGCAGCGACCTCAAGTCGGGCAAGCCGTCGGTGCCCGGCGTCACGGCACAGGTGCTGGTTCCGGCGATCACCGCGTTCGCGTCGCTGAAGGGCTCCGTCCTCTCAGCCTGCAAGAAGGTCGGCGGCGGGTCGAAGTGCCACGTCGGCTTCATCGAGGGCGTGAAGGCGCTCGCGCTGACGACGCCTGCGAGCGGGATGCTGCACGCCTGGGTCAAGCAGGTCGGGGGCGTCTACGTCGGTGAGGCCGAGGGCTTCTACCAGCGCGGTGGCGGGCTCAAGGTCATGCAGGATCTGCTGCAGAAGGATCCCAGTCTGAACGTCCTCGTCTCGATGTCCGACGACATGGCGCTCGGTGCGGAAGTCGCGATGAAGGCGGTGGGCAAAACGCCCGGCAAGGACGTCCTCGTGCTCACGCAGGGCGGAAGCTTCCCTGGCGTCGCACGTCTGCGCGCCGGCACCTGGTATGCCACGAGTGTCGTCAACGCATTCGCCGAGGGCGGCGTTCCGATCGAGCTCGCCGCGAAGCTGGCGGCCGGTCACAAGGTGCCGTCGTACGTCAACTCGACGACCGCCGGCGGCACGGCACAGATCATCAACAAGGCTGTGCTCGCGAAGATGCCGAAGTTCAAGGGAACGTTCCCCGCCTGACCGGCCTGCTCGTGCCGGTCGACCCGATGGACGGTGTTTCGCTGGTTGAGGTTCTCGGCGTCTCGAAGCGCTTCGGCGGCATTCGAGCGCTGCGCGATGTGACCCTTGAGATAAAGCGGGGCACCGTCCACGGGCTCGTCGGCGAGAACGGCGCCGGAAAGTCGACGCTCGGGAAGCTGATCGCGGGCGTGCACCGTCCGGACGCCGGCGAGATCCGCGTCGCCGGCCGCACAGTCGACTACCACTCGCCGCGGGACGCGCTCGAGGACGGCGTGACGCTGATCGCGCAGGAGCTAGCGCTCGTCCCGCGGCGCTCGGTGCTGGAGAACGTCTTCCTCGGAATCGAGAGCAACACGCTCGGGCTTGTCGACCAGAAGGCGCTGTTGCGGCGCTACCACGAGCTTGACGTGCTCGACTTCGGTCTCGCGCCCGACGTCCCGGTCGGCCTGCTTCGCGCCGCCGACCAGCAGAAGGTCGAGATCATGCGCTCGCTCGCCCGAGAGGCGCGCGTGATCGTGATGGATGAGCCGACGGCGAGCTTGTCGCCGCAGGAAGCAGGGAGCCTGTTCGAGACCGTGCGCCGCCTCGCCGACGGCGGTACGACGATTGTCTTCGTCTCGCACTTCCTTGAGGACGTCCTCTCGCTCTGCGACACGGTCACGGTCCTCAAGGACGGCGCGGTCGTCCGGACGGCGCCCGCCGCCAAGGAGACGGCCGAGAAGCTCGTGCTCTCGATGATCGGCCGCTCGCTCGAGACGACTTTCCCGCCGAAGCATTCCCCTGCAGACGACGCTCCGGTCGTCCTGAAGGTGGAAGCGCTCGGTGTGCCGGGAAAGCTCTCCGGCATCACGTTCGAGGTGCGTCGCGGCGAGATCGTCGGTCTCGCGGGCCTGATCGGCAGCGGCCGCTCCGAGGTTGCGCGTGCGATCTTCGGCGCCGAACGCCCCACCGAGGGATCGATCTGGCTCGACGGCGTCCCGGTGCAGATCCGGTCGCCGCGCGAGGCGGTACGACGTGGGATCGCGCTGCTGCCTGAGAGCCGTAAGCAGGGGCTCATGCTGCGCCGCTCGATCGTGGAGAACGTCTCGCTGCCGCACCTCTCGAGCTTCAGCACCGGCGGCATCGTGCGGCGGCAGGACGAGCGTCGCGCCGTCGCGGAGACGTTCGAGCGAGTCGGTACGCCCGCAGCGCGCAGCCTCGCATCACCGGTGGGGTCGCTCTCCGGCGGCAACCAGCAGAAGGTGCTCTTCGCGAAGTGGCTGCTCTCGCCGCCCCGGGTCCTCATCGCCGACGAGCCGACGCGCGGGATCGACGTCGGAGCGAAGGCGGCGATCTATGAGCTCCTCGCCAGCCTCGCCGACGCCGGGCTCGCGGTCGTGCTGATCTCTTCCGAGCCCGAGGAGATCCTCGGCCTCGCGCACACCGTCGTCGTCCTTCGCAACGGCAGGATGGCGGGGACGCTACACGGCGACGAGGCGGACACGGAAAGCGTCCTGCGGCTCGCCTTCGGAGCTCACGCGACCGGGGCCGCGGCATGACGCGGCGGTTCGGCATCGGCGTCGCCCGTGACTTCGCGGTCGCCTTCACGCTCGTCGTCCTGTTCGTCGTCCTGAGCGCGACGACGAGCCAGTTCTTCGTAGCGCGGAATCTCAAGAACGTGCTCGAGCAGTCGACGACGATCGGGCTCATCGGCGTGGCGGGAACGCTCGTGATCATCGCCGGCGGCTTTGACCTCTCCGTCGGCTCGATCTTCGCACTCAGCGGCGTGGTCGCCGCGGAGGTCGCAGTCCACTGGAACCCGACGCTGGGACTTCTCCTCGGCGTCGTCGCGGGTGCGCTCGTCGGGCTAGCGAACGGCCTGCTGGTCACGGTGCTGCGTATCAACCCGTTCATCGCCACGCTCGGCTCGTCGATCCTCATCGCGGGCGTCGCTCTTCGCATCACGCACGGTGACCTGATCACCGTCGACATCCAGAGCTCGTTCACGCATCTCGGCCTCAACGGGTTCCTGGGACTGAAGTACTCGATCTGGCTCTGGTTCGCGTTCGCGCTGCTGATGGGCCTCATGCTCTCGCGCACGACCCTCGGCCGCTACATCTACGCGTCGGGTGGGAACGAGGAGGCGGCGCGCCTCTCCGGCGTGCGTGTCGGCGCCGTGCGCACGATCACGTACGTCCTGAGTGGGCTCGCGGCCGGCCTCGCAGGCGTCCTCAGCGCGTCGCAGATCGGCACCGGCCAGGCCGACGCCGGCTCGACGCTCGGCCTCACCGTCGTGGCGGCGATCGTCGTCGGCGGCACGAGCATCTGGGGCGGGCAGGGCGCGGTCTGGCGGACGATCGTCGGTGTGCTCCTGCTCGGGCTGATCGGCAACGGCTTCAACCTGAAGGGGATTGACCCCGTCTACTACAACATCGTCTACGGCGGGATCATCCTTGCCGCTGCGGGAGCAGACGCCTTCCTGCGGCGGAGGGAAGCGTGAAAACGCCCGACGTCCTGATCGTCGGTGCGGGGCCGTCTGGCGCGGTCACTGCGAAGCGGCTTGCCGAAGGGGGACTCAACGTCGTCTGTCTCGAGCAGGGTGACTGGCCTGACTACGGCAAGGCGCGCGCCGGCCACCCCGACTTCGAGCTCACCTCCCAGCGCGACTGGAGCTGGAATCCGAACGTGCGGCGCGCTCCGGGCGACTATCCGATCGACGACGAGCGGTCCGACGCAGCCGCGCAGGTGTGGAACGGCGTCGGCGGCGGCTCGGTCGTCTATGCGGGCGCCTGGGAGCGCAACCTCCCTTCCGACTTTCGCGTGCGTACGCTCGATGGTGTCGCGGACGACTGGCCGCTCACGTACGCGGACCTGCTCCCATACTACGAGCGCGTCGACCGCGACTTCGGCGTTTCAGGGCTCGACGGCGACCCCGCGCACCCGCCGGGGGCGGGACCGCCGCTGCCGCCGGTGCCGCTGGGCCAGATCGGCCGTCGCGGCGCGCGTGCGCACACTGCGCTCGGCTGGCACTGGTGGCCCGGACCGAATGCGATCGCGACGCGGCCCTACCGCGGACGAACGCAGTGCGTGCAGCGCACCGCGTGCCTGTGGGCGTGCCCGGACGGCGCGAAGGCGTCGGTCGATCGCACTCACTGGCGTGACGCGATCGCGAGTGGGGTGCGCCTCGTCACCGGGGCACGGGTGCGGGAGCTTCGCGCAAAGAACGGGCTCGTTGAAGGCGCCGTCTGGCACGATCGCGACGGACGCGAGCACCTGCAGCGCGCGGGTGTCACCGTCCTCGCCGCGAACGCCGTCGGGACAGCGCGGCTGCTGCTGCTCTCGGACATCGCGAACTCGTCGGGACTTGTCGGCCGGCGGCTGATGATCCATCCGTGGGCCACCGTCGTCGGCCTGTTCGACGAGGACGTCGGCGGCGCGCAAGGCCCATGGGGACAGTTGCTCCACTGCCTCGAGTTCTATGAGACTGACACGTCACGCGGCTTCGTCCGCGGTGCAAAGTGGGGCCTGATGGTGACGGGCGGCCCGCTCGCCACGATGTTCGCGCCGCACTTCGGCGGGCCCGAGTTCGGAACAGGATTCCACCGGGCGCTCAGGAGTAGGCTCGGCCGTTCGGCAATGTGGGGCATCGTCGGGGAGGACCTTCCGAACACGGAGAACCGCGTCGAACTGCACCCCGGACTGGTCGACGACGCCGGTATCCCGATCCCGAGCATCGTGCACGCGACGGACGAGAACGCGAGCCGGCTGATGGCGTTCAACGTCGAGCGCGCGCGCGAGTCCCTCGCCGCGATGGGAGCGCAGGCAACGATCGTCGACACCGACGACCGCGAGATTGGCTGGCACCTCCTCGGCACCGCACGCATGGGCGACAATCCCGCCACGTCCGTTGTCGACGCCTACGGCCGCTCGCACGACGTCCCGAACCTCTGGGTCGTAGACGGCAGTACGTGGCCCACATCGGCGGCGGTCAACCCGACCGCCACGATTGCCGCGCTCGCGTTGCGCAGTGCGGAGCGTCTCCTCGAGGGGCGACGGGAGCAGGAGACGCCGTGAACGAGCGCCGCCGCAAGACGTTCGCAGCACTCGCCGACGTCCTCGTGCCTGAGGCCGACGGGTTTCCGGCGGCCTCCGCGGCGGGGGCGGGCACGGTCGCCCTCGATCGCTTCCTCGCCGCGCTCCCCGAGTTCGAGCAGCCGCTCGAGGCGCTGCTCGACGGGCTCGACGGGCTCGACCCGGAGGCGGCCGTCGAGCAGTTGGGCGCCGACGAGACTGCCTTCGGGCTGCTGTGCTTCGCCGCCGCCGGCGGGTATCTCACCGAGCCGGCTGTGCTCTCGCGTCTCGGCTACCGCGGCAGGGTTGCCACGCCGGTGGGCGACGACCTCGACGACGAAGTGCTCGCGCTGCTCGAGCAGGCGATCGACGGCGGGCCCCGGTACCGGGAGATCGAGCCGATGGCGGCGGAAGCGTGAGCGAGGATCTTCGAGAGCGCCGCTAGGGCCGATGGCCGAGCCGGACCGAGATGTCCGTGGCCGCGCGGCGCAGGGTCGCACTCAGCTTGGCGGTGAGGTCCGCCATCGACATCATCGAGCTGTGCACGGCGAGGTTGATCGCTGCGGCCGCGGCGCCGTCGTGGCGGAGGATCGGAGCGGAGATCGAGCGCAGACCGTAGGCGAGCTCCTCGTTGTTGGTCGCGAAGCCGGCCTGGCGCACACGCTCCAGCTCCTCTCGGAGCGCGGTTCGCGACGTGAGCGTATTCGGCCCCCGGCGCGCGAAGTCGATCGTCTCCAACGCGGCCGCCTGCTCATCCGCCGGCAGGAAGGCGAGCAGCACCTTGCCGAGCGACGTGCAGTAGGCGGGGAGCCGGGAACCGACGTGGAGGTTCAGATCGATCTCGCGCTGCCCCTTGCGGCTGCTCCTGCAGCGCTCGACGTAGACGATGTCCTGTTCGTCGAGGATCGCCATGTTCACGGTGTAGCCCGTCGCGTCGCTGAGCTCCTGCAGGTGGGGGGCGGCGATCTCGCGAAGCTCCATCGAGTTGATCGCCGAGAAGCCGAGGTCGAGGACGCGTGAACCGAGCCGGTACTTGCGACTCGAAGGATCCTGCTCGAGATAGCCGAGGGCGGCGAGCGTGGCGACATACCGATGGGCGGTGCTGCGGCTGAGGCCGACCTCGCGCCCAAGGTCGCTCACGCCGAGCAGCGTCCTGCCGGGCCGGAAGGCGGACAGGATCGCGAGGCCGCGCTCGAGCGACTGCGACGTCGCAGCGGTGTCGGTGCCGGTGCGGAGGCCCACAACGATGGATTGAACCAGAATCGCGTCGTCGTTCGAATAGTCGGAACGTGAGTCTTGACGAGCGATACAGGAGGGACGTAGGGTCGGCGACGCGTTCCGCTGTCGACCGGTCTGTTGAGGCGAGTCTGAGGAGGATCGATGCCTGACGAGTTCGAACCGCAGGGAATTTCGAGACGGGAGCTGCTGAAGCGCGCGGGCATCGGCGCCGGCGGCCTCGTCGTGTCGGGAGCTCTGGCCGAGCCCATCTGGGCCCGCCCGGTCTCACACGATGCGAGCAACACGATCAAGATCGGGTACGTGAGCCCGCTCACCGGTGCCACCGCAGGCTTCGGGGAGCCCGACCCGTACGTGCTCTCGCTCGCGCGCAAGGCGTTGGCGAAGGGACTCACGATCGGCGGAAAGCACTACTCCGTGCAGATCGTCAGCCGCGACAGCCAGTCTGCGCCGTCACACGCAGCGCAGGTCGCCGGCGACCTGATCCACAAGGAGAACGTCGACCTGATGCTCGCGACGTCGACGCCGGAGACCGTCAACCCGGTCGCCGATGCGTGTGAGGCGGCGGGGGTGCCCTACATCACGACCGTCGTCCCGTGGGAGGCGTGGTACTTCGGCCGCGGGGCGAAGGACCCGGCGAAGTCGCCGTTCCGCTACGGCTATCACTTCTGCTTCGGCGTCGCGGACTTCGCCACCGCGTACGAGCACCTCTGGCCACAAGTCAAGACGAACAAGAAGGTCGGCGTCATGTGGCCGAACGACGCGGACGGGAACGCGATCCGCGCCGCGCTCGGGCCGGTGCTTGAGAAGGCCGGCTACACGATCGTGGATCCCGGCGCCTATCAGGACGGCACGAACGACTACTCGGCGCAGATCTCGAAGTTCAAGTCGGAGGGCGTCGAGATCTTCAACACGTTCCCGATCCCGCCGGACTTCGCGACGTTCTGGCGCCAGGCGGCCCAGCAGGGCCTGACGAAACAGCTCAAGATCGCGCAGATCGCGAAGACCGGCCTGTTCCAGTCGCAGGTCTCCGCGCTCGGCTCGCTCGGCAACGGGCTCGCGAGCGCGTTCTACTGGCACCGCACGTGGCCTTACCGGTCTTCGCTCACCGGAGTCACCTCGAAGCAACTCGCCGACGGGTACGCGGCCAAGAGCAAGAAGCCCTGGAACCAGCAGGCCGGGCCGAGCCTCGCGCTCTTCGACGTCGCGGCGGCCGCGCTCACGAAGAGCGGCAACCCGAAGGACAAGAATCGCGTCGCGGCGGCCGTGCAGAAGGTCAAGGTCGAGACGCCGCTGGGTGTGCTCGACTGGACGAAGAAGCGCCCGGGAGTCCCAGCCAACGTCGTTCCGACCCCGATTCCCGGTGGTCAGTGGCGGAAGACGAACGGGAAGTTCGAGTTCATCATCTGCGAGCACTCAGGGGACCCGAAGATCCCAGTCGGCGGGAAGCTGAAGCAGTACGGCGCGTAAGGAAACGGGAGTAGCACTGGCAGAGATGGAGCCCGTCCTGGCCGCTGTCGGGGTCCGCAAGCGATTCGGGGCGCTCGTAGTCCTCGACGGCGTCGATTTCGACGTCGGGTCCGGCGATGCGATCGGCATCGTCGGACCCAACGGCGCCGGCAAGACGACGCTTCTCAACGTTCTCGCCGGTTCGTTGCGGCCCGACGCTGGAAAGGTCGAGTTCCGGGGGAAAGACGTCACCCGGGTGGGGGCGGCGAGCCGGTGCCGCCTCGGCATCGGGCGCGCGCACCAGGTGCCGCGGCCGTTCGAAGGCATGACGGTGTTCGAGAACGTCTTCGTCGGCGCCTCGAGCGGCGCCGGCCGGCGCCGACGGCACGCGTACGAGCGGTGCATCGAGTCGCTCGACCTCTGCGGTCTGACACCTCTCGCCAACCGCCGGGGCGAGAGCCTGGGCCTGCTGCACCGCAAGCGGCTCGAGCTCGCCCGTGCTTTTGCCACCGACCCGACGGTGCTGCTGCTCGACGAGATCGGCGGCGGCCTCACCGACGCCGAGGCCGACGAGCTCGTGGTGACGATCAACGACTTGCGCGACCGCGGGATCGCGATCGTCTGGATCGAGCACGTCGTCCACGTACTCGTGCAGGTCGTCGAGCGGCTGATCTGCATGGACCAGGGAGCGGTGATCGCAGACGGCACACCGCAGGCCGTCATGCGCGACGCCGCGGTGGTCGACGCGTATCTTGGGACGGCCCTCGCATGAGCCTCCTTTCGCTCGAGGGGCTCGATGCGCGGCACGGTCTGCTGCAAGCCGTGCGGGACCTGTCGCTGGAGATCGCCGAGGGCGAAACCCTGGCGCTTGTCGGCGCGAACGGCGCCGGCAAGACGACGCTCCTGCGGGCGATCGCAGGCGCGCACACCGCGACCGCCGGGACGATTCGCTACGACGGGGTCGACATCACGTCCCTGCCGGCCTACCGGCGGGCGCGGCTCGGTATCGCGCTCGTGCCTGAGGGCAGGCGGCTCTTCCCCCACCTGACGGTCGAGGAGAACCTGCTGGTCTCGCGGGCGAGCGGACGCAGCGGGCGATGGAGCCTCGACGACGTGTTCGACGTATTCCCGTTGCTCGAGGCGCTTCGAAACAAGCGCGCAGCGAGCCTGTCGGGCGGCGAACAGCAGGCCACGGCGATCGCACGCGCGCTGCTGACGGATCCGCGGCTGCTCCTCCTGGACGAGGTGTCGCTGGGCCTCGCTCCGGTGGTCGTCGAGCAACTCTACGATTCGCTCCACGCCCTGATCGCATCCGGGACGACGGTCGTGCTCGTCGAGCAGGATCTCTCCCGGGCCATGAGCGTCGCCGAGCGTGTCGTCTGCATGCTCGAAGGCCGCGTGGTGCTTGAGGGCCGAGCGGACGAGCTGACGCGCGAGCAGGTGACCGCGGCGTACTTCGGCCTGTCGCGCGGCCGGGCGGAGGGGATCGGCGCATGAATTGGATGAACGCCGTCGTGCACGGAATCCTTCTCGGCGGCCTGTACGCACTGCTCGCCACCGGCCTGTCACTGATGTTCGGCGTCATGCGGATCATCAACCTTGCGCACGGATCGCTTGCTCTCATCGGCGCGTACATGGCCTACCTCCTGACGAGCCATCTCGGAATCTCCACCTACCTCGCGCTCGCCGTCGTGCTTCCCGGAGGTCTCATCGCCGGCTACGTGCTCCAGCGCACGCTGCTCGAACGGAGCCTCCGAGCGGGCGAGCTCGTTCCGCTGCTGACGACCTTCGGGCTGATGATCGTGATCGGCAATATCCTCGAGTACTCCTTCTCTCCCGACGTGCACTCGCTGCCGTCCGGACGCATCGGCTCGGCGAGCTGGAGGCTCTCGAGCAGCCTGACGCTGCCGTGGTTCGACGTGCTCATCCTCGGGGTCGCGGTCGTCTTGCTCGGCGGACTGCACGTGCTCCTTCGGCACACTCAGCCCGGGCGTGAGCTACGCGCCACGGCTGCAGATCCCGACACGGCGGAGCTGCTCGGCGTCGACGCGCGCGAGGTCTACGCGCGCGCGACGGCGATCGCCGTCGCGACCGCCGCGCTCGCCGGCGCGTTCTACGCGATGCGTTCGTCGTTCGACCCGTCATCCGGGCCGACGCAGCTGATCTACGCCTTCGAGGCGGTCGTGATCGGCGGCATCGGGTCGCTGTGGGGCACCCTCGCCGGGGGGATCGTGCTCGGCGTCGCCCAGACCGTCGCCGCGCAGATCGACGTCCAGTACTTCGCGCTCGGAGGCCATGTCGTGTTCCTGGCGGTGCTCGTGGTACGCGCGGTCGCCCAGTCCGGCGTCCTCCGCCTCGCCCGTGGAGCATCGGCATGAGTGCGGAGGTGTTCCGGCCGCGCGCCGCCCCCGCGGTCGAGCGGTGGACACTGCTCTCTGTCATCTTCACCGCCGGGCTCGGCTGTTTCATCGGCCTGCTCGCCGTGGCGCCGCTCGTGCTCGGGCAGAACTCGCTGAACAACCTGATCCAGCTCTACTTCCTCGTGATCCTCGCGATCATGTGGAACGCACTTGCCGGCTACGGCGGGCTCGTGTCGGTCGGGCAACAGGCGTTCATCGGCATCGGTGCGTACGCGGTCGTCTTCTTCTCCGTGCAGCACTCGCTCAACCCGTATGTCGCGATGCTGCTCGCGACGGTCCTCGGCGCCGCGGTCTCGATTCCGGTCGCCGCCGTCGTGCTGTGGCTGCGCGGCGGCGCATTCGCCATCGGGATGTGGGTCGTCGCGGAGGTGTTCGCGATTCTCGTGTCGCTGGACTCGACGCTCGGAGGGGGAACCGGTACCTCTGCGGTGCTCGCGTTCAACCTGCGCTACACGCCGGAGCAGCGGCTCCGCAACACGTACTGGGTCGCGCTCGCCGCCGCCGTCGCGCTGCTCGTCGCCCTCTTCGTGCTGCTCCGCACCCGGCTCGGGGCGTCGCTCCAGGCGATCCGCGACGACGAGGAGGCGGCGAAGTCGCTCGGCGTGCGGGTCCTGCTCGGCAAGGGCGTCCTCTTCGTTCTCGCGGGGGCGGGCTGCACCGCTGCAGGAGCGATCATCCTCGCCTGGCAGCTCTCGATCGTCCCGCTCGGCCCCGATTCGATCTTCGGGGTGAACTGGTCGGCGAAGATGATCTTCATGGTGCTCGTGGGCGGCATCGGTACTTTCGAGGGCCCGATCGTCGGCGCCCTGATCCTCTACCTCCTCCAGTCGTACGTCTCCAACTCGGGCGTGTGGTATTTCGTCATGCTCGGAGCCATCGCCATCGCCGTGGCGCTCTTCCTGCCGAAGGGGGTCTGGGGGAGCTTGCAGGAGCGGTTCAACCTGCAGCTCCTGCCGATCGGCTACCACGTTCGGGCCGCGAGGGAATCGTGATGACGATCACGGCGGCGGTGGTCGAGAGCAAGGGGGCGCCGTTCGCGCTCCAGGAGGTGGAGCTCGGGCAGTTGCGCAACGACGAGGTGCTCGTGAGAGTCGCGGCCTCCGGGATCTGCCACACCGACCTGATCTGCCGCGACCAGTGGTACCCGGTACCGCTCCCGGCGGTGCTCGGTCACGAGGGCGCCGGCGTCGTGGAGGCCGTCGGAAGCGCCGTGACGCTGTTCGGGCCGGGCGACCGCGTGGGCATGAGCTACGACTCCTGCGGTCACTGCTCCGCCTGCGCGAAGGCGCGCGGCGTCTACTGCCGGACGTTCTTCGAGCACAACTTCGGGGCGTCGCGCCCCGCCGACGGCTCGAGCGCACTGTCGCGCAACGGCGTGCAGCTCAACGCACACTTCTTCGGCCAGTCGAGCTTCGCCACCCATTCCGTCGCGCGCGAGCGCAACATCGTGAAGCTGGACGAGGCGATCCCGCTCGAGGTCGCTGCGCCCTTCGGCTGCGGCATCCAGACCGGCGCGGGTTCGGTGTTCAACGTGCTGCGGCCTCCCGCAGGCAGCACCTTCGCGGCGTTCGGCGCCGGCGCGGTCGGTCTGGCGTCGGTCATGGCGGCGAAGATCGCCGGCTGCACGACGATCATCGCCGTCGACGTCCGCAAGCCGCGCCTCGCGCTCGCGAGGGAGGTCGGCGCGACGCATATCGTCGACGCGTCGAGTGAGGACGCGCTGGACGCGGTGCGCCGGATCACGGGTGGCGGCGCCGACTACTCGCTCGAGGCGACCGGCGTCCCGCAGGTGCTGCGGACCGCGGTCGACTGCCTCGCGCCGACCGGCGAGGCCGGTGTCGTCGGCGCCCCGGCGTTCGGCACGGAGGTTACGCTCGACGTGAACACGATCCTCGTCGGCGGGCGGGTGGTGCGCGGCATCGTCGAGGGAGAGAGTGTTCCCTCGCAGTTCCTGCCGCGACTCGTCGAACTGTGGCGGCGCGGTTTGTTCCCGGTCGACCGGATGATGACGTTCTACGACTTCGACCAAATCGACCAGGCCTCGCACGATGCCGAGGCCGGCAACGCGATCAAGCCCGTTCTTCGGATCGGCTAGCCCAAGGAGGCAACGAGAATGGCGACGGCAGCAGAGACGGCAGCGCGTGAGGCGAAGCAGTACATCGGCGGCGTGTGGGTCGACGCCGCCGGGGGCGCGACGTTCGAGGATCGTGATCCGTACACCGGCGACGTGGTGGCGAACGTCGCCGCGGGCGGCACGCCGGACGCAGCCCGCGCGATCGCCGCCGCGAGCGCGGCGTTCCCCGCGTGGTCGGCCACCGCACCGGCCGAGCGCCAGCGGATCTTCCTCGCGGCAGCAGACATCCTCGAGAGCCGCCGTGAGGAGGTCGTCTCGCTCCTCGCCCGCGAGACCGGCTGCGGGTTCGGCTTCGGGATGTTCCAAATGGGCTTCGTGCCCGGCCTCTTCCGCCAGGCGGCGGCGACGCCCTACCAGCCCATCGGCCAGGTGATCCCGTCCGACAACCCGGGGACCTTCGCGATGGGCATCCGCAAGCCCGTCGGCGTCGTCGGGGCGATCGCACCCTGGAACGCCGCACTCATCCTCTCCGCGCGATCGATCGCCGCCCCGCTCGCCCTCGGCAACACGGTCGTGCTCAAGCCGTCGGAGTGGTCGCCGATCGCCGGCGGCCTGCTCTGGGGCGAGATCTTCGCCGAAGCGGGACTCCCGGACGGCGTGCTCAACATCGTCCCGCACGCACCCGGGGGAGCGGGAGCAATCGGCGACGAGCTCGTCTCGAACCCCGCAGTCCGCCGCCTCAACTTCACGGGCTCGACGGCGGTCGGGCGGAAGCTCGCAGAGGCGGCCGGCCGAAACCTGAAGCGGATCGTGCTCGAGCTCGGCGGCTACAACCCGGTCATCGTCCTAGCGGACGCGGACATCGACTACGCGGTCAACGCGACTGCGTTCGGCGCGTTCCTGCACCAGGGGCAGATCTGCATGTCGGCGCGCAAGGTGTTCGTCGACCGCAGCATCGCCGAGGAGTTCATCGACAAGCTCACTGCGAAGGCGAAGAGCTTCAAGGTGGGCGATCCCAAGGAGCACGACACGATCATCGGACCCTTGATCAACGCCGAAGCGCTGGCGATGGTGAAGGGACGCGTCGACGAAGTCGTCGCGAAGGGCGGAAGGGTGCTCGCGGGCGGCGACGTCGTCGGACCGTGCTACCAGGCGACCGTCATCACCGACGTGCCGGACGACTCCGAGTTCGCGAAGACCGAGACGTTCGGGCCTGTGCTCGCCGTCGAGATCGTCGACGGCGCCGAGGAGGCGGTCGCACGAGCCAATCTGACGACCTACGGTCTCAGCGCAGGGGTGCTCACGAGCGATGCCGATCGCGGCATGGCACTCGCGCAGCAGCTCGAGTGCGGAATCGTGCACATCAACGACCAGCCCGTCGGCGACGAGCCGCAGATGCCGTTCGGCGGCGTGAAGGACTCGGGGTGGGGGCGCTTCGGCGGCCAGGCCGTGATCGAGGAGTTCACCGAGCTGCGCTGGGTGACCGTGCAGAGCGGGACGCACCCTTATCCCTTCTGAGCGCGGTGATCGTTCCCCTCGACGAAGCGGTGCGTGACCTCGTGCGCGACGGCGACACCGTCGCGCTCGAGGGCTTCACCCACCTCATACCCCACGCCGCCGGGCACGAGCTCGCACGCCAGGGGAAGCGCGACCTGACGCTCGTGCGCATGACCCCCGACGTCGTCTACGACCAGCTGATCGGCATGGGATGTGCCCGGAGGCTCGTCTTCTCGTGGGGGGGCAACCCAGGCGTCGGCTCGCTGTACCGATTCCGCGACGCGGTCGAGAACGGGTGGCCGCACCCGCTCGAGGTCGAGGAACACTCGCATGCCGGCATGTCGGCGGCGTACGCCGCGGGCGCGGCGAACCTCCCGTTCGGGGTCCTGCGGGGTTACCGCGGCGGCGACCTCCCGCCGCGCACACGTGTCGCGACCGTCGAGTGCCCGTTCACGGGGGAGGCGTTGGCAGCTGTCCCCGCGCACCGCCCGGACGTCGGGATCGTGCACGCGCAACAGGCAGACCGCCGGGGCAACGTGCAGCTCTGGGGCATCCTCGGCGTGCAGAAGGAGACGGTGCTCGCCGCGGCGCGGTCGATCGTTACGGTCGAGGAGATCGTCGACGAGCTCGAGCCTCGGCCCGGCGGCGTCGTGCTCCCCCGCTGGGTCGTCGATGCGGTGTCGCTCGCCTCGGGAGGCGCCCATCCGTCGTACGCGCACGGCTACTACCACCGGGATAACGAGTTCTACGTGGGTTGGGATGAGATCAGCCGCGACCGCGCCCGCTTTCGGGCGTGGATGCAGCGCCACGTGCTCGACACGGCAGACGTGGTCGAGTACCACGCGAGCCTCGCCGCGGAGGCGACCGCGGCATGAGCGACTACACGTCGGACGAGATGATGGCCATCGAGGCCGCACGTCGCTTAGAGGACGGCACGGTCTGTTTCGTTGGGATCGGGTTGCCGAGCGTGGCCGCAAATCTCGCGCGCCGTACGCACGCGCCGGGCTGCGTGCTGGTCTACGAGAGCGGCACGATCGGTGCGAAACCGACACGGCTGCCACTCTCGATCGGGGACGGAGAGCTGGCGGACACCGCCGACTGCGTCGTCTCCGTCCCCGAGATGTTCGCGTACTGGCTTCAGGGCGGCCGCATCGACGTCGGCTTCCTCGGCGCCGCGCAAATCGACAGGCACGGAAACCTGAACAGCACGGTGATCGGCGACTATGACGCGCCACGGGTGCGCCTCCCCGGGGGCGGCGGCGCGCCGGAGATCGCGACGAACGCGCGCCAAGTCTTCGTGATGCTGCGCCAGACGCCGCGGTCGTTCGTCGACCGGCTCGACTTCACGACGAGCGTCGGCGACCGCGTGCGCGTTGTGGTCACCGACCTCGGCATCCTCGAGCCGCGCGAGGGCGAGCTCACGCTCGTCGCGACCCACCCGGGCGTCGATGCCCGCGACGTGCAGGCGGCGACCGGCTGGAATCTCCGCATGGACGAGGAGGTTCGCACGACCCGCGTGCCGACGAGTGACGAGCTCTCCGCCCTGCGTACACTCGAATCGAAAGGATCGCATTGACGAAAGACGATTCCCCCATCGTCCTGCCGGACGACTCGGCATTCGGCGAGGAGGTGCAGGTCGACTACCCGGGCTACCGCTCGACGCGGTGGCGAGCGCCCGACCGGCCGCTCGTCACGCTCCCCGAAGAGCTCCACGCGGCCGACGGGCCGGTGTTCGGCGCTGACGCGATCCAGGAGCACGACCACGACCTGACGCGACAGCACGCCGGGGAGCCGCTCGGAGAGCGCATCGTCGTCAGCGGCCGGCTGCTCGACGAGGACGGTCGTGCGATCCGCGGTGCGCTCGTCGAGCTGTGGCAAGCCAACGCGGCGGGCCGGTATCGCCACGACGTCGACCGCCATCCCGCTCCCCTCGACCCGAACTTCGGCGGCGCGGGACGCGTGCTCACCGACGACGAGGGCCGCTACCGGTTCGTCACGATCAAGCCCGGCGCGTACCCATGGGGCAATCATCCGAATGCGTGGCGGCCCGCGCATATTCACTTCTCCGTGTTCGGCCGCACCCTCACGGAGCGGCTCGTCACCCAGATGTACTTCCCCGCCGATCCACTGCTCGAGCTCGATCCGATCTTCCACGCCGTGCGGGACCCGCGCTCGCGCGCACTGCTCCTCGCGCGATTCGACCTCGCCACGACCGAGGAGCAATGGGCCCTCGGCTACGAGTGGGACATCGTCCTCGGCCGTTCCTCGGGCGCAACGCCGCTGGAGCAGGGTTGATGCGCACGCCGTCGCAGACCGTAGGGCCCTATTACGCGATCGGCCTCTGCCGCAGTCCGGCCAACGTGCTCGCGCCCGACGGCGTGGAGCTGACCGGGCAACTGTTGGACGGGCAGGACGCGCCGATCGGAGACGGCATGCTCGAGCTGTGGGACCCGGTGCGGCGCCGCTGGGGCCGGAGCGGTACCGACGCAGACGGGCGGTTCGCTTTCCGGGTGCAGCCGCCGGCCCCCCACTTCGAGGTCCTCGTCTTCGCGCGCGGCCTTCTCCGTCACCAGTGGACGCGCATCTACTTCCCCGGCGCGCAGAACGATCGCGATCCGGTGCTCGCGGCGCTCGACCATCCCGAGCTGCTGGTCGCCCGTCACGAGGATGGCCGCTTCCTGTTCGATATCCACATGCAGGGAGAGCAGGCGACGGTGTTCTTCGCCCAGTGACCACGTTCGCGCAGCTCTTCGTTCCCGAGCCTCTTCGCGACGCCGTCTCCGATGCCGCCTGGCTGGAGGGGATGGTCGACTTCGAGCGCGGCCTCGCAAACGCGCTCTCGCTCGCCGGCGCGATTCCCGCCTCCGCGGCGGCGGCCGTGGCAGCGAGCTGCGACGCCTCCTTCTACGACGTGGACGAGCTGTGCGAGCAGGGGCGCGCGGCAGGCAATCCGGCCGAGCCGCTCGTGCGCGCGCTCCGCGAGCGAGTGGGGGGCGACGCCGCGCGCTACGTCCACTTCGGAGCGACGAGCCAGGACGTGCTGGACTCTGCGGCGATGCTCGTCGCACGCAACGCGACGCGCCTCATCGAGGAGGAGTTCGACGCACTCGCGTCCGCCTGTGCACGGCTCGCGGACGAGCACCGCGCGACGGCGATGGCCGCGCGCACGCTCCTGCAGCAGGCAGTGCCGACGACGTTCGGGCTCAAGGCGGCGGGGTGGCTCGTCGCGCTCATGGAGGCGCAGGGCCGCCTGCGTGCGGTTCAGCCCACGGTGCAGCTGGGAGGCGCCGCGGGCACGCTGGCGGCGCTCGGTGCGCACGGGCCGGAGGTCGTACGGCTTCTCGCGGTCGAGCTCGAGCTCGCTGAGCCCGTCATGCCGTGGCACGCGCATCGTGGCCAGGTAGCGGAACTCGGCTCCTCCCTCGACGCCGTCGCGGCCGCCGCGGCGAAGATCGGCCAGGACGTCGTGCTCCTGGCGCAGACCGAGGTGGGCGAGGTCTCCGAGGGGCCGGGCGGGGTGTCGTCGACGATGCCGCAGAAGCGAAACCCCGTGCACGCGGTCCTCGCGCGGGCCTGCGCGCGCAGCGTGCATGCGCAGGCGGCCGTCCTCACCGGAGGCGCGCACGAGCACGAGCGCGCGGCGGGGGCCTGGCACGCGGAATGGAACGCGCTCTCCGAGGCGCTCGCATTCACCGGGGGCGCCGTCGCCGCGGCCCGCACGTGTCTCGAAGGCCTCGAGGTGCACGCGGATCGCATGCGCGAGAACATGAGCAGCGGCCTGTTCGCGGAGCGCGATGCGTTCGCCGCGCAAGGGCTCACGGCGGGCGACGATGCGTACCTCGGGTCCGCCGCCGTGTTCGTCGAGCGGGCGCTCGAGCGCTACCGGGCGGGGCGATGACGCTCGCGTACCGTCTCGGCGGGGACGCCGCGGCGCCCGTGCTCGTGCTCTCGGGCGGTCTCGGGACGTCCACGGCGATGTGGGAGCCGCAGCTCCCCTCGCTTGCGGAGCGCTACCGGATCGTCCGCTTCGACCACCCGGGCCACGGCGCCTCGCCCCCGCCGGACGACGCGGTGACGGTCGAGAGCATCGCGCTGTCGGTCGTCGACCTCCTCGACGAGCTCGTCATCGAACGGGCCTCGTTCTGCGGCCTGTCGCTCGGCGGCATGGTCGGGCAGTGGCTCGGCGCGAACGCATCGGAGAGGATCGATGCGCTCGTGCTCGCCTGCACAGGCGCCTCGCTCGGCGACCCCGCCCTGTACGCGGAGCGCGCGGCTCGCGTGCGGGCGGAAGGCACGGCCTTCACCGTCGACGCGGCGCGTGAGCGGTGGTTCACGCCGGCCTTCCGCGACTCGGAGGAGGCACGGCGCATTCTCGACGAGCTGCGCACGATGAGCCGGGAGGGGTACGCAGCCTGCTGCGAAGCCGTCGGTGCGTTCGACTTCCACACTCAGCTCTCGCTCGTCGCCGTCCCGACGCTCGTGATCGTCGGTGCTGACGATCCCGTGACGCCGCCCGCGGTCGTCACTGCGCTCGTCTCAGGCATCCCCGGCGCGCACGTGCGCCGCATCGACGGCGCGGCGCACCTCGCCAACGTGGAGCAACCCCAGGCGTTCACGGCCTCGATGCTCTCCCATCTCCAGGAAAGGACTCCCGCGTGACCGATGAGGCGTACGAACGGGGCGAGCAGGTCCGCCGCGACGTGCTCGGAGACGCGCACGTGGACCGGGCGACGGAGAACGCCACCGAGCTGACCCGGGACTTCCAGGAGTTCATCACCCGGTACGCGTGGGGCGAGATCTGGTCGCGTCCCGGCCTCGACCGGCGCGCGCGTAGCGTGGCCACGCTGACCGCGCTCGTGGCCCTCGGCCGGTTCGACGAGCTTGCGCTCCACATCCGTGGGGCGAGACGGAACGGCCTGACCCCGGAGGAGATCGCCGAGGTGCTGCTACAGACCGCTGTCTACTGCGGAGTGCCGGCCGCGAACAGCGCCTTCAGCGTGCTTCAGCGCGAGCTCGACGAGGACGGGGAATGAGGACCCAGGTCGGCATCATCGGCGCCGGTCCCGCAGGCCTCACGCTCGGCCGCATCCTCGAAGCCGCCGGCATCGAGAGCGTGATTCTCGAGGCACGAGACCGTGACTACGTCGAGCACCGGATTCGCGCAGGCGTGCTCGAGCAGGGAACCGTCCAGCTCCTCCAGGAGCTCGGTGTCGGCGCGCGCATGCAGCAGGAGGGGATAGTGCACGGTGGGATCCACCTCCAGTTCGACGGCGAGCGCCATCACCTCGACTTCGACGAGCTCACCGGCAGGTCGATCGTCGTCTACGGACAGACCGAGGTGGTCAAGGATCTCATCGCCGCGCGGATCGAGGCCGAGCTCCCGCTGCATTTCGAGGTCGATGCCGTGAGCGTCCACGATCTCCGGTCACCGCGCCCACGCATCCGCTACAGGCACGGAGGCAGGGACTGCGAGCTCGAATGCGACGCGATCGCAGGCTGCGACGGCTTCCACGGCATCTGCCGCCCGAGCATCCCGGGCGGCGTCCTCCGCAGTTTCGAGCGCGAGTACCCACTCGGCTGGCTCGGGATTCTCGCGCAGGTCGCCCCGTCCTCGGACGAGCTCGTCTACGCGCATCACGAGCGCGGCTTCGCCTTGCTCTCGCTGCGCTCGCCGGAGCTCTCGCGGTACTACATCCAGGTTCGGCACGACGAGGAAATCGCCGCGTGGCCCGACAGGCGCATCTGGGAGGAGCTACAGATCCGCACGGCGCTCGGCGGCTGGGAGCTCCACGAGGGGCCGATCCTCGAGAAGAGCGTGACGGGGATGCGCAGCTTCGTCGTCGAGCCCATGCAGTACGGGAGCCTCTATCTCGCCGGCGACGCCGCCCACATCGTGCCTCCGACGGGCGCAAAAGGATTGAACCTCGCGCTTCACGACGTTCAGTGTCTCGGGGAGGCACTCGTCCGGTGGTATCGCGACGACGACAGGACTCTGCTCGACGCCTACTCGGACACCTGCCTGCGCCGCATCTGGCGGGCGGAGCACTTCTCGTGGTGGATGACCTCGATCTTGCACCGAATCGGCGACGACCCGTTCGACCTGAAACTCCAGCAGTCGTCATTGCGCTATCTCACGACCTCGAGGGCGGCGGCGACGTCGCTCGCGGAGAATTACGTCGGTCTGCACCCGCTGTAGAGCCCACGCTCCACGTGGGGTCGCCGCTGCGCCCATTCAGGCTCGCAGGCGATAGCCCTCCATGAAAGCAAGTAATGGCGCAGGCACTGATCGGCAATTGACAGCTATACCAGGCGCCGAGATCATGGCCGGGTCGTCCCGTCACCGGGTGTCAGATTCGTAGGGGAGCACGCATGGGTCTCGCAGACTTGCAGGGGTATTCGGTTCCATTCTCGCCCGGCGGGACGGCGCAGATCGCCGGCGGGCCGCCGTGGAACTTCGGCGTCGACATCCTCGCGATCCAGTACCGGACCGACCCCGCCGAGATCGCCAAGCTCCTGCCCGAGCCGCTGGCGCCCTCGCAAGAGGAACCCGACGTCGCCTACGTCTGGTTCGGCGACTGGCAGGGCCTCTGGACCGGCCACGAAAACATGCTCGGCGTCAATCCCGAGCGCTGCCTCTACACCGAGTGCCTGATCGGCGTCCGGTGCTCCCACGAGGGCGTCGAAGGCCAGCGTGTCGTGTACATCTGGGTCGACAAGGACTTCAGCCTCGCGCGCGGCTGGTTCATGGGGTTTCCCAAGAAGTGGGGCGGCGTCCACATGGGCACGACGAACCGCCACCTGCACGGCCTCAACCCGGGGATGCAGGCCTGCGGGCCTGGATCAGAGTACGCGGCGATCTGCGACGCCCACGGCGAGCGTCTCGTGACCGCAAAGATCACCGTCAAGGAGCAGATCACCTCCGACCGGCTTCCGAAGCCGTTCGGCACGGATCTCTTCCACACGATCCACTTTCCGAGCGCCGACGTGAACGGTACCGACAAGCCCGTCGCGCACCAACTGATCCAAACGGTGAGCAGCAACCTGACGTTCGGCGAGATCTGGGCCGGCGACGGCGAGCTCACCTACCACGAGTCGCTCTTCGAGGAGCACACGGCGCTCGCACCGAAGGAGATACTCGGTGCGTACATCATCCCGGTCGGCTTCCGCATTGAGGGCACGAAGCTGATCCACACCTACTAAGGCGTAGAGGCGGTCACATGCCGTTTCCCTGGAAGTCCTTCCGCGACTGGATCGCAGACGAGGAGGCGCTCGGCAACGTCGTTCGCTTCACGACGCCGATCAAGGCGGGTGACCCCGACTCGATCGTCGACGCGGTTCCTGCGGATCTCCGCGAAGAGCATCTCCGCGTCATCAACTGCGCGGGGGCGAACGGCAAGCAGATGGAGACAGAGTTGCGCGCGGCATCCCGCTACCTGCACTCGCTGCCCAACAACCCGATCGGCGTGATCGAGAAGCCGGTCAACAACCGGCCGGACGTTCCCGTCGTGATCAACCCGTGGGCGACGCGCGAGCGAGTCTTGCGGATGTGCGGCGTATCGAGCAAGGAGGCACTGGCCGCGAAGCTCGGCAGCCTCAAGCAGAACCTCGTCGAGCCGACGGTCGTCGACCGCGCAACTGCGCCGTGCAAGGAGAACGTCATTCTCGGCGCCGACGTCGACATCTACAAGCACCTGCCGCGTAACTGGGTCGAGTTCGAGACGGTGCCGTGGAGCCCGTGCGGCGGCGGCCAGTTCATCATCCATGACCCCGACACGCAGACGCACGACCTCGGCATCTGGCGCGGCGGCTTCTTTGAATGGGACGACGGCGATCCCGAGCGGCCGCTGCCTGAGGACAGGCGCAAGCGCTACATGTGCGTCGCGATGATCTACGAAGGTCCAATCGCGAGCGATGGTGGCACCTACTACCGTGAGAACTTCAGGCGCTTCGACAAGCCGATGCCCGCCGCCTATGCGATGTGCAACGAACCGGCGATGGCGGCCGTCGCCGCCGTGCGCAGCGGCCTCGTGTGGCCGCGCGACAACGCCGACGAGTACGCGGTGCTCGGGGGCTTCAACGGTGAGCCCGTGGAACTCGTGGAGGCAGAGACGATCCCCGGGCTGATGGTGCCGGCGAACGCGGAGTTCGTGCTCGAGGGCGAGTTTCTGCCCGAGGACTACTTCGTGCCGAAGTACGCGGAGGGCGTCTACCAGGGCCACCTGCTCGGAAACCACATGATGCCCGTGTTCAAAATCAACTGCATCACGCATCGCAACGACCCGATGTGGATGACGACATGGTCGGGCAGCGGCATGAACCACGAAGGCCCGCACACCGCGTTCGCCGACATCTTCTTCGAGGCGGAAGCGCTGAACTACCTGCGCGCCAACGACTACAAGGTGAAGGACGTCGTCTCGTACGACCTCGAGACGATCATCGTGCAGTGCGAGGTGGATGGGCAGGAGAAGTCGCCGCACTATGGCAAGCAGGTCCTGAGCGCGATCTATGCCTGCCCGCACGGGTACATCGGCAACGGCAGCAAGTACTACATCGTCGTCGGTCCCGACATCGACCCGTACAACCTGCGCGACGTGATGTGGGCGCTCGGTACGCGCGCGCAGCCGGTAACCGACACGATCGTGATCCAGGACGGGCTGTGTGCATGGGGCGACCCGTCGGGCCTGCCTGGCCCGCTCGGATGGCGTGCGTACGGCCAGCAGGTGCTGATCGACGCGCTGATCAAGGTGCCCGAGCGCAGAACCGAGTGGGAGCCGCGCACCGAGCCGCGGCGCTGGGAGCTGGAGGCCATCGAACGCATCAAGGCGAAAATGGAGGCAGCATCGTGAACAGCAAGATGTCCGACCGGAAGGCGTGGGCGCGGGAGCACCTGCGCGGTATCGAGAACTGCACGTTCCCGTCGTTCGATCCGACGCTCTCCACGCTGGACGAGGAGGGCATCCGGCTCGACATCCGCCAGGCGATCGCGCACGGATTCGTCAGCACGCTCTGCGCGAGCGAGACCGGCCTGACGATGGACGAGGCGAAGCGGTTCCTCGAGATCGCGGTCGACGAGGCAGGCAGCGACCTCGGCGTGTCGGTGACGCTCATCCGCGACTCGTTCGAGGACAACCTCGAACTCGCGAAGCACGCGGAGCAGATCGGCGCGCACGGCGCGTTGATCGGGTACCCGTTCAACTGGTACCCGCAGGATGCGAACGAGGTCTTCGAGCAGACGAAGGCGCTCTGTGAGTCGGCTGATCTGAACTACGTCCTCTACGCGACGTTCAAGTTCAACCTCGGTCGCTTCCATCCGAGCGGCTTCCCGCTTGACGTGCTCGAGCGGTGCGCGACGGAGATTCCCAATGCGGTCGCGTGCAAGCTCGGCATCCTGGAGCCAGGGTTCATTCACGAGGCGTTCCACCGTCTCGCCGACAAGGTTGTGATCCAGTTCCCATGGGAGCGGTGGTGGCCGATGCTGCGCGCGAACTACGGCGCGAACTTCCAGTTCGCCGGCGCCGGCGCCTACGAGGCGTTCCAGTCGCCGCAGCGGCCGGTGCTGACCGACTACTTCCAACTGCTGCTCGACGACCGCGTCGACGACGCGATGGCCGCGTACTGGGAGCTGACGCCGGTCCGCAACGTCTTCGAGAAGCAATTCATGCCGACGCAGATGATCGGCACATATCACTGGCCGCAGCAGAAGTACTACCAGTGGCTCGTCGGCGGCAACGGCGGCTTCACACGCCAGCCCGTGATGAAGATGATGCAGTACGAGATGGACGAGATGCGTGGCGCGATGCGCGCCGTCGGTATCCAGCCGAGCGAGAACGACGCGGAGTTCTTCGTCGGGCGCGCCAACGCCGCGCGAGGTCTCTTGGCCGCGGGTGCCGCGGGGGAGGCGAAGACGCCGGCGTGACGGGCGCGTTCGCGCGCCTCTTCGAGCCGCTGATGTTGCGCGGCGTCGAGTTGCCGAACCGGATCGTGTTCCTGCCGCACGTGACGTTCTACGCCGAGGGGCAGCGCCCCTCGGCGCGGCATCGCTACTACTACGAGGAACGCGCCCGCGGCGGCGTGGGGCTGATCGTCACCGAGAGCCAGGTCGTTCATCCGACGGGCGGGCACGGGAAGTGCGTGCTCGCCGACCGGGACGGCATGCTCGCGTGGCGGGAGACGATCGACGCCGTCCACGCGCACGGAACCCGGTTCTTCGCACAGCTGACGCATCACGGTGTCGAGGCGTTCACGGCCGACACGCTCCTGCCGCAGTGGGCGCCGTCGCCGGTGGCAAACCCAGCGGTGCGCGAGATCCCGAAGCCGATGAGCCACGCGGAGATCGCCGAGGCGCAGGCTGCGTACCGCAGCGCGGCGGCGTACGCGGTCGAGGCAGGCTTCGACGGCGTGGAGCTGAAGATCGGGCACGACGGGCTGCTGCGCAGCTTCCTCTCGCCGTTCTACAACCGTCGCGAGGACGAGTACGGGCACGGATCTGTCGAGAACCGCTTGCGTTTCGTGGTCGAAACGCTAGCCGCGGTGCGCGCCGAGATCGGGGACATCCCGCTCGGCATCCGCTTTTGCCTCGATGAGCACCTTCTCGGCGGCTACGGCCTCGAGGAGGGCGTCGCGATCGCCGCGGAGATCGCCGCTACGGGCCTCATCGACTATCTCTCTGCCGACATGGGCACATGGACGAGCGTCGAGTGGCAGGTGCCTCCGGCGGGTGTGCCGGAGGGGTACGCCGACGAGGCGACCGCCGCGGCGCGCCAGGCGACCGGGCTGCCGACGGTCGCGTTCGGTCGCATCGTCAGCCCCGGGCACGCCGAGAACCTGCTCGCAACGGGCGGCGCCGACCTGATCGGCATGGCCCGCCAACTCCTCACGGATCCCGAGTGGCCGCACAAGGTGGCCGAGGGCCGGGCCGAGGACATCCGCCCGTGTGTCCACTGCAACCAGGAGTGCGTCGGCAGACTCATCCAGGGCCTGCCGATCTCGTGCGTGCACAACCCGGCCGCGGGACGCGAGGAGCGCCTCGGCGTCACGACACTCGCGCGGGCCGCTGCGCAGCGGCGCGTCGTCATTGTCGGCGGCGGGCCGGCCGGCCTGAAGTCGGCGGAGGTCGCGGCGCAGCGTGGGCACGACGTCGTGCTGCTCGAGCGCGGCCCCTCGCTGGGCGGCCAGGTCGCGCTCGCCGCGTCGGTTGAGCACCACGAGGAGTGGGGCGACATCGTGGTTTCGCTCGCCGGTCGCGTGGGGCGGCTGGGCGTCGACGTCCGGCTCGGCGTCGAGGCGACGGCGGAAGCCGTGCACGCCGAGCGGCCGGACGCCGTCGTCCTCGCGACCGGATCAGGCCCGGGCCCGTGCCCGTTCGAGGCGGCGGATGGAGCGATTGTGCTCGACGAGTGGCAGGTTCTGCGGGGCTCAGAACCGCGGGGCGCGCGGGTCGTGCTGCTCGATCTCGGTGTCCGCGCCGAGGCCTTGACGGTCGCGGAGGCGCTCATCGCCCGAGGCAACCAGGTGCACTGGGTCGCGCCCACGCCGGTCGCGGGGATGGAGCTCGACCCCGGCACGCTCGCCGTCGTGTTGCCGCGTCTCGCCGCGCTCGGCCTCGTGCGCGTGCCCGAGACGACCGTGCTCGCTTCCGATCCCGGTGGTGTGACGCTGTTCAACGTCTTCGAGCACACCGTCCGACGTCTCGACGGAATCGATGCGGTCGTCGTCGTCGGGAACAAGGCATCGTCCGTTTCTTTGGAGGCGGAGCTCGCCGGCACCGTCCCGGAACTGCGCTCCGTCGGCGATTGCGTCGCGCCACGCCACGTCGCGATTGCGATCTACGAGGGCGAGCTCGCGGGGAGAGCCGTCTGACGATCGACCTGACGCTCACCGAGGAGCAGCAGGCGCTACGCGCGACCGCGCGCGAGTTCGCAGGGCGCCAGCTCGCGCCCGCCGTCGAGTGTGTATACGCCGAGGGCAGCCACGGCGTCGAGCCGTGGCCGCTCCTCCGGGACGTCTACAAGCACGGCTGCGAGCTCGGCTTCCAGGCGCTGCTCGTGCCCGAGGCGGACGGCGGCGCGGGCGGGACATGCGTCGACGCGGCGATCGTGTTCGAGGAGCTCGGCGCGGTCGACGTCGCAGCGGCCGCGAGCTACTTCAGCCTCACCGCCACGATGGCGCAGCTCGTCGCACGCTCCGGCACCGCGGAGCAGAAGGAACGCTGGCTCGCGCCGGTTCGCGCCGCCGAGCCCATCCTCTTCAGCGGCGCGCTGAGCGAGCCCGACCGCGCAGGCTCCGACCTCTTCTACCCGGAGGTCGACCCCATGGTCGGCGTCCAGACAGTCGCGCGCCCGGACGGCGACGGCTGGGTCCTGAGTGGGACGAAGTCGGCCTTCGTCACGAACGCCGGCATCGCTGACGCGTACTTCGTGATGGCGCGCACGGCGCGCGATGTTCCGCCGGCGCAGGCCCTGACGATGTTCTACGTCCCGGCCGACGCGCGCGGGCTCTCGTTCGGCCGGCGCACCGAGCTGTCGGGTTGGCGCACCTCGTCACACGCCGAAGTCGTGCTCGACGAGGTCAGCGTGTCGTCGGACGACGTCGTCGGCGGAGTGGGCAAGGCCGGGCTCGTCTTCGCGTCGTCGCCGGAGATCGCGATCGGGCTCGCCGCCTGCTTCGTCGGGCTCGCGCGTGCGGCGTACGCGTACGCGCACGCGTACGCCGAGGAGCGGGTCAGCTGGGGCGTGCCGATCGCGCGGCATCAGGCCGTCGCGCTGAAGCTCGCGGAGTCGGCGCTCGACGTGCAGGCTGCGCGCCTGCTCGTGTGGGATGCGGCGGTCGCCGCCGTCGCCGACCCCGTGGCTGCAGCGACGCGGAAGGGGCCTGCAGCCAAGGTGTTTGCGGTGGACGCTGCGATCCGCAACGCGCAGCGCGCGGTCGAGATCCTCGGCGCGTACGGCGTCGCGACCGAGTACCGCGCCGCGCGGTATCTGAACGACGCGTGGGTCGGCTGGTCGTGCGACTTCACACGAGAAGTGCTGCTACTCGGGCTCGCCGGAAACGCCCCGGGATAGATGTCGGTGCTCAACGTCCGCCAGACGGTGCGCATGACCGGTCTCTCCCGCGATCAGCCGTGGCCCCCAGCCGGAGCGTCGTCTGGCTGCACAGATCCGCGTCTGCTCATCGGCCGGTAACAGCCGCGGACACCGATGCGGCCTCGAGGAGCGATCCCAGAGACACTCGAGCGAGTGGCGTTGCGGCGCCGCCGCTTCCTGCCAACGCTGCCACCACATGCACGCCGTGGTCGGCGACCTGTCGAGACACGTCATCTAGAGGCTTGAAGTGAGTGCAGGCACGGACGGATGGTGGCCCAGACACGGCGCATCTCGCCCTGGTCCGGTTTGCACGTAGGCACCGCTCTGCCCTGCGCCCGACCAGACCGGCTGCTTGGTCTGAACCATCCCTGCACGCACCCAATCCACATCAAAACCTCTAGGCGTTCTCCTTCTCGAGCTGGTCGGCCGCCATGTCGAAGTAGTCGCCGCGCGCCGGCGCGAAGACGTCGACGCCGAAGGCCGGCTCGTCGCCGAGCACCCGGCCGATGTGCGGGACGTTCGCGGGGATGTAGATCACGTGCCCCGCCTCGAGCACGTACGTGTCGTCGTCGTTCAGCGTCACTTCGACCTTGCCGGAGACGAGGAAGATCACCTGGTCGAACGGATGGACGTCCGGCTTGCCGGCCGCCGCGGTGCGGCCGGTCATCTCGGGGCCTGCGGGGCTGGCCCACGAGAACTTGATCAGCGCCTCGTCCATGAGCACCGCCGTCTCCTCCATGGCGCCCCCGAAGCGGGACTGGCGCGGGAGATCGTTGACGTTGGCGTGATACGGCTTTGCAGGCACGGAAGCTCCTATCGGCGCTTGCGGAGTCGGGCAGGACAGCGGTGATAATCGGCGCTAACCCGATAGCTGTCAATGTCGGAGCCATGCGCTAACCATGACTTCTCGTTATGACACGACCCGGGCCTGCCTTGACCGCAGGCCGACCAAGGCTGTACGCTAAGCCGTACAGCTTACTGCTGGCCGCACGCCACCGCCATGCCCGCCATGCCCGTCAACCCCCAGCCTACTCCTCCGCTCCGTCGCGTTCCGGCCGTCGACCGGGCCGCCCGGATGCTCGCGATCCTCGCCCAGGAGCGCACGGCGCTGAGCTTGTCTGAGCTCGCCCGGCGCCTCGACGCGAGCAAGGGCAGCGTGCGCGACATCCTCGAGACGCTGCGCGACCACGGCCTCGTCGACCGCGACGACGGTTCAAAGCTCTATCAACTCGGGGGCGGGCTGATTCGCCTCGGCGCGCTCACACGTTCCCGCCTCGGCGTCGGCGAGACATCGCGTCCATTCCTGCGCGCGCTCGCGGAGGAGACCGGCGAGGTCGCCGTGCTGGCCGCGATCCAGGTCGACCGGCTCGTCGTCAGTCAAACCGCCGAGCCGGAGCAGCGCTCGCTGCCGATGAACGTGCACGCGACACCCGGCGCGGCCATCCCGCTGCTCGCAGGCGCCTGCGGCAAGGTGCTCTTGGCGTTCGCGCCCGGCCGGCATGAGCTGCGCGACGTCGTCTCGACGTTCGATCCTGCCGAACTCGCGTCGGTGCGTGCGCAGGGCTACGCGGTCGACGACGAGGAGTACCTCCTCGGCATTCGGGGTGTCTCGGCCCCCGTGATCGACGGGGAAGGCGAGATCACCGCGTTGATCCTCGTCTCGGGCCTCTCTGCGTCGTTCCCGCGGGAGCGCCTCGAGGCGTTCGGCCGTGCAACCGCGGCCGCGGCTCGCACGATCTCGGCTGCGCTCGGTGCGCCGCCCGTTCCCGACGACGCACCGGCATCGCCGGTCGTCCGCGCACCTTGAGCTGAGAGAGGAGACACATGGCGATCGACGCAAGCGACCGGAAAGAATGGGCCCGCGAGCACTTCCACGGCTTCGAGAATGTCCTCATGCCCTCGTTCACCCCCGACCTCGCCGAGCTCGACGAGGAGGGCATCCGTCGCGACGTGCGCAATTCGATCAGCCACGGCTTCTTCTCGACGCTGTGCTCGATCGAGACCGGCCTCTCCTTCGAGGAGAAGAAGCGTTTCATGCAGATCGCCGCGCAGGAGGCCGGGGACAAGATTTCCGTCGCATTCTCGCTGGCCGGCGACACGCTGGAGGAGAACAAGCTGCTGCTCGAGCACGCCGAGCGCGCGGGCCTGAGCCATGCGCTGCTCAGCTATCCGCATACGTTCCGGCCCACGTCCGAAGACGAGATCTACGAGTACGCGTCGGAGATCATCGACTCGACGAACCTCGGTGTGTATTTGTTCGTCTCCGACAAGTTCGGCTTCCAGAATGTCAACCCGAGCGGCGTCCCGTTCTCGGCGTTCGATCGCCTGGCCGACCGCCCGAACGTGATCGCGATGAAGCTCGGCGGAATGGACTCGGGCGTCATCTTCGAGGCTTTCGAGCGCTACGGCTCGAGGGTGCTCGTGTGCACGCTCAACATCGGTCTCTTCCCGTTGACGGTGAAGCACTTCGGCCAGCAGTGGAGCGGTGCCTGGACGGTCGAGGCGCTCCAGACGCCCGAGCAGCCGCTCGCCGTGCAGTTCTTCGACCTCCTCCGCGCGGGTGAGGAGGACGAGGCGATGGAGATCTACTGGCGGCTCGCTCCAGCGCTCGGGGCGATGGGCGCGCTGATGGCGCCGCTCATCCCGTCGGGTGCGTATCACTGGCCGCAGCTGAAGTACTACCAATGGCTTGGCGGCGGCAACGGCGGCATGACTCGGCAGCCCGTGATGCGCCTCTACCAGCGCAACCTCGAAATGATCAAAGGCGGGATGAGGGCCGCCGGCCTTCGCATCGCGGACGAGCCCGACGACGCGTTCTTCCTCGGTCGTACTTTCGCCGCCGACGAGGCTGTCGCACCCACGGGCGCAGCGGCGTAGCTGACGAATGGGAGAGACGAGATGATCACGCGTAAGGAACGAAAGGCGTGGGCGCGCGACGCGCTCCGCGGGATAGAGAACGTCACGATGCCGTCGTTCACGTCCGACTTCCGCGAGCTCGACGAGGAGGGCATCCGCTGGGACGTGCGCGTCGCGAAGGAGCACGGTTTCTTCTCAACGATGTGCGCGTGCGAGACGGGCCTCACCACGGAGGAGAACAAGCGCTTCCTGACGATCGTCGCCGACGAAGCCGGTGCCGACCTCCACGTCTCCTTCACCCTCCTGAACGACTCGTTCGAGGAGTCCGTCGCGCTGCTCGAGCATGCCGAGAGCGTCGGCGTGAGTCACGCACTGCTCGGCTATCCGCAGACCTTCAGGCCACACAGCCCCGTCGACATCTACGAGGCGACAGCGCGGCTCGCTGAGGCGTCGAATCTTGGGCTCGTCATGTACGCGACCGACAAGTTCGACTTCGTCCGCTTCCATCCGAGCCAGGTGCCGTTCGACGCGTACGACCGGATCGCGGATATCCCGAACGTAATTGCCATGAAGGTGGGATTCGTCGACCCGGCGATGACGTTCGAGGCGCTCCGCCGCTTTAACGACCGAGTACTCGTCAACGTCGGCACGCCCTGGCTGATGGGCCTCTTTCCGCTGCTTCACCGCGAGTACGGCGTGCAGTGGTTCGGCGGTGGCTCCTGGGAGTTCTGGCAGTCGCCCGAGAAGCCGTACGTCGTCGAGTATTACGACCTCGTGGCCCAAGGGCGTTACGACGAGGCGATGAAGCTCTACTTCCGCCTCGCGCCGGCCACGGGCCTCGCCATGCGCGAGAGCATCGGTCGCGGCGGCGACATCGGCATGTACAACTGGCCGATGGGGAAGTACGTGAGCTGGACCGTGGGTGGCAACGGCGGGCTGACGCGCGAGCCCGCGATGCGCCTCGCGCCGCAGGCGATGCAGATGCGGAAGATGGCCCTGCGCTCGATCGGCATCGAGCCGCCGGTCTCGGATGACGAGTTCTACGTCGGCAAGGCTGCCTACCGGCGCCAGCAGGCCGGAAACGCCGCCTAACGCCGACGGGGAGTCGCATGGTTCGGTTCGTTCTGGTCAGGCTAGCGCTGGGACTCGTCGCCGTCGTCGGCGTCACGGTGATCACGTTCGTCGGCGAGCGCACCGCCGGCGACCCCACCTTCCTGCTCGTCTCCCCGCAGTCGACCGAGGTTCAGATCCAGCAGATCCGTCACGACCTCGGGCTCGACAAGCCGCTGCCGGTGCAGTACGCGATTTTCATCGAGCACGCCGTCCAGGGGGACTTCGGCAAGTCGATCAAGTTCGACGTCCCCGCCACGCAGCTGCTGAAGGAGCGGGTCGGAGCGACCGTCGAGCTCGCGTTGGCGGCCCTCCTGCTCGCTCTCGTCGTCGGGGTCGGCCTCGGCGTGATCGCCGCCGCCTTCCACGGCACGCCGATCGACCGGGCGGCGAGTTTCGTCGGACTGATCGGGCAGGCGATGCCGGGGTTCTGGGTCGGGATCATGCTGATCCTGATCTTCGGCGTGAGGCTCGGCTGGCTACCGGTCGCCGGGCGGGGCGGCCTCTCGCACCTCGTGCTCCCGACGATCACGCTCAGCTGGTTCTCAACCGCCGCCTTCCTCCGCCTGACGCGGAGCGCGATGCTGAACGTCCTCGAGAGCGACTACATCAAGCTGGCGCGCCTGAAGGGCGTGCCCGAGTGGCGGATCGTCTGCAAGCACGCGCTCCGGAACACGCTGATCACGATCACGACCTACGCCGGGCTGACGCTCGCGACGCTGCTCGGCGGCGCCGTGATCGTGGAGACGATCTTCGCGTGGCCGGGCCTCGGCAGCCTGCTCACCCAGTCCCTCTACAGCCACGACTACCCGGTGATCCAGGCCGGCGTCATCCTCACCTCGGTCGCCTTCGTCGGCGCGAACTTGGTGGTCGACCTGCTCTACGGCGTGCTCGATCCACGCATCCGCCACGGCAGGTCGACGTGAGCGTGGCACCCGCCGGCGCGGACGTCCTCGGCGGGTTCGACGGGCGCCGCCGCGGAGCTCTGCGGCGGCTCCCGCTCGTGCCCATCCTGCTCCTCGCGCCGCTCGTGGTCTTCGGTGTCCTCGGCAAGGCGATCCAACCGCACAGCACGTCGAGTTTCGACCTCGAGACGACGCTGACACCGCCGGTCTTCCTGCACGGGGGCTCGTGGAGCCATGTGCTCGGCAGCGACCCGCTAGGCCGCGATGTCTTCAGCCTGCTGATCTCGGGGGCACGCGCGTCGCTCATCATCTCGCTCGCCGGCGTGGCGCTCGCGGGTGCTATCGGCGTCCTCGCCGGCGTGGTCGCGGGCCACGTCGGCGGCGCGGTCGACGAGTTCATCATGCGCGTCGTCGACATGCAGCTTGCGGTGCCGCCGATCCTGCTCGCGCTGCTGCTCGCGGGCGCACTCGGCGGCGGGCTGCGCACGCTAATCGCGACGATCGCGGTGTCCTTCTGGCCGACCTACGCACGAATCGTGCGCGGCGAGACGATCGGCCTGATGCAGCGCGACTTCGTGCAGCTCGCCGTCGTCGCCGGCGCCAGCCGGTTCCGGATCGCCCGGCGGCACCTGCTCCCGAACATGCTGAGCTCGATCGTCGTGATCGCGACGCTCCAGCTCGGCGGCGCCGTCGGCGTCGAGTCGGCGCTCTCGTTCCTCGGCCTCGGGGTGCAGGCACCGAATACCTCGTGGGGCCTGATGATCGCCGACGGCAGGGGCTATCTCGACACCGCGTGGTGGGTGGCGACGTTCCCGGGCGTCGCGATCGCGTTGACCGTACTCGGCGCGAACCTGCTCGGCGATTGGCTGCGCGACGCGCTCGACCCGATGCTGAGGCACCGGTGACCGAGAGGCCCGTCCTCGCAGTCGAGGGGCTGACGACGCGCATCTCGACCCGGGCCGGATCGTTCGCGGCCGTCGACCGGGTCAGCTTCGAGCTGTACGCCGGCGAGGCACTCGGTCTGGTCGGCGAGTCGGGCAGCGGCAAGACGATGACCTGCTTGTCGCTCGTCCGGTTGCTCCCCAAGGGCACCGCCCGGATCGTCGCAGGCAGCGTGACGCTGAACGGCGAGGATCTGTTGGCGAAGAGCGAAGGAGAGCTGCGCAGGCTGCGGGGACGGCAGATCGCGATGATCCTCCAGGATCCCCTCACCTCGCTCAACCCGGTCTTCACGATCGGGTCGCAGGTGGGCGAGGCCGTGCGGCTCGAACGGCCTCGCCCGGCGCGCGCGGCCGTTCGCGCGCGCGTCGTCGACGCGCTGCGGCGGGTGCACATCCCGTCACCCGAGCTCCGGCTGCGCAGCTATCCCTTCCAGTTCAGCGGCGGCATGCGCCAGCGTGTGACCGCCGCGATCGCGATCGCGCGAAAGCCCCGTGTCCTTGTTGCGGACGAGCCGACGACGGCGCTCGACGTGACAACGCAGCGGCAGTTCCTCGCGCTGCTCGACGAGCTGCGGCGGGAGGAGCGGATGGCGCTGCTCCTCGTCACCCACGACCTCGGCATCGTCGCCGAGACGTGCGACCGGGTCGCGATCATGTATGCGGGCCGGATTGTCGAGACCGGCCCGGTCGAGCGTGTCTTCTCGGCTCCGGCGCACCCGTACACACAGGCTCTGCTCGGTTCGATCCCGGACCTCCACACCCCCCGTCAGCGGCGGCTGGTGCAGATCGACGGCGAGCCGCCGGACATGCTCTCGCTGCCCTCCGGCTGCCGGTTTGCCCCGCGCTGCCCGTTCGCGCACGAACGCTGCGCCGAGTACCCGCCAGAGACTGCCGTCGAGGGCGGCGGGAGCGTGAGCTGCTGGCTCCATGCCGCCGCGGGCGGCGCCGCGTGACCGAGCCGCTGCTCGAACTGCGGGACGTCACGCGCGTCTTCGCCGTGCGCTCCGGCGCCAGGCTCCGGAGCCGGCCGCTGTCCCTGCGCGCCGTCGACGGCGTCTCGCTGGCGGTCTGCGCCAGCACGTCGTACGGCATCGCGGGCGAATCGGGCAGCGGCAAGTCCACGCTTGCGCGTCTCGTGCTGCTGCTCGACCGGCCGACGTCGGGCTCGCTCGTGTTCGAGGGCCGCGACCTCGCGACGCTCGACCACGCTGGGCTTGCCTGGTACCGCAGCCGCGTCCAGGCGGTGTTCCAGGACGCCACCGCGTCGCTGAGCCCGCGCATGCGCGTGCTCGACTTGATCGCGGAGCCGCTCGACTCCCAGCGCCGCGTCACGCGCCGCGAGACGGAACGGCGCGTGCTCGAACTGCTCGCCGAGGTGGGCCTGCCCGAACGTGTGCTGCGCCAGTTTCCGCACCAGTTGAGCGGCGGCCAGCGCCAGCGGGTTGCGATCGCGCGTGCGCTCATCCTCGAGCCATCCATGATCGTCCTCGACGAGCCCGTCTCCGCGCTCGACGTCTCGATCCGGGGCCAGGTGTTGAACCTGCTAGCCGACCTCCAGGAGCGCAAGGACCTCACGTACCTGCTGATCGCCCACGACCTTGCACTGCTGCGCCAGGTCACCGACCGGATCGCGGTCATGTACCTCGGGCGCGTCGTCGAGGAGGGCGACACCGAGATCCTGCTCGCGGACCCCGAGCATCCGTACACGCGCGCTCTGCTCGACGCGGCGCCGCATCGCGACCGCCGGCCAGTTGGCGTTCCGCTCGGCGAAACCGGATCGCCACTCGACCTGCCAGCGGGCTGCCGTTTCCATCCCCGCTGCCCACTCGCCGCCGACGTCTGCCGGGCGGACGAGCCGCGGCTCCGCGAGCTCGGGCCGACGCACCGGGCCGCCTGCCACTTCGCGAGCCCGAGAGGATGACGAAGGGCCGCCTACTCGGCGGCCCTTCGTCATCGAACACTGGGGATAAGTTTGCGTCTAGCGCTTGCACTTCGTCGCGTCGAGGCGCTTCAGGAGCAGCAGGTCGAAGTCGCCGAGCTGCGGCGTGAACTGGATGCAGCGCTTCATCCCGTAGACCATCGCCGAGCTCCACAGCGGAACGAAGCCGTAGTCGTTGTGGATGATGTTCTCCGCCTTCTTCAGCAGCGCGGCGCGGGCGTTGTCGTCCACGGTCGCGTTCGCCTGCAGGATCAGCCCGTTCGCCGCCGGGTTCTTGTACCAGGCGAACGGCGTCACGGAGCTGAACGAGTTGAGCATCGCCGTCGCCGGCTCGAACTTGCCCGCGACCGCCCCGAGGAACATCGCCATGTAATCCATGCTCGGGTCCTTGGCCGCCCGGAACACCCACGGCACGAAGTCGGCGCCGGTCAGCGGCTTCGGGGTCACCTTGATCCCAATCTGGGCGAGGTACAGGGCGACCGCCTGGGCGGTCTCCGACATTCCCGTCTGCGCGTTCAGGTAGGGGAGGTCGGTCGAGAAGCCGGACGGGTAGCCCGCCTGCGCGAGGAGCCGCTTCGCCTGCGCGACGTCAAACGGGTAGGGGCTGATCGAGGGGTCGTACCCGAGGTCGGACGGCGCCAGGAACGGATAGCTGACCGGGATACCCTTGAGGACGTTCTTGACGATCGAGCCCCGGTTGATCGCGAGCGCGACCGCCTGGCGCACGAGCGGGTTCGCCCACGGGGTTGTCGGCAGCTGCGACTTGAACGCCAGGTAGACCGTCGAGCCGGAGGGGACGAGCTTGACCGTCTTGAAGCCCGCCGTCTTGCCGAGCGACACGACGTTCTGATACGGCACCTGCATCACCATGTCGGCCGCGCCCGTCTTCAAGCTCGCGATGCGGGTCGTGTCGTCGAGAATCGTCTCGAAGCGGACTGCGGGCGTCTTCGCCCGCCGGCCCCAGTAGGCCGGGTTGCGTACGAGGTCGACGTACTGGCCGGCCGCAATCTTCTTGATCATGTAGGGGCCCGACCCGATCGGGGTCGCCTTGAACGCCGCCTCGCCCACCTTCGCCCAGTAGTCGTGGTCGGAGATCGGGAAGCCGCCGGACGGGACGAATCCGATCTCGGGCGCGGCGAAGTACGCGTTCAGGTGCGTTGGATCGACAATCTCCCACCGGATCAGCGTCCGCGCGATGCGGTCACTGAAGCCGTTCGCCTTGAGGCGGTTCCAGCTGAAGACGACGTCTTCCGCGGTCAGCAGGTCGCCGTTCGAGAAGCGGACGTTCTTCCGCAGCGTGATGCTGAGCTTCTTTCCGTCCGGCGAGAGATCCATCGCGGTCGCGACATCGGGGATCGGCTTGCCGTCCGGCGTCCGCCACATCAGCCAGTCGAACACGTTGGCCGCGACGACGGAGATCGTGCTCGGGAGAACGGACGTGGGGTCGTAGATCTCACCGGCCTGGTTGATCGCGATCACGAGCGGCTTCGGGGTGGCTGTGCCTGCGGCGGTGAGCTGCACATGAGCCGCCGCCGAGCCTGTCACGCACGCGACGAGGACGGCGAGGGCTCCTAGCATCAGCCCTCGAACGGGGAACGGACGACCCATCAGCGACTCCTTCTCGAGTGATTTTCGCGTGCACGAGGCCACGCGATGTATCGCCGTACCGTACGGAGGACAATACACATTATCCCTGAGCATAAACATTCGCAGTTCGCGGGTCAAGCGCGGTTGGATCACAGGCGAAGTGGATTTGCCGCATGATGAGAATCGAGCGGGCTGCTGCGGGGGGCGCTCTGTCAAGAGCACCCAGACGGTGCATGGAATCACCGACGCAGACGTTGTCTCCGCGCCGCGCTTCGCCGAGATCGCTCCCACGCTGCTCGAGTTCCTCGACGGTGCCGTCTTCGTCGCCCACAACGCACCCTTCGACCTGGCGATGGTTCAAGACGCGTTCGCGCGCACCGGGATCGACTACCGTCCGGGCCGCCGTCGCTGCACACTCGACGCGTTCAGGCTGCTCGACCCCTCGCTCCGAACCACCGCCGGCAGTCGCTCTGCGAGAAGCGCCGCATTCGACTGGTCGAGCGCGTCTGTGGCAAAGCCGACATCGCCTCGCTTACCCGCGAGGAGGTGCAGAACGTGTACGACGCCCTCGAGCGGCTGAATGCTGCGCTGCCGGTACGACGAGCCGCATGAAACGACGTTGCGTCGAGGGAACTGGCCCACACCCTCCGTCGCGCCAGCCGCTGAGCAAAAGATGGGCGGTCTCGAAAACCGTTATCCGTGCAAGCGGATCGGAGGTTCAAATCCTCTCCCCTCCGCTCTTTGGAAGCCGGAAACCCGCTACCCATGTGGGTTTCCGGCCTCCAGAGAGGCTTCGCGTCAACGATGCCCACCTTCACGTCGTGGCCGTTCGACGCAAATGACACCCGACTCGGATCGTTTTCCTCGGCGCGAAACCGGGTAGATCAAGCCGGTGCGTGAAAACGACGCTGAGGCGATCGATGCTGCGGGAGAGCTTGCCGCCGTGGATGTGCCCGGTGAGGAAGACGTTTCGCGCGGGCAGTCTCTACTCGCGCGGATCTCGACGGAGGTCGTGCGAACCTTCAAGGAGTACTACGGCAAAGGTCCGACGAGCGCGAAGGCTTACATGTTTGACGACATGCTTTTCGTGGTCATGCGCGGCGGTCTGACCGCAGCCGAGAAGTTCCTGCTCGAAAAAGGTGAGGTCGATGTCGTTCGTCAGTACCGCCAGACCTTCGAGAACCGAATGGCCGAGGTCCTGAGCGGCAAAATCGAGGAGCTGACCGGCAGGAAGGTGATCGGGTTCAACAGCCAGATCATTTTCGACCCTGACATGTCGATCGAGATGTTCGTGTTCGAAGATCGCGGCACAGACGAGTCGATCGACGCGACCGCGCTCGGGCAGATCTACCGCGAGCCGGTCGGGGAGACGAACGGTTGAATCCACGATCTCGCCCCGACCAAGCGAAACGCGGAAACCGCTAGGATGGGCACACGGGGCTTGGCGAACTCAACGGTCGCTGGCTCTCTCATAGATAGGGGGAACGCCGCGGTCATCATTGGTCGCTGACGCGCCTCTTCGGGTTCACGACACCGAGGAGGATGCATGCACTCTCTATCCGATCAGAGCCACCGTCCTGATCAGCACACCGCTTGCGACGGCGAAGCGACGCATCCAAGCGGGGAGTCTCGTTGACGACCCCGCTTGCCCAAGAGCGGATTGCTGAACACCAAATCGCCTGCCGTCAGGCAAACAACAGAATCCTCCGGAAAGCCGAACGGCTGGAGCTGATCCATCCGATCCCGTTCATCTGTGAGTGCGCTGACACAACCTGCACCAAGGTCGTGCAGCTCAGCCGCCCGGAATATAAGGCTGTGCGCCGACATCCGCGCGGGTTCTTCAACATGACCGGTCACGAAGCTTCGTCGGTGAAGGCAGGCGCCGAACGGATCGTCGCAGTCATCGGCGATTTCACGATGGTGATGAAGATCGGCGTCGCGGGCGAACTCGCGACTGCCGCGAGCAAGGGGAACTAGGTCGATCGAAGCGGGCAACCTCCGGCGAAGATGTCTACCGCGCCGGCGGTGCGCGCAAGTGCATTCCTCTTGCGCGGCCAGTCATCCCACTTCGTGCGTTTCATGTCAAGTCAAATGAGCCGAGGCCCGCTTCGAACGCGGGCCCCGGCTCGTCGTGCTGGGAAGGGATTGCCGGTGAGCTTCTTAGGACTGGGTGTCGAGCGTGTCCGCGAGCTCGCGCAGCTTCTGCTGCATCGTCACGATCGTCTCGTTGCGGTCGGCCAGGTCGGCCTGCCGCGCGCCGAGCTCGTTCGTGCGATCGTTCATCTCGTTGGTCCGGTCGGCGAGCTCGCTCGTGCGGGCTGCCAGCTCGGTGGTGAGCCGCGCGATTTCGACGGCGTCGCGCTGGCGCGCAGACTCGGCCTCGACGACGATGCCGCGGAGCGAGCCGAGCTGGGCGCTCAGTCCGTCGCTCAACGTCTTCGCAAGTTCATCGAAGTCGGTGGTGGCGTGCTCGTCGGTGACGACGACCTCGTTGAAGGTCACCGGCTCGTCGATCACGGCCGCAGTGTCGGTGGTCACGTCAGGTACCTCCGTGATCACGAGGGAGAGACCGTTCTCACCTGAGTCGGGGGACTCGACCGTCTCGACGAACTGGGTCGTCTCGACCGGTTCGATCATCTCGATCATCTCGACCGGCTCATGGTGCGGTTCGTGGGTGGTTTCAACCTCGGGAGAGGTGGCTGCGTTCTTCGCGAGCAGCTCACTCCGAAGGCCGGCGTCGATCGCAGTCTTCGCGACGACGACGCAGTCGATCCGATCGCCAAGCAGCGAGCGGAGCGCGAGAATCCGTGCGTCGGTCGGCTCGGCGAGCGCCACGATGACGGCACCGTCAGCGCTGACCTGCATCGGCAGGGCTTCGAGCCTGGTTGCCTCTTCACGAGACATCCTGCTGAGCGCGTCGGCGTCGAACGAGATTGCCGACCGTTCCACGTAGCGCAGGTGCCACTGCTTCGCGAGAGTCTTGGCCAGGTCGTCTTCGCTTGCCCAGCCCATTCGGACGACGACCTCGCCGAGGCGCTCGCCCGTGTCCGCGCCAATGCGGAGGGCTTCGTCGAGACGTGCGCTGTCGAGATAGCCCGCCTCGATCAGCAGCGTCCCAAGAGCTGTCCGTACTCCTGTGTCGTTCGTGTGTTCCATCACCGCATCGCTCATCGTCGGTACCCCTTCTGATTGCCGTTGGGTCGGTTGTCGGCAAATCGGCCGCGTTCCTTGACGATCAGTGCATCGGCGTTCGAGGCGGCCGAGGCATCCCCCTTTCGAGGCACATCGAAGGTGGGGAACAGGTGAGCGGTCCGTCGTGGGCGCTGACGGCGTTTGTCGCGCACTCTGTGTGCTGGTTAACCCCAGGGGAAAGGCCTCGAATGCGAGGCGGGGGCGAGGGAAGGACTGCGGGCGTGGGAAAAACGAGGGTGCTGCTCGTGGACGACCACCGTCTGATGCTCGAGGCGGTGCGTTTCGCGCTGGAAGAGGATGGTGGGTTCGAGATCGTCGGCGCCACGACCGAGGCGCCGAAGGTGCTCGGTCTCGTCGACGAGCTCGCACCCGAGGTCGTCGTCCTTGACGTCCGGATGCCGCTGCTCGACGGAATCACATGCATGAAGCGGATCCATGGGGCCTCCCCGGATGTGGTGGTCGTGATGCTGTCAGCCTCCGAGGATCCGGCGACGATTCGCGAGGCGATGGCAAGCGGTGCACGCGCATTTGTCCTGAAGCACCTGGACCCGAGTGAGCTCGGCGACGTCATTCGTCAGGCGGTCGCCGGAACCGGTTTCGAGTCGCCGACGGTCTTCGCCGAGGCGGCTGCGGCGCTTGCGGCAGAGGCGGGACTGACGGCGAAGGAGCACGAGATCCTGAACCTGCTTTCAACCGGTCTCACGAACGCCGAGATCGCGAAGGAGCTGTGGGTGGCGGACCAGACCGTGAAGTTCCACCTCAGTAACGTCTACCGCAAGCTGCACGTCGGCGGGCGTGCCGCGGCGGTCGACGTGGCCCGCCGACGGGGCTTGATCACGAACCCGCTTTTGCAGGAGGCCTGACGCTTCGGTCAGGCGAGCACTTCGGCGACGACGCCGGGCCGGCCGCAGACCCACGCCCGCAGAAAGAAGGTCAGCTCGAGGAGCTGTTGCCCCGGCTCGGAAAGCGGCTCGGGCGGAAACGACAGCTCGAGTAGGTCGCCGACGGGCGTCACGCCACCTCCGAGCCCCTCGATTTCAGCCTTGAGCCATGCCTTGGCGGCCGCCGGTTCGACGCGTACCTTCATCGCGCCAGTTTCCGTGTTCGGCTCGCGTTCCCTGCGACCCTTTCGTCTAGTCCTGGGTCGGCGTAACGACTGAACTGTCCGGCTTTCAGTCGGCGTTTCCCACAGATCTCATCCCCCACCCCTGGGGAGGACGAATCCCCCACCGTTGGTGAGGGCCGCCCGTTGACGCAGCGTCACATTGCGCCGTGCGCACGCCGGTCACGGTCAGCTCCGCTGCGCCTGACGACAAGACTTGACAGTGTGCGACCGAGCGCGGAAGCTCGCAGGCGGGGGCGGTGAACCGACAGGAGGTAGGACGTGGCCGAAGCGTTGATTCTGGAGTTCGACGGCGTGACCCTGGCCGAGTACGAGGCGGTCAACTCACGCCTCGGCATCGACATGGCGAGCGGGAGCGGGGACTGGCCCGACGGCTTGACCTACCACGCGGGAGCAGCAAAGGCCGGCGGGTGGGTCGTGTTCGAGGTGTGGGAATCGAAGGCCGCACAGGAGCGCTTCATGGCCGATCGCCTCGGACGAGCGTTGGCCGAAGGCGGCATCAGTGGCCCGCCGGCCCGCGCCGAGTGGCTCGAGCTCGCAGCGCATCACCAGGCGAGCTGACGGCACCGCCGCTCACGCCTGACGCGTCCTCGACGCGCGGCTACCCTGCCGTCGAGCGCAGTTCACGGAGAGGTGTCCGAGCGGTCTAAGGAGCGCGACTGGAAATCGCGTATGTGCTGAAAGGTGCATCGAGGGTTCAAATCCCTCTCTCTCCGCTCCTCGCAAAAGCCCGCCTTCCGCGGGCTTTCGCGTGTCTGGGCCTGCGATACGATGCGCGCGTTTGGAGAAGTGGCCGAGTGGCTGAAGGCGGCGCCCTGCTAAGGCGTTAGGTGGGGAAATCCCTGCCTCGAGGGTTCGAATCCCTCCTTCTCCGTTTCCGATATCGCGTGAAAGGGGTCTCGCATGAGTGGGTATTCGGTCGTGCACGTCGACGACATTCCCGAGCAGGACGACGGCCGGGCACCAATGCGGCCGGTCCGGCATCACCTCGGCATCACGGGGTTCGGCGTCAACGCCTGGGCCGCCAAGAACGTCGGCGACCGGCTGATCCCCGAGCATCGGGAAGCGGACGAGAACGAGGACGAAGCGGAGCGGGACGAGGAGCTGTACCTCGTCGTCCAGGGCCGCGCCGTCTTCGAGCTCGACGGCGAGCGCCACGACGCGCCGGCGGGCACGTTTGTCTTCGTGCGGCCGCGCGTCAACCGGACGGCGTTCGCCGAAGAGCCCGGAACCGTGGTCGTCGCCGTCGGCGGGACGCCGGGGAAGCCGTACACGCCGGTCGGGTGGGAGCTCTGGGCGCCGATCCGGCCCCTGTATGAAGCGGGGGAGCACGCGGAGGTGGTGACGCGCACCCGCGAGGTGATCGCGTCGAACCCGCAGTACGGCCTCCTCTTCTACAACCTCGCCTGCTGCGAGAGCCTCATCGGTGAGACGACGGAAGCACTCGAGCACCTGCGGACGGCGATCGAGCTGTCGGACATGTTTCGCGACTACGCGAGGAACGACTCCGACCTCGATGCGATTCGCGACGAGCCGGGCTTTCAGGAGCTGACGACTGAAAATCACCCTTCCGGATGATGCGCGGCGCCATCCTCCCGCGGCAGGATGCCCGTACCGGCTCCCCCAAATTACCGGTGACTGACTGCGGCGAGCCCGCCCCTCCCCCGGGCGGGTTTCGCACATTCAGGGGCGGTTTCTCCCTCTAGGCGGCGTGGGTGGAGGTCGCGACGAACGCCGCGACGTCCTGGATCTGCTTCGGCGAGAGCGTGGCCTTGAACGAGGGCATCGGGCCGCCGCCGACTTCGACCTGGTGCGCGACACGCGCCGCGTCGGGCTTCAACTGGTCGAGGTTCGGGCCGACCGCCCCGTTCGAGCCGGCGGCCTTCAGCGCGTGGCAGCCGCCGCAACCGGCCGAGGCGAAGACCGCCTTGCCCGCCACCGGATCGCCTTTCGCGGCGGTCGGAGGCGCTGCAGTTGTCGTGGTTGCTCCCGTCGTCGTGGCGGCGGGGGGCGTCTCTGCCGCCTTCGCCTCCTTCTTCTCGACGCCGAAGATCAGCACGGCGGAGATCATCGCGACGAAGAAGAGCACGCACACGCCGACGAACACGTTCACGTACTTCCCCGGAAAGTCCGGTATGCGCGCAGGCAGCACGAACGAGCACACGAGGGCGAAGAGAATGAACGCGACACCGACGACGGCAAGTCCGATCTTGTTGCCGGTGGCAAGTCCGGCGACGACGAGCGCTACAGAAAGCATCGCGGGCGGAACCTATCGAATTCCGCCCGCGGGCTAGGTAGTAGCTGCGTCGCCGGGGCCCGGCTCTTCGACGCCGGTCTCGGGCGGACCGACCGGCTCCGGCCGCGCCGAGCGCAGATAGAGCAGCTCATACGCCGAGGCGGCGATGACTGCGCCGGCGCACGGGCCGATGTACCAGACCCAGAAATGCGCCCAGTGCACGCCGACGAGCTGCGGGCCGAACGCCCGTGCCGGGTTCATCGCCCCACCGGTGAGGCCGTATGCCATCAGGACGCCGAAGGCGATCGTGAGGCCGATCGCAAGGCCGGCGATCTGCTGGAACGTGCCACGAGGGTCGACAGCCGTCGCGAAGATCACCCAGACGAGGAAGAAGGTGAGGACGGCCTCGACGACGACCGCAGGCCCGGAGCCGATGCCCGAGCCGAGCGACGGCACGCCGAGGTGCCCGGCCGACTCGGGGCCGCTCGGGAGGATCCATTTCAAAAGAAGCGCCGCAGCCGCTGCGCCGCCGAACTGCATCACCCAGTACCAGCCGGCGAGCATCGGTGCGATCCTTCTCGTGACGAGGAAGCCGAGCGTCACAGCCGGGTTGAAGAAGCCGCCCGAGATGAATCCGAACGCCGAGACCATCACGGCGATCACGAGCCCGTTTGCGAGCGCGAGGTCGACCGGAACGCGGGCGAAGGCAGCGCCGCCGGCCGCCACGAAAATCAGCGCGAACGTGCCGACGAACTCGGCCACGCCGCGCCGCAGGTAATCGCGTTCCATCACAGACGAAACACTAGGACCGCCATCGGACGGAGCCAAGCCGCGCGTTAGCTCATGAAGGCGCCGTTGTTGTGGTCGATCGCCTGCCCCGTCACGCCACGGGCGTCGTCGGAGAGAAGCCAGGCGACGGTGCCCGCGATCTCGGCGGGCTCGCTCATGCGCTGCAGCGGCACTTCCTGCATCGCGACCTCGAACGCCTGCTCGCGCGTCAGTCCGTCGAATGCATCGAGCCCTTGCCAGGCCATGTCGGTGTTCACCCACCCGGGGCAGATCGCGTTCACCTGGATCCGCCGCGGTGCAAGCTCGGCGGCCAGCGAGCGCACGAGGCCGAGCAGGCCCGCCTTCGACGCACAGTACGCCGTGTAGCCCGACACGCCGATGCGGGCGAGGATCGATGACGTGACGACGATGCGGCCGCCGTCGGCGAGTTGCGGCTCCGCGGCGCGGGCGCACCAGTACGTGCCGAAGAGATTCGTCTCGACGATCTCGTCCCACCGGTCGCCGTCACCGGGAGCGTTCGGGCCGCCGATTCCCGCATTCGCGACAAGCGCGTCAAGTGGCTCGTCGAATGCGCCGATCACTGCAGCGCGGTCGCGGATGTCGACCGAGCGGGTCGTGGCGCCCGGCGCGACGTTGCGCAGTCGTGCCTCATCGCGTGCGAGCAGCGTCAGGCGCGCGCCTTCTTCGGCCAGTCGTTGCGCGATCGCGCGGCCGATGCCCGTTCCTGCTCCTGTGACGACGATGTGCTTGCCCTCGAGTCGCTTCACGCGGGCGAGTCTACGGCCGCCATGCGTCAAGCACCGCCTGCTCTTTCGCTCGATCGAGCCCTGCCGGCGGCTCGCTCGGCGCCTCTCCGCTTTGCACCCACGCGAGCGTGTCGCGGACAGTTTCTTCGAGCGGTCGGTGGCGCAGGCCGGCGGAGGTCGCGCGCTCGACGGGCGTCAACTGCATCGAGCGGTACGCGGGATCGTGCAGCCACAGCGGCAGTTCCATCCACTCGCCGACCCCCTGCTCGACGAGGAACGCGGAATCGATCCAGACGATCTCGGCGTCGGTGCCGGCGACGCGCCGACACGTCTCGACGACGTCGCCGATCGTCGTCGGCGGCGCGACCGCGTTGAAGGTGCCCGAGAGCTTGCGCTCGCCCGCGTCGAGGATCCACTCGGCGAGGTCACGCGCGTCGACGACCTGTGCGGGTGCGTCGGGTGGGGCGGGCGCGACCACACGGCCGCCGTCGGCGAGCCGCTGCGGCCAGTAGGTGAAGCGGCCGGTCGGGTCCCACGGCCCGACGATCAGGCCGGGACGCGGGATGAAGGCGTCGGGATGGCGTTCCCGCACGGCGTCCTCGCAGAGCGCCTTCAGTGCCCCGTAGGCCTCGCTGCGGTACTCCTCGGTCTCCTCGGTGAGCTGCGCGACGGGTGCGTCCTCGTCGGCGGGCGTTGCGAGGCTTGCGTAGGCGGACACCGACGAGACGAACGCGTAGTGGCCGACGTCGTCGAGGGCGTCGAGCGTCAGGCGCACGACGCGGGGGACGTAGCCGCTCGTGTCGACGACGGCGTCGAAGTGGCGGCCTGTGAGCGCGCCGAGGTCGCCGTCGCGATCGCCGCGGAGCTTTTCGGCGTCCGGGAAGAGCTCCGGGCGCGTCTGGCCGCGGTTGAACATTGTGACCTCGTGACCGCGGCGGAGCGCCGCATCGACAACGTGGCGGCCGAGGAACTGCGTGCCGCCGAGGACGAGAATCCGCATACGCTCAACCTTATGCTGTGGTTCGTTCGACACGCCGCCGTTGATCTGGATCTCGCGAGGCCGGCGTCGACATGGGAGTTGACCGCCGATGGGCGGGCCGACGCGGAGGCGATCGCGGAGCGCCTGGCGCCGGTGCCGCGCGTGCTCTCGAGCCCGGAGCCGAAGGCGCTCGCCACCGCCGAGCCGATCGCCGCGCGCTCTGGCGTGGAGCTCGAGCTCGACCCACGGCTGTGCGAGGTGCTGCGCGAGGCGAACCTGCCGGACTACGCCGCGCATCGCGACGCCGTTCGGCGCTACCTGGACGGCGAGGCGATCGACGGCTGGGAACCCGTGGCGGACGCGCGTGCGCGGTTCGCTGAGGCAATCGACGGGCTCGATGGTGCGGTTGTCGTCACGCACGCGACGGTGCTGAGTCTCTTCCTCGGCTACGACTTCGAGCGCTGGAACCGGATCGCGCTGCCGGACGTGATCGAATGGCGGCAGTGATCAGGCTGGCCCGGCCCGCGGATCACGCGCGCGTGATTGCAGTGGTAGACGCCTGGTGGGGCGGGCGCGCGATGGCGGCGATGCTCCCGCGGCTCTTCTTCGTCCACTTCCGCGACACGACGTTCGTCGCCGAGGAGGGCGGCGAGCTGGCCGGGTTCCTTTGCGGCTTCCGTTCGCAGACGTTTGCCGACGAGGCGTACATCCACTTCGTCGGTGTCGATCCGGCGCGCCGCGGTTCCGGCCTCGGGCGCACGCTGTACGAGCAGTTCTTCGCGGCGGTCGCGCCGCGCACCGTCGTCCGCGCGGTGACCTCGCCGGTGAACGAGCGCTCGGTCGCCTTCCACCGGGCGCTCGGCTTCGACGTCGACGGCGTGCACCGAGACTACGACGGCCGAGGCGAACCGCGGGTCCAGCTCGTAAAGCACCTCGACCCGAAGCGCTAGCCACACCCGCCGAAAGCGGTCGCGTCCGCCCGCGACACGGCCGGTGCCAGGCACGGCTACGAGAGCGTGACGATTCGTCCACGGCGAGGGAAAAACCTGCGCCAGAGCCGTTGGCGATGGGACATGTCCGGTGCCAGGCACGTCTACGAGAGCGTGACGATTCCTCCACGGCCCCTCGATCCGGGGATAGGAAGATGCGTTGCGCGGCCGAAGATTGGGGGGTGGGGATGCCCGTTTACCGGGGAACGTTCGGCGTGCCGCAGGCCGAGAGGCTGCTCTGGCGCGCCGGGTTCGGCCCTCGCCCCGGTGAGGCCGAGGCGCTCGCGAAGCTCGGCGCGGTAAAGGCCGTCGACTCGCTCGTCCACCCGCGCGCCGAGCGACTCGTCGGGCCGGCGCCGCACGACTCGAAGGGGCACCGCCTGGCGCCCGCCGACGCGTGGGGGCACGACCACTGCTGGTGGCTCGACCGCATGGTGCGCACCTCACGCCCGCTCGTCGAGCGGATGACCCTCGTCTGGCACGACTGGTTCGCGACGTCGAACGACGGCGTCGGCGATCAGAAGCTGATGCTCCGCCAGAACAATCTCTTCCGCGACGAGGGGCTCGGCTCGTTCGAGCAGCTGCTGATTGACGTGACACGCGATCCCGCGATGCTGCTGTGGCTGAACGGCACGCAAAACTCGAAGGACGCGCCGAACGAGAACTACGCGCGCGAGATGATGGAGCTCTTCACACTCGGCGCCGACCGCGGCGCGTACACCGAGCGCGACGTCCGCGAACAGGCGCGCGCGCTGACCGGCTTCCGTAACCGCTGGAAGCGCGGGGTCGGCGACTACGACTTCCACTACGACCGCACCGAGCACGACCCGGGCGCGAAGCACGTCTTCCACAAGACCGGGCCGTTCGACTGGCGAACGGCGTGCACGCTCTGCGTCTCGCACCCGCTGCACGCGTCGTTCTTCGTGCAGAAGCTGTGGAGCTACTTCGTCCCGACCGAGCCCGACCACGCGACCCAGACTGCGCTCGAACGGCTGTACCGGAACGGCCACGAGATCCGCCCGGTCGTGCAGGCGATCCTTTTGCACCCGGCTCTCTACAACGGGCCGCGAATGGTGAAGCCGCCGATCGTGCACGTCGCGGGCCTGCTACGCCGCATCGGCGCGGGGATCACGACCACCGACTGGGCGTGGATCGGCCGCCTTTCCGGCCAGCAGCTCTTCTATCCGCCGAACGTCGCCGGCTGGGACGACACACGCTGGCTCGACACAGCGACCTATCGCGGCCGCTGGATCGGGGTGCAGCGCATCCTCCAGGATCGCAAGCTCGACCCGAGCCACCCGCCCGCCGGCGAGCCCGGCGACGCGAAGGCGGTGCTCGCGAAGGCGCTGAAGTTCTGGCACGAGCCGTCGCTCACTGCCGCGACACACGCAGCGCTGCTGCAGTTCGCGCAGTCCGCGCTCGGCGACGCCGGCAATCAGAAATGGAAGCGCCAGCAGTACCCGGTGCTCGTCGAGAACGCCCTTCGCCAACTGATCGCCGTCTCCCCGGACATGCAGACCTCATGAGCCGTATCTCGTGCGACGAGTGCTCGCGCGCCGACGCGCTTCGCGCAGTCGCAGGGCGCGGGCTGCCGACGATTGAGGCCGGCATGCCGACGCCCGCAGGCACGGGGCTGACGCGCCGCAGCTTCGTCGCGCAGTCGCTCGGGCTTGCGCTCTCGGTGTACGGGATCGGGAAGCTCAACCTGTTCGAGGAGGGAATCGCCGCGGCCGCCACCGGCCCGTCCTCGCCCGTGCTCGTGACGGTGTTCCTGCAGGGAGGCGCGGATGCGCTCTCGCTCCTCTATCCGGACGGCGACCCGCTGTACCGCAAGCTCCGCACCTCGCTCGCCGTCAGCGGCGGGACACCGTTCGCCGAGGACGCACGCCTGCTCTGGAACCCGGCGCTCTCGCCGCTCGCGCAGTTGCATGGTGAGGGGAAGGTCACCGTCATGCCGGCAGTCGGCTACGACCATCCCGATCAGTCGCACTTCACCTCGCGTCACTTCTGGGAGGTCGGCGCGACCGAGGCCTCGCTGATGTCGGGCTGGCTCGGCCGCTATCTCGACGACGTCGGCACCGCCGACAACCCGCTGCAGGGGCTGTCGCTGACCGGTTCGCTGCAACCCGCGCTCGCAACTGCGCGCGTGCCGGTGGCCGCAATCGACGGACCCGATCAGTACGACTTCTGGGTGCCCGGCGTCTGGGGCGAGGTCGAGACGCGCATGCTCGGCGCGATCGGCTCGCTCGGGCGCGTGCCGACGCATGACGCAGCGCTGCGCACCGCGGCGAACGTTACGACGCAGGCAGCGCGCCTGCGCGGGCAACTCGCGCCGTTCGCCGCCAAGGGCGCCGTCACCACGGCGACGCCGTACCCGACCGGCGACGACTCGTTCCCGAAGCAACTCCAGGGACTCGCGGCAATGATCGCCGCGGGCCTGCCGCTTCGCTGTGTGGCGCTCGAGGCGACGGGCGAGTACGACACGCACGCGGGTCAGACGGCCGCGCTGACGCCCGCGCTCACCATGACCGCGGCATCGCTCTATGCGTTCCAGCGTGACCTCGAAGCACGGGGCGTCGCCGACCGGGTTCTCACGCTCGTCTGGTCGGAGTTCGGTCGCCGCGCGAAAGAAAACGGCTCGGGCGGTACCGATCACGGCGCGGCCGGCACCGCGTTCCTGATCGGGACGCGCGCCGCGGGGACGCAGGTCGGAGAGTTCCCGGGTCTCGCCACCGGCCTCGACGCGGACGGCAACCTGCGCGCCACCTCCGACTTCCGGGGCGTCTACGCGTCGCTGCTCGAACAGTGGCTCGGCTTCGACGCGGCGCGAGTGATCCCGGGCGCGGCGAAGTTCGCTCGCCCGCAGCTCGTCAAGTGAGAGCGCTCCTCGCCGTTCTCGTCGGCGCACTGACGATCGCCGGCGCGGCGCCGGCGCGCGTCCAGATCGTCGCGAAGGAGTATTCGTTCACGCTCTCGCGCCTCCACGTCAAGGCCGGGTCGGCCACGCTCGAGCTTGCGAACTTCGGCCAGGACCCGCACGACCTGCGGCTGCAGCGCATCGGCGCCCGGCACATCGCGGCTCTCGGCGTCGTCGCACCCGGCAAGCGCGCTGATCTGACCCTGAAGCTCCTCGCGGGGCGATACTCGCTCTGGTGCTCCGTCGCGAATCATCGGGCGCTCGGCATGCGGGCGACGCTCGTCGTGACCCGCTGACCTACGACGACGTCGGCGATCCCGCCGGCGTGCCGGTCGTCTACCTGCATGGAGGCGGCGACTCCCGGCTCTCGCGCCATCCCGATGACACGATCGCGGCCGGGCTCGGCGTGCGGCTGCTCGCAGTCGATCGGTGCGGCCCGGCGCAGCCCGGGCGAACGCTGCGCTCGGTGGCGGACGAGGTCGTCGACTTGCTCGACTCGCTTACGATCGACCGTTTTGCCGTGGTCGGCTGGTCGGCCGGTGGGCCGCACGCGCTCGCGGTCGCCGCAGCCGCAGGTGGACGGGCCTCGCGCGTCGCGCTCGTCGGCTCGATGCCCCCACACGACGACCTCGCGGTTCTGCCGAAGGACGTGCGCCGTGTCATGTGGCTCGCCCGGCGTTCGCCGAGGCTTGCCGCCCGCGGGCTCGAGGCGTGGGGCAGGCGTCCTCCGCCGCCGACCGGTGACGACGCCACCGACGACGCCTACGCCAGGGGACGCACCGAGTCGTTTCGCGTCGGCGGACTGTGGCTTGCGCGAGAGCTCGCCTGCCTCGGCCGCCCGTGGGGCTTCGAACTCGGCGATGTGTGCGCGCCGGTGGCCCTCTGGTGGGGGAAGGGCGACTTCGTCTGCCCGCCGTCGATCGCCGACGAGTATGCGCGGCGGTTGCCCTCGACGACCATGCATCTCGTCGACGGCACGCACCAGCTCCTCTTCAGCCGCTGGCGCGACATCCTCGCCGACGTGTCCGCCGGCTAACGAGGCGGGCGAAGCGCGGCGAACTCGTCCGTCACTTCGAGGCGGTCGGAGCGGAAGCGGAAGAGCGCGGCCGGTCGCCCTCCTGCGGCGCCCGACGGGCGCCGCCCTTCCATGCGCTCGAGCACGCGACGCCGCACGAGCACGCGTTGCAGGTTCGTCGCTGAGACGTCGTGACCGAGCGCCGCGACGAAGATCTCGCGTAGCTCTGAAATCGTGAAGGTGCCGGGTGCGAGTGCAAAGCCGACGTTCGTGTAGGAGAGCTTCGCGCGGAGTCTCGCCTGCGCGTTCGCGACGAGCTCACGGTGCTCGCCCGTTGCTGCGACGTCGCGCCAGTCGCCGTCGAGCGAGCCGTCTGCCGGGACGAGTCCGAGGTATGCCGTCTCGACTGCGCCGTCTTTGACCACGCGCGTCACGAGCTGCTCGACGTGGGCGAGCACCGGCACGTCGACCGCCCGCGTGAGTGCGTCCTCGAGTTGCTCGCCGTCGGCGAGCGCAGCACGCCCGATCAGGGCCTGGAGGTGGCCCTCGCGGACGCGAAGCACGACGGCGACCACGGTGTGAGAAGTAGAATCGGCCACGGTTTTCGTCCCACAGTCTAAAACCTCGGAGAGTGCCGTGAAAAAGCTGATCCCGATCGTCCTGCTCGTCGTCTCGCTTGCCCTCCTTGCGAGCGGCTGCGGCTCGAAGAAGAAGTCGGCCACGACGACCGCCGCGACGACGACCGTCGCGGGAGGCGGGTTCAAGGTAGGCCTCGTCACCGACCTCGGCGGCCTCAACGACCGCGGTTTCAACCACCTCGCTTATGTCGGCCTGCAGAAGGCCTCGGCAGACTTCGGCGTCGGCACCCGCGTCGTCCAGTCGGCCTCGCCGGCGGACTACGTCCCGAATCTGAGCTCGCTCGCACGCCAGGGCTATGACCTCGTGATCGGCGTCGGCTTCACCGAGATCCAGGCGATGGCGACGGTCGCCAAGCAGTACCCGAAGACGCACTTCGCGATCGTCGACGTGGCGAACGCGGACGAGGGGCACGCGAAAAACGTCGAAGGCCTGCTCTTCCGCGAGCAGCAGGTTGGCTACCTCGCGGGCTACGCGGCCGGGCTTGCGGCGAAGGCGAAGGGCGGTACGGCCGTCTCGAGTGTCGGCGGGCAGAAGCAGCCGCCGGTCGATCGCTACATCGCGGGCTTCCAGGCGGGCGCCGCCGCGGCTTTCCCGGGCGTCAAGACGCTGAACGGGTATTCGAACGACTTCTCGATCCAGGCGAAATGCAAGGAGCTCGCCCTGAACCAGATCGCGGCCGGCTCGGTCGTCGTCTTCCAGGTCGCGGGCGGCTGCGGTCTCGGCGCGCTCGACGCTGCGAAGGAGAAGGGAGTCTGGGGCATCGGCGTCGACGCAGACCAGGGATTCCTCGGCTCCTACATCCTCACCTCGGCGCTGAAGGGCGTCGACGAGGCGGTGTACCTGTCGATCAAGGACGCGAAGGACGGCCACTTCAAAGGCGGCCAGGATGCGGTCTACGGGCTGCAGCAGAAGGGCGTCGGCCTCGGCAAGTTCTCACCGAAGGCGCCGAAGGGCATCGAGGCGAAGACGAAGCAGATCGAAGCCCAGATCGTCAGCGGCAAGATCACGAACATCCCGACGACCGTGAAATAGGAACGAGCCCTGGTACGACACGTCCAGTCGTTTGGCGAACGGATAGTGCGCTTGCCCTTCGTTTGGCGAAAGGGAAGCGCGCTTCACAGTCGTTTGGCGACGAAGGGAGAACCACCGTGGCGGCACTGACGGAGAAGCACCTCGAGCTGCTGAAGGCGAAGAACTTCGCCGTCGTCGCGACCGTTGGCGATGACGGCCACCCGCAGACGAGCGTCGTGTGGATCGACACCGACGGCGAGAACGTCGTCTTCAACACGCGAAACGACCGGGCGAAGGGTCGCAACCTCCGAGCGCATCCGCGCGTCAGCATCACGATCTGGGACAACGAGGATCCCTACCGCTACCTAGAGGTCGAGGGCGACGCCTCGCTCGACGAGAACGGCGCCGGCGAGCACATCAACGACCTCTCACTGAAGTACGAGGGCAAGGACTTCCACACGCCAACCAACCGAGTGATCGTGCGCGTCAAGCCGCTGCGACTCCTCGACTACGGCATCACCGAGTAGCGTGCGGGCGTGAGCCCGCTCGTCGTCCTCTCGACGTTCCTTGCGTCCGCCGTCGAGTGGGTCGAGGCGTTCACGATCGTGCTCGCGGTCGGCCTCTTCCGCGGGTGGCGGGCCGCGCTCACCGGCACCGCGATCGCCGCGGTCGCGCTCGCAGCGATCGTCGTCACCCTCGGTGCCGCCGTGAACTCGTTCCCAGTTGCCGACGCGCAGGTGGTCGTCGGCGTCTTCCTGCTCCTCTTCGGCCTCCGCTGGTTGCATAAGGCGATCCTGCGCGCCGCCGGCCTGAAGGCGCTCCACGACGAGGCCGAAGAGTTCGAGGCGACCCGCGCAAAGCTCTCGACGCGCGAGCACTGGGTCGCCGTCTCCACCGCGTTCAACGGCGTGCTGCTCGAGGGCGTGGAGGTGGTGCTGATCGTGATCGCGCTCGGAGGCGTCGGGCACCGCGTCGGGGCCGCGGTCGGCGCCGTGGTCGCCCTCGTGACCGTTCTCGTGCTCGGTGTCGCCCTTCGCGCTCCGCTCACGAAGGTGCCCGAGAACCTGATGAAGGCGAGCGTCGGTGTGATGCTCTCGTCGTTCGGTACGTTCTTCGTCGGCGAGGGCATCGGGGTGCACTGGTGGCACTCCGACGTCAGCATCTTGCTCCTCGTCGCCCTCTACACGGCCCTCTTCCTCGTCTCGGCGCAGCTTCTGCGCCGACCGGTCGGCGTCCCGGTTCCGGGCATCGCCCGCGCGGTCGTCACCGAGATCTGGGGGCTCGTTGTCGGCGCAGGGTCGCTCGCCCTGGCGGCGATCGCCGCGGTCCTCGGCGCAGCACTTCTCGCTGCGAGACTGTCCGACGCACGCGGCTGGGCCGCGCTCGTTCTCGTCGCCGGCGTCGTCCTCGCGCTCGTGATCGCGCTCGCCGAGTCCCGCAAACGTTCTTCCTTGTGAATACGTGAATACAGCGTATGCTCGCGCGATGAATCCGACCGATCTTCGCGCCGCTGCGCGCGACCACCTCTGGCTTCACTTCACACGCATGCACGGGTACGAAGCCCCCGTGATCGTCCGCGGCGAGGGCTGTTACCTCTGGGACGACAACGGCAAGAAATATCTCGACGCACTCGCCGGGCTCTTCTCCGTCAACATCGGCTACTCGCACGGCGAGGAGATCGGCCAGGCGGCACTCGCCCAGATGCGCGAGCTGCCCTTCTACACGAACTGGTCGTACGCCCATCCGCGCGCGATCGAGCTCGGCGCCGAGCTGGCCCGCCTCGCGCCCTCGCATATCAACCGCGCGTTCTTCGTCTCGGGCGGCTCCGAGGCCGTCGAATCGGCTTGGAAACTCGCTCGACAGTTCCACATGGCAAACGGCGAACGCCGTTGGAAAGCCGTTTCTCGCCGCACCGCCTACCACGGTACGACGATGGGCGCCCTTTCGATCAATGGGATACCCGCTCTGCGTGCGCCATTCGAGCCGCTCGTGCCCGACGTCGTGCACGTCCGCAACACGAACCGCTACCACCGTCCCGCCGACGAGACCGAGGCCGAGTTCACCGCGTATCTGCTCGAGGATCTCGAGAGCTCGATCGAGCAAGCCGGTCCGGAGACGGTCGCGATGGTGATCTTCGAGCCGGTGCAGAACGCCGGCGGCTCGTTCACGCCCCCGGCGGGCTACTTCCAGGGCGTGCGAGCGATCTGCGACCGCTACGGGATCCTGCTCTGCGCCGACGAGGTGATCACCGCCTTCGGCCGCACCGGCGCATGGTTTGCGAGCGAGAAGTACGACATCAAGCCCGACCTGATCACGTGCGCGAAGGGGCTCTCGTCGTCGTACGCGGCGATCGGCGCTGTGCTCGTGGCCGACAAGATCTACGACGCGTTCAACAGCGGCACCGAGATGTACGCGCACGGGATCACGTTCGGCGGCCACCCGGTCGGCTGCGCGATCGCGCTCAAGAATCTCGAGATCATGGAGCGCGACGGGATCGTGACCGGTGTCGCCGAGCAGGAGGCGGGCTTCCGCGCTCACCTCGAGACGCTGCTCGACCTGGACATCGTCGGTGACCTACGCGGTACCGGTTACCTCTGGGCGCTCGAGCTCGTGAAGGACAAGGAGACCCGCGAGACGTTCACGGACGAGGAGTCGGAGACGCTCTTGCGCGGCTTCCTCTCACCGGAGCTCTTCGCAAAGGGACTGATCTGCCGGGCCGACGACCGGGGCGATCCCGTCGTTCAGATCTCGCCGCCGCTCGTAGCCCGCGAGGAGGAGTTCGCCCAGATCGTGGGAATCCTCGGTGAGGTACTCACCGAGGCCTGGAAGCGCATCTCATAATTCGACGCCGGGAGGGACCTGAATATGGCAACAAATCCCGAGCAAACGACGACCTTCGCCCTGGCGGAGAAAAGCAAGCTGATCAAGTCGTTGCGCCGGTTCGACATGGTGTTTTTCACGATCTGCGCGTTTGTCGGACTCGACACGCTCGGAACAGTCTCGAACAACGGCCCTGAGGGCTTCTTCTGGCTGATCATCCTCGCGGTCGTGTTCGTCGCGCCCTACATGCTGATGATGGCCGAGGTGGGAAGCGCGTTCCGCATGGAGGGCGGCCCCTACGAGTGGGTGAAGATGGCTTTCGGACGCCTGCACGGCGGTATCGCAGCGATCCTCTACTGGGTGACGAACCCACTGTGGGTTGGCGGGTCGCTCGCCTTCACCGCGACCGCGGCGTGGAGCGCGAACATCTTCAAGATCGGTGACGCGTCGCCGGGCGACTTCGTGTTCAAGCTCGCGTTCGTATGGATCTCGATCATCGTCGCGATCGTCTCCCTGCGGTACGGCAAGTGGATCCCGAACGTCGGCGGCTTCATGCGCGTCTTCGTGCTCGGCTTCTTCACGATCACGCTTGTCGTGTACGGGATTCGCCACGGCGTGCACGGCTTCCCGGTCTCGAAGCTCTCCCCGACGCGCTCGATCTTCCTGGCGCTCGTACCCGTGCTGCTCTTCAACTACGTCGGTTTCGAGCTGCAGAACGGTGCCGCGGAGGAGATGGAAAACCCTGAGAAGGACGTTCCGATCTCCGTTCTCTGGAGCGGCATCGCCGGCGTTGTCATGTACGCCATTCCGATCCTCGGCATCCTGCTCGTGCTGCCGGCGAAGGCGATCTCGAACATCGCAGGCTTCATCGATGCGATCACGACCACGTTCAACGGCGCCTACGGCGGTGCGGCCCATGTATTGCTGATCATCACCACGCTCTGTTTCGTGGGCACGTTGCTCACGTCGGGTGCGGTCTGGATGATCGGGTCGGACCGGATCCAGGCGGCGGCCGCCTATGACGGCGCGTTCTTCCCGTGGTTCGGCGTGTTCAACCGGAAGTTCGGGACGCCCGTGCGCGTGAACATCATGTCGGGCGTCGCGTCGTCGATTTTCTGCATCGCGGCGATCGAGTTGCTGAAGAACCAGTCGACGTCGGCGGCGTTCACGGTCGTGCTGTACATGGCGATCTCGACGACGCTCCTCAGCTACCTCTGGATCTTCCCGGCGGTGCTGAAGCTGCGCTACACCCACGGACACGTCCCGCGGCCGTACACCGTGCCGTTTGGCAGCGCCGGGATCTGGATCTCGACGGTGTTGACGACCGGTTGGATCGCGCTCGGCACGTGGGTAGCGATCTTTCCCGGCATCCTCGAGAAGGTCTTCGGCGTGTCGTACAACTTCCAGGACTCGTGGGGCCTCTCGCGCACGAAGTTCGAGCTCTACACGCTCGGCACGCTCGCGGTGATCATCGGGTTCGGCATCGTCGGTTACCTGTTCGGCGGGAACGTGCGCCGCGACCTCGTCGCAACGACGCCCGAGATGCCAGTCGCTCCGACTCCCGCGGCCTGAGCTTCCTCGACGATCGATTCCGTTCCCGTCCCGCGCGCTCGCGCGGGACGGGAACCATTCGTCCCTCGGCGCACGGCGTATCCGCGCAACTACGCTGATGCGGATGCGGAGATCGACAGGGATTGCGCTTGTCGCGGTTGCGGCGGCCCTCTGGGGCCTGGACGCCTGGATTCGCCAGCCGCTCGCGAAGGCGACAACGCCGGCGACGATCGTGTTCGGAGAGCACCTCGTGCTCGTCGCGCTCACGTTGCCGTTCCTCGCTGGGGCGCTCGCAGCACTGTTGCGGCTTGGGTGGCGACACGTGATCGCCGCATTCGTAATCGGGGCAGGCTCCTCTGCCGTTGCGACGATCCTCTTCACCGAGGCGTTCAAGGTCGGGTCGGACTTCGTCACGCCGGTCGTCCTCCAGAAAGTGCAGCCGGTGATCGCGGTGGTTGCCGCGGGCATCATCCTCGGCGAGCGGCCGCGGGCGCGGTTTGCGCTGTATCTCGCACCGGCGCTCGTGGGCGTGTGGCTGATCAGCGTCCCACAGCCGCTTCATCCCTCGGTGCACGGCCTCAGGCCGTCGCTCTACGCGCTCGGCGCCGCCACGTTATGGGCTCTCGGCACGGTGCTCGGCCGCTACCTCGCGCGGGACATGCGATTCGAGCACGTCGCCACGTTGCGCTTCGCCTTTGGCTTGCCGGCGAGCGCGATCGCACTCCTCGTGCTCGGCGCGCCGGCTTTCGCCTCCAGGCACGACTCGTGGTACATCGCCTTGCTGGCCGTCGTCACGGGCTTCGTCGCGCTCGGTCTCTACTACTACGGCCTTCGCGTGACTCCGGCTGTCGCCGCGACTCTTGCTGAGCTCGCGTTTCCGGTCAGTGCGATTCTTGTTGGCTACTTCAAGTTCGGACAGACGCTCACGGGCTGGCAGTGGACCGGCGTTGCAACGACGACGATCGTGGTCGCGCTGTTGCCGGCGCGGCCTCGCGACACGGTCGAGCTCGTGCCGGCGCCCGCACCGGCTTGACCGCCGCGCGAGTCACGCTGTGTGAGGTCGGCCCGCGCGACGGGCTGCAGAACGAGCCCGAGATTCTTGCGCCGTCGATTCGCGCTGAGCTCGTCTCACGGTTGGCGGCGGCGCGACTGCCGCGGATCGAGGCTGTTTCGTTCGTGCGCGACGATCGCGTGCCGCAGATGGCCGGTGCGGAGGAGGTCGCTGAAGCCTCCGTGCGAGGCGATGCCGAGCTGTCGGGGCTCGTGTTGAACGAGCGTGGGTACGAGCGGTTCATGGGCGCCGAGCTCGACCGGGTGAACTGCACGCTCGCGGCGACCGAGACATTCAACGAGCGGAACGGGAATGCAACGCTCGACGATGCGGTCGCGCGCGTGCAGGCGATCGTTTCGGCCGCGACCGTGCCGGTCACGGTGACGGTGTCGTGCGCGTGGGGCTGCCCGTTCGAAGGGGAGGTCGATCCTGCCTTCGTCGCCGACCTGTGCGAACGGCTCGACGGAGCTGACGAGCTGGTGCTCGCCGACACGATCGGTGTCGCGACGCCTCGCCGCGTCGAGCGGCTCGTCGAGCGCGTCTCGATTCTCGGCAAGCCCGTCGGCGCGCATCTCCACAACACGCGCAACACGGGGTATGCGAGTGCCTGGGGCGCGCTTGCCGGAGGGGCATCGGTGCTCGACGCGTCGGTCGGCGGGCTCGGCGGTTGCCCGTTCTCGCCCCAGGCCACCGGCAACGTCGCGACCGAGGATCTCGTCTGGCAGCTCGAGCGCGACGGAGTGCGAACCGGCGTCGACGTCGACGCGCTGATCGCGGTGTCGCGCTGGCTCGAGGGTTTGCTCGGACGTCCGCTCGAGGGCGCGCTCTACCGCGCCGCAAGCTGGCCCGCGTAGGCCGCGAGCGTCCGCTCGACGTCTTCGTCAGTCGTCTGCCAGCTCGAGACGGAGAGTCGAATCGCCCGGCGGCCGGCCCATGTCGTGCCACCCATCCAGGCCTCGCCTCCCGCTTGCACGGCGTGCAGCGCAGCCTCGGTCGCCTCGGTCTCGAGCCGGAAGAGCACCTGGTTCAGCACGACGTCGTTCAACATCTCGGCGCCGAGCTCCTGAAGGCGGTCGGCGAACCGGCGCGCGTGCGCACAGCTGCCCTCGATGAGGTCGGTGATTCCCGTCGAACGCATCACGGTGCTCGGCCGAGTGGACGAGGTACGCGGCCTGCGCGCAGAGGATCGTCGGCTCGTCGCCCAGCCGCAACTCGGCCGCGAGCATCCGCCCGTTGTCCTCGGCGGGCACGATGTCGGTCGGGGCGCCTAGGCCGAGCAGGCGCAGCGCGCGGTCAAGTGTGCCGTGCCAGTTCTCGCCAGCGACGATGCGGATGCGCGGCGCGCCGGTCAGACCGTCGCGCTCGACGTCCCAGCCGGCTGCCGCAAGAACATGGGTCCGATCGCCCGCCGGGCTCGGCGACGAGGCCCGGATCGGCGGCGGCGGCAAGCTCGGCGAGCACGGTACTCGGATCTGTTGCGTTCTCCGGCAGCGGCCCGTCGAGGGCGGCGCGCAACTCCTCGGCGCGTGCCACGGCTCCTTCGTGCCGGGCCGCTGTCGCAGAGGCGTCACAGAGTGTCCACTGTTTCCTGACGGCGGCTGCCTTCGAGCGAGCCGGACGAGGAGTGCGAACGGTCGGGCGATGAGCAGCGGGCGACCACCGCCGGGGACGTCGATCCGAAGCGGCTTTGCCAGCCACATGGTGGCGAAGCCCGTCTCGAAGTGGAAGGTGTCGTTTCAATCTCGACGCACAATTGTTTCTCTTTCTCCACAACGGCTGCCGTCGAACGTGGCTCGTTCAGACACCCCACGGCTCGCTCGTCCCCGGGAACGTGTCGCTCGCGCTTGCCTGCTTCGCGATGAGGAACGAGCGGGCGAATTCGCACACGACCTCGCTGTGCTGGTTGATTCCGCGCGTTCGGACGTCGACGATGCCGTGCGTCGGCCGCGACCGCGACTCGCGTGCCGCGGTCACCTCGGTCTCCGCCCAGATCGTGTCGCCGACGAAGACCGGGCGGGGGAGGCGGATCTCCGTCCAGCCCAGATTGACGCCGCCTGCTTGCGTCGTGTCCGCGACCGAGAGTCCGAGGACGAGCGCGAGCGTGAACGTCGAGTTGACGAGCGGCTTGCCCCACTCGCTCGCCTTCGCCGCCTCGTCGTTGAAGTGCAGCTCGTTCGTGTTCATCGCGAGCATCGTGTAGAGCAAGTTGTCGCTCTCGGTGACCGTGCGGCCGACCGCCGACCGGTAGGTGTCCCCGACGGCGAAGTCCTCGTACCGGCGCATGGCGCCTACGCTACTGCCGTGAACCGCCTTGCGGAAGAGACCTCGCCCTATCTGCTCCAGCACGCCGCGAACCCCGTCGACTGGTACCCGTGGGGCCCCGAGGCGCTCGACCGCGCGCGCACCGAGGATCGCCCGATCCTGCTCTCGATCGGCTACTCGGCCTGCCACTGGTGCCACGTAATGGAACGCGAGTCGTTCGAGGACTCGCTCACCGCCCGCGTGATGAACGAGCACTTTGTCTCGGTGAAGGTCGACCGCGAGGAACGCCCCGATCTCGACTCGATCTACATGGATGCCGTCGTCGCGCTCACCGGCCAGGGCGGCTGGCCGATGACGGTCTTCCTCACGCCGGACGGCGAGCCGTTCTTCGGCGGGACGTACTTCCCGCCCGAGCCGCGCCACGGCCTGCCCGCGTTCAAGCAGGTGCTCCTGGCCGTCTCCGAAGCGTGGGAGGTGAAGCGCGGTGACGTCGCAAGCACGGCGGCGAATCTGGCCGAGCACATCCGCTCAGGCGCACGCCTTCAGCAGTCCCCGGAGCCGCTCGACGCGTCGTTGCTCGACGAGGCGCAACGGAAGCTCAACGACGGCTTCGACCCGGAGTGGGGCGGTTGGGGCCGCGCGCCGAAGTTCCCGCCGGCGCCGGTGCTCGAGTTTCTTCTCCGCCGCGGCGAAGAGGAGATGACGCTCCGGACGCTCGACAAGATGGCGCTCGGCGGGATGCACGACGTCGTCGGCGGCGGCTTCCACCGCTACTCCGTCGACGAACGCTGGCTCGTGCCGCACTTCGAGAAGATGCTCTACGACAACGCCCTGCTCGCGTCGGTGTATCTCCGGGCAGCGGTTCAGTTCAGCGAGCCGCGCTACCGCGCCATCGCCGACCGGACGCTCGACTACGCCCTGCGCGAGCTCGCGCTGCCCGGCGGCGGCTTCGCCTCGGCGCAAGACGCGGACACGAACGGTGTCGAGGGACTCACGTTCAGCTGGTCGGCCGGTGAGGGCGCGCCGGACGAGCTCCTGCTGCCCTTCGAGCACGGACGCTTCGTGCTGCGTGGAGAGCTCGACGATGGAACGCGGGCGCGGCTGCTCGCGCAACGCAACGAGCGACCGCAGCCTGCCCGCGACGACAAGGCGGTCGCGTCGTGGAACGGGTTGATGCTCGCCGCACTCGCGCAGGGCGGCCGCGCCGCCGCCGCGTGTGCGCTCGGTGAGTTCCTCCTCGGGCCGCTCTCGACGCCCGAGGGCCGGTTGCACCGCACGTGGCGTGACGGCGTCGCCAAGGGCACCGGTTATCTCGAGGACTACGCGGACGTCGCCTGCGGGCTTGCCGAGCTGCACGTCGCAACGGGCGACCCGCGCTGGCTCATCGAGGCACATCGCCTGGTGACACTGGCTGTCGAGCTCTTTGCGGACGACGAGGGCGGTGGGTTCTTCCAGACCCCGGTCGACGGCGAGCAGCTCGTCGCGCGCAAGAAGGAGCTCGACGACCATCCCACACCGAGCGGGAACGCGATGCTCGCCTACATGCTCCTCCGCCTGGCGCGGATCTGGGGCGACGATGCGCTCGAGCAGCGCGGCGTCTCCGTGCTGCGTCTCGCGCGCGATGCACTCGTGCGCGCGCCGTCGGCTTTCGGCTGGCTCCTCGTCGCACTCGACCAGCATCTCGCGCCGCACCGTGAGCTCGCGATCGTCGGTGCACGTGACGCGCCGGTCTCGATCGAGGCACTCGCGCTCGCGGCCCCCAGCGACGTTGTTGTGTTCGGCCCATCCGTCGACGTCCCACTGCTCGCGGGTCGCACAGAGGTAGACGGCAAGACCGCCGTCTACCTCTGTGAGCGCTTCGCGTGCGCGCTGCCGGTTACGGAACCGGCGCTGCTTCGTCGACCGAAGTAACCTCGCCGGCGGGCACCACCGCTGCGTCCGCCGGGACGCTGACCTCGCGCCGCTCGGCTGCTACCGGCTCATCGGCAGAGACGGTGTCGACCACCGGCTCGGCGACGACCACTCGGCGCGGCGCCGGTTCGACCACGAGCCCGAGCGTGTAGCCGATCGCAAACGCCAACACGCCCGCCCACGTGCCGATGTCGCGCACCGCCGAGCCGATGTGCATGTCACCCGACCAACCGAGCACATGCGACCGGAACCAGTTCGAATGCGGCTGGATCCCGATGAGCACCCAGCCCGCGACGATGAGCACCGGCACAAAACCGAATAGCAGCATTCCCGGCGGATAACCCGTCCGGCCACGCAGTTGTGAGAGCGCGAAGATGATTCCCGCGCCCGCCACGATTCCCGAGGCAGCCCAGTAGCCACCCGTGCTCGAGCGCCCGACCTGCGCCGCGAGCCACAGTAGGCAGCCGGCGGCACCGGCGCCCAGCAGCGTTGCGCCAGCCCTACTCAATCCGTGCAGCATCGAATACCTCCTTTTGAGTTGAACGCGCCGGGAGCGATTAGAGTTGCGGCCCATGGCGCTGCTCTCCGTCCGCAACGTCACCCGCCGCTTCGGTGGGATCGTGGCGATCGACGACGTCTCGCTCGATGTCGATCCAGGCACCATCGTCGGGCTGATCGGCCCAAACGGCGCGGGGAAGACGACGCTGTTCAACGTCGTCACGCGCTTGTACAAGCCGGATGCGGGTGAGCTCGAGTTCGACGGGAAGACCTTGCTGCGTACCCCGCCACACCGAGTCGTGCGGCGAGGCATCGCACGCACGTTCCAAAACGTCGAGCTCTTCCGGACGATGACCGTGCTCGACAACGTGCTCGTCGGGGCGCACACGCGCACGAAGCTCTTCGCCGGCTCGGCGCCACAGACGCGCGCTCTCGAGATCCTTGACTACGTCGGTATCGCTGATGTCGCACGTCGCCCTGTGGCCGGTCTCCCGTTCGGGACACTGAAGCGCGTCGAGCTCGCGCGCGCACTCGTCGCCGAGCCGCGCCTGCTCCTGCTCGACGAGCCTGCGGGCGGACTCAACCACGAGGAGGTGGGTGAGCTCGGCGCGTTCATCAAGCAGCTCCGCGACGACTTCAAGCTCACCGTGCTGCTCGTCGAGCACCACATGGGCCTCGTCATGAGCGTTGCCGAGCGCATCAACGTGCTCGACTTCGGCCGCAAGATCGCGGAAGGGACGCCCGAAGACGTGCAGCGCGACCCGGCGGTGATCGAGGCGTACCTCGGCGCCGAGTCGACCGCGGCGTGACGCAAGCCCTCGACTGGGAGGGGTGCTTGAACGTCCGCGACCTCGGTGGCTTGCCGACCGAGGACGGGCGAATCACACAGCCGGGCCGCATCGTGCGCGCCGACAACGTGCGCAGGCTCACCGACGAGGGCTGGCGGTCGCTCCGGGACCATGGCGTCACGCGCATCATCGACCTGCGGCTACCGGAGGAGCTCGCCGAGGATCCACGCCGTGAAGCTGACGTCGATGTGGTGCACGTCTCGGTGCTTGGAGATTCGTTCGATGCCGAGTACATCGCCGTACTCGATGCCTACCTCGACTCGGTCGACGATGTCGCCGATCATTACGCCTGGTCGTACGTCGACTTTCTCGAGCGCTTCCGGGAGCGGTTCGGCCAAGCGCTGGCGGCGGTCGCTGATGCCGACGGCGCCGTTGTCGTCCACTGCATGGGCGGGAAGGATCGCACCGGGCTTGTGGCCGCGTTGCTCCTGCGTCTCGTCGATGTGCCGCTCGAGGTAATCGGCGCCGACTATGCCGTCTCAGCCGTCAACCTCGAGCCCCGGAACGTCGAGTGGCTCGCGTCGATGCCGGACGAACCGGCGCGGTCGCGCGTCGTCAAGCTGAGTCAGACGCCCGCGGCCGGGATGGTGCGTGCGATCACTGAGATCGAAGCGCGGTACGGCGACGTCGCGTCGTATTTACGCGCCGCCGGCTTGAGCGACGAGCAGATCGGGCGGCTCGAGGAGCGGCTTGTCGCTCCTTGAGTTGCGGGATGTCGACGCCCGCTACGGCGAGATTCACGCGCTCCACGGCGTCACGCTGAGCGTCGACGAGGGCGACTTCGTCGCGATTCTCGGCGCCAACGGCGCGGGCAAGACGACGACACTGCGTGCGATCTCCGGGACGGTGAAGACCACCGGCGAGATCTTCTTCGACGGGCAGAAGGCCTTTCGTCGGACACCCGAGTCGATGGCACGCCGGGGTGTTGCGCATGTGCCCGAGGGTCGCGGCACGTTCTCGACGCTGTCGGTGCTCGACAATCTGCGGCTCGGCGCGTGGGTGCAGCGGGGGTTCTCAGCTCGTGACCTAGCGCATGTCTTCGAGTTCTTCCCGCGCCTCTATGACCGCCGCGACCAGCAGGCCGGCACGCTCTCGGGTGGTGAGCAGCAGATGCTCGCGCTCGCCCGCGCGATGATGGCGAAGCCGCGACTGCTCCTCCTCGACGAGCCGTCGCTCGGCCTCGCGCCGATCGTCGTCCGTGAGATCTTCAAGACGCTCATTCGGTTGAACGAGGGCGGCACGACTATCGTCGTGGTCGAGCAGAACGCGACGATCGCGCTCGCGACCGCGCGTACGGCGTTCGTGCTCGAGACCGGGCGTGTCGTCCTCAGCGGGCCGGCCACCGACCTGCAGCGTGACGAGGCTGTGCGCCGCAGCTACCTGGGGTACTGATGACGAACTTCCTGCAGCAGATCGTCAGCGGTCTCGCCTCCGGCGGCATCTACGGATCGCTCGCGCTCGCGATCGTGCTCATTCACCGCTCGACCGGCGTGATCAACTTCGCGCAGGGCGAGCTCGCGACGCTGTCGGCGTTCATCTGCTGGACGCTGATGGATCACGGCTGGGCGTTCTGGCCTGCGTTCGGCGCGACGATTGTGCTGTCGTTCTTCGGCGGGGTCGTGCTTCAGCAGGCGGTGATCAGGCCGATCCAGGGCGGTCCGCTCCTCGGGATCGTCATCCTCACGATCGGCCTTCTGATCGCGGTGAACGGCCTTGACACGTGGATCTGGGGCGGCGCGGCGCGGCAGTTCGCGGGGCCGTTCTCGACGTCGCCGATCTCGGTCGGCGGCGTCGCGTTCTCGAAGCAGGACATCGGCGTCATCGTTGTCTCGCTGGTCGCGGTCGTGGTGATCGGCGTGCTGTTCGCGAAGACAAAGCTTGGGCTCGGCCTGCGCGCGGCCGCCGTCAACCCGGTCGAGGCGCGGCTCGCAGGTGTGCGTGTCGGTGCGATGCTCGCGCTCGGCTGGGGTCTTGCCGCCGCCCTCGGCGCCGTCGCAGGTGTGCTCGCGGCTCCGTCGCTCTTCCTCGAGCCCAACATGATGCAGACGGTTCTGCTCTACGCGTTCGCGGCGGCGGTGCTCGGCGGGATGGACTCTCCGATCGGTGCGGTCGTCGGCGGGCTTCTGCTCGGTGTGCTGCTCAATCTCGTCGGCACGTACGTGGATTGGATCGGCGGCGAACTGCGGCTCGCGACGGCGCTCGTCGTGATTCTCGGCGTCCTGCTCCTGCGGCCGGCCGGCCTCTTCGGGCGCGCGGCGGTGAAACGCGTATGAGGGCGCGTCTTGCACTCGTCGGCGTGGCGATCGTCGCGCTCGCGTTGCTGCCGATCCCGCTGACGGAATTTCGCACCGTGCAACTCGCAACGGTCGGCGCGTACTTCATCGCGATCCTCGGCCTCGACGTGCTGACGGGTCACAGCGGGCAGATCTCACTCGGCCACGGTGCGTTCATGGCCGTCGGCGCGTACACCACGGCAATCCTGATGGCGAACCACGGGCTCCGCGACGTGTGGACGATCCCGATCGCCGCGGCGGTCGCGGGGGGCATCGGCTTGCTCGCGGGCGTCCCCGCGCTACGACTGTCAGGCTTGTATCTCGCGCTCGCGACGTTCGGGATTGCGATCGCGCTGCCGACGGTGCTGAAGAAGTTCGACCACTTCACGGGCGGCTCGACGGGCATCACGCTGTTCGGCAAGCCGGCGCAGACCGGGCACGGCACGGGGATCTGGGGGCTCACGAATAACGAGTGGCTGTACGCGCTCACATGGTCGGTCGCCGTCTTCGGGTTCCTCGTCGCGTGGTGGCTGCTCAGCTCGCGCTTCGGCCGCTCGCTGCGCGCGGTGCGCGACAGCGAGCTCGCCGCGGTCGCGTCGGGCGTGAACCGCTCCGCGTACAAGGTCGCGGCGTTCGGTGTCTCGGCCGCGTATGCCGGTGTCGCCGGCTCGCTGCTCGCTATCAACGTCGCGTACGTGAGCCCGGACACGTTCCCGATCCAGCTTTCGCTCTACCTGCTCGTCGGCGCGGTGGTCGGCTTCTTCGGCTCGATCTGGGGGGCGATCTTCGGTGCGCTCCTGATCCAATTTCTGCCGGATATCGTCCGGCTCCTCGGCGCGGACACGAAGCAGGGCGGCCCGACGACCTTCTTCTTCGGGCTCGTGCTGGTCGTGCTGATGCTGGTGTTGCCGGTGGTGCTGAAGGTTGCGTCGCGGCTCGCGAATCGCGGCTACTCTCGGGCCTCATGAGTCCCAAGCTTGCCGCGTTCTCAATCGTTCTCTGCGCACTCGTCGTCGCCGCCGCCGCGGGCGCGCGGCCGGGCGGGACGCCCGGTGTGTCCGCGACGACGATCACGATCGGCTCGAGCGGCCCGCTCACCGGCGAAGCCGCTGCTGCCGCCGGCGTGCTGCAGGGTGCCGACGCGTATTTCAAGTACGCGAACAGTCGCGGTGGTGTGAACGGCCGCACGATCAGCTTCAAGTACCTCGACGACGCGTACGACCCGTCGAAGACGGTGCAGAACGTGCGCGAGCTGATCCAGCAGGACAACGTCTTCGCGCTCTTCTCGGTCGTCGGCACGAACAGCAACCTTGCGATCCGCGACTTCACGAACGCCTCGGGCGTGCCTCAGGTCTTCTCGGCGGCGGGTGCGACGACGTTCGGCCGTGACTACGTGAAGTACCCGTGGACGATCGGCTACCTCCCGCCGTACGCGGAGGAGGGGAAGATCTATGCGCGCAACATCGTCGCGACGGCTGCGAAGACGGCGAAGATCGCGGTGCTCTACCAGAACGACGACTACGGCAAGGATCTGCTCAGCGGCTTTCGCTCAGGCCTCGGTTCGCAGGCGCGGAAGCTGATCGTGCAGACGGTCGGTTACGACCCGACGACCTCCGACGTGCAGTCGCAGGTCGCGCAGCTGAAGGCGAGCGGCGCGAACACGTTCATGATCTTCGCGTTCGGCAAGTTCGCGATCCAGTCATTCGTCTACGCGAACAAGCTCGGGTGGAAGCCAAGGATCTACGTCAATGACGTCGCGTCCGCGTCGTCGATCATGAAGCTCGACCCGCAGTCGACTGCCGAGGGCTCGATCTCGATTCTCTGGGGCAAGGATCCGGCGACGCCGAAGTTCGCGAAGGATGCGGGTGTCGCGCTCGCGGCGAAGATCATCAAGAAATACGCGCCCGGCGCGAACCCGTCGGACGGCTTTCTCGTCGCCGGCATGGCAGAGGCGTTCTCGTTCGTCGACGCGCTGAAGGCCGCCGGCAAGAACCTCACTCGCGCCGGCCTGATGAAGGCGGTTACGCACATGAACGAGGCATCGAATCCGTTCCTCGTCCCGGGCGTGACGGTGCACACGACGCCGACGTTCCGCTTCCCGATCTCCGTCGTGCAGCTCCAGCGCTGGCACAAGGGTCACTGGGAACCGTTCGGCGCCGTCCAGTTCGCGAAGCCCTAGCCTCTCTCGCTTCGGGCGTTGAAGAGCAAACCAGGATCGAAAGCTCAGGGGGCATCGCGAACGCTTGCCCAGGCGCTGGTTCAGTCAGTGACGATGACCCTGTCGCCCACCGTAATCGTGCCCGCCGTGAGGATGTCCGCGCGAAGGCCACCGCGATGGACGAGTGGTCTCAGCAGTCCTGGCCGCGCGAGCTTCTCGAGGTGGGAACAAGGTTCGGCCAGCCGTGCGCCGATGCAGGTAACAGTTCCGACTTGGAACGTCTGACCGACGAGCGTGTTCAGCGAGATGCCGGTGGTGACGATGTTGCGGCGTGCGTCCTCCCACGACAGCTCGATTTCCTCCAGAACATCCGCCTCGACGAGCGTGAGTTCGTAGCCGCGCCCCAGCGCGCTGAACGTGCCCCTTCCCTTCGCGTAGCGATCGCCGTCTAGCCCGTGGCCGGGCAACGCGGCGACTGAGTCGACTCGTGTGAGGTGAGCCTCCGCCTCTGGAGCGATGAGGATCCCTGCCACAACTCCAACGCCATCCGTCATCGCGCCATGCGGGGTGCTTGTCGGCAGGTGCAGGTCGAGTGGAGTCAGCATTAGACCGCGTTCGATCTCGACGCCCTCGCGGTAAGCGCCGCCTGGATCGAGCCAGACACCTGAAGGTGACCCGAACATGACGACCGCGTGCAGGCGACTACTCGCGCCCGGTACAAGGGCAACCCATTGTCCGGGCCAGTCGAACGAACCCGCGTTGTCGATCGGGACGAGCCCGAGGTTCCGTTCGGCGAGCCACTGCTGGAAGAACCGCTGCGGATCCACGTCGTCGACAGGTGCGCTGGGCACTTGCCCGCCGAAGATTTCGGAAAGGCAATCGCGCAACTCGGAAGCAAACGTCGACACCGGCGCGATCCTAGACATCGGACTTCGGCCCCCGCCCCCCGCCCCTTCAGGCGTCTGTGAGACTCGCGCAGCCGAGGGGTGAACAGACTGACGGCGACCGTTTCCCCTTTTCCTCCTTGCCCTCGAGAGGCCTTTCGAGCAAGGTGCACCTTGCCAATCCAATCCGACAGGCACGGGGGTGTTGCGTTGATGCTTCGTCTATTGCTCGCCGCTCTACTGGCGGCGCTGCTCGTTGCGGTCTCGGCCCTAGCTGCTGCCACGCCCCCACTGCACGGAACGTTCAAGACCGTGATCAAGAACGCTCCGGACGATCAACTCGACGGCACTTGGCAGATTGCTCTTCTCCCGACCGGCCGCTACACGATCCAGCGCAACGGCACCGTTCTCATTCGTGGCCGCGACACCGAGACCGCGACGACGATCAGCTTCGGTCACGAATCCGGCCCCGCAGCGTGTACCGGAGCGCTGGGCGCCGCCACCTACCACTGGTCGCTGCGGGCCGGGTTGCTACGCCTGACAACCGTTCGCGAAGGATGTCTCGGCCGGCATGTCGTGCTCACGACGCATCCGCTGAAGAAGGTCGGCTGAACAAGCCGCAGGGTCTTTCGTGCCTCGGCCCTCTGTTCCGCTCTTGGCTATCCGGGTCGTCGGGCCTACCGGGGGTTGGGGCCACGCTCGACTTGTAGTTGCGATTCGCCGTCGGTGAAGCCGATCGCGCGGTAGATGCGGATCGCGAGGTAGTCGGGGTCGGCGACCAGCACGAGCGTTTGCGCGCCCAGCTCATCGAAGCCGTAGCCGCCGACGTAGTGCGCCAGGGTGCCGGCGAGCCCACGACCTCGGTGATCGGGATGGGTTTCGACCGATTGGAAACGCGCCAGGCCGGGTTCAGCGGAAACGAGCCCCATCTGGGCCACCAAAACGTCGTCGATGAACGCCCCGAACCATTGGCCGTGCCCGCCCGCCACGAGTGCGCGGTTGCTCGCCCCTCGACGCGTCACGAACTCACGGTGCCCGACCGACTCGTCGGAGCCGTGACAGGAGATCTGCAGGTCGACACTCTGCGACCAGTCGCTTTCGGACGCAAATGCGCGATAGATCGCCTCACGGTTGGGGCGCGCGGGCGGATGCACACGGCTCGCGGTCATGACCGTCGAGACCTCGACCTCCAGGCCACGTTCGGCGAACGCGGAGAGGTCATCGACGGTTGCCTGCGTCACGTCGAAGCCGAACGCTCGATGATCGGCATCAGGCAACGCCGTCTCGAAACGCTCAAGCCACTCCTCGACCCGATCAGCGCCGGGTACGTGATCGAGCAGGAGAAAATTGCCCCAGTAGAACGAGGGGTTATCAGGGCTGAGAACCACGATGTGGTCGCCGCGATCTTCAATCGTCGACCCCGCCCGCTTCAGGAGCGCGAGGTCGGTGCGGAAGCCGAGAGAGGTCACCTTCACGTCTCGAGACTAGAGCACTCTCACGCACAGCTTGACTCGGGGATGATCCAGTCGACCCCGACGGAACGGAGCCTCGAATCATGTCTGAGCTGCTGGAGTTCGCGCGCCGTTATACCGAAGCGTGGTGCAGCGGCGAGCCTGCGCGCGTTGCCGAGCATTACGCCCTCGACGGATCGCTGACGATCAACGGCGGCTCGCCGGCGGTCGGACGCGACGCGATCACCGAGTCGGCGCGAGGGTTCATGGACGGTTTCCCCGATCTACGAGTGGAGATGGACGAGCTGAAGACCGGCGGCGATTCACCCGAGTACCACTGGACGTTGATCGGGGCGAACACGGGCCCCGGAGGAACCGGGAATGCGGTGCGCATCAGCGGGTTCGAGCGGTGGACACTGGGCGACGACGGCCTCATCGCCGCCTCGCTCGGCTCCTACGACGAGGCCGATTGGGATCGGCAGATCAATGGCGGTCCCGACTCCTGACCGTCCGTTATCCGCGCCACGCAGCCGGTCGTCGTAAAGTCGTACGATCGATCGGTGCCGGGTGCGCTTCTCGCCGTCATCGTCATCGCCTTCGTCGTCGTGGGCGTCGTCGTTGTGCGGCGGACACAGCGGGGATCGTTCGTCGCGCGGCTGCCGGTCGGCGAGGATGAGCAGGTCATCCTCGAAGAGGAGGGCCTGAAGCTCACCTATCGGTTCCGTCGGAACGCTGTTCGCGGCGGCTGGTCGGTCACCCATCGCGTGCGTTCGGTCCTGACCGACCGGCGCATCTTGCTCGCCACCGGCGGCCCCGAGGGGAAGCACAAGTTCGTGATTCTGATGATCCTCGACTACACGACACCCGCGCCGCCGGTTCTCGAGACCGGGTATGCCGCGTACCGGCAGAAGTTCGGGCTGCAGAACGGGTACCCGACGTTCTCCTGCTCGGCCGCCGATGTCAGCGTCGACGCGGACGACGGCGAGACACGCCTTCGCGTCGTCGTCCCGTTCCCCGAGGCCGGCGAGCGCTGGGGCGGCCCGCCCGAGGTGCGGCTCTCGACTCCTCAAGCCGCACGCTACGAGCAAGCCATCCGAGGCGCGACCGGCGCGTGACCGGTTCCCGTGTTCACGACGCCCCCGCGTGGCGCCTCGCCGCCTTGGTCTTCGTCGGCGCTTTCACTGCTGATCTCGTGAGCAAGCGGTGGGCGGTCGCGAATTCCAGCGCGCTCGTCTTCAACCACGCTCCGAGCCACTTGGCGTATCGCGTGCTGATGTCATTCGTCGCGATCGGGGTGGGCTTCATCCTCGTACGGCTCGCTGCGCACCGGGGACTTGGCCGGCAGTGGGGCGTGTGGATTGGGTGCGCGCTGCTCGTTGCCGGAATACTCTCCAACGGCATCTCGCCGCTCCTCTGGGCACGAGGCGTCCCCGACTTCATCGATGTCCGCGGCGGCTGGGCTTGGAACGTCGCCGACTTCGAGATCGCCATCGGCTTGGCGGGCGGACTCCTCTCGGTCGCCCTCAGTGCGATTGCCGTCTACGCGCGAGAGCGCGTGGGGCAGCGGCGTTCTTAGGCCCTATTCGACGGCGAAGCCCAGCGAGAGCGCGGCGGCCGTCGCACACGCCTCGTCCTCGGCCGCCGTGCCGCCGCTCGCGCCGATGCCGCCGACTAGCTGGCCGTCGGCGAAGAGCGGCAGGCCTCCCGCGTAGACGACGATGCGCCGGTCGGTGGCGTTGAACCCCCAGTCGTCGGCGCCCGGTTGGGTGCTGCCCATGAGTAGCCACTCGGCGTTCCCCAAAGAACGGCGGTATACGCCTTTCCCTCGGCGAGTTGCATCGCGCCGAGAGCGGCGCCGTCCATCCGCTCCTTCCGATCGTACGTCAGTCGCCCGTCTCGTTCTCGGCGAGCCACGCCCTTGCGACGCGCTTGTGCGCGCGCGTCAGCCACGCGTCGACGACGACGTCGCGGAGCTCGTCGCGGGTGAGTTCCGCGAGGTCGGGCATCCGGATCAGTACGGCGGGGTAACCGTTGAAGTGGGGCGTCGTGAAGAAGAGGCCGCGCGGATCGTCCAGCACGAGTTCCTTCGCCTCCTGCCCGTCGACGCGGAACATCAGGACGTCGTCGAGACGCTCGCCGGTGGCGGGGTCGAGCGCGTCAGCACGACGGCTGCGGTGGAAACAGAACGTCTTCCCGTGCGCGAGGTAGGCAGGCCGGCCGTCGTCGGAGACCTCCCTCGTCGTCTCGGGAAGCGCGAGAACGAGCGTGTCGAGGTCAGCCATCGTTGCCATCGCACGATGATTTCAGAGAAGTCATGGCAGGAACGGCGGCTCGCGGGCCGAACTGGTCCGGCTCGTGCGCCGTCGCATCGTCCTCATAGTCGCCATCGGGGCGCTTGCGGCCGCCCCGGCGGTTCACGCTGCTGCGAATCCGCAGATCGCGGGACTTCAGGTCGCCCTGCGGGCGCACGGGCTCTATCTCGCGCAGATCGACGGCCTCGCCGGCCCGCGGACGGCCGCGGCGGTGCAGGCGTTCGAGCGGAAGCACGGGCTGCCGCAAGGCCCGGCGAATGCCCGCCTTCGCGCCGCGCTCGGTCCGCTCGGCCGGCCGCTCTTCGGGACGCGCACGCTGCGCCCCGGGGACTTTGGCTGGGATGTCTCCGTCCTGCAGTTCCTGCTGACGCGCCGCGGTGTCTATACCGGTGCGCTCGACGGGTATCTCGGTAAGGAGACTGCCACTGCGCTTCGCCGCTATCAGCGGCTCCTGCATCTGAAGACCGACGCGGTGATGGGGCCTCGCACGCTGTCTGCGATCGTGCACCGTGACCGCGTCCCGGTGAAATCGCGCATCGTCGTCCGGAAGGCGACGGTGCCGATCGCGATGCACATCGTCGTCGCGGGCGACACGCTGACCGCAATTGCTGCGCGCTATGGCACGACGCTCCCGGCGCTCGTCGCTGCGAACCACGTCAGCCCTGCAACACCGATCGTGATCGGTCAGCATCTACGCCTGCCGGTGTCGACGACGGCGCTCGATCCGCCGAAGGCCGACGTACAGGCGATGCTCGACGCGTGGTCGGCACGTCTCGGCGTCGACCCGCATCTCGTGCGCGCGCTCGCGTGGATGGAGTCCGGTTTCCAAACGCGTCTCGTGTCGAGCGTCGGCGCACGTGGTGTGCTGCAGACGTTGCCGTCGACTCGCCAGTACGTCGAGACCGTGCTCGCGGGCCGTCCGCTGCCGCATACCGTTGACGGCGATGTGGAGGTCGGCGTTCTCTACCTTCGCCATCTGCTGCAGGTCTTCGCGGGCGACGAGCGCCTCGCGCTTGCAGGGTGGTACCAGGGTGAGCGCGCAGTGAAGGACCACGGTCTGTACAAGGTGACGAAGCCGTTCGTCGCAGACGTGCTCGCGCTCCGCGCCCGCATGTAGCGTGGACGGGCGATGAAGCCCGCCTTCTGCGTGCTGCTCGCCGCCGCCATTCTCGTGCCGCTTGCCGCCGCCTCGCGAGTCGGGCCTGAGCCGTATCGCCGTGCGCACGTCGCGTCGGTGGAGGAGCAGCGCACTGCGGTCACGCGGCTGCTCGGACGCGGGGCTCCGGTCTACTGCGGCAACAGGCACGGGAACGCGATCGCGTTGACGTTCGATGACGGGCCTGGCCCGTACAGCAGCAAACTCGCGGCCATTCTTCGCGCCTGGCATGCGCGAGCGACGTTCTTCCTTGTCGGGAGCCGTCTGCAGGACTGGCCGAGCGTCGCTTCTGAGGATGCGACGCTCGGCACGGTCGGAAACCACACCTGGTCGCACGCGCACCTGCCCGCGCTACCGCGGTGGCGGGTGTGGCTCGAGCTCTCGCGGACACAATGGGCCGAGGCGGCGACGCTCGGCGCGACGCCGCGGCTCTTTCGCGCCCCGTACGAGGAGCGCTCGCCGATGACCGACGGCGTCGCCGCATCGCTTGGTCTGCTGCAGGTGTTTTGGTCGGTCGACTCCGGCGACGACGCTCGACACGCACGCGCGCTTCGGGTCGCGCGAACGGTGCTCGACGGCCTGCATCCGGGCGCGATCGTGCTCCTGCACGAACTGCATCCGTGGACGCTGAGAGCGCTTCCATGGATTCTCGATGCGATCCGACTTCGCGGCCTGCGCGCGGTGACCGTACCGGAGCTGCTCGCACTCCAGCCGCCCGCGGAGCATCAGCGCTGCGCGTATCCGTCGGCGCACGGCCCGGGGGACTGACGTCTCCCGAGCGATTTGCCGCACTGGTCCGCGCCCCGCCCATCCCAGGGGGGCCACCCACGAGCCTCCCGAACCTACCGCGAAAATCCTTACTGTCCGTCACGGCTCCATGAATTGAGTGGGACAATCTCTGCACACCATGCGGCACATCGTTCTTCTCGTCACCGCGGGGCTCACGCTCGCCGTGACCGCGGCGTCGGCAGCGTTGGCGACGCAGACCGTCACGCCCAAGCTGATCCCCGGCATCCGGTCGCCGTCGGGGAACATCCGCTGCCTCTACATCCCGCCGCCGCACGGCTCGACGGCCTCTCTCGTCCATTGTTCGATCGCGCATGCCGACTACGCGGCCGATTTGCAGCACCAGTGCTCGGCGATGCCGGCGAGTCTCGACTGGCACGGCTTCGAGCTCACCGCCACGCGCAAGGGGGGAGTCACATGCAGCGGCGGGATCCTCTACGACCCCGGCACCGAGCGGCCGGTCTACTCGACGCTTGCTTATGGGTCGACCTGGCGTCACGGCGCGTACACCTGCGCCTCGCGCCGCACCGGCATCACGTGCGACAACACGCGCGGGCACGGGCTCTTCATCTCGCGCCAGTCGTGGCGCGCGTTCTAAGCGCCGCTCAAGCTTCGAGCGCGAGTAGGTCGTCGACGGTCTCGCGCCGGCGGATGAGCCGCGCTGTGCCGTCACTCACAAGCACTGCCGCCGGCCGCGGAACCGCGTTGTAGGTGGAGCTCATCGCGAGCGTGTAGGCGCCGGTCACCGGCACGGCAAGCACGTCGCCGCGACGGGGCTCCGGCAGCTCGACTCGCTCGATCAGCACGTCGCCCGACTCGCAGTGCTTGCCTGCGACCGCATACACGCCGGCAATGGGCTCGTCCGCGCGATTCGCGAGCAGCGCGGTGTAGCGGGCGTTGTACATCGCGGGGCGCGGGTTGTCGGACATGCCGCCGTCGACCGTGACGTAGGTGGTCGCGGCGCTCGCGCGCTTCACGACGCCGACCGTGTACAGGGTCACGCCCGCACGCGAGACGAGCGAGCGGCCTGGCTCGAGAATCAGCTCCGGCGTGGGGAGGCCCTGCAGCTGGAACGACCGCTGCAGCTCACCGACCATCCCACCGACGAACTCGCCGATCGTGAAGTCGGGCTCCTCGAGCACATGACGCACTCCTAGGCCGCCGCCGACGTCGATCGTCCGCGGTGTCCAGTCGAGCTCCGCGCGCAGACGAGCGGCGAAGCCGGCGAGCCAGTCGACGGTCATCAACGACGCGCCGAAATGCATGAGCTGCGAGCCGACGTGCACATGGAGACCCTCGGCCTCCGGTAGTCGCCGGATCGCTTCGACCGCATCGCCCGGCGGCAGCCCGAACTTCGAGCCATGGTGCGCGGTCTTCACCGCTTCGTGCGTGTCCGCCTCGATACCGGGCGTGACGCGGATGAGGTAGCGGCCGCCGCCGAGCACACGTGCGCGCTCGAGCTCGTCGAGCGAGTCGAGAACGACCAGGGCGCCTGCCTCGGTCGCACGGCGCAGCAGCTCGTCCTCCTTGTTGTTGCCGTGAATGACCATGCGCTCGCCCGGAATCCCCGCCCGCAGCGCGAACTCGAGCTCGCCGAGCGTCGAGACGTCCGCGCCGACGCCTTCTTCGGCGAGCAGACGCAGCACGGCGACCGATGGGAATGCCTTTGTGCCGTACGCGACGAGCGCGCCGGGCGCCGCGGCCGCGTACGCGCGGGCTTGGGCGCGAAGTGTCGCCTCGTCGTAGACGACGAGCGGGCTGCCGAACTCGTGCACGAGCTCACTCGCAGACACGCCGCCCAGCGTCAGCTCACCGCGCTCGACGGAAGCCGTGTCGGGGAGAAGCTCGTTGATCACGTCAGGCATTGTGCTGATGCCGTGCTCGCAGCGCTCGCCAATCTTGCTCATCGCCGTCCGCGCACGATTCTCGCCTGCGCAGCCGCGGCGGCCGTCGTCGGCGCGGCGTTCGGGGTCGCGACACCGCGGATCCTGACCTCGAGCGACAACGATTTCCAGGATCCGGCGTCGCAGAGCTTCCGGACGCTCGATCTCCTGTCCCGGGGCAACGGTGTCGTGCCTGGGCCGTCGATCCTCGTCGTCGCCTCGCCACACGATGCCCGCGTGGCGGCGGCGCGTCTGCGGAGCGAGCCGTCCATCGCCCTCGTCGAGCCGCAGGCCGCAGTCGGAAAGGGAGGGCGGCTCGTGCTCGTTGCCGCCTGGTTCAAGACGAGCTCGACTGACCGCGGGGCGATCGCCCGACGGCTTGCGCGGACGCTTCCGGGAGTCGTCGGCGGGGCGCAGGTCGCCGACGAGCAGGTGCGGACACAGACCGAGCGCGACCTTCTGCGCTCCGAGTTGATTGCGTTCCCGCTGCTCCTCATTCTCGCGCTCTGGATCTTTCGCGGGCTCGTCGCGGCCCTCTTGCCGGTCGCGGCGGGACTGCTCTCGATCTTCTCCACGCTTGCGCTCCTTCGCCTTGTGAACCACGTGCAGCCGATCTCGGTCTTCGCGCTCAACCTCGTCACCGGAGCAGGGCTCGGGCTCGCGATCGACTACAGCCTTCTCCTCGTCTCGCGGTACCGCGAGGAGCTCGCACGTTGCGGGCCGGGGCTCGAGGCGGTGCGCGCGACGCTCACGACGGCCGGCCGCACCGTCGCGTTCAGCGCGATTACGGTTGCCGCGGCATTCGCGTCGCTGCTCGTCTTCCCGCTGCCGTTTCTGCGGTCGATGGCAATCGGCGGGATCATCGTCGCTCCGCTCGCGGGAGCCGTCGCGCTGCTGCTTCTACCCGCTCTCTTCGTCCTGCTCGGCGCCCGGGTGAACGCACTCTCACCGGCGCGCTGGCAGCACGCGGCGCAGCGCGCGGCTCGACCGGAAGAACGTGGCGCGTGGTACCGCTACGCCCACTGGGTGATGCGACGCCCGGGGCGCGTCGCGGTTTGCTCCGCCGTGCTCCTCGTTGTCCTCGGTCTGCCCGCGCTCGGTGTGCGTTTCATCGGCGTCGATGCCACCGTCCTACCGACGAGCGACAGTGCGCGACGCACTGCGGATGTGCTCGCGTCGTCGTTCGCGCCGAACCTCGACTCGCCGCTGCACGTTGCGATCGCCGCCGACAATCCTGCGCCGGCAGAGGCGGCGATCCGCGGGCTGCCCGACCTCACGGCGGTGACGCGTCCGGCGCGGCTCGGCCCGCGGCTCTGGTCGCTCGACGTCATCCCGCGCGCCGAAGCGATGAGCGGTGCGACGAAAGCGCTCGTCCGCCGGATCCGGACGATTCCCGGCGCGTCGGTGGCCGGTCGGACGGCATGGTTCCTCGATACTTCCGCGAGTCTGCGGCGCAACCTCCCGCGCGCGCTCGGCATTCTAGTCCTCTCGACGCTCGCCCTCCTCTTCATCGTGACGCGTTCGGTCGTTCTGCCGCTGAAGACGCTCGTGATGAACGTCCTCGGTTTGGGCGCGGCGTTCGGCATGCTCGTCTTCGTCTTCCAGGACGGCCGGCTCGAGGGCCTACTCGGGTACAAGAGCCAAGGGGCGCTCGATCTCACCCAGCCAGTGTTGCTGGCCGCGATCGCGTTCGGGCTCGCGACCGACTACGGCGTGTTCCTGCTCTCGCGGATCAAGGAGGCGCACGACGACGGGCTCTCCAACCGCGAGGCGGTCGCGCTCGGGCTCGAGCGCACCGGCCGGGTCGTCACCTCCGCTGCGCTGCTCTTCTGCGTCGCGGTCGGCGCGTTCGCGACCTCGTCGATCCTGCTCGTGAAGGAGCTCGGACTCGGCATCGCCTTCGCTGTCGCAATCGACGCCTCGCTCGTCCGCGCGCTCCTCGTCCCGAGCCTGATGGCGCTTCTCGGCGACTGGAACTGGTGGGCGCCGGCACCACTGCGCCGCCTGCGGCGCTAGAATTCCCGGCGATGGATCCACAGCTTTCCTAGTGCCAGGGGCCATCGCGGAGGCCCGCCGCGACGACCTCCCACGGCCTCTCGTTCGAGAGGCTTTTTCGTCTTTGGGCCAAGGACGCCGATGACCGAGTACGACGCGCACACAATCGAGCAGAAGTGGCAGGCGATCTGGGCCGACGAGCACACGTTCTCGGTCCCGAACCCGAAGCCCGGCGACACGCCGGATCGCCACTTCTACATGCTCGAGATGCTGCCGTACCCGTCCGGCAGCCTGCACATGGGCCACGTCTTGAACTACACGCTCGGCGACGTGGTCACGCACTTCCAGCGGCGGCAGGGGACGACGGTGCTGCGCCCGATGGGCTTCGACTCGTTCGGCCTGCCGGCCGAGAACGCCGCGATCAAGGACGGCGGCCACCCGCTCGAGATCACGGAGCGCAACATGGAGGCGATTCGCGTCCAGATGCGACGCATGGGCTGGGCGATCGACTGGGAGCGCGAGGTCTCCGCGCACGAGCCGACGTTCTACCGCTGGACGCAGTGGCTCTTTCTGAAGTTCCTCGAGCACGGGCTCGCCTACCGCAAGGAGGCGCCGGTCAACTGGTGCCCGAACGACCTGACCGTGCTGTCGAACGAGCATGTCGTCGACGGGCGCTGCTGGCGCTGCGGCGCGATCGTCGAGATCCGGAGCATGGAGCAGTGGTTCTTCAAGATTCGCGACTACGCGGACGTGCTACTCGCTGACCTCGACACGATCGACTGGCCGGAGCGCACGAAGAAGATCCAGCGCCAGCACATCGGCCGCTCCGAGGGCGCTGAGATCGTCTTCCGCGTCGACGAGCTCGACCTTGACATCCCGGTGTTTACAACGCGCCCCGACACGCTTTTCGGTGCGACGTTCTTCGCGGTCGCGCCCGAGTCGCGGCTCGTGCTCGAGCTGGCGGCGGGGAACGAAGAGGCGTTGACCTATGCGCGCATCTCGGCCGCCCGGCCGACCGAGGAGCGCGAGGCGCGCGAGAAGAGTGGCGTCTTCACCGGCCACTTCGCGACCAATCCCGTCAACGGCGCGCAGCTCCCGATCTGGATCGCTGACTACGTCCTGATGGACTACGGGACGGGCGCGTTGATGGCTGTCCCCGCGCACGATGAGCGCGACCGCGAGTTCGCCGAGCGCTACGACCTGCCGATCGTCACGGTGATCGACGACGAAGGCCGTCTTGTGAACTCGGCGGACTTCGACGGGCAGCCGGCCGACGAGGCGAAGCGCACAATCGTCGACTGGCTCGAGGTACAGGGGAAGGCCGAGCCGTCGATCAACTACCGCCTGCGCGACTGGAGCTTCTCGCGGCAGCGCTACTGGGGCTGCCCGATTCCCGTCGTCTACTGCCCCACGCACGGGATGGTTCCCGTGCCCGAGGCGGAGCTGCCGGTGCTCCTGCCCGACGTGGCGGACTACCGGCCGAAGGGCAAGCCGCCCCTCGCGTCCAACCCGGACTTCATCAACACCACCTGCCCAGTGTGCGACGGCCCCGCCACACGTGAGGCCGACACGATGGACACGTTCGTCGACTCGTCGTGGTACTTCCTGCGCTACACCGATCCGCGCGACGACCACGCGCCGTTCGACCGCGCGATCGCCGACTACTGGATGCCGATCGACCAGTACATCGGCGGGATCGATCACGCGAAGGGCCATCTGCTCTACTCACGTTTCTTCGTGAAGGCACTGAACGACCTCGGGATGCTCGGCTTCCGCGAGCCGTTCCAGAAGCTCTTCCACCAAGGCTGGGTGAAGCTCGACGGAAAGCGGATGTCGAAGTCGCAGGGCGGCGTCTCGCCGAACGAGCTGATCGACCGTTTCGGGGCCGACGCGATCCGCATCTACATCTGCTTCCAGGGTCCGGCCGACCAGGACATCGACTGGTCGCCCGACGGCATTGACGCGACCGTTCGGTTCATACGGCGACTCTGGCGCGTCGTGCACGAGGCGGCGGGGCAGCCCGCGTCCCCGACCGGCGTCGACACGCCCCTCGCGCGGAAGGCGCACGAGACGATCGCGCGCGTTACCGACGACATCGGGCGGCGGTTCGTCTTCAACACGCCGATCTCGGCGGTGATGGAACTCGTGAACGAGCTCTCGAAGGCACCGGCCGACCCGGCGGCACGTTTCGCGGCCGAGACGGCGGTCTCGGTGCTCCAGCCCTACACGCCGCACGTCGCCGAGGAGCTCTGGACTGCGCTCGGCCGGGAAGGCCGCGTGATGGACGAGCCTTGGCCGCACGCCGACGAGAAGCTGCTGCAGAACGACACCGTGCAACTCGTCCTCCAGGTCAACGGCAAGGTGCGCGACCGCGTCGACGTGCCCGCCGGGCTGTCCGAGGCGGAGCTGATCGAGCACGCGCGCGCGTCCGAGAAGGTCCAGGCGCACCTGAACGGGGTTGAACGACGCGTGATCGTCGTGCCCGACAAGCTCGTCAACTTCGTGATCTAGCGCGTCGCGGTCGCGTCGGCCGCACGGGCCGCGACCTGTGGAGAAGTTGTTGCGCTTTCGACACGAGCGCGTTTCCCACGTGTGACAGTTCCTCCGGCACGGTTGAACGGTGACCGGAATCTCACTCAGCGTGCAGCAGCGGCGGCTCCTCGCGGTCGCGCTCGCCTGCGTCGTCGCGGTCGTCCTCGCGTGGCGGCACCTCGGCGGGCACGCCGCGGCCGCGCCGCTCGCGGTCGCTCCGATCGCGCCGAAGCCTGCGTCGGCCCGCGCGCCGGCGGCGGGGCGACTGCTCGTCGTCGACGTCGCAGGAGCGGTTCGCCGGCCCGGGCTCTACCGGCTCGTGCAGGGCGCCCGGGTCGCCGATGCAATTGCGCGTGCAGGTGGTCTAACGCGCCACGCCGAGCGCACCGCGGTCAACCTCGCCGCGCCCGTCGCGGACGGAGAGCAGGTGCTCGTTGCCTCCCGCGGCTCGCCTGCGGGTGGCGCGGCGGCGTCGCTGGGCGGAACGGCGGGGCCGGTGTCGCTCAGCGCCGCAACGGCCGAGCAGCTCGACGCCTTGCCGGGCGTGGGGCCGGTCACTGCGCAGAAAATCGTCGCCTATCGACAGGCGCACGGGCCGTTCACATCGGTCGACGGGCTCGACGCCATCCCCGGCATCGGCCCGGCGAAGCTCGCCGACCTGCGACCACTGGTCGTGCCATGACGCGCGTCTTGCCCGCGCACGTCCTAGCCGCGGGGCTCGCCGTCGGGCTCGCCGTCTCGAACCTGGCGCGGCTCGGGATCGAACCGCTCGCGTTGCTCGTCGCGCTCTGTCTCGGAGCGCTCGTGGTCGCCGCGCCGCGCCCGACAGGGTTCGCCGCGCTCGGGGTTGTCGCGCTCGGCGTCGGCTGGTGGTGGGGTGGCGTCCGGCTCGCCGCGCTCGACCGAAGTCCCTTGCGCGGCGAGGTCGACCGCTCCGCGCGGGCGCTCGTCGAGGTGACGGGCGAGCCGCGCGTCGGGGCGTTCCAGCAGCGGCTCCCGGGTCGGGTACGAAGCTTCGACGGGAAGCGTGTCGACGAGCGCGTCCAGCTCGACCTGCCACTCGGCCGTGCGCCGCCGCAGGGGGCACTCGTGAGCCTGCTCGCCGTCGTGCGGCTCCCGCGCCCACCCGCGAACGGCTTCGACGAGCGCACCTACCTGCGCCGACAAGGAGTCCACATCGTTCTGCACGTCGACGAGTGGCATGTCGTCGGGCACCGAGGCGGCCTCGGCGGGATTGCCGACCGGCTTCGGCGCTGGCTCCGCGGCGCCTGCGCACCCGGCCTCGTGGGAGAACGGCGCGCTGTCCTCGAGGGCGTCGTGCTCGGTGACGATGCGGGACTCTCGCCGTCGCTCAAGACGAGCTTCCGCCGCTCGGGGCTCTATCACCTCCTCGCGGTCTCGGGGCAGAACGTGGTGCTGCTCGCCGGCGGGGTGCTCGGGCTCGGCGTGCTGCTCGGCGTGCCGCGGGCGTGGGGGCACCTTGGGGCTCTCGTAGCGATCGGCGCCTACGTCCTCGCCGTCGGCCCGCAGCCGTCGGTGATTCGCGCGGCGGTCGCGGGGGCTGCGGTGTCGATCGCCTGGCTCGCCGCACGCGAACGCGATCCGTGGCACGTTCTGCTGCTCGCGGCAGTGGTGCTCCTCGCCTGGAATCCGTACACGGTGTTCGATCCGGGCTTCCAGCTCTCGTTCGCGGCGGTGCTCGCGATCTTCCTAGCGGCAGGGCGGGTGAAGGACGTGCTCGACGGGTATCCCGTTCCACGCCAGTTGGGGCTCGTCGTTGCGATCTCGGTCGTCTGCAGTCTCGCGACGACGCCGGTCCTCTGGCTCCAGTTCGGCTCGGTGCCGCTGCTCGGGGTGGTCGCGAACGCACTTGTCGAGCCTGCGGTCGGGCCGCTCCTCGGCCTCGCGCTGGTGACCGCCGCCATCGACCCAGTCGCACCCTCCCTCGCCGTCGATCTCGCAAGCGTCAACGGCTGGATCGCCAGCTACGTCGCCGAATGCGCTCGCCTGGTCGGCGCGGTCCCGTTCGCCCAGGTGAGCGGTCGCGGCGCGGCGGTCGCTACCGCCTGCGCCCTCGGCGCGGCGGCCTATGCTTGGCGGCGATGGCGGACGAGCTCAAACCGGCCTATCTGATCGCGGGCAGCGACCGCCCGAAGGTCGATCGCGCCGTCGCACGGTTGCGGGCGCGTTTCGAAAGCGACGCGGTCGAGATGCACATGGGGGAAGAGACGAGCGGCGACGACGCCGTCGCGTCGTGCAACGCCCTGGGCCTTTTCGGCTCGGGCTCGCGCCTGATCGTGATCGACGGCGTGGAATCGTGGAAGGCGCCTGACGCGAAGGCGATCGCCGACTACCTGAAATCCCCCATGCCTGGAACGACGCTCGCGCTCGTCGGCGGCGAGCTCAAGAAGGACGCCCCGCTCGCGAAGGCGGTCACGGCCGGTAAGGGCGAGGTGCTGCTTTGGGATGTCGCCCAGCGTGCGGTTGCGCGCTGGATCGGCGAGCAGTTCAAGATGCACGGCGCGCGCGCCGACCCGGAGGCGTGCCGTCTGCTCGGCGAGCTGATCGGCGACGACCTCTACGACCTCGCGAGCGAGGTCGAGAAGCTCGCGACATGGGCGGGAGGGGAGGAGATCACCGAGGCGGATGTCGCGGCAATCGTCGCGCCACGCGCCGACTCGCCGCCGTGGAACCTCACCCACGCCTGGGGCATTCGCGACGTCGGCGGCGTGCTGCGAGAGGCGGAGAAGATGCTCGACCGCACGGGCGACCCTCGCTCCAAGACGATCCCGCGCGTCGTAGGCAGCCTGAACAAGCACATTCGAAACGCCCGCCTCGCACACCGCCTCGAGTCTCAGGGCCTCTCACCGGCCGACGCCGCGGCGAAGCTCGGCATGAAGCCGTACCCCGCGCAGAAGCTCTTCGCGCAGATCAGGAACTTCAGCGCCGCAGAGCTCGACGACGCGCTCGTGCGCCTCGCCGACCTCGATCACGCGTTGAAGGGCGGCTCGCGGCTGACGAACGATCTCGAGCTCGAACGTGCGCTCGTCGACATCACGCGACCGCGCGAAACCGCCCGAACCTGACGGCCGCCTTAGGGCTTGGCGGTCGGGCCGGCGGCGAGGCGCGCGGCCTGCGACTTCTTGCGGGCGCCGGCGTTCTTGTGGAGCGCTCCGCGTGCCACGGCCCGGTCGATCAGCTTCACAAGGCCGCGGTGCTCCGTCTCGATCGCCGCGCTGTCACCCTCGGCGACCACGGTCTGGAGCCGCTTGGCGTGCGTCTTGATCGACGACGTGTAGCGCAGGTTCTCGAGCCGCTCTTCGGCGGCGATCCGGACGCGTTTCTTTTGTTGCTGAATGTTCGGCATGGCGAGAAAAAGCCCGCTGCGCGGGCGCCGCGATGGTAGCAAAGCCGTGGAACTCGTCTCAGACGAGTTCCTGCTTCCCCCGCCTGCGAGCGTAACCTTCGCCGCGGTGGCCGACGATGTGACGCCCGGACCCGGCGAGACGAGCGATCTCGCCGCGACCTCGATCACGGAGCGGCCCGTCCGCCGCCTCGCGCTGTCGACGGCGATTTTCTCGCTCGCCACGGGGATCTCCCGCGTGCTCGGCCTGATCCGCGAGGTGGTCGCGAAGAACTACTTCGGGGTCCAGGGCCCCGTCAACGCCTTCCAGATCGCATTCCTCGTGCCGAACACGATCCGCGCTCTCGTCGCCGACGCGGCGCTCTCGTCGGCATTCGTCCCCGTCTTCAGCGACCTCATCGAGAAGGGCGAGCGAAAGCGCGCGTGGCGCGTCGCCTCGAGCCTCCTCTGGCTCACCCTCCTCGGCCTCGGCGCCGTCAGCGCACTCTTCATCCTCGTCGCGCGCTGGGTGATGCCGCCGCTCTACCCGCACTACCACCCGCTCCTGATCGGTCTTTCGCAGGTGCTCTTCCCGATCGTCGCGCTGCTCGGCGTGTCCGGAATCATCGTCGGGATCCTCAATACCTACGACGAGTTCTCGATCCCGGCGCTCACGCCGGTCGCGTGGAACCTCGTGATCATCGCGGGCCTCGTCCTCGGCGTCCCTCATGTGCACGGAGCCGACCACAAGCTCTACGTCTACGCGGGCGCGATCCTTGCAGGGACGGTGGTGCAGGTGCTGCTCCCGATCCCGTGGCTCCGCGGGAAGGACGGCCGGCTTCGACTCGTGATCGACTGGCGTGACCCGGCGGTCAAGCAGGTGTTCAAGCTGATGCTCCCGGTCACGCTCGGCCTCGGGCTCATCAACATCAACGCCCTCATCGACGGCGTCATCGGCGGCTGGCTCGTCACCGCCAACGCACCGTCCGAGATCGACGCCGCGTTTCGCATCTACATGCTTCCGCAAGGGATGTTCTCGGTCGCGGTTGCGACGGTGCTGTTCCCGTCACTCGCGCGCTTCGCTTCGCGCGGCGACATGGACGGCTTCCGCCGCACGACCGAAACCGGCCTGCGGCAGATCGCGTTTCTGCTCGTGCCCGCAAGCATCGTCTCGGCCGTGCTCGCGGAGCCGATCACGCGCCTGATCTACCAGCGCGGCGCCTTCACGTCCTCCCAGACACCGATCGTCGCCGCCTGCCTCGCCGCGCTCTCGGCCGGGCTCGCGTTCAACGGGACGATGCTGATGCTGAACCGAGCGTTCTTCAGCCTGCAGGAGAATTGGATCCCGACCTGGGTGGCGCTTGGCAACCTCTTCCTGAACGCGATCCTCGACGTCGCGTTCTCGCCTCTCGGCACGTGGGGGATTCCGCTTGCGACCGCGATCGTGAACATCGGCGGCACGGCGGCGCTCCTCCTGCTCCTTCACCGGCGCCTCGATGGCATCGACTTCCGCGCGGTCTCGGCTTCCTTCCTGCGCGTCGCCGCCGCCGGCCTTGTCGCCGGCGGGATCGCATTCGCCGTCTGGAAACCGCTCGACGATCTCCTCGGCCGCTCGCTCGGCGGTCAACTTCTCTCGCTGCTCCCCGCCCTGGCGGCGGCCACAGTCGCCTATTTCGGAGTCGGAAAACTGCTTGGGATACGCGAGATGCAGGCGCTACTCTCCTTGCGGAGCCGCCGTTCTCGCGGCTGACACGCCATGGACCAGCAGCACATCCGCAACTTCTCGATCATCGCGCACATCGACCACGGCAAGTCGACGCTCGCTGATCGCATCCTCCAGCTCACGGACACCGTGTCCGCGCGCGAAATGCGCGACCAGCTGCTCGATTCGATGGACCTCGAGCGCGAGCGGGGCATCACGATCAAGGCCCAGGCGGTGCGCGTGCAGTGGAAGGGCCATCAGCTGAACCTGATCGACACGCCGGGGCACGTCGACTTCACCTACGAGGTCTCACGGTCGCTCCAGGCATGCGAAGGGGCGTTGCTCGTCGTCGACGCGGCCCAGGGCATCGAGGCGCAGACCCTTGCGAACGCATATCTCGCGATCGAGAACAACCTCGAGATCGTCCCCGTCGTGAACAAGATCGATCTCCCCGCCGCCAATCCCGAACGCGCGTCCGCGGAGGTTGCCGACCTGATCGGCGACGACGCCGAGCGCGTGCTGCGCATCTCGGCGAAGACGGGGCAAGGCGTCGCCGAGGTGCTCGACGCAATCGTCGAGCGCATCCCGCCGCCGTCCGGTGACCTAGGTGCCCCTGCTCGCGCGCTGATCTTCGATTCGTCCTACGACCAGTACCGCGGCGTCGTCGCGTTCGTGCGCGTCGTCGACGGCACCTTCCGCCCCCGCGAATGGGTGCGGGCGATGGCGCAGGGAACACGATTCGAGGCGCAGGAGATCGGTTTCATGTCGCCGACCAACCGTCCCGTGCAAGAGCTCAGCGCAGGCGAAGTCGGGTACGTGATCACCGGACTGAAGGACGTCTCCGAGTTGCGTGTCGGCGACACGCTTACGTCCGACCGCGCGGGCGCAGCGGAGGCACTGCCCGGCTACAAGGAAGTGAAGCCGATGGTGTTCGCCGGCCTCTTCCCGACTGACTCCGACTCCTACCCCGAGTTGCGCGACGCGCTCGAGCGGCTGAAGCTCAACGACGCAGCGCTCTTCTACGAGCCGGAGACATCACAGGCGCTCGGCTTCGGGTTCCGCTGCGGCTTCCTCGGCCTCCTGCACATGGAGATCGTTCGCGAGCGGCTCGAGCGCGAGTTCGACCTCGACCTGCTCGTCACCGCGCCGAACGTCGCCTACCGCGTGCGCCCGATGAACGGTGAGTGGATCGAGGTGCACACGCCGTCCGACCTCCCAGAGGCCGTCGAGGACGTCGAGGAGCCGTACATCAAGGCGTCGATCATCGTCCCGAAGGAGTTCGTCGGGGCGGTCATGGAGTTGAACAACGACCGCCGCGGCCGTTTCGACCACATGGAGTACCTGTCGCCGGAGCGGGTTCACCTGACCTACGAGTTGCCGCTCGGCGAGATCGTCCTCGACTACTACGACCAGCTGAAGTCCCGCACGCGTGGGTATGCGAGCTTCGACTACGACATCACCGGCTTCCAGCCGGGCAACCTCGCGCGCGTCGACATTCTCGTCGGCGGCGAGCCTGTCGATGCCCTGTCGCTGATCGTGCATCGCGACTTCGCCTACGAGCGTGGCCGGCAACTCGTCGAGAAGTTGCGAGAGGAGATCCCGCGGCAGATGTTCGACGTCGCGATCCAGGCGGCGATCGGCGCGCGCGTGATCGCGCGCGAGACGGTGAAGGCCCGGCGCAAGGATGTGCTCGCGAAGTGCTACGGCGGCGACATCAGCCGTAAGCGCAAGCTGCTCGAGAAGCAGAAGAAGGGAAAGAAGCGGATGAAGAATGTGGGCGGGGTCGAGGTGCCGCAGGAGGCGTTCCTTGCCGTGCTGAACCTCAACGAGCCGGCGAAGCGGTAGACGTGGCCCTCGAGATGAAGACCGAGTGCGAGCGCTGCCTGGCGCTGCTTGCACCCGAAGGCGCCGCCGCGATCTGCACGTTCGAGTGCACGTTCTGCCCCGACTGCGCGGCGGACATGAGCCACGTCTGCCCGAACTGCGGCGGCGAGCTCGTGCCGCGCCCCCGCCGCCGCGCCTGACGCCGTGGGCCTGCGGCACCTCTACGTCCACCTCCCGTTCTGCTCGTCGCGCTGTGGCTACTGCGACTTCGTGACCGTGGTCGGCCGGGGCGGCGAGCACGGCCGCTACGTCGACGCTCTTCTGCGCGAGCTCTCGCTGCGAGCCGCGCTCCGCGACGCGCCGCTCGAGACCGTCTATCTCGGCGGCGGCACCCCGACCTTCACCGGTGCCGCCGAGCTCGAGCGATTGCTCGACGCACTACCGGCCGCCGCCGAGGTGACGGTCGAGGCGAACCCCGAGACGGTGACCGCCGAGCTTGCGGCGCTCCTTGCCCGCGTCGGCGTCGATCGGGTCTCCCTTGGCGCGCAGACCTTCGCGCCGCGGCTGCTGGCGGTCCTTGATCGTGTTGCCCAGCCGGACGACGTCCGACGGGCGGTGTACCGTCTTCGTGATGCCGAAATTGACAACATCTCTCTCGATCTCATCTACGGCATCCCGGGCCAGGAGCCCGCCGACCTCGAACGCGACCTCGCCGAAGCACTGGCGCTCGAGCCGGAGCACATCTCCGCCTACGAGCTGGAAGCAAAGCCGGGCACCCGCTTCACGCACGCCTACGGGGACGAGCTGCAGCGCCAGGCGGAGTCGATGGAGACGTATTTCGAGCGCGTCGTCGAGACGCTGACCGCTGCCGGCTTCCGCTGGTACGAGACGGCGAACTTCTGCCGGACACTTGACCGTGTGGGCGGCCGGGACCTGCGGGCGCGTCACAACCTCGGCTACTGGCTCGGACACGACTACCTCGGCCTCGGCGTGGGCGCGGTCAGCACAATCGAGAATCGGCGTTGGCGGAACGCGCCGTCGCTCGCACGCTATCTCGCGGCACTCGAGGGTGGCCGGACACCGCCGAGCGAGCCTGAGAGCCTGTCGGCGAGCATCCGAGACACCGAGCGGATCATGCTCGGGCTGCGCCTGGACGAGCCACTGCCGCTCGCGGGCCTCGAGGCGTCCCTCGACCCTGTCCAGCTCGAGCGGCTGGAGGGCCTCGGCCTGGTCGAGCATGACGGGGAGAGCCTCCGGCTGACCCCGCGCGGGCGCTTCCTCGGGGGCGGCGTGACCGCCCGGCTCCTCGCCTAGAACGGGTCCCCCCGCGCACTCCCTACCATGGGAGGGTGGACATGGTGCTCTCGGACCGGCAACGCGACATCCTCCGGCTCGTCGTCGAGGAGTACGTCGCGACGGGCGCGCCCGTCGGGTCGCGGGCGCTTGTCGAGCGCGCCGGGCTCGGGTTCTCGCCGTCGACCGTGCGCCACGAGCTCGCCGAGCTCGAGCGGCTCGGACTGCTGACGCATCCGCACACCTCTGCCGGTCGCATCCCGACCGAGGCCGGCTACCGGCTGTTCGTCGACGAGCTCTTGAGCCACGAGGAGCAGCGGCCGGCCGAGTTCCCGCTCGACCTGCCGGCCGAGCGGGCGGAGGTGGAGGAGGCGCTTCAGGCGACGACGGAGATGCTGTCGCAGGTGTCTCGGCTCCTGGCGCTCGTCTCGGCTCCGGCCCTCGAGGCCGCGACGGTGCGTCACGTCGAGGTGCTGCTCCTGCAGCCGAACGTCGTGATGGTCGTCGTGATCACCTCGGCGGGCGGCGTCACCAAGCTTCGTTACGTCTTCACCGACCCGGTCGACCTTGGGCTCGTGACGTGGGCGGCGGACTATCTGAACGAGCGGCTCGCCGGCTCGCGGATCGGCTCGCGCACCGCGAAGCTCGCGTTCGACGAGCCGAGCCTCTCAACGCGCGAACGGGCGTTCCTGCTCGTCGTGCGCGGCGCGTTCGAGCAGGCAACAGACGAGGACCGGCGACTCTTCGTCGGAGGCACCGCCGGACTGCTCGACGAGATGCGCGCGGAGGAGATTGGCGCCTACCGAAGCCTGATGGAGGTGCTCGAGAAGCGAGCCGCGCTGCTCGATGTCCTCGCACAGCGCGGTGTGCCACGCCGGTCGTTCGCGCGCGTCGGCGAAGAATTCGAGCAGCCCGGACTGCGCTCGCTCGCGCTCGTTGGGACGACCTACGGCCTGACGCATCAGACGCTCGGCGCCGTGAGCCTGCTCGGTCCGCTGCGCATGGACTACGACAAGGCATTGCGCTCGGTCCGGTCGGCGGCCCACGAGCTGTCGCGGTTTGTCGCCGAGGCCTACGGAGACGACTGATGGCCGCGACGAACCGCGACTATTACGAACTGCTCGGCGTTGCTCGCGACTGCGACGAGGCGACGATCAAGAAGGCGTTTCGCAAGCTCGCGCGGCAACTGCACCCCGACGTCTCTGACGAGCCCGAGACGGAGATCCGCTTCCGGGAGGTCAGCGAGGCGTACGAGGTCCTCTCGAACGCCGAAACCCGCGCGCTCTACGACCGCTACGGGCACCAGGGCCTCCGGTCGGGTGGGTTCACGCCCTCGCACGTCGACATCAGCGGCCTCGGCGACCTGTTCAGCGCCTTCTTCGGCGACGACATCTTCGGCGCCGCGATGCGCGGTGGCCGGTCGCGCCAGCGAGGAGCGGACATCGCCGCGGAGGTCGAGATCGAGCTTGTGGATGCGGCGCGTGGCGTGACTGTTCCGGTTCCGTTCGACGCCGCCGTCGCCTGTACGACGTGTGGCGGTGACGGAGTCGAGCCGGGGACGGAGCCCATCCGGTGCGACCGGTGCGAGGGCTCGGGACGCGTCCACCAGGTCTCGCGGGGGATCTTCGGCGAGTTCGTGCGGGCGCAGGCATGTCCAGTGTGTGGCGGCCGCGGGCAGATCGTCGAGCACCCCTGCAAGGAGTGCGACGGCGCCGGGCGCGTGATCGAGTCGCGCACGCTCCAGGTCGAGGTGCCAGAGGGGATCCACGACGGACAGCGCATTCGCGTGACCGGCGAGGGCCACGCCGCGCCTCGCGGCGGCAGCGCCGGCGATGCGTACGTCCTCGTGCGCGTCCGACCCGATCCGCGTTTCGTGCGCGAGGGCAACGACATCTACTCGCAGGTCGATCTGACGATCGTGCAGGCGTCGGTCGGGGCGACGATGACCGTGGAGACGCTCGAAGGGCCAACCGAGCTCGAGCTCCCGCCCGGCGTGCAGCCCGGCGAGGTTCGCGTGTTGCGCGGCCGCGGCATGCCGGTGCTGCAGGGCTTCGGCCGCGGTGACCACCGGGTGCTCGTGAACGTCTCCGTTCCCCGTCGGCTCACGGACGCCCAGCGTCGCCTGCTCGAGGAGTTCGAGCTGGCGAGCGACGAGCACACGTACCGCCACGACGACGGATTCTTCGAGAAGCTGAAGAGCGCATTTCGTTGAGCTCTCTGCGCCGCGTCTCCGTCCAGGTTCTCGAACGCCGCGCCGAGGAGGCGCGCGCGACGATGATCGAGCTCTTCCCACAGGGATTCGAAGAAGTGGATTGCGACGGCGGCATCGAGCTCGTCGCGTACACCGACGCAGCGGGTGAAGAGAAGATCTGGCATTTCTTCGGTGCGGCCGAGAGCGCGGATGTCGAGAGCGGGTGGGAAGAGCGCTGGCGCATGTTCCACCAGCCGGTGCGTGTCGGCCGTCTGTGGGTCGGCCCGCCGTGGGAGACCCCGCCCACCGATGCGCTCCTCGTGGTTGTCGACCCGGGCCGTGCGTTTGGCACCGGCGCCCATCCGACCACTCAGCTCTGCCTCGAATTGCTCCAACGGCTCGAGCCGAGCTCGCTGCTCGACGTCGGCTGCGGGTCGGGAGTGCTCGCGATCGCCGCGGCGCTCCTCGGCTTCGAGCCGGTGATCGGTGTCGATGTCGAGACGGCCTCGATCGAGGCGACACTCGCGAACGCTGCCGCGAACGGCGTTGTTGTGGACGCGCGGCTCGTCGGCCGCGAGGATACGCTCCCGACGGCGTCCACGGTCGTCGCCAACATCTCGCTGCCGGCGGTGCTCGCCTTGCCGGAACGCACCAGCGCCGACGTCCTCGTCACGTCGGGCTACCTGATGTCGGAAGAGCCGCGCCTTCCCGGGTACGAGCATTGCGAGCGCGGCGAGATCGACGGCTGGGCCGCCGACGTGCATCGCAAGATCTAGCCTAGGATCACCGTGTGGCGACGTTCCACGTCGACTTCCTCGGCTGCAAGGTCTCGCACGCGGACGCGCACGAGGTGCGCGAGGTGCTGCTCCGCGACGGCCACTCCGAATCCCTTGACGAGGCCGCCGATGTCGCAGTCATCAGTACGTGCTGTGTGACGAACGAGGGGCTCGCGAAAAGCCGCAAAGCCGCAGCGCGAGCGGCGCGCACCCACGGCCGCGTCTACATCACGGGCTGTGGCGCGAATCTCGAGGGTAGTTCCTTCGCCGGCTTGCCGGGCAACGTGACCGTCGTCGCAAAGCGCAGCGAGGACACGGCTGCGTTCGTTGCGGGCGATGTCGGCGCGATCGGCTGCGTGCAGGCCGACGCGCGGATCGATCGCGTGCGCGCGTTCGTGAAGATCCAGGACGGCTGCTCGTTCAGCTGCAACTTCTGCGTCATCCCGCTCGTGCGCGGAGGCTCGCGGAGCCGCAGCGCGAGCGCGGTACTCGCTGAGATCCGCCGCCGCGTCGATCAGGGTCACCGCGAAGTGGTGCTCACCGGCATCAACCTCGGCTGCTTCCGCGACCGGGACGCCGGCTTCGACCTGCCGCGTCTCGTGCGAGCGGCAGGTGTGACGCCGGGCCTACAGCGCCTGCGCCTCAGTTCGATCGAGATCAACCATGTCGACGCCGCGCTCGTCGCGGCGTTGCGCGAGACGCCGACGGTGACGAAGCACCTCCACGTTCCGCTGCAGTCGGGTGACGACGGTGTCCTCGGCGCGATGCGCCGCCGCTACTCGACCGCGACGTACCTGCGCCGGCTCGCGCCGCTCGCCGGAGAGTTCAACCTCACCTCGGATGTGATCGTCGGCTTCCCCACCGAGGATGACGCCGCCTTCGAGCGCACGCTTCGAACTGTTGAGAGCGCAGGCCTCACGAAGGTGCATGTCTTCCCCTACTCGCCGAGACCCGGGACGGTGACGGCGGCCGACGACCGGGTCTCGCCCGCGATGAAGAAAGAGCGCGGCGCCCGGTTACGCGCGCTCTCGCACGAGCTGTGCCTGCGCCATTGGCAGGGAAAGGTCGGAGCGACCGACACCGTCCTCGTCGACCGGCCCGGGCGCGGCTACGGCGACGACTACACGCCGTGGCTCGTCGAGGCGACGGTGGGCGAGCTCGTGATCGTGCGGGGCGCGGCGGTCACGGAGGAAGGCGTTCGTGCCGAAGGCGCCTGAGGATTGCCTCTTCTGCAGCATCGCCCGCAACGGGGCGTACGTGAACGAGGCAAAGGGTTTCGTTGCGATCAACGACATCAATCCGCAGGCGCCGGTGCACATCCTCGTGCTGCCCGTGCGCCATGTCGATACCTTCCGGGAGATTTCCGACTTCGACGCGAAGGAGACGAAGCGCATGCTCGAGTTCGTGGCGGAGACCGCGAAGAAGGCGGGTCTGACCGATTACCGTGTGCTCGTGAACGTGGGCCCGAGCGCCGGTCAGACGATTTTTCACCTGCACTGGCACATTCTCGGCGGCGGCCCGAGCTCGCAGGCCGACGTCCCGGGTGCAGTCGCAGCGGCGGTGATCGAGCAGTGAGCGTGCTCGCGCGCCTCGAGGACGAGGTGAAAGACGCGATGCGTGCCCACGACAACGTCCGCCGTGATGCGCTGCGACTGATCCTCTCGAGCCTGCGTTCGGCCGAGAAAGAGCTTCAGCGCCCGCTCTCCGACGAAGAGGAGTTGCAGGTACTCCAGCGTGAGCGGAAGAAACGACACGAAGCCGCCGACGCATTCCGAAGCGGCGGGCGTGAGGAGCAGGCCCAGAAGGAAGAAGGCGAGCTGGCGATCCTGCAGGAGTTCATGCCCGAGCCGATCGGTGAGGAGGAGATCGAGCGGATCGTCGACGACGCGATCGCCGAGAACAAGGCGACAAGCATGCGCGACATGGGGCGGGTGATGGCGGACGTCATGCCACAGATCGCCGGTCGTGCTGACGGCTCGGCAGTGAGTCAGATCGTGCGCGAAAAGCTGGCCTAGGCCTCGGCGGCCGTGGGCGGCGGCCCGCTCGCGACGAAGTCCTGCCGCCGCACGAGCAGGAACGCAAGCACGGCGCCGATCGCCGCGACGACCGCACCCACTTCGAGAATCGCGTTCAGCCCCGAGATGAACGTCGCACGCGCCGCATCCGGCACGTGCCCGGTCCCGAAGTGTGTGGAACCGACCTTGCTTTGGAAGATCGCTCCGAGCGCGGCGATGCCGGTTGCGATTCCGAGTTGCCGGAACGTGTTGTTCAGACCGGACGCCATGCCCGCGCGTTCCTGACGCACAGTCGAGACCGCGGTCGTCGCAAGCGGTGCGTTCACGAGGCCGACGCCGATGCCGCCGACGATGAAGCCGGGTAACAGCGTCGTCCACTTCGAATCGACGGTGATGCCGCTCATCAGCCACATCGAGAGCGCAACCAGGCCGAGCCCCGAGCCGAGCAGCAACCGGATCGGCATGCGCGTCGAGAGGCGCCCCGCCGCCGGCGCGGCGACGAACGAGACGAGGCTTAGCGGCAGAAAGCGAACACCTGTCTGGAGCGGCGAGAGGCGCAGCACGTCCTGGAGGTAGAGCGTCAGGTAGAGGAACATCGCGAAAAGGGTCGACGAGATCGCGAAGGCGGTGATCTGAGCGCCGACGAACGCGGGTCGGCGGAAGAGCGCGAGGTCGACCATCGAGGTGGATTGCATTGCCTGCGACGCGACGAACGCCGTGATCAGCACGGACGCCGCGACGAGTAAGCCGACGATGAGCCCGCTCGACCAGCCGTGCGAGTTGCCCTCGATCAGCGCGAGGATCAGGCAGAAGAGGCCGCTCGTCAGCGTGACGAGCCCGACGGGATCGAGTTGGCTGTGCTCTGGATCGCTCGACTCGCGCAGCTGCGCCATCGCGAGCGCGACGGCCGCGACGCCGATCGGGATGTTGACGAGGAAGATCCAGCGCCACGAGAGCCAGGAGGTGAGCATGCCGCCGACAAGCGGGCCGATCGCCACCGCGAGACCGATCGTCGCGCCCCAGATCCCGAACGCGGTCCCGCGCTCCTTTCCGTGGAACTCCTGCGAGAGCAGCGCCAGTGCGGTCGCGAACATCGTCGCGCCTCCGATTCCCTGCGCGCCACGCGCGATGATCAGGAACAGCGGGTCACCGGCGATCCCGCAGGCCGCCGATGCGATCGTGAAGAGGACGATCCCGATCACGAAGAGCCGCTTGCGGCCGAAGAGATCTGCCAGCGCGCCCGCGGTCAGGACACACGTCGCGAGCGCGAGCGCATAGGCGTCGACGACCCACTGCAGGTCGGAAAACGAGGCATTGAGCGCCCCTTGGATCGCCGGCAGGGCCACGTTGACGATCGTGATGTCGAGCAGGAGCATGAAGGTGGCGACGCAGACCGTCAGCAATGTCCACCACTTCCGCCCCATCGGCGCAACCTACACTGCACCCGTGCAGGAAACACTCGATGTCTCGAACGCGGTCGCGGCCGAACTCGCCGGGATCTCCGACGGCGTGCTCGCCGCCATGCGCGAACGTATGCAGTGCACGATCCGGTTGCGTGGCAACCAGCTGACCCTCGAGGGCGACGAGGAGCATGTGGCTGAGGCTCGCGCGCTCGTCGACGAGCTCGTGGAACTGGTCGAGGGCGGCCATCAGATCGGCGCGCACACCGTCGACGCCGTGCTCGGGGCTGTCGAGGCGGGCCAGGACGTGCGCGAGGTCTTCGATGCGGTCGTCTGGCGGCACCGCGGCAAGAAGATCGCCCCAAAAACCGTCGGTCAGAAGGCGTACGTCGACGCGATTCGCCGTTCGACGGTCACGTTCGGGATCGGGCCGGCCGGAACCGGAAAGACCTACCTCGCAATGGCGTGTGCAGTCGCGGCCCTGCACGAGCGTGAAGTCGCACGCATCATCCTCACCCGGCCCGCGGTCGAGGCGGGAGAGCGCCTGGGTTTCCTGCCCGGCGACATGCTGGCGAAGGTCGACCCATATCTGCGCCCGCTCTTCGATGCGCTCTACGACATGCTCGAGCCCGACAAGGCGATGAACCTGATGGAACGCGGCACGATCGAGGTTGCCCCGCTCGCGTTCATGCGCGGGCGAACGTTGAACGACAGCTTCATCATCCTCGACGAGGCACAGAACACCTCGCCCGAGCAGATGCAGATGTTCCTGACACGGCTCGGTTTCGGTTCAAAGGTCGTCGTCACGGGTGACGTGACCCAAATCGACTTGCCGCGGGAGCAGCGCTCGGGCCTCGTGCACGTTCAGGACGTGCTGCAGGACATCGACGGCATTTCGTTCACGCAGTTTGGACACAAGGACGTCGTCCGGCACAAGCTCGTGCAGCGCATCGTCGAGGCCTACAAGGAGCACACCGAAGAGCGCAATCGATGATTTCGGTGGAGGTCGACAATCGAAGCGGGATCGCGGTCGACGAGGGGGGCGCGGTCGAGCTCGCAGGCCGAGTCCTCCGCGCCGAGGGGGTCGAGGACGGAGAGCTCGGGCTGGCGTTCGTAGGCTCGGAGGAAATGCGGGTGCTGAAGCGCGACCATCTCGGTATCGACGAGTCGACCGACGTGCTCTCGTTCCCCATCGACGGGCGCGACGACCTGCCCGAGGGGGTGCCGCGCGCGCTCGGCGACGTCGTGCTCTGCCCGCAGGTCGTCGGCGACGAGTGGCGCTGGCCGCTCACTCACGGTCTCCTGCATCTCCTCGGGTACGACCACGGCGATGCGATGGAAGCGCGCGAGGAGGAACTGCTCCTGCCATGAGCACGCGCCGCGTCCCCGGCATCCTCGACTCGTTCAACTTCGCGTTCGAGGGGATCATCCACACGCTTCGCACGCAGCGGAACATGCGGATCCATCTCGCGGTCGCATTCATTGTCATCGTGACTGCGTTGATCGTGAACGTGACGAAACTCGAGCTGATTGCGCTTCTGATCTCGATCACGTTCGTCCTGATCGCCGAGATGATCAACACGGCCGTCGAAGCGGCGATCGACATCGCAACCACATCCTTCGACCCGATGGCGAAGCTCGCGAAGGACATTGCGGCTGGATCCGTTCTCATCGCCTCGGTGAATGCGATCGCGGTCGGTTATCTGGTGTTTGCCGGCAAGGTGGCCGACCGATCGTCGCGCCTGCTCGAGCGTCTCCGTGACGCGCCTGCCGAGTTGACGCTCGTCGCGCTCGTCCTCACAGTGATCATCGTGATCGGGACGAAGGCCTACACCGGACGCGGCACACCGCTCCGTGGCGGCATCCCGTCGGGGCATGCTGCGATCGCCTTCGCGGGCTGGATCGCTGCTACGTATTCCGCAGGCGCCGGGCATCGATTTCTCATCTCGTCGATCGCGCTGATCATGGCGTTGCTCGTCGCGCAGACGCGGGTCGAGTCGGGCGTTCACTCCGCCCTCGAAGTGACCTACGGCGGGCTCGTCGGCACGCTCGCGGCGCTGGTCGTCTTCCAGGTGTTCGCGTGAGCGATCTGGTCGCGCGCGCCGAGGCGGTCGCCGCGAACGCGTACGCGCCGTACTCGAACTACCTGGTCGGCGCGGCCGTGCGGACGACCGATGGGCGCGAGTTCATTGGCGTGAACGTCGAGAACGCCGCGTACCCGCTCGGCATCTGCGCCGAGAAGTCGGCGCTCACCGCAGCGGCGACCGCGGGCGTGCGGCCGGGCGAGATCGCTGCGATCGGCATCTCGGCCTCGCCGTGCGGAGGGTGCCGGCAATGGCTGTACGAGTGGAAGATCTCCGAGGTCAGTTATCGGCGGGCCGATGGTTCGATTGTGTCGCGCGCTGCATCGGAGTTGCTGCCGGACTCCTGGGGCCTGCCCGAGTGAAGTCGGGCTTCGTCGCCGTCGCCGGACGGCCGAACGTCGGAAAGTCGACGCTCGTGAACGCCCTGACGGGCACGAAGGTCGCGATCGTCTCCGACAAGCCACACACGACCCGGCACCGAATCCGGGGCGTGCACACGACCGATGACGCGCAACTCATCCTGGTCGACCTTCCGGGCTGGCAGCGGCCGATCGACCGCCTGACCGAGCGGATGCAGGTGACGGTCGACGAGACCATGGCCGACGACATCGACGCGCTGCTGCTCGTCGTGAACGCGCGCGAGCGGATCGGCGCCGGCGACCGGTACGTGGCGCGAAACGTCTTCCGAATCGGGGTGCCGGTGATCATCGTGGTCAATCAGATCGACCGCCTGAAGCCCGGGCACGTCGCGACGCAGATGAAGGCCGCAGCGACGCTCGGCGACTTCCACGCGCTCCATCCGGTCAGCGCGAAGACCGGCGACGGCATCGACGAGCTGCGCTCGGACCTGATCTCGCTGCTCCCGGAAGGGCCCATGTATTACCCCGCAGACACCGACACCGACATGCCGCTCGAGGCGCGCATCGCCGAGCTCGTGCGAGAGCAGGCGCTCCGTGTGACGAAGGAAGAGGTGCCGCACGCGGTGACCGCCGAAGTGGTGGAGATCGACGAGAAGCGCGTGCACGTGCGCCTCTACACCGAGACGGAGAGCCAGAAGCAGATCCTGATCGGCAAGGGCGGCACGATGGTGCGCGAGATCGGCCGCACTGCGCGCCCGTTCATCGAGCAGCTCGTCGGTCACCCGATCTACCTCCAGCTGCAGGTGAAGGCCTCGCCGAAGTGGCGCCGCAACGAGACGATGCTCGAACGGCTCGGCCTCTAACCGAGACCGAGCATCACCGCGAGCGCACGGGCCGTCTCCGGCCAGCGAAGACGGCGCACCGCGTCGTCCGGCCCGAACCAGCGGTGATCGTCGTGCTCGCTGTTGAGCGTTGGCTCCCAGTCATCCGGCGCATTGACCCAAAAGCATTCGACTCGCACCTCCACGACCGACGGGTCGTACTCGTCTCGCCGCTCCGCCGGTTCCTCGCTGAGCGAGTAGACGTATTCAGAGACTCCGAGGCTCGCATGAACCTCGCCTTTCAGCCCCGTCTCCTCCCACAGCTCTCGCGCTGCCGCAATCGGCGCCGCTTCGCCCGGCTCGATCCCGCCGGCGACGACGTGCCAGTAGCCTCCCAGCAGGGGCACGCGGTGCATCAGGAGAACCTCGGCACCGCTCCGTCGCGTGACGAACACGGCCACCTCTCCGCCCGTCCGCACAGCGAAAGCCTACTCTCGCGCCCGCCCTGTGGCCGGGGGCATCGGGCGACAATTTCGAGCCGACCCTGCCCGCGTGAGCCACGTCCGGCGGCAGCCGACGGTACGGGACAGTGAAAATAGTGCGCCAAGACCGGTTCGTAACGGTGCGGATTGGGACAGTCGCGTTCAACATCTGGACGTCAAACCGCTTCGGATGGATGTCCCCGGCGGTTATCGCCGGCTGCTCCGATGGCCGATACCCCAGGTCTACACTGCCGTCGATGGCGCAGGCGCCCGTTCTTCCGACAGGCTTTGAATTGCCGCTCGAGAAGCGGCTGCCGCGCATCGGCTCGATCGACCAGGTCGGGGTCGAGGTGCGTGCCGCGGAGCTCGCGAAACGGTCGATCAAGAAGGACGCGAAGGTCTGGGCGCTCGAGCTTGCGCTGCGCTGCTGCGACCTGACGACGCTCGAGGGGCAGGACACGCCCGGCAAGGTGGCGGCGCTCTGCTCGAAGGCGATCCGGCCGGATCCGAGCGACCCCAACGTGCCGTCGGTCGCGGCGGTATGCGTCTACCCGAATCTCGTGCCGACTGCGAAGGAGCGGCTCGCGGGCAGCGGCGTGAAAGTCGCCAGTGTCGCGACCGCGTTCCCGTCCGGTCAGAGCCCGCTCGACGTGAAGGTGCGCGACGTCGAGAACGCAGTCGCGATGGGCGCCGACGAGATCGACATGGTGATCGACCGAGGCGCGTTCCTCTCGGGCCGTTACGCCAAAGTCTTCGATGAGATCGTGCGCGTGAAGGAAGCGTGTGGCGCTGCGCACCTCAAGGTGATCCTCGAGGTAGCGGAGCTCGGCACGTACGACAACGTCCGTCGCGCGTCGCTCCTCGCAATGGCGGCGGGTGGCGACTTCATCAAGACCTCCACCGGCAAGCTTCCCGGCGCGGCGACGCTGCCGGTTCAGCTCGTGATGCTCGAAGCGATTCGCGATGTCTACGAGGAGACGGGGCGGAGGGTCGGCATGAAGGCTGCCGGCGGCATCCGCACGTCGAAGAACGCGATCCAGTACCTCGTGCAGGTGCACGAGACGCTCGGCCCTGATTGGCTCACGCCCGACCTGTACCGCATCGGAGCGTCGAGCCTCGTCAACGACATCCTCATGCAGCTGCGTACGCAGAGGACCGGGGCGTACCAGTCGAAGGACTACTTTACGAATGACTGAGGTCTCGAAGCGCCACGACCGCTCGCCGGTCCCGAAGGACTGGACGTATGCGCCTGCGCCCGAGAGCACCGACATCGTGCGGTTGCGCGAGCGCTACGGCCTCTACATCGGCGGGGAGTGGCTCGACGCGAAGGAGCACTTCACCACGATCTCGCCCCGCGACGAATCGCCGCTCGCAGAAGTCGGCCAGGCGAGCGTCGCCGACGTCGAGACGGCCGTCGCGGCTGCGCGTGAGGCGTTCGCGAGCTGGTCGACGCTGCCCGGCGCCGAACGGTCGAAGTACATGTTCCGGATCGCGCGCATCCTCGCCGAGCGCGCTCGCGAGTTCGCCGTGCTCGAGTCGCTCAACGGCGGCAAGCCGATCAAGGAGTCGCGCGACGTCGACCTGCCGCTCGCCGCGGCGCACTTCTTCTATTACGCCGGCTGGGCAGACAAGCTCGAGTACGCATTCCCGAACCGGCGCCCGAAGCCGCTCGGCGTGGCGGGTCAGATCATCCCGTGGAACTTCCCGCTGCTCATGTTGGCCTGGAAGATCGCGCCCGCGCTCGCCGCGGGCAACACGGTCGTGCTGAAGCCCGCCGAGACGACGCCGCTCACGGCGCTTCTCTTCTGCGACGTCGTCCGGCAGGCCGGCCTCCCTGCCGGTGTCGTCAACATCGTCACGGGCGACGGCCGCACCGGCGCGGCGCTCGTCGACTCCGACGTCGACAAGATCGCGTTCACCGGCTCGACCGAGGTCGGTAAAGCGATTCAGCGCCACATCGCAGGCTCGGGAAAGCGACTGACGCTCGAGCTCGGCGGCAAGGCTGCGAACATCGTCTTCGACGACTGCGCGATCGACCAGGCGGTCGAGGGCATCGTCAACGGGATCTACTTCAACCAGGGTCACGTCTGCTGCGCCGGCTCTCGGCTTTTTGTGCAGGAGTCGATCTACGAGTCGGTGCTCGACAAGCTCAAGCAGCGGATGGCGACGCTGCGCGTCGGCGACCCGCTCGACAAGAACACCGACGTCGGCGCGATCAACAGCCGCATGCAACTCGACCGCATCGAGGAGCTTGTGCAAGCCGGGAAGGACGAAGGCGCAGAGATCTACCAGCCGCCGTGCACGCTGCCGGAGAAGGGCTACTGGTTCGCACCGACCGTGTTCACGAACGTCGCGCAGAGCTACCGCATCGCGCAGGAGGAGATCTTTGGCCCCGTGCTCTCGGTGCTCACGTTCCGCACGCCCGAAGAAGCGGTCGAGAAGGCGAACAACACGCCCTACGGCCTCTCGGCCGGTGTGTGGACCGAGAAGGGCTCACGCATTCTCTGGATGGCGCAGAACCTGCGCGCCGGCGTCGTGTGGGCGAACACGTTCAACCGCTTCGACCCGACGAGCCCGTTCGGCGGGTACAAGGAGTCGGGCTTCGGACGCGAGGGTGGCCTGCACGGCATGGAGCCGTATCTCGACTTCAAGGATGCCGTATGAGCCGCGTGCCCGTGAAGAAGACGTACAAGCTCTTCATCGGCGGTGCGTTCCCGCGCAGCGAGAGTGGTCGGACGTACGAGGCTGAGGATCAGAACGTCGCGCTCGCGTCGCGCAAGGATGTGCGCGACGCGGTGCAAGCGGCGCGCGGCGCCCAGGCGAAATGGGCATCCGCCACCGCATACAACCGCGGCCAGGTGCTCTACCGCATCGCGGAGATGATGGAGGCACGCATCGACGAGTTCGCGTCCTTCTGCACCGGCCGCGACGAGGTCGAGCGCGCGATCGATCGCTGGGTTTGGTACGCCGGCTTCGCCGACAAGCTCTCGCAGGTGCTCGGCTCGACGAATCCCGTTGCCGGCCCGTACTTCAACTTCACGATCCCCGAGCCGACCGGCGTCGTCGGCATCGTCGCCCCCGACGAGCCGCCCCTCCTCGGGCTGGTCTCGCGGATCGCGCCCGCAGTCACCGGCGGCAACGCCGTCGTCGCCCTCGCATCCGAGACGCATCCGCTGGCGGCGATCGAGTTGGCTGAGGCGATCGCGACGAGCGACGTCCCCGGCGGTGTCGTGAACATTCTCACCGGCAAGCGGGCCGAGCTCGCGCCGTGGCTCGCCGCGCACATGGACGTGAACGCGCTCGACGTCACCGGAGCGAGCGAGAACGGCCTCCGCGCCCAGCTCGAGCGCGCCGCGGCCGAGAACGTCAAGCGCGTCGTCGTCTCCGAGCCTGACGCCCAATCGCTCTGGGAGATCTCTGCCTTTCTCGAGCTGAAGACCGTGTGGCACCCTATCGGCGTATGAGCGCCTTCGACGACATCCGTACGATCGTCCCGCTGCAAGTCTGGGACGGCGTGATCGCACGCGCGGTCGCGGGCAAGGAAGCGTCGCTAGCCGCGATCGAGCTCGAGCCGAATACGAAGGTTCCCGAGCATCAGCACGCGAGCGAGCAGACGGGGATCCTGCTGCGCGGCACCATGTGGTTCCGCATCGGCGACGAGGCGAAGAACCTCGTCCCGGGCTCCACCTGGGTGATTCCCGCCAACGTGCCGCATGATGTCGAGGCAGGGTCTGACGGAGCATTCCTCGTCGAGCTCTTCGCTCCGCCGCGGGCTGATTGGGCAGGCCTCGAGCGCCTCGAGCCGCGCACTCCGCCCGGTTTCTAGCCGGGACGGTTACGCTGCGCTCGCAGGTGCCAGGGTCACGAAAGCTCAGTCAGCGAATCTCCGAAGGGGACGGGATCGCGATCATCGTTTACGTCGACGACGTGGACGCTGCGCGTGAGGCCGAACGCGAGGGGGCAAAGGCGCTCGCCGTCACCCGTGCGATCGACGGTATTCGCGACGCGACGACGCTCCCGTTGCTCTGGATCGGCGACGGCATCCCGGACGACGCGGACGCGATGACCACGCGCCCTGAGGACGACTCCTCTTCGAGCTCGCTCGAGATCGTGGTCGACGTGCGCGACGAGGAGGAGCTCGAGCAGGCGCTCGAGCAGGTCGACCCGGAGATCTTCCTGCTCGCCGCGAAGGAGATCGACGACGAGGTCGATCCACTCGATGCGGTCCTCGAGCTGCTGCCCGACGTACCCGCCGGGAAGCTCGCGATCGCACGCGTCGATGTCGTGAGCCGCGACGAAGTGCTGGCGCTCGAGCGAGCCGGAATCGACGCCGTGCTCGTTCCCGCCGGTCACGTGACCGACCTTGTCGGCCACCGGCCGCTCGACGTTTGACGGGGCTACCATGGCCCGCGTGAGAGGCCTCCTTGCGTTTTCCGTGCTTCTCGCCGCCTCTGCGCTCCTTGCGAGCGGCTGCGGCGAAGCGAAGAAGGCGAATGCCGCTGCACCGACGGTCGCCGTCAAGGCGCGGTGCGCGCACCCCGCCGGCTGGCAGAGGCTCGCAAACCGGATCAAGGCGCCCGTCTATTGCCCTGGCTGGCTGCCCGATCCGCTGATCGGTCAGATCGGCGGGCAGTGGAACAACATCGACTCAGTCTCCGCCGACCGCAGTTACCTCGAGAGCTTCGTGTGGCAGGAGACGGGCGGCGGCGCAGCGGGCGGCGAACTGCACGTCAACCTGCGCGCGTATCCCGGCGTGTCGAAGATCCCCACCTGTCGCACGGGCGGTTCCGACAGCCGCAACGTGCCGTGCTTCGACTCACCGCAGGGCATTGTCAAGCGCGGCGGAATCTCGGCACGCCTCTATGTCGTGAATCAAGACGCCGACGAGTGGCACCTGTTGCTCCTCTGGCGCCGGTACGGCAACCTCTACACGCTCTCCGAGCACCGCGCGCCGCCGCTCAGCTACGACCACGTGCTGCGCTATCTGAAGCAGGAGCTCGCGGCGCTCGTGCTCATCAAGCCCGCTTGATGCGGTTCACGCGCAGGCAGGCTCTCGTCGGCGCCGCCGCGGGCGCTGTGTCAGCGGCCGGGATCTACGAGCTCGTCGACCAGTTGACCGGCAGCTCGCCGCCGCGGGCCGCGGTTGGAACGGCGCGGCCCGAGCAGCATCTGCTCGACGGCATTCGCGTCGTGCACTCCAATGAGATCGAGGTGCTCGTGCCGCCCCTGCATCATGAGATCCTGACCGGGCACGTGACCGCCGACCGGGCTGCGCTCCGCGACGCGCAATCGACGCTCGAGAATCTGCTCGCCGGGATCGAACGCGATTACATCTCGACGCCCGCAGGCCTCGGCGTGACGGTCGCCTGGGGGCTCCCGTACTTCGACCGGCTCGTCCCCGACGCCGCGGCAAAGTCGCTGCCGCACGACAGGCGAGCAGGCAAGCCCGTGCTGCTCGATGCGATTCGTTTCCAAAGCGACCCGGCCGACACGCGCCTTGAGGCGAACGATGTGGCGATCCTACTTCGCTCCGACGTGCGAGCCCACATCGACGACGCGACGAAGCGCATTCGCGACTCGAAGCTCTTCACGCTCACCTCGATTCGGCGCGGCTTTGCCGGCGGCGGTTTTGACGGCGGGCGCTCGCTGCCGAAGCAGATGGCGCTCGCGGCCGGTGTCCCGGGCGCCGACTTGATCCCCGAGACGTCCGAGCTCTTCCTCGGCTTCACCTCGACGCAGAAGGCGGGGATGGGGCCAGGCCCGATCGCGAACTTCGAGACGCTTGGCTACGTCGACTTCCGCGGCAGCGACTACTTCCGGAACGGGACGCACATGCATCTGTCGCACATCCACGAGGACCTCGAGGCGTGGTATCTGAACTTCGACTTCGACGAACGCGTCGCAACCGCGTTCCGCCCGAACCTGAGCGTGAAGCAGGACGCTCAGACCGTGCGCCAGGGGCCGAAGGACGTCTCGACCGAAGCCGATGTGCACCGCGACTACAAGAGCTCAGGCCGGATCGGGCACAGCGCTGCGATCCAGACGACGTCGCGTCTCGATCGCGATTTTGTCGCAGTCGATGGGACGATGTACCCGAAAGGGACGGCGATTCCGGTGCGGGCGGACTTCAACACGCTCGATAACCCGTTCAACTGGTCGGTGCGCCCGGACGAGGTCGGCGCCACTCCCGCGGCGGGGGTGCACTTCATCGTGTTCAACCCGACGAGTGACGACTTCCTCCGCAACCGCCGCGCGATGGACGGCGTGCTGCCGGGCGGCAAGATCGCGTTCAAGCCGCGCGCCCGCGGCCAGGGATTCAACGAGGTGCTTTCGACGACGCATCGCCAGAACTTCCTGGTTCCGCCGCGTCGCCACCGCAGCTTCCCGCTCGCGTAGAACGACGTCAGCCGAAGAACGCGCGGGCGACGTCGTACCAGGCGTCCGGCACTGTCTTCAACTCGGCGGTGGCCTCCTCGAGCGAGACACTGACGACGTCGTCGCCGTGCAGCGCCGCCATCTGGCCGAAGGCACGCACCTCGACGAGGTCGGCCGCCTTTAGGCCGAAGCGCGAGGCGAGGATGCGGTCGCGTGGAGTGGGGGAGCCACCGCGCTGGACGTGGCCGAGCACGGTGACGCGGGTCTCGAACCCGGTGCGAAGCTCGATCTCGTCCCCGATCGACTCGCCGACGCCGCGCTTGGCCAGGAGCTTGTGCCCGAACTGGTCGACCTCCCCCTTGTCCTCGACGCCGGGCAACTCGCATCCCTCGCTGACGACGACGATCGAGAAGTTCTTGCCGCTCGCGTGGCGGCGCTTGATCTCGCCGCACACCTCGTCGATGTCGATCGGCCGCTCCGGAATGAGGATCACGTCGGCGCCGCCTGCGATGCCGCTGTACACGGCGATCCAGCCGGCGTGGCGTCCCATCACCTCGACGACCATGACACGATTGTGCGACTCGGCGGTCGTGTGCAGCCGGTCGATCGCCTCGGTGCAGATCGCGACTGCGGTGTCGAAACCGAAGGTGTAGTCCGTGCCGGCGAGGTCATTGTCGATCGTCTTCGGGACGCCCACGACCGGTGCGTCGAAATCCGCATACATTCTCGCAGCGACCCCGAGCGTGTCCTCGCCGCCGATCGCGACGAGCGCGTCGAGCTGCCTGAACGCGGCGCGTACCTTCTCGATCCCGCCGTCGACCTTGTAGGGATTCGTCCGGGAGGTGCCGATGATCGTGCCGCCGCGGGGCAGGATCCCCGAGATCTGGCCGGGCCCGAGCGGCACGAAGAGCTGCTCTACCATCCCGCGCCAGCCTTCGCGGACACCGATGACCTCGTGGCCGCGTGACCATGAGCGCCGTGCGACTGCCCGGATGACTGCGTTCAGCCCCGGGCAGTCGCCGCCGCCAGTAAGAACTCCGATGCGCATCGATCTGAGTCTACGTTTCCGTTCAGCGCATCAGGCGGCGCAATCTCCGCCGCATTGTCGTCCGGCGTTCACTCCGAGGCCTGCGGCGGCCGGTCGCGCGTTCGACCGCCGCGATCACCTCACGTTCCGAGTGGCCGGCTCGCACCATCCCATCCACCATCGCGCGCAGGTGGAACTCGTTGTCGCGCCCCGTCACGCCGTCACCATCGCCGGCTCGGAACGGAGGGCCGGACGGCCCCAGAGGACGATCATCCCGTTCCGGAGCCGGAGGCTGTGCTGGACGTCGGTGATGTCGGCGGCCGAGAGAAGCCCGCCGATCTCGAACGGGCAGCGCGAGATGCCGGCCTCTGCGAGCAGAACCGACGCGTCGCGCGGCGCGATCGGTGCCGCGTCCTCGATCAACCGGAGCGCTGCGGCGATCGTCCTCCTCGCGGGACCGGACTGTCCGCCGATGGCGCGAACGCGTTCTTCGAGCTGACGCACACGCTCGCGCGAATAGCCCTCCGGCTCGGCGGCGAGCGCCAGCGTGCGCCCGCCCTCGCCGTCCCACCCGAGCCGTGCCGCAACGGCCCGTGCCTGGCGGCCGCGCAGATTCGCGGCATGCAGCACGTCGGCCAGCTCGGCTTCGAGCGTCGGGATCGTTTCGTCGTTCTGGTCGAATGCAACTGACATGTGATGTCGCCTCCTTGATCGGCACGCCGCAACATCCTCGGTCGGAGTCGGTCGTGCGTTCGATGGAAAGGCGTCATCGCCCGGTTCGCGAACAGCGAAGTTCGCGAGCAATGAGCCGGCTCGAGCGCCGCGCTCATCGCAACTACTCGACCAACGTAGCTGTCCCGCCTGACGTCGCGCAAGAACGTGCGCTTGCGCACTTCCCCGTCACTTCCCTGTCACTCGAGTGCGGCGACGATCGCATCGGCGATCACCTTCAGCGGCTGGCGGCTCACCTGGCTCGCATGTCTCAGACGTCCAAACGCCTCGCCCTCGCTCAGACCTTCGCGGCTCATCAGGAGGCCCTTGGCGCGCTCGATCGTCTTGCGCGCGGCGAGCGCGTCGGCAAGCGTCGCCGCTTCCTCCCGCAACGCGCTCATCTCGGCATGCCGCGCGATAGCTGTTTCGATCGCAGGCACGAGGTCGCCGGTCCGGAACGGCTTCACGAGGTAGGCGAAGACGCCCGCTTCGGCCGCACGCCTGACGAGCGCCTGGTCGCTGTATGCCGTTAGCAGGAGGATCGGGAGCGAGCGGTGCTCGAGGATCTGGCGCGCTGCCTCGATCCCGTCGAGCTTCGGCATCTTGACGTCGAGGACCACGATGTCCGGCCGAGATGTCCGCGCCAACTCGACCGCTTCGACGCCGTGACGCGCCTCGCCGCAGACTTCGTAACCCGCTTCCTCGAGTGCCCCGCGGATGTCCAGGCGGATGATCGTCTCGTCTTCTGCAATCAGCGCTCGCGCCATGCGTGTTCTCCCGTTTCGCCAACCAAAAAAGCGCCCCGAAGCTGAGCCTCCGTGGCGCCGTCGCCAGAGGCGCTCGACGAGCGCCTCGAGACCACCCTACTCAGATGGGGCGGGGCCGTGGAGCCGAATCAGCTCGGACTGCACCGACTCGATGATCTCGCTCGGCACGCCGGGCGCGGTTTCAACGTCACGCCAGGCCCATTGCTCGAGATAGGCATCGCTGCCGACGAGGCCCTGTTCCATCGCGACGCGGTCGATCTCCTGCTGGAACCAATCGGGCAGTTGCCCGGAGAGTTGCGCGCCGTCGTCGTCGATGACGCGGACGAGGGACGGGATCTCCTGCCAGTAGAGGACTCGGACGCGCATCATCCGCTACGCCCGGTTCTGGACGTGCTGGTAGCCGAAGCGGCCCTTGATGCAGAGGTTGCCTTCGGTGACGTCGTGGTCGTGCGGCGAGGTTACGTTCACGACTTCGTTCGATTGCACATGCAGTTCGAGGTTGCAGCCGACGCCGCAGTAGGGGCACACGGTCGAGACGACGGTCTCGTTCTCGGCATCCCAGGTCCCCGCCTGCCGTTTTTCGTATTCCGCGACGGACATCAGCGCACCGGTCGGGCAGACGGCGATGCAGTTGCCGCAATAGACGCACGCCGACTCCGGCAGCGAGACGTCGAGCTCGGTCGAGATGTGGGCGTCGAAACCACGGCCCGCGACTGCGATCGCGAAGGTGTTCTGGTGATCCTCACCGCACGCCGAGACGCACTTGTAACAGAGGATGCACCGCGAGTAGTCGCGCACGTAGAGCTCGTTGTCGATCTTCACGTCCTGCGCGACGGTGGCTGCATCGGGGCCGAAGCGGTCGGGCTTCGCGTCGTACCGCTCGATGTAGGCGAGCGCATCCGGTGCGAGCGAGAGGTCGACCGACGAGCCGAGCAACTCCATCACAAGGCGGCGGCTCGTTCGCACACGCTCCGAGTCGGTGTGGACGATCATTCCCGCCTCCGCGGTGCGGGAGCACGCCGGAACGAGCGTGCGTGCGCCCTCGACTTCGACGACGCACACCCGACAGACGTTCACGGGCGTCAACGTGTCGCCGTAGCAGAGCGTCGGCGTATCGATCCCGAGCAGTCGGCACGCGTCGAGGATCGTCGAGCCGTCGAGCAGTCGCACCGTCTGCCCGTCGACGATCAGCTCGACCATCTTCTTCGGCGCCGCGAGCATCGTCGTCATGAGTGGAACACTCCGAGATTCTCGATCGCCGAGGTGACAGCGCTCGCCGCAGTCTGGCCGAGTCCGCAGATCGACGCGTCGCGCATCACCTGGGCGAGCTCGGCGAGCGTCTGCAGCTCGTCGGCGTGCGGCGTGCCGGCGGCGAGGCGGCGCAGCGCCTCCTCCTGCCGAACGGTTCCGACCCGGCACGGCACGCACTGGCCGCATGACTCATCGCGGAAGAACTCCGCGATTCGAAGCAGCGCGGGCACGAGCTCGGCGTCGTCGTCGTAGACGATCACGACGCCGGAGCCGAGCGTCACACCGGCGGCGCGCGTGTCCTCGTGCGTCAGCTTCAGGTCGAGCAGGTCGGGTCCGACGAACGCTCCGGCGGCGCCGCCGAGGAGGACGGCTTTCGGCAGGCGCGAGCCCGCCAGGTCGAGCAACTCGCGCAGCGTGACGCCGAACGGCAGCTCGTAGAGCCCCGGCCGTTCGACGGAGCCGGAGACGCAGAAGAGTCGTGTTCCGGCCGAGCCCTCGGTGCCGGTCGCGGCATATGCCGCGCCGCCCGCCTGCAGAACTTCGAGGACGTTCAGCAGCGTCTCGACGTTGTTGACGGCGGTCGGCTTGCCATAGAGCCCGACCTCGACCGGGAACGGCGGCTTGTTGCGTGGCTCGCCGCGGTAGCCCTCGATCGACTGGAAGAGCGCCGTCTCCTCGCCGCACACGTACGCGCCCGCTCCGATGCGCAACTCGATCTCGAAGCCGTCGAGGAGCTCGCGTGAGGCTTCGATTGCGTGCGTGAGGCGCTTGTGCGCGAGCGGGTACTCAGCGCGAACGTAGAGGTACCCCTTCGAGCTGCCCGTCGCGAGGCCTGCGACTGCGACGGCTTCGACAACTGCGAACGGATCGCTCTCCATCAACACGCGATCCTTGAACGTTCCCGGCTCCGACTCGTCGGCATTGCAGACGACGTAGTGGGGCTGTGCGGGCTGCGACGAGACTGCCTCCCATTTTCTGCCGGTGGGAAACGCCGCGCCGCCGCGGCCGACGAGGCGCGACTCGGTCACTTCGCGCACAACAGCTTGCGGGCCGATCGCTCGCGCGCGGTACAGGGCGTCGAATCCGCCCGCGGCCAGGTATGCGTCGAGCGACGTCGGATCGAGGCCGGCGCCGATGCGACGGAGCAGTCGCAGCGAAGGGTCACCTGCCTGCGGGAGTGGCGGCGCCGCCTCGGGCAGCTGCAGCTCGCGAGGCTCGTCACCCGCGATCGTGCGGTACGACGCGGGCGCACGCTCGCAGAGGCCGAGGCACGGGCTCGCGTGCGCGCCCTCGGGCACCTCGGCGCCGGCGAGCATGCACGAAAGGTCGGTACAGACGTGCGTCACATCGGCCGGACGCTCCTCGAGCGCGAGCAACGCGTAGAAGCTCGCGACGCCGTACGCCTCGGCCGGGGGCACGGCGAGCCGGCGCGACGCGTAACCGAGGGCACCCTCGCTCACCCAGCCGCGCCGCAGTTGCGCGGCCCGCAGCGCGGGGAGGAGAAGATGCCGCTTCGTCCGGTCGTCGTGCGCCGTGCGTCCGTCGGTGACGCTCGGAGCACCGAGCACACCGTCGATTGCCTCACGCTCACCGGCGTTCGGAAGTGCTTCGAGCAAGCGAAGGTCGGGCACTAGATCGCCTCTAAGCGGATCGCCGTTGCCTTGAACTCGGCCGTGCCGCTCTTCGGGTCGGTGGCGTCGATCGTCAGCATGTTCGTCTCGACCACGTCGGGGAAGTGGAGATTCATGAACGCGAGGCCGGGGCGGAGCGTGTCGTCGAACGCGACGGGGGCCTCGACCGCTCCGCGTCGAGAAACGACGCGCGCGCGGCCGCCGTCGACCAGGCCGTACCGCGCACCGTCCTCGGGTGAGACGCGCAGCGCTTCGCCGCCGCGGTGCAGCGGCGAGCTGAAGCCGCCGGTTTGCACACCCGTGTTGAACGACTCGAGTCGCCGCCCGGTTGTCAGCCGTACCGGAAACTCGTCGCTGAGCAGGTCGACGGGCGGGTCGTCCAGCACCGGTGTGAACGGCGCGCGAATCTCGACCACGTCATCCCAGAGGCGCGCGTGCAGGAACTGCTCGCCCTCGTGCTGGGAGTCCCAACACGGCCACGGAATGCCGCCGAGCTCTTCGAGCCGCGCGTATGACATGCCTGCGTGCATCGGTGAGAGCGAGCGGAGCTCGTTCCAGACGTCCTCGGGCTTCGAGCTTCCGAGGTCGACGCCGAGCCGCTTCGCGAGTGCGTGGACGATCTCGATGTCGTCACGTGCCTCGCCCGGCGGGTCGAGCGCCTTGCGCACCCGCTGCACGCGGCGCTCGCTCGAGGTGACGGTGCCCTCCGCCTCGGCCCACGACGCCGACGCGGGCAGGACGACATCTGCGAGCTCGGCGGTCTTCGTGCGGAAGATGTCCTGCACTACGAGGTGGTCGAGCTGCTCCAGCAACCCGACTGCACGCGTTCGGTCTGCCTCCGATTGCGCGGGGTTCTCGCCGATCACGTAGAGCGCGCGCAGGTCGCCGTGCTCGATCGCGTCGAACATGCCCGAGAGATGCAGGCCGTCCTTCGCCGGGATGGGCGCACCCCACGCCTGTTCGAAGCGCGCGCGGCGCACGTCGTCCTCGACGTCCTGGAAACCGGGGAGCTTGTTCGGCAGCGCGCCCATATCGCCGCCTCCCTGCACGTTGTTCTGTCCACGCAGCGGCTGCAGGCCGGAGCCGTACTTGCCCACCTGTCCGGTGAGAAGCGACAGGTTGATCAGCGCGAAGACGTTGTCGACGCCGTTGTGATGCTCGGTGATGCCAAGTGTCCAGCACATCTGCGCGTGCTTCGCATTGCCCCAGAGGTGCGCGAGCTCCTTGATCGCAGCCGCAGGGACGCCGGTGACGCGCTCTGCCTCCGCGAGTGTCCAGCGTTCGACGGACTCGCGGTAGGAATCGAAGCCCGTTGTCGCACGTGCGACGAACTCCTCGTCGACGAGGCCGGCGGCGATGACCTCGCGTCCGACCGCGTTCGCGAGCGCGATGTCGGTGCCGACGTCGAGGCCGAGCCAGAGGTCGCCCCACTGTGCCGAGGGGGTGCGACGCGGGTCGACGACGACGAGCTTCGCGCCCCGGTGCACGGCTTTCAGCACGTGGTGGAAGAAGATCGGGTGCGCCTCGCGGGCGTTCGAGCCCCACAGCACGATCAGGTCCGCACGCTCGCGCAGCTCCTCGTAGGAGCTGGTCCCGCCGCCTGCACCGAACACCGTCGCCAGACCGACGACGCTAGGAGCGTGTCAGGTGCGGTTGCAGCTATCGATGTTGTTCGAGTGCAGGGCGAGACGCGAGAACTTCTGCGCAGCGAAGTTCAACTCGTTCGTGGCCTTGGAGCAGCTGAAGAGACCGGTCATCGTGCCCTCGCTGCGCGCGGTGCGGAAGCCGGCCGCGGCGCGATCGAGCGCCTCGTCCCAGCTTGCGGTCCTCAGTTGCCCGTTCTCACGGACGAGCGGTTCGGTCAGCCTGGTGTAACGCGGAGGCATGGCCCGAATATAGACGCGCCCGCGGCGCCGCACCCACGGCCGGGACGATCTGGTCCACACTGTGAAACAGGCGCGCGATCTGTGGATTGTTCGTGGCACTTCTGACACCCTCGTTTGGCGAAGGGACATGTCCTCGCGGGGCGCCTGGGTGTAGTTCCTGGGCGCGGCTCCCCAGCCCGCGCTCCGGCGACCTGTGGATTATCCGTGGCACTTCCGACACCCTCGTTTGGCGAAGGGACACGGCTCGGAGGGAGATGGCTGTCAAGGCCCGGCGAGCCACGCGGTCGTGCGGCGGCGCAGGACGTCCTCGTCGGTGCGCGCCCACTCGTACTCGCGCGCATAGAGCGCTTGTGCCTGGAGGTCGGGACGGCCCGCGACGAGGGGCTCGAGGAGCGTCGGGTCGCTAACGGCGGGCGCGAGCACGTCAGGTGCGAGTGAACCGTAGAGGTGCAGCAGATGGCTCCGCGTCGCCGCGTCGAGCTCGACCGGCCAGCTCACGGAGTCGAGGCCTGTCGCCCCGGGGAGCGGGCGCGGCTTGCGGTCGAGATTGCGCACGCCGAGCTGCTCGAGCGCGTCGAGCGCGATCCGGCGATAGGTCGTGAGCTTCCCGCCGGCGACGCTCAACATGCCCGCTCCGCCCTTCGTGTAGACCGTCTCGCGCCGCGCATTCACGGTCGAGCCGGGGCCGCCCGGCAAGACGCGCAAGCCCGCGAAGCTCGCCCGAACCTCGCCGAGCCCGTCGACGCCGACCGCGGCCTCGGCGAGCACCGTGCGAATGTCGTCGTCGGTGACGCGCGCCGCCTCGGGCTCACCTTGGTGCAGCGTGTCGGTCGTCCCGAGTAGGAGCTTGCCCTCCCATGGGATCACGAAGCTGACGCGCGACTTGTCGTGCGGGATCGTCACGGCGGCGCCCCAGCCCTCGCCGCCGTCGACGATCAGGTGGACGCCCTTCGAGAGTCGGATCGAAGCAGGTGCCGACGGATCCTCGAGGCGGCGCACACGGTCGAGCCAGGGGCCGGTCGCGTTGACGATCGAGCGCGCGCGCACCGCGATGGTCGCCCCGTCGACGCTCACCTCGGCGCCTGATGCGTGAATCGACACCACCTCGGCGTAGTTCAGGACGACGGCGCCGCGCTCGGCGGCGGCGCGCACATTCGCAAGCGTCAGCCGCCCGTCGTTCGTCCACGCGTCGGCGTACAGCGCCGAGGAATGCAGACCCTCGGTGCGCAGCTGTGGGACGAGTCGCAACGCGCGCGCTTCGCTGACCCGTCCGTTCAGCTTCGCCCGCGCGAGCGCCGAGTAGAGGAGGACGCCGGTGCGCACGAACCACGGCCGGTGTGGGCCATCCGCGTAGAGCGGGAAGACGAACGGCAGCCGGTGCACGAGGTGCGGCGCGACGACGTTCATCAGCGCGCGACGCTCCTCATGCGCTTCACGTACGAGACGCACGTCGCCCATCTGGAGGTAGCGGAGGCCGCCGTGAATCAGCTTCGACGATGCGCTCGACGTCGCGGACGCGAAGTCGCCGCGCTCGACGAGCGCAACGTCGAGCCCGTGCGCGCTCGCCGCCTCAGCGATCCCGGCGCCGATGATGCCGCCGCCGATCACGAGCAGGTCGAACGGCCGCGACCCGAGCTCGGCGACGGCGGCTACGCGATCCATAGGGCGTTCGTCCACGCTTTCGTGCCGTCCGCGGCCGCCACCTCGACGCGACCGTACGGCTGTCGGAAAGGGCGCTCGAGCCGCACCGCGGTGATCAGGCCGGCGGAGTCGCGCTCGAGGATCTCCCCGTTACACGGGTAGCCGAGCCGGCCGGCGTTGACACGGGCACCGCGAGATCGCCCCGTGTAGAGCGTCACGCTCGCCGCCGGGCTGCAACGCACGATCACCTCGCCGTCGGCCAGCTCGACTGTGTCGATGCGCGGGCCCGTCGAGCCGTAGAACGAGCCCGCCCGGAGCGCGTCGAGCACCGCCGGTTGCGATTTCTCGGCGGCCCGCACCCACGTCCACGCGAACCCACTGTCAAAGCCTGGGTGATGCGAGTCGTCGGTGGCGAGCGCCGAGAAGTTGCGTCCGCGCTCGAGCGCCTCGTCCCAATGCAGCGACGAATCGCCGCGGCCGAGCTCGAGCTCGCAACCCGTGTTCCACACTTCGATGCCGACGAGCCCCTCGCACTCCTCCCACTGCTCGGTACGGAGGCCGCTCCAGTAGGTATGGGCGAGGAACGGGACGCCGCCGTTGTCGGCGATCCACGCGACCACATCTCCGAGCGGCGCGAAGTCGAGGTCGGGAATCTCCGGATCCGCCTCGAGCCCGAGACCGAGGACGTGGGCGTCGTTTTGGCGGTCGGGCGCGTGGGCGTTCAGCTCGGCGGACGGGATGACGAGCAGCCGGTCGGTCGACGGCGAGGTCGTTCGCACCCAATGGTCGGTGATCGCGAGCACGTCGTACCCCGCCCAGTCGTAGTGCCGCACGAGCAACTCGGGCGCCAGCTCCCCATCGGAGTTGGTCGTATGGGCGTGCAAGGCGCAGCGCAGCCACTGCCCGTCAGCGTCGAATGGGGTCATGGTCTGAGCCTACTCACTGTCATATTGGTGAACAGAAGAAGTCCATATGGTGAAACTCCAGCGTTTGCCTATTGAAATTGACCCCCAAGACGTGATCTTCTTGAGCAATCACCCAACCGGGAGGCGAACTGCATGGAGGACTACGAGGCCCAAGAAATCGAGTTCTGGGCCAAGCTCGAGGAAGAAGGCATCAGTCGTTCGTCAATGCTGCGGCGCAGCGCGGCGGCAGCGATCGGCCTGACGGTCGTCGGGAACGCATCGACAGCGCTCGGTGCGACCAAGGCGCGGCTTGCCGCACCGCCGACGACGGAGACCGCGGCCGGGCTCCCTGCCCTCGTCAAGGCCGCGAAGAAGGAAGGGCACCTGAACACGATCGCCCTCCCGCCCGACTGGGCGAACTACAAGGAGGCCCTGCACAACTTCCCCCGTAAGTACGGAATCCCGATCACGAACGACAACCCGGACGGCAGCTCCGCGCAGGAGAACGAAGCGATCCGCTCGCTCAAGGGCGACCGTCGCGCGCCTGACGTGGTCGACGTCGGTGTCTCATTCGCGATCGCCGGCGCCAACGAGGGCCTGTACGCGAAGTACTTCAACTCGAACTACAAGACGATCCCGCGTGCGCTGAAGGACACGCGTGGCTTCTGGATGGGCGACTACTGGGGTGCCGTCTCGATCGGGTACAACAAGACGCTCGTCTCGAATCCCCCGAAGACGTTCAAGGATCTGCTCAAGCCCGAGTACAAGGGCAAGGTCGCGATCAACGGCAGTCCGCTCGCGTCGAACTCGGCGGTCTCGGTCGTGATCGCGTCAGCGCTCGCGAACGGCGGCTCCCTCAGCGACGTGAGTGCCGGGATCGACTTCTGGTCACAGCTGAAGAAGTCGGGGAACTACATCCCGGTCCAGACGACCCCTCAGACCGTCGCGTCGGGGCAGACGCCCATTTCGCTCGACTGGGACTACAACAACCTTGCGTACGTCAAGGAGTTCCCCGCTGCGAACTGGGGCTTCACGGTGCCGGCAGACGGTGTGTACGGCGGCTACTACGCGCAGGCGATCAACGCGAACGCCCCGCACCCGAACGCCGCCCGCCTTTGGGAGGAGTTCATGTACTCCGACCAGGGTCAGATCATTTGGCTGAAGGGCGGCGCCCATCCGGCACGGTTCGCTGATCTGGTTGCACGCAATGTGATTCCGAAGTCGGTTCTCGCATCGCTTCCGGCCGCAGCGATCTACAACAAGGTGAAGTTCGCGAGTCTCGGCCAGCAGGCCAAGGCGAAGGCGCTCATCGCGACGAACTGGCCGACGAAAGTCGGCGGGTAGCAGTCCGATAGCCACCGACGTGGCAGCTCAGCCCCTCCGGCCGGACACGGTGTCCGGCCGGAGGCGCCTCTCGCTCGGATGGCTCGCGACGCTGCCGTTCTTTGCGTACGTGATCGCCTTCCTGTTCGTGCCCGCCGCCTCGGTGATGATCGGCGCATTTCAGGACAAGGCGAACCACGCAACGGTCTCCAACATCCACCTGCTGCTCAAGCATCCCTACATCGATGCGTACTACGGGAGCCTGAGGATCAGTCTCGTCACCGCAATCGGCGGAGCGCTCTTCGGGATGCTCGTCGCCTACGCCGCAATCCGAGACGGCACCCCTCGCTGGATCCGCTCGGTACTCACCACCTTCTCCGGCGTGGCCGCGAACTTCGGCGGCATCCCGCTGGCCTTCGCGTTCATCGCGACGCTGGGGCCACTCGGCGTCGTCACGACCTGGTTTCGCAACTCAGGCTACGACCTCAGCGTGCGCTGGCCGCAGTTTCAGCTCTTCTCGGAGCGCGGCGTCGAGCTCGCCTACATCTACTTCCAGCTGCCGCTGATGATTCTCGTCATCGCGCCCGCCCTCGACGGTCTCAAGCGCGAGTGGCGCGAGGCGGCGTCGAACCTCGGTGCGAAGGGCTGGCAGTTCTGGCGCTACGTCGGCATTCCTGTGCTGATGCCGTCGTTCCTCGGCGCGTTCATCCTGCTCTTCGGAAACGCGTTCGCGGCTTATGCGACGGCGTACAGCCTCAACCAGGGTCAGAACATCGTCCCGATCATGATCGGTAACTACTACACCGGCAACGTGCTCGACAACCCGCATCTCGCACAGGCGCTCGCCTTCGGCATGTTCGCGGTCCTCGCGGCGATGATGCTGCTCTACATTCCGTTGCAGCGGCGCGCCGCCAGGTGGGCGAAATGAGGCTCAGGCGGCCTCGCATGGCACCGAGCGCGTTTCTGTGGCTGCTCCTCGCCGCGGCGTACTTCCTCGTTCCGCTCTATGCGACGCTCGATTTCTCGCTCAAAGAGAACAAGATCGGCACGCCCTGCTGCACGCTCTCGAACTACAGCTGGGTGATTCACAACGGCGACTTCTGGCACACGATCAAGATCTCGTTCTTGCTCGCGATCGAGACGATCGTCATCTCACTGCTCCTCTTCGTGCCGACCATGTACCTGGTGCACCTGAAGCTACCGAGGCTGCGCCCGGTGATTGCGTTCATGGCGCTTGTACCGTTCGTCGTGCCCCCGATCGTGATGGTGGTCGGGTTGCTGCGCACGTTCCGCGGCACACCGCACTGGTTCTACGGCGAGCCGTGGGGTTTCCTCGCCGCCGCGTACGTGATCCTCGCGTTCCCGTACATGTTCTTCTCACTCGACGCCGGGTTCAGGTCGATCGACGTGCAAACGCTGACCGAAGCGTCACAGAGCCTCGGCGCCAAATGGACGACGACGCTCTTCCGCGTCATCCTTCCGAACATCCGCTCGGCGGCGCTCGCCGCGTCGTTCTTGACGCTCGCGATCGTCATGGGCGAGTTCACGATCGCGAACCTGGCGGCATTCCACACCTTCCCGATCTTCTTGCAGTACGTCAACGAGTCTCAGGGCTTCCCGGCCGGCGCCCTCACGTTGCTGTCCTTCCTCATCACCTGGGGCGCGATGCTGTCGCTGCTCCTCGTCGGCCGTAAACGAGGCGTGCGTGGCGCCGTGATCGCGGGAGCGAGATGACCTACCTCCAGCTCGAGAATCTGCACCGCAACTTCGGTCCCGTGAAGGCGCTGAACGGCATCAACATCTCACTCGGCGAGGGCGAGTTCCTGTCGCTCCTCGGCCCGTCCGGCTGTGGCAAGACCACCGCGTTGCGCCTCGTCGCGGGATTCGACCGGCCCGATGAGGGACGCATCGTCGTCAACGGCAAGGATGTCACGGGCGTCGCCCCCAACAAGCGCGACATGGGGATGGTCTTCCAGGCGTATTCGCTGTTCCCCAACATGAACGCCCGGCAGAACGTCGAGTTCGGCTTGCGGATCCGCGGCAAGCACAAGGGCGATGGGCACAAGCGTGTCGACGACCTGCTAGAGCTTGTCGGGCTCGCCCACGCCGGCACTCGCTATCCGCATCAGCTCTCGGGCGGCATGCAGCAACGTGTAGCGCTTGCGCGTGCGCTCGCGATCGAGCCGCGTGTCCTGCTGCTCGACGAGCCGCTCTCGGCGCTCGACGCGAAAGTGCGCGTCCAGCTGCGCGAGGAGATCCGGCGCATCCAACTCGAGCTCGGCATCACGACCCTCTACGTGACGCACGACCAGGAGGAGGCGCTCGCCATCTCCGACCACGTCGCGGTCATGTACGGCGGCGTGATCGAGCAGATGGGAACACCGGCTGAGATGTACACCGCGCCTGCGACGGCGTTCGTCGCCGAGTTCATCGGGACGATGAATCGTCTCGACTCGAAGGTGATCAACGGAGAGACGGGCGAGGTCGAGCACTCGGGCCTGCACCTGCACGTCGACGCCGCGCGTGGCCGCCGAAACGGCGAGCGGGTGCTCATCCTGATCCGGCCCGAGTCGCTCGAGCTCGAGGCGGCGACGAACGGTGTCGCTCCGAATTCGTTTGCGGGCGCGGTCGTGACCCAGACATTCCTCGGCCCGGTGACTCGCGTGAAGGTCAGCGGCAGCGGCACGAGCCTGATCGCGGACATGTCGACTGCGAGGGCGGCGGCGTTGCCGGTCGGAGCGACGGTGGTGGCGAAGATCCCGTCGGAGGGCGCGAAGCTGATCAGCCTGCCGGACGACGGCCCAGGGCTGCCAGTGCTCGATCCGGACAATCCGTAAAGACGCCTGACACACCCAGCCGGTCGAGCTCGCGGATGCGCTCGTCGTCGTTGACGGTGTAGACCGTCGTCTCGAGGCCAAGGCGGCGCGCGGTCTCGAGCCCGCGCGTGGTCACCCGCTCGTTCTGGAAACCCGCGGCCCACGCGCCTTCCGCGCGACGGATCGAAACGCCGAAGCCGACGTGCTGCACCGTGCGGATCGCGGGCCGGAGCGCGCGCGCCTCTTCGAGTGCTGCCCGCTGGAAGCACACGAGCACGTCGTCGTCGTGCATCGAATCAAGTGCGCGCGGGACGATTCCCGGATAGCGGCCTGGGCGTTTCAGCTCGACCATGACGCCGATGCGTCCGTGGCAGAGGTCGAGCACCTCCTCGAGCCCCGGATGGTCGCCGTGCGGCCGGTCGTGGGTGACGACAAGGCGGCCGTTGCGGTCGGCGTGTACGTCGAACTCGACGTAGTCGGCGCCCATGTCGATCGCACGCTCGAACGCAGGCAGCGTGTTCTCGGGAAGGTCGAAGGATGCACCGCGGTGCGCGATCACGAGCACAGCAGGCGCTCCAGCAGCGGCACGTCGATGCGCTCGACGAGTTCGTCCGCCGCGGCCATCCGCGTGGCGCCGAGCGTACGCGTCAGGCCGACGACGCGAGCGCCTGCCGCCTTGGCAGCCGTGAGGCCGACATCGGTGTCCTCGAAAACGAGCAGGTGCTTCGGCTCGCACTCGAGCTGTCGCGCCGCCGTGAGGTAGCACTCGGGATCGGGCTTGCCGTTGACGACGTCGTCCTGGGAAATGATGAGTGCGATCGCATCCCGGATGCCTGCTGCATCGACGACCGCGTCGATCTCGCTTCGCAGGGCTGCCGAGACGATTGCCACTGGGCCGCGCGCCGCGGCGTATCGAACCGCGGCGCGTGCGTCGTCGTCGATCGTCGAGCCGTCCGAGACGAGTGCGATGTAGCGGTTGACCCGCTCTTCGATCAACGCGGGGTCGGGATTCCCGAGCCAGCGCTCGAACATCTCCTCGTCGGTATGGCCGGCGAGGTGCTCGTAGTACTCCGCTTCGGTGAGCGGGTGGCCATGCTCCGCAAACAGCTCCTGATAGACGCGGAGGAGCACCGGCTCGTCGTCGGACAGCGTTCCGTTGAAGTCGAATGCGACAGCCATCCGCGCCGCAGCCTACTGTCGGCGCATGCCGGCGTCAGCCCTCGCGTTCGCGCTCGGAGCCGCCGGCTTCCACGCGACCTGGAACCTCCTGCTCGCGCGCGCGCCGGACATCGAGGCTGCAACCGCGGTGGCGTTGATCGTCGCCGAGCTCGTCTTTCTCCCGGTGACGGTGGTCGTGTGGCGTGCCGACGCCGCTGTCTGGCCGTGGCTCGTCGGTAGTGGAGTCCTCGAGATCGCGTACTTCGCGCTCCTTGCGACGGCCTACCGGCGAGCGCCGCTCTCGGTCGTCTATCCGGTCGCGCGTGGCGCCGCTCCGGTGCTCGTGCTTCTGATCGGCGTCGTCGCGCTCGGCCGCGGCACCTCGTGGAGCCAGGCAGTCGCCGTGCTGCTCGTCGTCGCCGGCGTGCTCGTCGTCCGCGGCTTCGCGAACACCGACCCGGGCGCGATCGCGTTCGGGCTCGCGATCGCCTCGTGCATCGCGGGGTACACGCTGATCGACAAGCAAGGCGTGCGGCACGCCGGCCCGATCCCTTACCTCGAGCTCTCGATGGCGGGACCGGCGCTCCTCTACTCGGGTGCCGTCGCTCGTGTGAAGGGGGCTGCGGCGCTGCGGGCTGCGATTGGCCCGGCGACCGTGGTGGCGGGCCTTGCGACGTTCATCGCCTACGCGCTCGTGCTCGCGGCGCTGCACCGTGCCTCCGCCGCGTCCGTAGCGGCGGTGCGCGAGACGAGTGTCGTCGTCGCGACGGCCCTCGCGGCGGTGGTGCTCAAGGAACGTGTCGGCCCCGCGCGAGTCGCAGGCGCCGTGCTCGTGGTGGCCGGGGTGGCGCTGCTTGCGCGGTAGGCATCGCAGGAAACCCGCTCCGATCAACGAACCCGGTCCCTCGTGAGCACCATCGCGGCCTCGCTGCCGGAGCTGAGCTGGAACGACGAGATTCTTCGCCTCGGGCTCGCGGCGCTCCTCGGCGGGATCATCGGGATCGAACGTGAGTTTCGCGAGCGCGAGGCGGGCCTGCGCACGCACATGCTCGTCGCGGTCGGCGCGGCACTCTTCACGGTCGTCTCGGCGTTCGGCTTCCGAGACGTGCTCGGGAGTGGCAGTGGTGCGTTCGTCCGCCTCGATCCGTCTCGCATCTCCGCGCAGATCGTCAGCGGCATCGGCTTCCTCGGCGCGGGCGCGATCATCCGCCAGGGCCTTTCGATCCGCGGTCTCACCACCGCTGCGACGCTCTGGGCGGTCGCGGCGATCGGCATGGCATCGGGCGCGGGTTCCTACGCGGCGGCTGTCATCACGACGGTTCTCGTCCTGATCATGCTCTGGCCGCTGCGCCTGGTCGGCCGCCTGCTCGATCGCGACCACGTGCACCGACTCGACGTTGTCCTCAGCCCGGGTGGAAGCCCACGGATCGTCGTCGAGGCGGTCGAGCGACTCGGCGTGCACCTCGAGTCGTTCGAGGTCGGAGAGGACGAACGCACCGTCGAGGTCAAGCTGCACCTGCCGCGCGGGATCTCGCGTGAGGTCGTGGTGCGCGCGCTCGCGACGCATGACGGCATTCGCGGCGCTTCCTGGCCCGAGTAGCAGCGACTTGAACGACGGGGGCTCGAACGACGAGGGGCGCCCGCAGGCGCCCCTCGCAACGACCGGCGTTCAGCGACCGGCTACTTACCGAGCCACTTGTTGACCTTCGCCTTGTTCGCGGCGACCCACTTCTGCCCGGCCTTGTCCGGGTTCATGTGGTCGCCGGCAATCCACTTGGCGACGATCTCCTGATCCGCGTTCGTCCACGAGAACCGCTTCAGCACCGGATATGCCGGCGAGCCGCCTGTTGCGAACTTCTTGCTGAAGACCTTCTCGATGATCGTGTTGTCGTACGCGCACCGGTACTGCTTGACGTTGCCACCACTCTTGGCGTCGTCCTGGCAGCCCGCGAAGCGCGGCGGCAGCTTCACTTCAGAGAGCTGGTACTCCGTGTTCAGATACTGCGGCGTGTACCAGTAGAAGATGACCGCCTTGTGCTGCTTGTACAGCTGGCTCCACCGCGCGACCTGCGCGGGCTCGGCCCCGACGCTGACGAACTTGAAGTTCAAGCCGAGCGCCTGGATCAGCTGCGCGTCCTTCTGCACATAGGACGGGTCACCGCCGAGGAACATCCCCTGCGAGCCTGACTCGGGGCTCTTGAACAGCGACTCCTTGCCCTTCAGGCCCTTCCACGATGCAAACTCCGGATGAGCCTTCATCAGGTAGGTCGGGATGTACCAGCCGATGTGACCGACGACGCCGTTCGGCCCGCCGGCGACCACGGTGTGCTGCTTGGAGATGTACTGCTTGTACTGCGCGACGTGCTGCCAGTCCTCGAGAACGGCGTCCGACTTGCCGTTTGCGAGCGCCTGGTAGACGGGGATCTCCGCGATCTGCGTGATCTTGACCTTGCACCCCATCCCTTCGAGCACGGCCTTCGCCACGTACGTGTTGGCGGTCGACCCAGCCCACGCTTGCTCGTTCAGCGTGACCGTGCCGCAACTCGACGTGCGCGCGCCGGCCGGCACGGCTGCGATGACCGCCGCCGTCGCGACCGCGGCGACGAGCACCCCGATGACTGCCGCGACCCTGCGGCGATTGAACCCCTTCGACATCCGCTCCTCCTTCATGAATGACACGACCTTAGCCCTCGCTCCGTACACGTGCCACGCCTCGGCCCTGTGTGACCCGGTCGAGGGCGATCCCGAGGGCAAGGATCGCGATCGACGCGATCACGCCTTGCCCGAATGCGTTTCGCTGCAGCCCCTGCGCGACCTCGTAACCGAGCGCGCCCGATCCGACGAGCCCGCCGATCACGACGACCGCGAGCACCATGATGATCGCCTGGTTGACGCCGAGCATGATCGCCTCGCGCGCCAGGGGGATCTTGACCTTCAGCAGCACCTGTGCGCGTGTCGCGCCGAACGAGGTTGCCGCCTCGATCGACTCGGCCGAGACACCCTCGATGCCGCGCTGCACGAGCCTGATCATCACCGGCGAGGCGTAGAGCACCGACGCGACGACGCCCGGAACGCCCGAGACGGGCATCAGGTAGATGAACGGGATGATGTAGACGAGTTGCGGCAGCGTCTGCAGGACGTCGTTGATCGGCCGCACGATGCGCGAGACGGTGCGGCTCTCTGCGGCCCAGACGCCGATCACGAGCCCGACGATCACCGTCAGGACGGTCGCGACGAGCACCTGCGAGAACGTGTCCATCGCGTTCGCCCATTCGCCGACGAAGCCGACGATCAGCAGCATCAGCGCGGCGACGAGGGCGCGGCGGAGGCCGCTCAGGAGGAACGCAAAGGCGACCAGACCTGCGAGCGTCACGGGCCACGGCGTCGAGATGAAGAATGTGCGCAGGGGCTGGATCCCGTGCTGGACGAGGAAGTCGCCGGTCGGGTTCGTGAGATCGCGGAACAGGAACGTTCCGGGGTTCTGGATGTAGTCGAGCGCCCGCTGCACGTAGGTTCGCAACCAGTCCTGCGCCGTCCAGCGCGACCAGACCGTGTTCGCATCGAGCACGTGGCCGAGGACGGTGGCGAGGATGACGGCAACGCCGCACGCCGCGGTGTACAGGCGGAGAACGTGTGCCTTGTGCGCCGTCAGGTGCCGGCGCGCAGGGTCGGTGCGGTTCGCCATCGCCTCGGTCGCACGGTCGAGCGCGATTGCCATGATCACGATCGCCGCTCCGGCGAAGATCGCGAACGCCGGGTCGGTGTAGAGGCCGTTCGTCACGGCGTCACCCAGTCCGGCGCCACCGATCAGGCCGGCGATCACGACCATCGAGAGCGCGAACAGGATCGTTTGGTTGACGGAGAGCAACAACATTCGCCGCGCCAGTGGCAGTTGCACCTTCGAGAGCACTTGCCAGCGGGTCGCGCCGAGTGCTGTCGCCGCTTCGACGGTGTTCGTCTCGACGCCACGGATCCCGAGTGCGGTGATGCGGATCGCAGGCGGGACGGCGTAGATCATCGTCGTCACGACCGCCGCGCCCGGCCCGACCGAGAAGAGGATCACGACGGGCATCAGATACGCAAACGCCGGGATGATCTGCATCGCATCGAGGATTGGGGTGATGGTTCGGTTGAAGCGCGCAGACCGCCCGGCGAGAACTCCGAGCGGCATGCCGACGGCGAGCGAGATCCCGACCGCCGCGAACATCAGCGCGAAGGTCTGCACGCTCTGGTCCCAGAGCCCGAGCGTTGCGAACCCGACGAATGCGAGGAGTGTTCCGGCGGCCGCCTTCCACCCTCCGAAGCGCAGAACGATGAGTGTGCCGAGCGTCGCGGTCCCAGACCACTTCAGGAAGTAGAAGAGACGCGTGAGCCAAGCGACGAGGTGATCGAGGAAGTTCGCAAACCCGTTGAAGATGCGGAAGGCGACATTCGGATGCGGCAGGTTGCGGTTGTCCGACAGCCAGACCTGGAAGCGGTCGAGGTAGGGCGAGAGCGAGTTCCAGGTCAGCGCGCCCGGCCACGCCCAGTGGTTCTTCCAGCCGAAGTAGGCGACGAGCATCGCGGCGACGACGAGAACTGCGGCGCCCACCTTGCCGCGCCACCAGGGTGCGGGCAGCGCGCGCCGAAGGCGAGGAGCGGACTCGGCGACAGCCACGCTAGCGGTCGTCCCCCTCGCCTGCGATCGCCGTGAGGACGGCGGTCTTGTCGACGACACCGACGACGGCGCCGTTCTCGACGCAACACACCGGCCGCTCGCTGCCGGCGATCATCGAGACGGCCTTGCGCACGGTTGTCGAGACGTCCAGCCGCGGCCCGTCATCCTCACCCGAGCGCGGATCGCGCATGATCCAGCGCAACGTCAAGACGTGGCTGCGCGGGATATCGCGCACGAAGTTCGTGACGTACTCGTCCGCCGGCGATCCGACGAGATCTTCCGGCGTGCCGAGTTGCACGACGCGGCCGTCGCGCATGATCGCGATCCGGTCGCCCAGGCGGAGTGCCTCCGGCAGGTCATGCGTGATGAAGACCATTGTCTTGCCGGTCTCGTGCTGCAGCCGGATCACCTCGTCCTGCATGTCGCGGCGGATCAATGGGTCGAGGGCGCTGAACGGCTCGTCGTAGAGCATTACCTTCGGGTCGACAGCGAACGCGCGCGCGAGTCCGACCCGTTGCTGCATGCCGCCGGAGAGCTCGTTCGGGAACTGGTTTGCGGCGTCCTCGAGGCCGACGAGCTTCAGGACGTCCGCGGCGCGCGCGAGGCGCTCGGCCTTCGACTTCCCTTGTACCTCGAGCCCGAACGCGACATTGTCGATCACGCTTCGATGCGCGAGCAGTCCGAAGTGCTGGAACACCATCGACGATGTGTGACGGCGCAGCTGAAGCAGCTCGTCACGACTCGCGGCAGTGACGTCGCGTCCGTCGATCTCCACCCGTCCCGCCGTCGGCTCGATCAGGCGGATGAGCGTCCGCACGAGGGTCGACTTGCCGGAGCCCGACAGTCCCATCACGACGAAGATCTCCCCCGGAAAGACCTCGAATGACACGTCCTTCACGGCGGCGACGCAGCCGGTCTTCTCGCGCAGCTCGGAGCGGGGGAGGTCGGCGTCAGGGGTCCCGATCACTTTCTCCGCGTTCTTGCCGAAGATCTTCCAGATCCCTTCCGCCCGGATCAGGGGCTGGGTGCGCTCCGGGCTAGAAGAGGCCAACGGTCTCACCGTCCTCCGCGATGTCGACGTCGAACGCCGCAGGCGTCTTGCCGAGCCCTGGCATCGTCTGCATGTCGCCGCAGAGCGCGACGATCCAGCCGGCGCCGGTGTAGGCCCGCAGGTCGCGTACTCCCACCGTGAACCCGGTCGGCGCGTTTGCGAGTGTCGGGTCGTGAGACAGGGATAGGTGCGTCTTCGCCATGCAGATGGGAAGGCGGGCGAGGCCCGCCTTGGTGAACACGTTGATCTTCGCGCGTGCGGCGGGCTGAAGGAAGACCCCGTCGGCCCCGTAGGCGCGTTTTGCGATCGCCTCGATCTTGTCCTCGATCGGCGCGTCGAGCGGGTAGAGGAAGTCGAAGTTCGCCGGCTCGTCGGCCGCTGCAACCACGGCTTCGGCGAGTGCAGCCGCTCCCTTACCGCCGTGACTGAAGCCGTCGTTCACCTCGGCTGCGTAGGCGCCGTGACCGAGGGAGATGCGCTTCACGAGCTCGATCTCATCCTCGGTGTCGCCCGGGAAGCGGTTCACGGCAACGACGGCGTTCAGGCCGAATTCGCGCACGATCGAGAGATGCCGGGCGAGATTCGCGCCGCCGATCTCGATCGCCGCGGCCCCGCCGTCGGGATCTTTCGCGTGATGCTTCAGAGCTTTCACCGTCGCCACGAGCACGACCGCATCGGGGCGAAGGTTGCCGAGCCGGCAGACGATGTCGAAGAACTTCTCCATGCCCATGTCCGAGCCGAAGCCGCTCTCGGTGATGACGTAGTCGGCGAGTTTGAGCGCGACGCGGTCGGCGACGACCGAGTTGTTGCCGTGCGCGATGTTCGCGAAGGGGCCGCAGTGGACGAAGGCCGGCTGGCCCTCGAGCGTCTGCACGAGGTTCGGCTTGATCGTCTCTTTCAGGAGCACGGTCATCGAGCCCGCAGCCTGCAACTGCTCTGCAGTGATCGGCTCGCCGTCATACGAGCTCGCGACCGTGATCGCGCCCAGGCGCTTGCGCAGGTCGCGGAGATCCGATGCGACGGCGGCGATCGCCATGACCTCGGAGGCAGCGGTGATGTCGAAACCGGTTTGTCGCGGGTAGCCGTTTGCCCGGCCGCCGAGCCCGATCGTCACGTCGCGCAACGCGCGGTCGTTGATGTCGATGCACCGGCGCCAGCTGACCGACAGCGGATCGATGCCGAGCTTGTTGCCGTGCAGGATGTGCGCCTCGATCATTGCCGCGAGCAGGTTGTTCGCGGCGCCGATCGCGTGAATGTCGCCGGTGAAGTGGAGGTTCAAGTCCTCCATCGGCACCACCTGCGTGTACCCGCCGCCGGCCGCGCCGCCTTTGATCCCGAACACCGGGCCGAGTGAGGCTTCGCGGAGGCAAAGAGCAACCGAGCGCCCGATGTGACCGAGTCCCTGCGTCAGCGAGACCGAGGTGGTCGTCTTGCCCTCGCCGGCTTTCGTCGGGGTGATCGCCGTGACGTCGATCAGCTTGCCGTCGGCCCGTGCCGCCAAGCGGTCGAGGACGCGGAGGTCGACCTTCGCCTTGTACCGCCCGTACGGCTCGACCTCGTCAGGCTCGAGACCCGCGGCTGCCGCGATCTCGGTGATCGGCCGAAGGGTCGCCTGCTGTGCGATCTCCAGCGACGAGAGCATCGTCGTCTCCATTCCGTCCTTTCGTCGTCGTTTGTTCGACGCGAGGATACGAGTAATATATCTCCGTGGCTAGGGCAGGAATAGCGCGCCCTGTGATCCCGCCCTCCGGCGAGGCCGTCTCGCTCGCCGACCAGGCCTTCTATGCGATCCGCGAGCTGATCGTCACGCTCGAGCTCGCGCCCGGTGCTGTCGTGAACGAGCGAGAGCTGATCGAGCGACTCGCGATCGGCCGCACCCCCGTGCGGGAGGCGCTTCGCCGACTCGCGCAGGAGAAGCTCGTCGAGGTCTATCCGAGGCGGGGAATCTTCGTCACGACGGTCGATGTCCGTGACCTCGCCCGGCTGTGCGAGGTGCGCTCGGTGCTCGAGCCCGAAGCCGCGAGGCTCGCCGCGGAGCGAGCCACCCAGCTCGATTCGGACGTGCTGGGCGAGCTTCTGAACGAATTGGGGGCCACCAAGACCCGCGACGACAAGACGTTGATCGACCTCGACCAGCGGATCCACCGTACGATTTACCGCTGCACCCACAATCACTTCCTGGAGGCCACGCTCGAGGAGTACTACGCGCTCGCGCTGCGCATCTGGATGCTCGCGCTCGAGGAGACCGGCGAGCTCCAGGCAGCGGTGCTCGAGCACCGCGCCCTCCTCGAAGCGGTCGCGTTCGGCAAGGGCGAGGTCGCCGCCGGGATCATGCGCGACCACGTCGAGCACTTCGAGGCTGCGATGAGGCGCGTCCTGCTCGCGCGCTGATGCGATCGTGCCAGGCTCGTGATATATCAGCTGTATGACTGAGACATCCACGCTGCCCACCACTGCGCGCGCGGTGATCGTCGGCGCCGGCATCGTCGGCAACAGCCTCGCGTATCACCTCGCCGAGCTCGGCTGGACCGACCTCGTGCTACTCGACAAAGGCCCGCTTCCCAATCCGGGCGGCTCCACCGGCCACGCCTCGAACTTCATCTTCCCCGTCGATCACTCGAAGGAGATGACCCAGCTGACGCTCGATTCGGTGCGTCAGTACCGCGAGTGGGACGTCTTCACCGAAAGCGGCGGCATCGAGGTGGCGCGCACCGAGGAGCGCATGGAAGAGCTGCGCCGTCGTGTCGCGTCGGCCAAGGCGTGGGGAATCGAGGACACGCGAATCATCACGCCGGCCGAGGTGAAGGAGCTCGTCCCGTTCATCGAGGAGTCGGTGATCGTCGGCGGGTTCTACACGCCGTCGGTCGGGATCGTCGATTCGCTGCGATTCGGGACGATCGCGCGAGAACGTGCACAGGCGAAGGGCGCGCTCAGCGTGTTCGCGAACACCGAGGTGCTCGGCATCGACGTCGAGCATGGGCGGGTCAAGGCAATTCAGACATCGCGCGGCGAGATCGCGACCGAGGTGATCGTCGTCGCCTGCGGCGTCTGGAGCCCGAAGCTCGCGCGGATGGCGGGAGCGTCGATTCCGCTGACGCCGGCGGTGCACCAGATGATCGACGTCGGCCCGGTGCCGCATTTCAAGAACACGAAGGGCGTGATCGAGTTCCCGATCGTGCGCGACATGGATACGAACATGTACGAGCGCCAGGACGGAAGCGGCCTCGAGATCGGCTCCTACGCCCACCGGCCGATCCTCCACGACCCGGAAGAGATCCCCTCGAATGAAGAAGCAGCGCTTTCGCCGACCGAGTTCCCGTTCACACAGGACGACTTCACGCAGCAGATGGAAGACGCGCTCGAGTTGATCCCCGAGGTGCTGAACGACGAGTCGGTCGGGATCAAGTACGCGATCAACGGCATCCTCTCGCTGACATCCGACGGCCTGCCGCTGCTCGGCGAGACGCCCGAGGTGAAGGGCCTATGGTCGGCCGCCGCTGTCTGGGTGAAGGAGGGGCCCGGCGTCGGTCGGGCGGTTGCCGAGTGGATGACGAACGGCGAGTCCGAGATCGACCTGCAGTCCTCCGACGTTGCGCGTTTCTACGAGCATCAGCGCTCACGCGAGCATGTGCGCGCCCGCGCGGCCGAGGGCTTCAATAAGACCTACGGCATCGTCCATCCGGCGGAACAGTGGGAGTCGAACCGCTGCGTCAGGTTGTCGCCGTTCTACGCGCGAGAGCAGGAGCTCGGCGCGGTCTTCTTCGAGGCCGCAGGCTGGGAGCGCCCGCACTGGTACGAGTCGAACGCGAAACTGCTCGAGGAGTACGGCGACCGGATCAACCGCCGGGAAGCCGAATGGGAGTCGCGCTGGTGGTCACCGATCATCAATGCCGAGCATCTCGCCATGCGCGATCGCGCGGCGATGTTCGACCTGTCGGCGTTCTGCGTGTTCGACATCACCGGGCCGGGCGCGCTCGAGACAGTGCAGCAGGTCTCGATGCGCCAGATGGACGTCGCGGTCGGGAAGGTCGTCTACACGCCGGTGCTGTCGCCGAGTGGGACGTTCAAGAGCGACCTGACGGTGATGCGCCTGGGCGACGAGCAGTTCCGCGTGGTCACCGGCGGCGCGCACGGAATGGCCGACCTCAAGTGGTATTCCGACCACCGTCCGGCCGACGGTACGGCGAGCATCACGGATCTCACCTCGGCTTATACGACGCTCGGGCTGTGGGGGCCGCGGTCGCGCGACATCCTCGCGAGTCTCACGTCCGACGACATGTCGAACGAGGCGTTTGCGTTCGCGACCTGCCGGACGATCGAGCTCGGCTCGCTCCGTGTGCTCGCGTCTCGTATCTCGTACGTGGGGGAACTCGGCTGGGAGCTCTACGTCCCGATCGAGCAAGGCGCGAAGCTGTGGGATCTGGTCTGGGAGGCCGGCGAGCCGCACGGCACCGTGCCGGCAGGCATCGGCGTCTACGGCACGACCGGTCGCCTCGAGAAGTGTTATCGCGCATTCGGATTCGAGCTCGACGCCGACTACGACGTCGTCGAGGCCGGGATGGCGTGGGGCCGAGTGAAAGGCCCAAACTTTGTCGGCAAGGAAGCACACGTCGGTCACCGCGAGAGCGAGCCGACGGCGATCCTCTGCACGCTCACGGTCGACGATCACACCTCGGCGAGCGGCGTGAAGCGCTACCCACTCGGGCGGGAGCCGATCCTCTCCAAGAGCGGCGGTCCGCTCGTCGACTCCGAAGGGCGCCGGTCGTATGTGACAAGCGCGGGCGCCGGCCCGTCGATCGGCAAGCACATCCTCATGAGCTACCTCCCGCCGGAGAATGCGAACGTCGGCGAGGAGCTGCTCGTCGAGTACATGGGCGAGCAGTATCCGGTCACCGTGGCAACGAGCGACTCTACGCCGGTCTTCGACCCGGCCAATTCGCGGGTGAAAGCGTGAGGGTGTTGTGCGCGGTGAAACGCGTTCCGATCACGGGCGGGAAGATGGTGCTGACCGACGACGCGCAGGCTCTCCAGACACGGCACCTCGGCTTCACGATCTCGCCCCACGAAGAGTGCGGCGTCGAAGAAGCGGTGCGAATCGTCGAGGCCCACGGCGGCGAAGTCGTGGTACTCACGCTCGGGGTCGCCGAGGCCGCCGAGCAGCTCCGCGAATGCATGGCGCTCGGTGCCGACCGCGGAATTCACCTCGAGAGCGACGAGGAGTGGGATGCACAGGCGACGGCAGGCGCGATCGTCGCGGCGATCGGCGAGGCTCAGTCGGATGGCTCCGGGCCATTCGACCTGATCGTCTTCGGCAACGAGTCGGCGGACTCGGGCAACTTCCAGGTGGGGATCCGGGTCGCCTACGCGCTCGGACTCCCGATCGTCACCGGCCTCAAGGGCCTGACACTTGCCGACGGGCGCGCGCGTTGCGAGCAGGAAGTCGCCGGCGGCCGCGACATCTACGACGTGCCGTTGCCGGCGGTCGTGACCGTGAAGGAAGGGTTGAACCTGCCGCGGTATCCGTCTGTGCCGGCAAAGCTGCGCGCGAACCGCAAGCCGATCGACGCGAAGCCGGTCACGGCGCCTGCTGCGCGACTGCAGAAGCTTCGCCTGGTCGTGCCCGAGGGTCAGGGCAAGCAGGCAGAGGTGCTGGGGCGCGGACCGGAGGCGGCTCCGGCGGTCGTCGAGGTGATGCAGAAGCTGGGTGTCGCGTGACCGTCCTCGTCTTCATCGAGGACGACGACGAGCTCGCGCGGCAGGCGGTCACGCTCGCTCGGCAGTTGGGGGCCGCGAAGGCCGTTCGCTTCGACGGCGCTTATGCTCCCGCCGCGTGGGCGCGCGAGCTCGCCGCACGCGACTGGGACATCCTCGTCGCGACGGGCTCTGATCGCGGTAACGAGGTGCTCGCCCACGTTGCCGCGCAACTTGACCTGCCGTTCGCGGCGAACGTGACCGACGTCCGCGGTGATCAGATCACACGCCAGCGCTGGGGCGGCAGCTTGCTCGAAGAGGCCCAAATCCACGCGGATCGCAAACTCTTCACCACCGCGCCGTTCAGCTTCGCGCCGAGCGACTCGCCGTTGGACATCGAGGTCACGACACCGGAGCTCGGTGGCGCGGTCAGCGTCGTCGAGCACGTCACGCCCGACACGGGCGGCAAGATCTCGCTCGCCGACGCGAAGGTCGTCGTCTCCGGCGGCCGTGGCGTCGGCTCGAGCGAGGGCTTCGCGATTCTCGAGGAGCTTGCCGCGCTCCTCGGCGGCGCGGTCGGCTGCTCTCGTGTCGTGACGAGCGCCGGTTGGCGTCCGCACACCGACCAAGTCGGCCAGACCGGGACGAAGGTGGCGCCCGACCTCTACATCGCATGCGGGATCAGCGGCGCGACACAGCACATCGCGGGGTGCAAGGGTGCGAAGGCGATGCTCGCGATCAACGACGATCCTGAGGCGACGATCTTCGCGCACGCCGACTACGCGGTGATCGGCGATCTGCACGACATCGTCCCCGCGATCACCGCCGAGCTCAGGAAGGTTCGAGGGCAATAGCAGTCGCCGCCGGCGCGCTCGGTCTTGCCGTGGCGCTCGCGGTCGCGGGAGCGCTGTTCACGCGCCGCGCACTCTTCCTCACGAGACTCGTACGCGCCGCGAAGCCGCTCGACCGTAGCGACGACGTCGCGGGGCGGCTGCGCAACGAGGCGACGATCGTCCTCGGCCAGCGCAAGCTCTTCCAACGCCTGCTGCCCGGCGTCGTCCATGCGGCGATCTTCTGGGGCTTCATCGTGCTCTTCCCGACGATCGTGATGGCGATGGTCGGCGCGATCGACCGCGACTGGTCGATTCCGTGGCTCGGTGCGCAGGGCTGGTTCATGGCGGCGGTCGACGTCTTCGTTCTGGTGGTGCTCGCGGGCGTGGTCGCCGCCGCGTGGATCCGCAAGGTCGTCCGGCCCGCGCGCTTCCGCGGCTCGCACCTGCGCGAGGCCGACTTCATCCTCGCGCTGATCGCGCTCGTCGTGCTGACCCTGCTCGGCTGGCACGCCGCGCGGATTGCCGCCGGGTTGAACGAATGGCCGGCGCACGCGTCCTTCCTCTCGAACTGGGTGTCGCGCGGGATCCTGGCGCCGCGCGTGCTCGAGCGCGTCTTCGTGTGGGCGCACGTCGTTGTGATCCTCACGTTCCTCGCGTACCTGCCGCATTCGAAGCATCTGCACATCGCCACCGCGGGCATCAACGTCTACTTCTCGCGTACGCGCCGGCGGGGGCGGCTCGAGCCGCTTCGCTTCGATCTGCCCGACGAAGAGATTCGCTTCGGCGTCGGCACGATCGGCGACCTGACATGGAAAGAGATGGTCGATTCGTTCTCGTGCACCGAGTGCGGGCGCTGCCAGGACGTGTGCCCGGCATACGCGACCGGAAAGCAACTCTCGCCGAAACTTCTGATCATGGGCATCCGCGACCAAGTGTTCGCGGAGGGGGCGAATCTGCTCGCGGGGGGCGAGCTCTCACCGATCGTGGGCAACGGTGTGCCGGAGGAGATGATCTGGGACTGCGTCACCTGTGGGGCGTGCGTGCACGAGTGCCCCGTGTCGATCGAGCATGTAGACCACATCGTCGACCTGCGACGCGAGCTCGTGATGATGCAGTCGAGCTTCCCGCAGGAAGCCGAGACGATGCTGCGTGATGTCGAGCGGGTGGGCAATCCCTGGGGCAAGCCGCAGGGCGACCGCGCGACGTGGGCCGAGGATCTCGGCGTGCGCGTGCTGGCCGAAGGGGAAGAGCCACCGGAGGTTCTCTACTGGGTCGGCTGCGCGGCGGCGTACGACGAGCGTGCGCGCGTGGCGGCCGAGTCGACGGCGAAGCTCCTGCAGAAAGCCGGCGTCGACTTCGCGATCCTTGGTGCGCGTGAGGCGTGCACCGGCGATCCGGCGCGGCGCATGGGCAACGAGTACGTCTTCCAGCAGTACGCCGAGCAGAACATCGCGACACTGAACGACGCGCGCGTGACGAAGATCGTTGCGAGCTGCCCGCACTGCCTCAACTCGCTCGGTAACGAGTACCCGGACTTCGGCGGCCGCTACGAGGTGATGCACCACACGCAGCTCCTGGCGGAGCTCGTGCGCGACGGCAAGCTGCAGCCGAAGGCAGGGGAGGGCGAGATCACCTACCACGACTCCTGCTACCTCGCGCGCCACAACGACGTGCGCGATGAGCCGCGGGAGCTCGTCGCGTCGGTCGGCAAACCGATCGAGATGTCACGCAACCGCGAGCGCACGTTCTGCTGCGGCGCCGGTGGCGCGCACATGTGGATGGAGGAGCGCGGCACACCGATCAACGCGGAGCGCGTGCGCGAGGCGTCGGAGACGGGCGCCGAGACACTTGCGGTCGCATGCCCGTTCTGCACGGTGATGCTCGACGACGGCGTTCGATCGATGGGCAAGCAGTTGCGTGTCGTGGACGTCTCGACGCTACTCGTCGAGTCCATGGAGGAGTAACGAACGGACGGTGTCCCCAGCGGACACGGCTGGTGTCAGGCAACGGCAAGTGCGCTTTGCCTACCGGTGCCCCGTTCGGGCCTGGCTGGTATCCGACAACGGCATAGGCGCTTGTGTTTCGCGTTGTCCGGTCTGGCCTTGGCCGGTGTCAGGCAACGGCAAGTGCGCGTTGCATTGCCGGCTCGATTAGAACTCCGCTGTGCTCGTCGGGCTTGGTCACGTCGATCTCGTCTGCCGCGACCTCGGGCGCTCGGTCGCGTTCTACGCGGCCGTCTTCGGCCCGCTCGGCCTCGAGCCGCCCGCGCTCGTGGACGGCGAGCGCGGCGAGTCGATCCACTATCTGCGGTTTCCCGGTCGCGGTTCTGGCTCGCTCGGGCTGCGCCAGGCGCTCGCTGACCAGCCGTTCGAGCTCTACGCCCCCGGGCTGCATCACCTGGCCCTCGCGGTCGAGACGGCGGGCGATGTCGACGCCGCGCACGCGGCCGCCGCCGCCGCAGGCGCCACGATCCTCCACGCACCGCGTCGCTGGCCGCAGTACCACCCCGAGTACTACGCGACCTTCTTCCTCGATCCCGACGGGTTCCGGCTCGAAGTGGCCGCGAGCCGCGACGCACGGCTCGACCCCTTGTAACAGCCTAGTTACTTGCGCCTCGACTTGACGTTTGTGGAACTCATGTTCCACAATATGGGCGGATGGCCACGGAAACGGGAACCCAGGCGATCGACCGGGCGGCGGAGCTCCTCGTTCGCGTCGTCGAGAGCCGCGAGCCGCTTGCAGTCACCGAGCTCGCCGACCGCTCCGGCCTTCCGAAGTCGACGACCTCGCGCCTCGTCGGCGCACTCGAGCGCCAGGGTCTCGTACAGCGCTCCGGCGACCGGCGTCTTCGGCCTGGGCCGGTGCTGCTGCGCTTCGCCCACCGCGACCCCGGCGAGAGCCTCGTCGAGTTCGCCGCGCCGGCACTCCACGCGCTCGCGCGGCTGTCGGGCGAGACCATCAACCTCGGGGTGCCGACACCGCTCGGCGTCGAGCATCTCGCGCAGGAGGACACGCGTCACTACGTCGGCGGCACGAACTGGGTCGGTCGGCGCGTGCCCTACGACCTCACCGCAAACGGACGCGTGCTGCTCGCGTTCGCGACGCCGCGGCCAGAGGGCCGCGTGGCGCAGGCGATCCGCGCGCGCGGCTACGCCGTCGCCGTCGACGAGCTCGAGCACGGGCTCGCCGCCCTTGCCGCACCGGTCTTCGGACCCGGCGGTGATGCGATCGCCGCGCTTTCGATTTCCGGCCCCACGATCCGGCTCACACCCGAGCGCATCGCCGAGCTCGCGCCCGCTCTGCTCGAACAGGCGCGCCAGCTTTCGGCGCAACTCGGAAACCACGACGACCAGCGAGGTGCTGCATGACGCACGAAGAGATTCTCAAAGCACTGTACGACGAGACGCTCGTCGGCAACGCGCCCGAGGTGAAGGATCTCGTGAACAAAGGGCTCGCAGAGGGGCTCGGCTGCGAGGCGATGCTCTATGACGCGCTGATCCCCTCACTCGAAGAGGTGGGCGCGCGCTTCGAGCGAGGCGACTACTTCGTGCCCGAGATGCTGATCGCCGCGCGCGCGATGCAAGGCGCGCTCGACATCCTGCGGCCGCTCCTCGCCGAGACCGGCGCAAAGCCGATCGGCACCTACGTGATGGGCACCGTCAAGGGCGACGTGCACGACATCGGCAAGAACCTCGTCAACATCATGCTCGAGGGCGCCGGCTTCACCGTCTACGACCTCGGGGTCAATGTCGCGCCCGAGGTGTTCGTGCAGCAGATCCAGGAGCACCAGCCGGACGTCGTCGGCTTCTCGGCGTTCCTCACGACGACGATGCCGATGTTCAAGGCGAACATCAACGCATTGCAAAAGGCCGGCATTCGCGACGACGTGATCGTGATGGTCGGAGGCGCGCCGGTCACGCAGGAATACGCGGATGCCGTCGGCGCAGACGGCTACGCGGCGGACGCGTCGACCGCCGTTCGCCTGGCCAAGGAGCTGATCGCGAAGCGCCGCGCGGCTGTCCCTGCATGAAACCGCTCGCGCTCGTGGAGGCCGCAGTGAAGAAACCGGTGTTCGGCTGCCAGATGTGCGGCCAATGCGTGCTGCACTCGACGGGCATGACGTGCCCGATGAACTGCCCGAAGACGCTGCGGAACGGTCCGTGCGGCGGTGTGCGGCCAAACGGCCGCTGCGAGGTCGACCCGGGCATGCGGTGCGTCTGGCTGAAGGCCGTCGAGCGTGCGCCGAAGACGCCATGGGCGCACGAGCTCGACGACATCCGCAAGCCCGTCGACAACCGTCTTTGGAACACCTCGTCCTGGGCGAACTACTTCACGAAGCGTGATCGCGTCGCGCCGAAGGGGTGGAATGTCGAGGCTTGAGGCTGCGGTCGATTCCGCGCGCTTCGTCCTCACGGCCGAGCTCCTCACCGTCAACAGCGGCGGCCTCGAGGCGGTGCGCGAGCGGTTCGCGCCGTACGAGGAATGGGTCGACGCCGTGAACGCGACCGACAACACCGCTGCGCACGCCCACGCGTCGCCGCTCGCCGTGGCGATCGCGCTGCAGCAGCTCGACATGGAACCGGTGATGCAGCTCGTCTGCCGCGATCGCAACCGCCTTGCGCTCGAAGCCGAGATCGCGGGCGCGTCACTCCACGGGATCGAGAACATCTGCTGTCTCACCGGTGACGACGTCACCGCCGGCGACGAGCCCGAGGCGCGGCGGGTGTTCGACCTCGACAGCATTCAGCTGCTCGTGACCGCGAACGCGATGCGTGGCGGCCATTACCTCTCCGGGCGCAAGATCGACCCGCCGCCGCACCTGTTTCTCGGCGCCGTCGAGAACCCGTCGGCGCCGCCCGTCCACTATCGGGTCGAGCGCGCGTTGAAGAAGGTTCGTGCCGGCGCGCGCTTCCTCCAACTGCAGGTCGGCTTCGACCGCGCTCCGCTCGAGGCGTTCATGGCGGGTGCGGTCGAGACCGGCCTCGCCGAGCGGGCAGCGATCCTGCCGTCGATCTGCCTCGTGCGCTCGCCGAGCGCGCTTCGCTTCATCGACGAGAAGGTTCCCGGCATCTCGGTGCCGCCGGAGTTGATCGAGCGCTGCGAGCGTGCCGCCGACCCGGAAGCCGAATGCTTCGATGTCGCGTGCGAGCTCGCAGAGCACGCGCGGTCGCTGCCGGGCGTTCGCGGCCTGCACCTGATCAGTTTTCGCAAGGAGGCGGGCATCGCGCGCCTGTGCAGCCGCCTTGCCATTCCGACCCGTCGAGAAAGGGAGTTGAGTGGAGACAGTTCTCGAGTCGCCGTCTAAGACGGTCGTGATCGGGTCCGAGCGCCCGTTTTGTGTGATCGGCGAGCGCATCAATCCGACCGGCCGCAAGAAGTTCCAGGCGGAGCTGCAGAAGGGCGATCTCTCGCGCATTGAGATCGACGTCGCACAGCAGATCGCAGGCGGCGCCGACATGCTCGACGTGAACGTGGGTGACCCGCTCGCCGACGAGATCGAGTTGATGCGGTCGGCGATCCCGCTCGTGCAGGGCCTCACAGACGTCCCGCTCTGCATCGACTCGTCGGTGATCGAAGCGCTCGAGGCGGGGCTCGGCGCATACCAGGGCAAGGCACTCGTCAACTCGGTCACCGGGGAGGACGAGCGGTTGCAGGCGATCCTTCCGATCGTTGCGAAGTACGGCGCCGCGGTGATCGGCCTCGCGAACGACGACGAGATCCCGATGGAGCCCGAGCGCCGCCTCGAGGTTGCGCGCAAGATCGTCTCGGTCGCAGGTGACTTCGGGATCCCTCCGGAAGACGTGCTCATCGACCCACTCGCGATGCCGGTCGGTGCCGAGCCGCGCGCCGTGACGCTGTTTCTCGAGACCGTGCGGCTGATTCGCGACGAGCTCGGAGTGAACATGACATGCGGCGCCTCGAACACCTCGTTCGGGCTGCCCGGGCGCGAGACGCTCGGCGCCGGCTTCCTCGCGATCGCCGCGAGCCACGGGCTGACCAGTGCGATCATGGATGCACGCTCACGCGAGATCGTCGAAGCAGTCCGCGCGGCCGACTTCCTGCTCGGTCACGACGAATGGGGCGCCGCGTGGATCGCGGCGTACCGCGCGAAGGTGGCGGCCGCCGCCGCATGACCGCGGAGCCACAGCCGGTGATCGACCAGGTTCATCCCGACCGGGTCAGGCTCGTCTTCGAGCAGGCGGACGGCGCGGTCAAGGAGACGCGCGTTCCCGCAGGCACGACGTTGTTCGACGGCGCGAGCTGGAACGGCGTCGCAATCGATTCGACGTGCGGCGGCCATGGGACGTGCAAGAAGTGCAAGGTGCGCGTGGCGTCCGGCGACCAGCCGATCTCGGCAGTCGATCCGCGTGCGTTCACGACCGACGAGTTGAAGGCGGGCTGGCGCCTTGCGTGCCGCGCGCAGGCCGAAGCGGATCTGGTCGTCGAGGTTCCGCCGCTCCAAACCCGGCCGAAGGCGGCGCTCGCCGGTGTCGGGCGACATGTGATCCTCCGACCCGCGGTCCAGAAGCGCTACCTCGAACTGACGGAGCCGACGCTCGAGGATCAGGTATCCGATCTCGAGCGTGTGCTCGCAGCGATGGACGACGTCGAGTTGCGCGTTCCGATCGACTTGCTGCGCTCGCTCGGGCGCACCCTGCGGGATGCCGACTGGAACGTGACGGCAGTGCTCGTCGACGACGTGCTCGTTGATGTCGAGCCGGGCGACACATCTGCACGACGTCATGCGATCGCGTTCGATCTGGGCACGACCACGGTCGTCGCGACACTGATCGACCTCGAAACAGGCCAGCCGGCGGCGGTCAGTTCGATGCTGAACGCACAGCAGCCGTACGGCGCCGACGTGATCACGCGCATCAGCGCCACGATGATGGATCCGGCGGCGCTCGGGACGCTGCGCGACCGGGCACACGAGACGCTGATGACCCTGACGAACGAGGTCTGCGAGGAAGCGGGTGTCGACCCGTCGGAGGTCTACGAGATCGTGCTCGCGGGCAACATGACGATGCTCCAGCTCGCGCTCGGCATCGATCCGGAGCCGCTCTCGATGGCGCCGTTCACGATCATCTCGCGGCGCCTGCCGGAGGCGAAGGCGACCGACTTCGGCGTGTCGGTCCACGAACGCGCGCCCGCAGTCCTGTTCCCGGCCCTTGGTGCGTACGTCGGCCCCGATATCGTCGCGGGCATTCTCGCGACCGGGCTGACGCTCGACAAGCGGACGCGCCTCTTCATCGACGTCGGAACCAACTCGGAGATCGTGCTCGGCTCGTCTGCTCGAGCGCTTGCCACCGCAGCACCCGCCGGACCGGCGTTCGAGGCGGCGCAGATCCGGTGTGGGATGCGTGCCGCCGACGGCGCGATCGAAGGCGTGCGCATCGTCGACGGCGAGGTGCAGCTGACGGTGATCGGCGACGTCGAAGCCGTCGGGCTTTGCGGATCTGGTCTCGTCGACGCGGTCGCCGAGCTCGTCGGCGCCGGGATCCTCGACCATTCAGGTCGCTTTGTTCTCGGCTCGTCCCCGCGCCTCGGCAAGATCGGCGAGGAGAACGTCTTCTACCTCCACGACGACGTGTTTCTCTCGCAGCGCGACGTCCGCGAGTTGCAGTTTGCGAAGGCGTCGATCGCGACCGGCTGGCAGATCCTCTGCAACGACATGGGCGTCGACCCGACCGAGATCTCGCAGGTTCTGCTCGGCGGCTCGTTCGGGTCGTATCTGACTGCGGCGAGCGCGGTCAAGATCGGTCTCGTCCCGAAGCTGCCGCTCGCACGCATCGTCGCGGCAGGGAACGTTGCGGGTGAGGGCGCGAAAATCGCGGCGCTCTCGGTGACGGAACGTGCAGCTGCCGCCGCCGTGCTCGACGAGGTCGACTATGTCGAGCTCTCCGGCCGAACGGACTTCAACGATCTCTTCATCGACCAGCTGTCGTTCCCGGCGTGACGAAGGTCGTTGTCGCCTGCGGGGCGCTCGCGCTGCACATCGACCAGATCGCGAAGCGGCGCGGGTGGGACATCGACGTGCGTCCGCTGCCGCCGGAGCTGCACAACCGGCCGGCGCGCATTCGCGCCGCGGTCGACGAAGTGGGCGGCGATGTCGTTGCCTACGCCGACTGCGGAACGCGCGGCGCGCTCGACGATCTGCCGCGGCTGCCCGGAGCGGACTGCTACCAACTCTTCGGCGGAATGGAACACGAGATTGGCACCTACTACCTCACCGACTTCCTCGTGCGGTCGTTCGACCGCGTCGTCTGGCGCGGCCTCGGGCTCGATCGCCACCCCGAGTTGCGCGACGACTACTTCGGCAACTACGAACGCGTCGTCTGGCTCGCTCAGGCGCCGAGCGCCGAGTTGCGTGCGAAGGCAGAAGCCGCTGCCGAAACGCTCGGCCTCCCGCTCGAGGTGCGCGAGACCGGCGATCACCGTCTTGAAATCGCTCTCGAACAACTCCTGGAGGTAGGTCCTAGTGCTGATCAATGAACTCCCGCGGTACGAGATCCTCGACGAGCACTCGATGCAGGAGCTGGAGCGCGGGTGGCGGCGCATCGTCAGCGAGCTCGGGATCGAGTTCGGGACGTCGGAGCCCCACGAGCCGACGGTCGCTCTCCTCGAGGCGGCGGGCCAGAAGGTCGAGGGACAGCTCGTGAAGCTTGACCCGGACTGGATCCTCGAGCAGGTCGCCAAGGCGCCGCGCGAGTTCGACCTCCAGGCGCGCAATCCGGCCAACAACATTCACATCGGCGGGAAGCACATGGCGTTCGGTGCGGTGTACGGGTGCCCGTTCGTGCGCGAAGGAATCGAACGGCGCGAGGCGACCTACGCCGACTTCGAGAATCTCATTCGCCTGGCCCAGTCGTTCCCGCAGCTCGACACACCCGGCGGCACGATCTGCGAGCCGAACGACAAGCCGCTCGACTCGCGCCACCTCGACATGGTCTATGCGCTGTTGACCCTCTCGGACAAGCCGTTCATGGGCTCGGTCACGTCGGGGCCGAATGCAGAAGACACGATTGCCATGGCAGAGATGGTGTTCGGCCGCGGGTCGCTGGATCAGACGCCCGCGATCATCAGCCTGATCAACGTCAATTCGCCGCTTCGCTACGACGAGAGGATGCTGGACGCGCTCCATGCTTACGCGCACGCGAATCAGGCGCTCGTGATCACTCCGTTCCTGCTGATGGGGGCGATGTCGCCGGTTTCCGTTGCGGCGTCGCTCGCGCAGCAGGTTGCCGAGGCTCTTGCGGGCATCGCACTCGTGCAGACGATCCGCCCGGGCGCACCGGTCGTCTTCGGCTCGTTCCTCTCGAACACCGACATGCAATCTGGATCACCGAGCTTCGGCACGCCCGAGTCGGCGGTCGGCCTGCTCTGCACCGGGCAGATCGCGCGGCATTACGGACTGCCGTTCCGCGGCGGCGGCGCGCTCACCGCATCGCAGACCGTCGACGCGCAGGCCGCATACGAGGCGGCGATGACACTCTGGCCGACGTTCCTCGCCGGCACGAACTTCGTCATGCATTCGGCGGGCTGGCTCGAGTCCGGGCTCGTCTCGTGCTACGAGAAGTTCATCGTCGACGTCGAGATGCTGCGGATGCTGCAGCACGTGTTCCAGCCGCTCGAGATCAACGAGGAGACGCTTGCCTACAGCGCTCACGAGGAGGTCGGGCAGGGCGGCCACTTCCTGGGCGCGGTGCACACGCTCGAGCGTTTCCGCGAGTGTTTCTACCGGCCGCTTCTCTCCTCGACCGAGAACTACGAGCGGTGGAATCGAAACGGTGGCAAGGATGCCGCCGCGCGCGCCTCGGACGTTTGGCATAAGACGATCGAGGAGTACGTGGAGCCCGCACTTGACGGCGATCTCAAGGACGAGTTGAAGGCGTATGTCGATCGAAGGCGGACCGAGCTTGGCGACTAGCAGCGTCACCGACATCTCGATGTTCGTCGACGGCCGCTGGACGAAGGCGCTCTCGGGAGAGACGTTCACGGCCGACTCGCCGGCAACCGGGGAGGCGATCGGCGAGGTTCCGCAGGGCGGCCGTGAGGACGCGCAACTGGCGATCGGTGCTGCGAATCGCGCGGCCGACGGCTGGGCGCATCTGACCGTGTTCGACCGGGCTCGAGCGTTGAACCGCGTCGGGGATGCGATCGAGCGGCGGCGCGAGGAGCTCGCGTTCACGCTGACGCTCGACCAGGGCAAGCCGTTGCACGAGTCGCGCGACGAGGTCGAGGAGTTGATCGCGTACTGGCGCAACGCCGCCGAGGACGGCAAGCGGCTCGAGGGGCGACTTGCGAACTCGATGTCACCCGGCAAGCGCGTGCTCCTCGTGCGTCGGCCGCGCGGCGTGATCGGCGTGATCACACCGTGGAACTGGCCGTACACGATGCCCGCCGAGCTCATCGCTCCCGCGCTCGCGTCCGGGAACGCCGTCGTCTGGACGCCGGCGTCCTCGACGGCGATCGCCGCCGCTGCACTTGCCGAATGCGTGGTCGAAGCCGACCTGCCGCCCGGAGTCTTCAATCTTGTCACCGGCCCGGGCTCGACCGTCGGCGACGAGATCGCGCGGAATCCCGGCACGCACGGCGTCGGCTTCATCGGCTCGACCGAGACCGGGCGCAAGGTCGCCGAGGCCGCCGCCGGTAAAGCGGTCGTGCTCGAGCTGGGAGGCAACGGGCCGGTCGTCGTGCTCGCCGACGCCGACCTCGATCTCGCGGCCGAAGCAACGGTCACCGCCTGCTTCCTCTGCGCGGGCCAGAGCTGCACCGCGGGTGAGCGCCTGCTCGTCCACCGCGACGTACGCGAGGCATTCGTCGAGAAGCTGCGCGCGCTCGTCGCAGAGCGCGTCGTGCTCGGCGATCCATTCGCCGAGGGCACCACGATGGGGCCGCTGAACAACGCCGGGGTCGCCGAGAAGATGGACGAGCATGTGGCGGACGCGGTCGGCCGCGGCGCAACCGTGATCAGCGGGGGTGCCCGCGCAGATGGCTATCCGACGAGGCTCTACTGGCAGGCGACCGTCCTCGACGGAGTCCCGGCCGACGCGCTCGTCGCCGTCGAGGAGACGTTCGGCCCTGTCGCGCCGGTCATTGCGATCGACTCCCTGGAGCACGCGATCGAGCTGACGAACGCATCGCCGTACGGTCTGCTCTCGGCGATCTTCACGCGTGACCTGACGCAGGGGCTCCGGTTCGCCGACGAGGTGCGCACCGGATGGGTGAACATCAACGACAGCTCGAACTACTGGGAGCCGCATCTGCCCTTCGGTGGACGTTCCGGGACGGCGAGCGGGATCGGCCGTGTCGGCGGCAATGCGCCCATGGAAGCGTTCACCGAGCTGCAGACCGTCACGATCGCGTGAGCTACGACGTCGTGATCGTCGGCGGCGGGTCGGCCGGCTCGGCCCTTGCCGCCCGACTCACCGAGGACTCCTCGACACGCGTCCTCGTGCTCGAAGCGGGGCGTACCGATTCCTGGTGGGACCTCTACATCCACATGCCTGCCGCGCTGTCGTTCCCGATCGGCAACCGCTTCTACGACTGGAAGTACGAGTCGGAGCCCGAGCCGCACATGAACGGCCGCCGCATCTACCACGCGCGCGGCAAGGTGCTCGGAGGCTCGAGCTCGATCAACGGGATGATCTTTCAGCGCGGCAACGCGCTCGACTACGAGCGCTGGGCCGCCGGGCCGGGTCTCGAGCAATGGGACTACGCGCACTGCCTCCCGTACTTCAAGCGCATGGAGACGTGCTTCGCCGGTGCCGACGACTGGCGTGGGGGAGACGGCCCGTTGCCGCTCGAGCGCGGCCCGGCCGACGGGCCACTCTTCGAGGCGTTCTTCGACGCGGTCCAGGAGGCGGGCTACCCGCTTACCGACGACGTCAACGGCTTCCGGCAGGAGGGCTTCGCGCAATTCGATCGCAATATCCGGCGCGGGCGCCGCGTCAGCGCGGCGCGTGCGTACCTCCATCCGGCCATGAGCCGCCCGAATCTCGAGGTGCGAACACGAACGTTCGTGGAGCGCATCGTCTTCGACGGCACGCGCGCTGTCGGCGTCCGGGTCGGCGGCGAGACGATCCGGGCGGGCGAGGTGATCCTGTGTGGCGGCGCGATCAACTCGCCTCAGCTCTTGCAGCTCTCTGGTATCGGCAATGCCGATGAGTTGTCGACGCTCGATATATCAGTTGTGCAGGACCTGCCCGGCGTCGGGGAGAACCTGCAGGATCACCTGGAGGTGTACGTCCAGTGCGCCTCGAAGCTCCCCGTGACGGTGGCGCCCGCGTACAAGTGGCGCAACCGGCCGCTCGTCGGCGCCAAGTGGCTGTTCTTCAAATCGGGCCCCGGTGCGACGAACCATTTCGAGGCGGGTGGTTTCATCCGCTCGAACGACGATGTGAACTACCCGAACGTCATGTTCCACTTCCTGCCGATTGCGGTGCGCTACGACGGGACGGCGCCGAAGGGGCACGGGTACCAACTGCACGTCGGGCCGATGTACTCCGACGCCCGCGGCTCGGTCAAGATCAGCTCGAGCGATCCGCGCGTCCATCCGGCGCTCCGGTTCAACTACCTCTCGACCGACCAGGATCGCCGCGAATGGGTCGAAAGTGTCCGCGCCGCGCGTTCGATCCTCGGCCAGCCCGCCTTCGCGCCGTACGACGGCGGCGAGCTGTCGCCGGGATCGGCCGTCGAGACCGACGAGCAGATCCTCGACTGGGTCGCGCGCGACGCGGAGACGGCGCTGCACCCGTCGTGCACCGCGAAGATGGGTGTCGACGACATGGCCGTTGTCGACCCGGCGACGATGCGCGTGCACGGCGTCGAGGGGTTGCGCGTCGTCGACGCGAGCATCTTCCCGTACGTGACGAACGGCAACATCTACGCACCGGTGATGATGGTCGCCGAGAAGGCTGCGGATCTGATCCGTGGCAATACCCCCCTGCCGCCGGAGGAGGTGCCTTTCTATCGTCATGAGCTACAGCGAGCTGCAGATCGGTGAGTTTCTGGCCGCGCTCGGCGAGCGCACGCCTGCGCCGGCGAGCGGCGCCGCGACGGCGTTGACGGCTGCGCTTGCCTCGGCCCTTGTCGAGCTGAGTGCACGGTTCGCCGGGGATGAACCTTCGGTCGTCCGCGCGAAAGCGTTGTGGTCACGGCTCGCCGAGCTCGCCGACGAGGACTCGGCTGCCTACGCCGCATTCATGGCGGCGCGAACCGACGAGGCGCGGGCGCGAATCATTGCCGTGCCCGAGGAAATCGCGAGACACGCCGACGAGATCGCGGCGCTTGCCGCTCATGTCGCCGGCCAGTTGCACTCGTCGGTCGTCGCGGACGCAAACGCTGCAGAAGAGCTTGCGCGCGCCGCAGCCCGCGTCGCTCGCCGGCTCGCCGAGGTGAACGCCTGATGCGGTCGTTTCTCGAGTGGCTCGCCACGGGCACCGTCCTCCTCGCCGACGGTGCGACCGGGACGAATTACCAGAACATGGGCATCGAACCGGGCGTCGCACCCGAGGAGTGGGTGGTCGACGAGCCCGACAAGGTTCGTGAGCTGCACCGCCGGTTCCTCGACGCAGGCTCCGAGATCGTCCTCACCTGCAGTTTCGGCGGCACCTCACTACGCCTTGCAGACGAGCGCCTGGCCGGTCGTGCGGTCGAGGTCAACCGCCGCGCCGCCGAGCTTGCGCGCGAGGCCGTCGGTGAGAACGTGCTCGTCGCGGGCTCACTCGGGCCTACCGGCCACCTGACCGAGCCGCTCGGACCGCTCACGCGCGCGCTTGCCGTTGCGACCTATGCCGAACAGGCACGTGCGCTCGCCGACGGCGGGGTGGATCTGCTCGTGCTCGAGACGTTCTTCTCACTCGACGAAGGGCTGTGGGCGCTCGAAGGGATCAAGAGCATGACCGACCTTCCGCTCGTCGTCTCGTACAGCTTCGACCAGGGCACGCGAACGATGATGGGTTTGACGCCGACGCAGGTCGTCGAGGCGTTCGCCCCGCTCGGCATTGCGGCGATTGGTGCGAACTGCGGCAAGTCGCTCGCCGACACGGATCTCATCGTCGCCGAGCTCGCCGCTTTGGCCGGTGGCCTGCCCCTCTGGGTGAAGCCGAACGCCGGTGTTCCGCGCATGGTGCTGGATGCGGTGGTGTACGACGCCGGCCCGGAGGATCTCGCGTCACACGTCGCCGGTTACCTCGCCGCCGGAGCGCGAATTGTCGGCGGCTGCTGCGGCTCGACGCCCGAGCACATTTCCGCGATCGCTGCGGTCCTCGGCCGCTGAGCCGCCGCCCACTACGGGACCTTACATCGCCCTTACAGATCTCCGTCTTCCCTCTGATCTCCACGGGGAAGATGAAGTGTGAGTTCGTTCCAGCAATCGAAAGCAGGCAGGCACACAATGAAACTTCTGATGCTTCTCGCAGTGATCGCGGCGCTCGTCGCGCCGGTCGCTGCATTTGCGAACGCGGCACCGACAACGGCGACGGCTGCGAACAGCCTCTGTAAGGCGACCCAGGCTGCAATGGGCGCGAAGCTCTTCAGCAAGACCTACGGCGCGAATGCCTTTGGCAAGTGCGTCTCGAAGAGCGCGGCGGCTGCTCAGCAGGTCGTGAGCAACGCGGCGAAGACGTGCAAGGCGCAGCAGGCTGACGCGAGCTTCGCGGCTGCCCACGGCGGCAAGACGTTCAACCAGTTCTATGGCACTACCTCCAAGGGCAAGAGCGCCGACGCGAACGCGTACGGCAAGTGCGTCTCGCAGGCGGTCTCCGCCTCGGTTGCCGCGCACGTCAAGGTGACCGTTGCGGCCGCCAAGACCTGCAAGGCAGCGTTGAAGGCCAACGCGGCCGACTTCGCGACCAAGTACGGCAAGACGAGCAACGCGTTCGGCAAGTGCGTTGCGGCAACAGCTGCAACCAAGTAGGGCACGTCCACTACAAGCAAGGCGGGAGGGCGCTGCGGCGCCCTCCCGTCGTTGTGGCTTCCTCCGGCTTGAACGCCGTGACGAATGCGCCCACAATGCAGGGATGGCCGCCGATCCCCGACGCGAGCGCGGGCCCCGCCTGACGAACCCGCGGTCCGACGGCCGCGGCTCTTGACTCCCTCGAGGAATCGCCGTTCAATGGACGGTCGGGGCCGGCGAAATACTCAGGCACGTTCCTGATTGCGCGCGGCCGTTCAATCGGGGGTCGGCAGGAGGGGGAACACATCCATGGCTCAATTCATCGGTTCGAAACGGGGGTCCTTTGCCGCGGGCGCGTTGCTCTCGGCGGTCGTCGTCCTCGGTGCCGGCTATGCCTACGCGGCGAGCACGACGTCGGGTAACCAGTACACAGGTTGTCTGCAGAACGGCACGATCGCGAACGTCGCGATCAGCGCCACGACGCCCGCAAAGCCCTGCGGGAAGCCGGCGGTGCAGATCAGCTGGAGCGAGAGCGGACCGCAGGGCGCTCAAGGGGTCCAGGGCGTTCCCGGCCCGAAGGGCGACGCTGGCGCGGCGGGGGCGAAGGGCGACACCGGCGCTCCCGGGCCGAAGGGTGACACCGGCGCGACAGGCTCGCCCGGTGCGAAGGGTGATACCGGTCCCCCTGGGCCGAAGGGCGATCCGGGCACGGCCGCGTCGATCGACGAGATTCCGTGCGGGACCGAGACGGGCATCAGCCCGAACGGCACGGTCAGCGCAACTCCCGACAGCAGTGGGAAGCTGACGCTGAAGTGCGTCTCCCCGAATCCGGTGCTTCAGACCGTGATCCAGAGTCAGACGATCTGCAACAACCTTCTCCCCCTCTGCACCGGGGCGCCGATCGCGACGGTGACGGAGGTGGACGCGGCCGGGGATCCCGTCTCGGGCGGCTTCACGTGTGGGCTGCCAGCGGGGCCGGCCGTCTACGGGTGCCAGACGCAGCGCTTCGCGTCGGGAACAACGGTCCGGCTCTTGATCAGTCCCTACCTGTCGGTCACGGCTGCCCAGCTCTCGATCACCGGCTGTGACAGCCTCGATGCGAGCGACATCTGCACGATTGACCTCACCGCGACCAGCGCGATCAACATCTCGCTCGCGCCGTAACGCTTGGAACGAGACTCGGCCGGGTGGGGACACCCGGCCGGGTCACGTCGATGCCGAAGGTGGGAATCGAACCCACACTCCCCGAAGGGAACCGGATTTTGAGTTACCACGGACGCTCTCGGCCCGTCTCGGCCGGTCTTGGAAACCGAGACTCCATCGGCTAAATCACCTCCGCGACCGGCAGAACGTCTCGGCCCGTTTCGGTGGGTCTTGTTGCCCCCGTGTTGCCCTCTCCGGTCGCATACTCGATAGTCAGGGGTGCGCATCTTCCTCGGCTCCCTCCTCCCTGGCATCGCGCTCGCTGGCGCGGTCTGGCTGCACAGCGGTCTGGAAGCCAAGCGGTACCTCGTAGACGGCCGTGGTATCTACACCGCGACCGGCAGACCCGTCGGAATTTTTGCCCGCCACCGGAAAGCTTCTTGGCAAGATCCCGTTGCCGTTTTGCTCGGCTTCGCGGGGGTCGGTGCGGGACTCGCGATCGCCGTGCCCGGATTCCGTCGCAACTGACCCGACAAGATCTCCCAGCACTGCTCCGTCCGGCAGGTCGTCGTCGCCCAGATGCACGTACGTCGAGGCTGTGAAGTCCCAGGAGTGGTGCCCGAGCATCTTTCGAATCGCCTCCTTCGGTACCCCGCGGCGGAACATGATTGAAGCGCACGAGTGACGGAACACATGAAGGCCGACCGGCCAGCCGATCCCGCCACGCTCACCCGCCGCGACATTTCCGGCGAAAGCGGAACGCGACGAACACCGTGCCGTGATTTCGGCGCGTCCAGTTCGCCCTCATACAGGCGGCGCGACACCATCAGCACCCGCCGCCCAAAGTCCACGTCGGCCTTCGTCAGCGGCAGCGCCTCCGAGATCCGGAGGCCCGTCTGCGCGAGGAACTCGAACACGAGCCTCTGACGTTCCGGGATCTCCGCCAGCACCCGCACGACCTCCTCCTCGGTCAGCGCGTGCGTCTCTTTCACCGAGGACTCCGCGACAACACGACCGAGCCGCAACCCGGCAGCGGGGTTCGCCCGGATCAGACCCTCTTCATGGGCGTCGGCGAGCAGTGCCCGAACGGGAGCGACGGCCAGTCTCACCGTGTTCCTGGCGACGCCGCGAGCTGCGACGTGCGCCGCGTAGGCCTTCACGTCCTGCGGACGGATCGACGAGAGCGGCTTGCGACGGCGTCCGCTTCACACGCGACACCGGATCCCGTTCAGGCGCTATAGATCGCGCAACCAAGGCATGTCTTCGAGGTGCGCCTTGTAGACGGTCAGCTGCTTGAACTCCTCGACGGTCATGCGTGCGCCGTACAGCCACTCCCGCAGGTCGGGCGCGTTGTCGATGAGACCGTCGCGGCCCCAGATGTCCCATGCGCCGCGTTTGATCCAGTCGCTGTCGGCGGCGTCGATGTTCAGGACGACCGGCACCTCAGACATCTGAGGCCTGCAACTTGAAGACGAGACCGCTGAACGGGAACCACTCGCGGGGATCATCGACCTCCTCGTAAGAGAAGACGTTCGTGCTGCCGTCAAGCGCACGTGCCGCTGCTGAGACTATGGGACGGTCCGCAGCGAGCGTCTCGTCTGCTTCCACTTGCGCAGCCGTCAAGGTTCCGTTGTGCTCTTTCGCAAGCACGACGAGCCGCGCCATCGCTTCCTCATACGTCATTCGCGCCTCCTGTTGCCCCATCCGTTGCCCCATGTGCGCGCACGCTGCGAGATCGTCGTCGCGCATGGCTTTGTTCCTAGTGCCGAAGGTGGGAATCGAACCCACACTCCCCGAAGGGAACCGGATTTTGAGTCCGGCGCGTCTGCCAGTTCCGCCACTTCGGCCCGTCGGGGCAATCGTACTCACCGTTCCGATAGGACTTTCGCCGTCAACGCAGTAAAGTCGCACGAACCGTGGCAGCAGACGCCTCCGCCCCGACGCTCTCCGCTCGCATCCCGCGCCCCGGCCTGATCAGCGGGCTCGGGCTGCTCTTCGTCGCGGCGCTCGTCTTCTGGCTCTTGGTCAACGCGGTCAAGACGCCGAGCGACTTCTTCGAGGTGCTGCTGATCGGGATCACAACCGGCTGCGTCTACGCGCTCGTCGCCCTCGGATACACGCTTGTCTACGGCATCCTTGAGCTGATCAACTTCGCCCACGGAGACGTGTTCATGCTCGGCGGCATGTTCACCATCTCGTATGCGACAGGCTTCTTCGGCCTGCATCACGGCCAGGGGTTCGCGATCGTCCCGATCGTCTTCGCGACGCTCGTGCTGTCGATGCTGTCCTGCGGTGTGCTGAACGCCGTGATCGAATTCGTCGCATACCGGCCACTGCGGAGCGCGCCGCGCCTCGCACCGCTGATCACGGCGATCGGCGTCAGCTTCATCATCGAGGACGTCGGACTGGTCTGGAAGGGCCCGAACTACGTCTCGGCGCCTGACGTCTTCCCGCGCACCAAGGTCTTCTCGATCGCCGGCGTCGACTACACCTGGAACAAGCTGATCGTCGTGCTCATTACGATCCCCGTCCTGCTCGGCCTGCTGTACCTCGTGCAGCAGACGCGACAGGGGAAGGCGATGCGGGCGACGGCGCAGGACAAAGACGCCGCGGCGATGATGGGTATCAACGTGAACCGCACGATCTCGTTCACGTTCCTCATCGCAGGCTCACTCGCCGGTGCCGCCGGGCTTCTCTACTCGTTGTACGTCACGACGGTTCGCTTCGACCAGGGCTTCCAGCTCGGGTTGATCGCATTCACCGCAGCGGTGCTCGGCGGCATCGGCAACCTTCCGGGTGCCGTGCTCGGCGCGGTGCTGATCGGGTTGATCCAGGCATTCAACGAGGGGCTGAACTGGCACGCGCCGGGCTCGGATTGGACGGAGTCGATCGTCTTCTCGATCCTGATTCTGATCCTCGTCTTCCGACCCGAGGGACTGCTCGGCGAACGCACGCCCGAGGGCGGCTGACGCCATGGTGTGGGCTGCGCTCTGGAGGGGATACGGATTGCCGCGCTACCGCGCGCTGCCCGACCCCATCCGCTGGGGGATCGCCCTCGCACTCGAGGTGATGATCGCGATCCTCTTCTACGTCAGCCTCGACCACGCGCTCGGCATCGGCTTCGCCACACTCGTCGTCATCTACTGGCTGCGGCGGCTGCCGTTCTACCCGCGTGTCGCGGGCGAAGCCGCGCTCGTGCTGCTGTTCCTCGTCTTCGGCCCGCGTTCCGTCGCCGCGGTGCTGGCTGTTGCGTTCGCCGTCTTCATCATCCCCGAGCGGCAGCGGCGCTGGGTACTTCCCGCCGTCGCCGTGGCTGCTGCGGTGATGTACCCGTTCTACCAGCCGAAGCTCTTCACGATTCCCGTCTTCGGCGTGTGGCCGGACGTGGCGACAGGCGTCTACATGCTCGTCTTCATCATGATGGCGGTCGGCCTGAACATCGTGGTCGGCTATGCCGGCCTCCTCGACCTCGGCTACGTCGCGTTCTACGCGATGGGCGCCTACACCGCGGCCTGGTTCGCGTCGTTGCAGTTCCCGCATCAGACGTTCCACCTCGGCGCGGTCGGCATCGATCCGCACCTTCCCGGCATTCACGTCACGATCTGGCTCATCCTGATCCTCGCCGGAGTGATCACGGCGGCGACGGGCATCATCATCGGGCTGCCGACACTCCGGCTCCGGGGCGACTACCTCGCGATCGTCACACTCGGTTTCGGCGAGATCCTGCCGCAGGTCGCACGCAACAGCGACAACCTGTTCGGCACAGGCTTCAACCTCACCAACGGGCCGAACGGCATCACGCCGCTCGACCCGATCGGGTTCGGCAACCACCTCTCGAACTGGACGGGTGGCTTTCTGCCGTCCAACTACCTGACCTGTTGCAAGGCGTCCCACCTCGGACACCAGATCTCGTCGAGCGACGTGTTCTTCTGGACTGCGATCGTGTTGCTCCTGATCACGGTGTTCTGCTCACTGCGCCTGCAGTACTCGCGCCTCGGCCGTGCGTGGATCGCGATCCGCGAGGACGAGACAGCGGCCGCAGCGATGGGGATCCCGCTGATGCGAACGAAGACGTGGGCGTACGCCACCGGCGCGTTCTTCGGCGGCATTGCCGGTGCTTACTACGCCGCATTCAAGAGCGCGACGTTCCCGGGCGACTTCTTCTTCAACATCTCCGTGTTCATCCTGTGCATGGTGATCCTCGGTGGCATGGGCAACATCGCGGGTGTCATCGTCGGTGCGGCGTTCCTTGCGTATCTGAACCAGGAGGGCCTCGCGAACATGGGCGCGTGGCTCAATACGCACATCTCCGCGATCGGAAACCTTCCGCCGGTCCCGGGGGATTCGGGCAAGGGGCTCGACGTCCCCCTCTTTGCGACCGGTATCTACGGGTTGATCATCCTGGTAGTCATGCTGTTCCGGCCGGAAGGGCTGATCCCGTCGAGGCGGCGTGCCGCGGAACTACACGAAGGGGTTCACGACGAGCCGCTCTACGACTCGACGCATGCCGGGGCCGAGGCATGAGCGAGCACGCATCCGACCCGAATGGCAACGTCCTCGTCGCCGATGCCCTGCGCAAGGAGTTCGGTGGGCTCGTCGCCGTCAACGACGTCAGCTTCACGGTGCCGCGCGGGCAGGTGACGTCGCTCATCGGGCCGAACGGGGCCGGGAAGACGACGTTCTTCAACATGCTCACCGGCGTGTACAAACCGACCGGTGGGTCGATCACGTTCCTCGGTGAGGACGTGACCGGCAAACCACCGCACGCGATCACGCAGCGCGGCATCGGGCGCACCTTCCAGAACATCAGGCTCTTCCAAAACATGTCGGCGCTCGAAAACGTGCTTGTCGGCATGCACTCGCGGATGAAGGCGAACCTCTTCAACTCGATCGTGCGCACGCCGTTTGTCAAGCGCGAGGAGAAGGAGGCGCGCGATCGTGCGCTCGAGCTGCTCGAGTACACCGGGCTCAGGCGGAAGGCGGAGGAGACTGCGAAGAGCCTGCCGTACGGCGATCAGCGGCGGCTCGAGGTTGCCCGCGCGCTCGCGACGAATCCGCAACTGCTCTTGCTCGACGAGCCGACCGCAGGCATGAATCCGCAGGAGTCGGCGGAGTTCACGTCGTTCGTCGGTCACCTTCGCGAAGAGCGCGGCGTCACCGTGCTCATGATCGAGCACGATATGCGCGTCGTCATGGGCGTCTCGGATCGCGTATCGGTGCTCGACTACGGCGAGAAGATCGCCGAGGGGACGCCGCGCGAGGTGCAGCAGAACGAGCGCGTGATCGAGGCGTATCTCGGCAAGGCTGCTGTCGAGGACATGAAGCGGCAGGGGCTCTCATGAGCGCGAACGGCGCGACGCCCATCCTGCAGCTGAGCGACGTCCACACGTACTACGGCTCGATCCACGCGCTCAAGGGCATCTCGATCGAGGTGCACGACGGAGAGATCGTCACGCTGCTCGGCGCGAACGGCGCAGGCAAGTCGACGACGCTTCGATCGATCAACGGCCTGAACCGGCCGCGTCAAGGTTCGATTCGTTTCCAGGGCAAGGACATCACGAGCGTCGCCGCGCACGAGATCGTGAAGCGTGGAATCGCGCAGTCGCCTGAAGGACGCCGCCTGTTCCCGCGGATGACCGTAATCGAGAACCTCGAGATGGGCGCGTTCCAGCGCAGGGATCGTACCGAGATCAAGGACGACATGGATCGGGTGTTCGAGTTGTTCCCGCGCCTGCACGAGCGGCGCACCCAGAAGGCGGGGACGATGTCCGGCGGCGAGCAGCAGATGTGCGCGATCGGCCGCGCGTTGATGGCGCGCCCGAAGCTGCTCCTGCTCGACGAGCCGTCACTCGGGCTGGCACCGATCTTCGTCGAGCGGATCTTCGACATCATTGGACAGATCAACAAGCAAGGGACATCGATCCTGCTCGTCGAGCAGAACGCCGCGATGGCGCTCGACGCCGCAAATCGCGGCTACGTTCTCGAGACGGGCAAGATCGTGCTCGCCGACGATGCGAAGGCATTGAAGACGAACGAGCAAGTCCGCAAGACCTACCTCGGTGAGGGTTAGCCTCCTGGGGCCAGGCGCGGCAAGTCGCGTCGCAACGAGCCGCGTCCCACCGAGCCGCGTCCCACCGAGCCGCGCCTCGCGGAGCCGCGTCTTGTCGCCAAACGACGGTTACGGAACTGTGACGGACTGTCCACAGCCCCGGCGTTTTGCCGGCCAGCGTGTCGGCATCGTCCATTCGAGCCACGGCTTGTCGCCAAACGAAGGGGTAGTCCGCTTCCCATTGATCAGGCCAAGTGTGGAGAGACTGCAACGTTCGTGCTCGCGTGTTCCTGGACGGTGCTGCTAGGCGTCGCGGCGCTGAGTCCAGAGGCGGCCGGCGGTCAGGAAGACCGCGATCCAGACGGCGAGGACCGCAACGGCGGTCGCGTTTGACATCGCGATCTTCGTGCCGTTGTCGCTGATCGACGGCAGGAGGTGCTGCGCGGCTGCGACATCGATGAACCGCCGGGTGCCGCCGAGGCTGCCGATGTTGAGGAGGAGCGGCCCGACGATCGCGTTCCAGGCGATGAGGACGCCGACAACAACGCGCGAGCTCGCGAAGGCAGCGAGGCCGATCGCGATCGCGATGTCCGTGAAGGCGGTCGCAAGCAGGTATGCGATGTAGTGGCCGATCGCGCTTCCCGTCGGATGCGGATTACTGCCCGCGAAGGCGTACGAGCAGAGGACGGCGATGCCGAACCCGGTCGCCTGGAGCGGCAGGAACACCGCGAGTGCGCCGGGATAGCGCACTTGAAAGAGCGTCTTGCGGGGTCGCCCGGTGACGACGAGGTCGCGGAAAACACCAGCGGATACGTCCTGCGTCCCGGCCGCGGCTCCGATCAGGATCGCTGCGACGGTGCCGAGTCCACCGACCACGAACACGAGGTGATCGAGGTTCGTCGCCCCGCCCGCGGGGCCGTGCTTTGAGCCGTTGACCGCGTGCAGCGTGATCAGGATCACCTCGGTGATGACGACCGAGCCAACCGTGAGCAGCGCGCACCAGATGATCGTCCCGCGACGCCGGACGAGCTTCAGGATCTCGGCGCGAACGAGTCTCATGCATCGCCTCCCAGCCGAGAGGTGATGGCCAGGAACTTCTCCTCGAGGCTCGCCCGTGCCGGCTCGAGTCGCGAAACGGCGATGCCCGCGCTGACGAGCGCGCGGTTGATCTCGGCCGAACCGAGACCATCCACAAGCGTGATCCGAAGCTCGGTTCCCTCCGCCTCGACCTTCGTGACCCGAGCTTCGGACGAGAGAATCCGCCGCGCGGCGTCGACGTCGTCGACTGCGAGCAGCACCGTCGGGTCGCCGGTTGCGGCGATGTCGGCGACACCGCCCTGAATCACAACCTTCCCCTGGTCGATGATCGCGATCTGGTCGCAGGTCTTCTCGACCTCGTCGAGCAGGTGCGACGAGAGGAACACCGTGCGGCCCTCTTCGACGAAGCCGCGGATCAGGTGCCGCATCTCGAGAATGCCGGCCGGGTCGAGGCCGTTCATCGGCTCGTCGAGAATCAGCAGCGCCGGATCCGCGATGAGACACCGCGCGATGCCGAGGCGCTGCCGCATGCCAAGCGAGTACGTCTTGACACGCTCGTCGGCGCGCTCGGCCAGGCCGACACGCTCGAGCGACCCGGCGATCCGTGCTTCAGCGGCGCCGTCGCGCGCGGCGGCCACGATCGTGAGATTCTCGCGGCCGGTCAGGTGCCGATGAAAGCGCGGTTCCTCGACGATCGCTCCCACGCGCGCGAGCGCTTCTCGCCGCTTCGACGGCTGCGGGAGCCCAAGGAGCGAGACCTCGCCCGAGGACGGCTGGGTCAGCCCGAGCAGCGTCCGAATCATCGTCGTCTTCCCGGCGCCGTTCGGGCCGAGAAAGCCGAACGCCACACCGGCTGGGACGTGCAGGTCGACGGCGTCGACTGCGGCTCTGCTGCCGAACCTCTTGGTGAGCGCCTTCGTCTCGATGACCGAATCCATGCTGCGGAGCCTACGTCAGCCGTGGGCGGGACGGTCAGCCGACGACGAGCGGAAAGTACGGCGGTGAGAGGAGATACCCGATCCGCCGCGCGCCGCTGCCACGCGCGATCTCCAGGGCGGCCGCCAAGCTGTGCGTCGGCACGTAGCCAAGTTGTCGCGCCGCGGTTGCATCGCGGCACCCCGCGATCAGCACTGCGCCGAGGCGGTGCGAGGTGGCATCGCACGCGCTCCACTCGACGAACGGCTGCAGCGGATGGCATGCGCGGCCGGCGCGATAGTCGGCGATCGCGCGGGCGTCCGCGACGGCTGCGAGCTCCGCCGCGCGCATCGCACCGACATCGCGCGCGCTCCGCTGCTCGTAGAAGAGCGCGCGATACGGATCCTGGGTCGGTCGCGCGAAGCGACGAGGGAACGGATGTACGAGAATCGCCGTGCCGCCCGTGCTGATCGGCGGTGCATTGCGCCAGAGCCGAAGTGCAAGCCCGAGGCCGAGATACGCGGCGCTGATCGGATTCGGGCGCTCGCGCGGCATGAACGGTGTCGTCGGTGGGATCCCGATCACGAGCGCGTCGACCGGCTCCGCGAGCTCCGCACCGCGAAAGACCGTTCCGCGCAGCAGCGCCTCTGCGTGCGCGACCGAGGGCGTGCCTCCGTACGCTGCCGCCGCCGTCAGCTCCCGCGGCAGGCGCTCGAGGATCCGTTGCCGGACGCGTGCCGGTGCGACCTGAAAGACGCGCCGCAGCCGCGAGTTGAGAATCCGGTCGATCGCCTCCTGGTCGTGCGGATACCCCGCGAACGGCCCGGCGATCCGCGGCGTGTTGAGCACGAGCGAGACGCCCGTGATCGCGACGCGTTCCGCGAGGAACCGTTCTGTCTCGAGCGCGAGCCGCCACCCCTGAGATGCGCTCGTCTCGAGGAGCGAGAGCGCGCCGGCGGCGCGCTGCGACTCCCGGCCGGTCGCGGCAAGGAGTGCTGCGGGCCCGCCGTGCAGGACCGTCTCGGCCGCCGTGACCGTGACGACAAGGTCCGTCTCGACGAGCGCGCGGTTGACGCGCACCGCGACGTTCCCCGTCTGCCCGAGCTCGACGAGATCGTCCGCCTCGGCGTCGTGCACGGTCACCCGCCCCTTGAACCGTCGACGGAACTCAGGAGGAACGAGCAGGCCGATCTCGCGGGGCGTCGTCCGCCGGAGCAAGCCGCCCGCGACGAGGATCGTCACGTCCGCAACCCCGAGTCGCGCCAGCTCGTCAACGACAGCCGCGATCGCGATATGTACCGGCCCGAGCGCGGCTGCAGGAATCGGTAGCGACGGCTGCTCGATCACGACGGTCGCGGTGCCGCCTCTCCGCACGAGTGTTTGCAGCGGCTCGCCGGCAAGCGGGAACGCAAGCGCCGAGGTGACCGCGACGGCGATATCCCGCAGCGCCTCGCGCGCGGGCGGTGGGCGCAGGATCACATCGGACTCGTCAGCGACCGCGACGACGATGCGCGAATCGGAGAGCAGTGGAATGCGTGGCAGAGCTGGCTCGACTAACTCCGGTGCGCCGCCGCGGCGGTGATGCCGAGCGCGACGAAGATCCCGCCGGTCGCGAACCGGCGGACTCGCGCCGCGCGGCCGCTGCGCCGGACGCGGCCGGCGAGTGCGTCTGCGAGCACCGCGTATCCGAGGTCGGAGAGGAGCGCGATTGCGGCGAAGACGAGGCCGAGGATCGCGACCTGCGGCACGACCGACCTGTCGCGGTCGACGAACTGGGGAAGGAACGCGACGAAGAAGAGCGCCGTCTTCGGGTTCAGGACATTCACGACCACACCCTGTCCGTAGAGGAGCCGCAGAGGAGTGGCTTCGACCGGCGCGACCTCGGTCTCAGGCTCGTCGCGCGTGAGGATGCGGCGGATCCCGACCGCGATCAGATACGCGGCTCCAACGAGCTTCACGACGGTGAATGCGGTCGCAGACGACGCGATCAACGCGGAGAGCCCGATGGTTGCCGCAGCCGCGTGGACGAGGCCGCCGGTGGCGATGCCGAGCGCGGAGACGATCCCCGCACGCCGTCCTTTGTCGACGCTTTGCGTGACGATGTACGCAACCGCCGGCCCCGGCACGATCGCGAGCGCGATCGCCGCCAGGCTGAAGAGCGCGAGTGTCGAGGCGGTCGGCATCACGGCACCGAGCGGTACAGGCGCAGGAACGTGGGCCGGAAGCCGCGGGCGGGCCAGAAGCGCGACGACAGAAGATTGTTCGAGCGCCAGTCGGTCGTCATCGACCGGTAACCCTGCTCGTGCGCCCAGGTGAACGCCGCCGCGGTGAGCGCGAGGCCGACACCCCGCCCACGGACATCCTGGAGCGTTGCCACGTGCGCAAGGTCGATGTTCTGCTCGGGCACGCGCAGGTCGCCGCGCGGCCTGTCGTAGAGCAGGACGTGCCCGACGATCTGTCCGTCGAGCTGGGCGACTCGATGGAACGGAAACTCCTCCTCGACCCACAGGTCGCGCCACTCCTCTTCGAACTCTTCGACGCTGCCGACGTCCAGGCCGGAGAAGCTCGGCGGCGCGGTCTGATGCGTCCAGAGCAAGCGGTCGAAGCTCGCGACCGCCGGGAGATCGTCAGCCGTGCTCCGTCGGATCGCCCCGCCGAAGTCGACGGCGTCGAGCGGCGTGACCTCACGAACCGCGGTCATGAACTGGCAGCCGAAGCTCACACGGAACCATGGGTCGATGAGTGCGGCGTCGCTCGCGGGCACCAGCACCTGGTGGTGCGCCGGCCAGTCGGCCGCAAGGTGCGCGTAGAGGTCGCGTAGAGCCTCGGGCTCGGATGCCGCGCAGCCCGCAAGGCCGATCTCGGCTCGTTCGCTGCCGATCGCCGCGACGAGGTAGGCGACGACCGAGCCGCCGCGCGTCGCGACCGCACCGTCGCCCACGGGGATCTGGGACGCGAAATCCTCGACGTCAGGCAGGAGCGGCTCGGCCGCGCGATGGCGGCGGTGCCGGTCGGCGAGAAGCGCGGCGGCGTCGTCGTGGAAGTCGTCCGAAAATGGGTGAATCTCGAGCATCGCCATGGGGCTCGGACGATACCCTCGCGGTATGCCGAAGACGCTCACCGGAGCCGAGCTCGAGCTGGACGACGGGCCGGCTCGTGGGAGCGACCTCTTCATCGTCGACGGCAACAACCTTGCGTACCGCGCGTTCTTCGCGCTGCCCGAGGAGCTCGCGACCACGGACGGCCAGCCGACGAACGCACTCCTTGGCTTCACGAACATGCTCTTCAAGCTCCTGGCCGACTACCGGCCGAAGGGCGTCGCGGTCGCGTGGGACTCGCGGCCGGTGCATCGCGCCGCCGCCGCGGCTGCCGAGGACGTCGTCTACAAGGAAGGGCGCAAGCCCATGCCGGACCTGCTGCGCGAGCAGTTCCCGCACTTCCGCCCGATCGTCGAGGCGTTCGGCTACCGGAACCTCGAGTTCGAAGGTTGGGAGGCCGACGACGTGATCGCAACGCTCGCGACGCGCGCTGATGCGGAGGGAATCAAGACATGCGTCGTCTCCACCGACCGCGACGCGTTCCAACTCTGCAGCGAGAACATCTGCCTGATGATGACCCCGCGCGGGGTTGCCGACGTGAACGTCTACACGCCGGAACGCGTCGAGGCGCGCTACGGCGTCACACCCGAGCAGGTGCCCGACTTCATCGGCTTGAAGGGCGACACGTCCGACAACATCCCCGGCGTCCCCGGGATCGGTGACAAGACCGCCGGCCAGCTGATCGCGCAGTACGGCTCCGTCGAAGCGGTGATCGAGCACGCGTCCGAGCTCTCGCCCGCACGCGCGCGCAACATCACCGAGAACGCCGACATCGCGCGGCTCTCGAAGGAGCTCGCGACGATGCGCCGCGACCTCGATATCGATTGCGACCCGGCCCAGCTCGTCCTCGATCCCCCCGATCGCGCGCAGCTGAAAGAGATCTTCCGTCGGTTCGAGTTCCGCAACCTGCTCAACCGCGTCGACGAGCTCGACGTCGCGGTCCCGTCGGCGCCGATGAAGGTGACCGGTATCGAAGTTGCGTGGCGCGAGGGTGAGCTCGACTTCCGCGGGGTCGTCGGCTACGCCGCAATTGACGACCGGGCGGCGGTTGCAGCCGGTGACGACGTAATCCTCGGCCCTCGTCCGCTCGGCAGTCAGCTCGGAGAGCTGATTGCCCACGACGCGAAGGCGCTGCGCGTCGACGCTCGCGATGACACGCTGCTCGCCGCGTACCTGATCGATCCGGGCCGCGCCGCCTACGATCTCGACGACCTTGCGGCGGAGTACGGCGTCGAGCTCGTGCCGACCCCCGCGACCGACGAAGAGACAACCGCTCTCGTCCGTCGCGCCGAGACGCCGCGCCGGCTGATCGGCCCGCTGCTCGAGCGACTCGAGGAGCGCGGCGTCACCGATCTCTACCGGTCGATCGAACTGCCGCTCACCGCCGTGCTCTCAGACATGGAGAAGGCGGGAGTGAAGATCGACACGTACCGGATGGGCGAGATCACCGCGCGGCTCGCCGACCGCGTCGAGGAGCTCGAAGCAAAGGCGTACGAGCTCGCGGGCGAGGAGTTCATGATCGGCTCGACGCAGCAGGTCGGGCGCGTCCTCTTCGAGCAGCTCGGCCTCACAACCGGTCGCAAGGGAAAGACCGGCTACTCGACCGACGCGAAAGTGTTGCGGTCGATCCGGGACGAGCACGCGATCGTGCCGGTGATCGAGGAGTGGCGCGAGTACTCGAAGCTGCTAAACACCTACCTCGGGCCGCTGCCATCGCTCCTCTCAGGCCACGACGCGCGGCTGCACACGACCTTCAACCAGACCGTCGCGGCGACAGGGCGGCTCTCCACCTCCGATCCGAACCTCCAGTCGATCCCGATCCGCACGGAGCTTGGGCGTGAGATCCGTTCCGCGTTCATCGCCGAGGAGGGACACCGCATTCTCTCGGCCGACTACTCGCAGATCGAGTTGCGGATACTCGCGCATGTCTCCGGTGAGCCGAAGCTCCGGGAGGCCTTCGCGCGCGGCGAGGACATCCACACCGCGACCGCCGCCGAGGTGCTCGGCATCGAGCCGTCGAAGCTGACGTCGGGGCAACGCTCGATCGCGAAGATGATCAACTTCGGCATCGTCTACGGCATCTCGGCGTACGGGCTCTCCGAGAATCTCGAGATCCCGCGCGACGAGGCGCAGCGGTACATCGATGCGTACCTCGCGCGCTTCCCGCACGTGCAGGACTTCATCGCGCGCACGATCGAGCAGGCCGCCGCAGACGGATACGTGACGTCACTGCTCGGACGGCGTCGCCCCGTGCCCGAGATCCGTGCGTCGAACCGGCAGACACGCGGCTTCGGCGAGCGCATCGCGGTCAACTTCGTCATGCAGGGCTCGAACGCGGACATCATCAAGGTTGCGATGATCCGCATCGCCCGTCGGTTGCGGGACGAAGGACGTGGCGCGCGCCTTGTCTTGCAGGTGCACGACGAGTTGCTGCTCGAGGTGCCGGAGCCCGAGGTGTCGAAGGTGCGCGACCTCGTGCGCGAAGAGATGTGCGGCGCCTATGATCTCGATCCGCCGCTCGCGGTCGACGTCGGCGTCGGCGACAACTGGGCCGACGCGAAGTCATAAAGCGCCCCGCGGCCTCTACGCCGCGTCGAATTACGAGCCGGCGTTCGGGCTGCCGGCGGACGGCTTTCGCGGTCTCACGATCTCCGTCAACCTCGAGTCGTTCGCGGAGACGCAGGCGGTGTACGAGACCCTGCGGCAGGTCGACGGCGTCGAGTTGCTCGACGAGTCAACCGAGGCGTTCTGGGGTGGCGGCTTCCTCTGGCGCGACCCTGAGGGGAACATCTGGGCCGTCGCCTGGGCGAAGGACACGAGCTTCGACGAACGCGGCGGCCTTCTCTTTCCCTGACGTTCGCTCCGTGAACGGTCGTCGTCGCGGTCCTGGCTATACTTCCCGGCCGCTTGGCTAGCAACGACATTATGGAGCGGGAGCCCGGGGTCTGGGTCGAAGGCCCGGACGGCGAACTGATCCCCGATTACGACTCGACCTTCCCCGAGATCAACGAGGGGCAGGTCGTCCACGGCACCGTGGTCCGGGTCGACAAGGACGAGGTTCTTGTCGACATCGGGTACAAGTCTGAGGGCGTCATCCCGGTGTCGGAGCTCTCGATCCGCCGTTCCGTGAACCCGGCCGATGAGGTGTCGATCGGCGACGAGATCGATGCGCTCGTGCTCACGAAGGAAGATGCCGAGGGCCGGCTGATCCTGTCGAAGAAGCGCGCGCGGTTCGAGCTTGCGTGGAAGAACATCGAAATGGCTGCCGAGTCCGGCGAGCCGGTGAACGGGCGGGTGATCGAGGTCGTCAAGGGTGGCCTGATCCTCGACCTCGGCGTCCGCGGCTTCCTGCCCGCATCGCTCGTCGACATTCGCCGTGTGCAGGATCTCGACGAGTTCCTGGGCCAGGAATTGCGCGCGAAGGTGATCGAGCTGAACCGCTCGCGCAACAACGTCGTGCTCTCGCGCCGCGCCGTGCTCGAAGAAGAGCGCAAGGAGCAGCGGCAGACGATTCTCGACAAGCTTCAGCCGGGCGACGTGGTGGAGGGCCAGATCTCGAACATCGTCGACTTCGGTGCGTTCGTCGACCTCGACGGCATGGACGGCCTCATTCACATCTCGGAGCTCTCGTGGTCGCACGTCAACCACCCGTCCGAGGTGCTCGAGATCGGTCAGGACGTCCAGGTCAAGGTGCTCGATATCGATCGTGACCGTCAGCGGATCTCGCTCGGGCTGAAGCAGACCCAGAGCGACCCGTGGCAGCAGGTGATCGAGAAGTATCACGAGGACGACGTCGTCGAAGGTCGCGTCACCAAGGTGGTCACGTTCGGCGCGTTCGTCGAGATCCTTCCCGGGGTCGAAGGGCTCGTCCACATCTCTGAGCTCGCCCAGCATCACGTCGAGAACCCGCGCGAGATCGTCGCGCAGGGCCAGCCCGTCAACGTCAAGATCATCGAGGTCGACGGCGAGCGCCGCCGGCTCTCGCTCTCGCTGAAGCGCGTCGAGGAGACCGACGAGGTCCAGCCGCGCGCCGATGGCGGTGAATCGGTGCACACCCAGCCGCGCCCGACGATCGACCTCTCCGAGGAAGTGTTCGCCGAGTCAGCCGAGGGCGATGCCGAGCTTGAGCCGGACTTCGTGATTGGCATTCCGTCCGAGGACGCAGCAGCGCCGGCGGAAGCCGAGGTCGAGGTCGAGGTCGAGGCCGAGGCTGAGGTAGCTGACGACGTCGCAATCGAAGACGCCGCGGAGCCGGTTGCCGACGAGGCAGACGCCGCTCCCGCCGCCGAGCCCGAAGCGTCCACTCCGGAAGAGTGAGCTCGCCCGTAGCCGTCGCGATCACCGGCGGCATCGGAGCGGGAAAGAGCGAGGCCCTCGCCGCCTTCGCGCGGCACGGGGCGGCCACCGTCTCGAGCGACGAGATCGTGCATCACTTGCTTCTGCGCGACGACGTGAAGTCAGCGCTCGTTGCCCGCCTCGGCCACGGCGTTGTCGCGCCCGACGGCGAGATCGACCGTGGCGCGCTCGGGACGATCGTCTTCAACGACCGTGACGCGCTCCAGTGGCTCGAGTCACTCCTGCACCCTCTCGTCTCGGCCGAGTACCTGCAGTGGCGGGCGGACGTCGCGGCACTGCCGAACGCGCCGAAGGTCACCGTCACGGAAGTGCCGCTGCTCTACGAGACGGGCGGGCAGGAACGGTTCGACAAGGTGGTCATGATCACGGCGCCGACAAAACTGCGCCGCGCGCGCTCCGAGGTTGCGACCGAGGACCGCGAAGGGCGTTTCCTGCCGGAGGCCGACAAGGTGAAGCTCGCCGACTACACCTACAAGAACATCGGCTCGATCGAGGACCTGGACGCATTCGTGGCGTTGGTCATGGCTGAGCTCACGACGTGAGGCGCATCGTCATCGTCACGGCGCTGGTTGCGATCGCCGGTGCAACGTTCCTGGTCGTCAACGAGACGAGCCCACCGTGGTACGAGCGCATTCGTTATCCGTTGCGCTATTCCGAATTCATCCGCGTCCACGCACGTGAGCACGGCCTCGACCCGGCGCTTGTCGCCGCGGTCGTCTACCAGGAGTCGAAGTTCAACACGCGGGCGAAGTCGTCGTCCGGCGCGATCGGATTGATGCAGCTGACGCCTGCGACCGCGCACGGGATCGCCATCCGCACACACGGAAGCGCGTTCCACACAGCAGATCTGTACGACGCCGAGATCAACATCCGCTACGGCGAGTGGTACCTGAAGAATCTCTTCGACAAGTACGGCAGCGAGCGGCTTGTCCTCGCGGCCTATAACGCGGGTCAGGGAAACGTCGACAGCTGGCGCGCGAAGGGCGAGCCGATCCAGTTCGCCGAGACGAAGGCGTACGTCGAACGCGTCGAGGATTTGAAAGCGATCTACCGCCACGCGTGGCGGTCAAAGCTCTACCAGTAGCTCGCGTGTACGCGTGGCGAGGACCACGTCGCCGTGGCTCTCGTGTGTACGCACCGCGTCCTCGTACAGGTTCCGGGCCTCGTCGAGCCGCCCCGCCATCCGGAGCGCATGCGCCAGCGCCGCATACGCGCATGCCCGGGCGGTCACCATGTCGGTCTGAAGCGCATACGCCACGGCTGCACGTCCGAGTTGCTCGGCCTCGTCGAGTAGGCCGCGGTCCGCCTCGATCTTCGACCTCAAGGCGTTGCCCAGGACGTGGTTGGCAAGGTCGTCGGGGCCACCCATCGCCTGACACTCATGCACCAGCTCCTCCGCTTCCTCCGGGCGGCCGCAAGCGTAGACAACCTCGGCGTAACGCAGGCCGAGCGTCGAACGGAAACCCGTTTCGCCCAGTTGGCCAAGCCCGTCCCACGACTCCCGGTAGAGACGTTCGGCTTCGGCAATGTCTCCGCGGGCAAGCATGCACTCCGCGGGGATCTCCGACATCCCGCGGCGAAGAAGCTCCAGACCGAGATCGGCGAGCATCGCATCCGCCTCGCGCCAGAGCGCGACGCAGTCGTCGAACCGCCCCTCGCGACGCAGCAGTGTTGCCTCCAGCATCAACTCGGCCTGGGTCAAAAAGCGGCTCTTGTGCCCGTCTGACCTCGACGCGACGCGCGCGCGCACCTCCGAAGGTGTGAAAGGACCGTAAATCAGAGGGCCGGACATCAAGCCGTACGTTTTGCCCAGAAGCGTCAGATCACCCGCCGTGGTCGCGTGTAGAGCGGCGCGCTCCAGCGATTTGAGCATCGCCTCCGTCTGGCATTCGAGGTTCTGGACCATCGCGAGGAGCGTCGAGGCGTGGGCGAGCCCGACCTCATCGCCGAGCGAGCTGAACAAGTCCAGCGCATCCTCCGCGGTCCGACGAGCCGTCGCGGCTATGCCCGCCGATGCCGATTGAGCGTGCATGAGTACATGTGCGCGGGCGATGCGGCCGTGCATTTGCAGGGCGGCGTCGCCGCTTGTCTCCAGTTCAGTGATCAGTCCCCCGAGCCGGTCGTAGGTTGCGGATCCGATCAGTGCCGACGCAAGGACATGGAGGGTCGGGATTCGGGCGCTGTCCCCGGCGGGGAGCAGGGCCAGCGACCGCGTCAGGAGGTTCTCGGCGGCCGGCAAATCCTCGCGGTCGGCTGCATGCCGGCCGGCGATGCGAAGGCGGTCGGCGGCCGCGCGCGCAAGCGCAACATCGGAGCGGCCGAGGTCGCGCCGGTTCAGCGCTGCCTGTTCGAGGTGATAGCCGACGATCTCGTCGAGCTCGACCAGCCCGCCGTGGCCTTCAAGCCAACGCGCGAATCGCTCATGCAGGTCGGCGCGCGTCTCCTTGGGCAGCGCATCGTAGGCTGCGTCGCGAATCAAGAGATGGCGGAATCGATACGCATCGTCGTCCGCGAACGTTGCCCGTTCAGGCCGGATGAGTTCCTTGCGAACGAGGCCGGCGAGCTCGTTGTCGATCACCTCCCCCGAGAGCTCCGCGATCGATTGGCGGTGAAAAATCTCGCCCTCGACCGCCGCTCGCTCGATCACGGCGCGCTGCGCGGCGGGAAGACGGTCAAGGCGTGCCTGAAGCAGCGCCTGCACCGTCGAGGGGGCGCGGATGTCGCCGTCGTCCCGAGAAAGCGCAAGCATCTCTTCGACGAAGAGCGGGTTTCCTCCGGCCGCATCGAGGATCCGGCTTTGTGTCGATGCATCGAGATCACTTCCGATCGACGCAAGCAGGTGCGCGGACTCGTCGCGCGACAGCGGTTCGAGCAACGTCGTCGTGGCGTTCAGCTTTCCACCCGCCCAGCCCGGCCGGTCGTCCAGCAGGTCTGGCCGCGCGAGGCAGAGCAGCAAGAGCGGTACGCCACGCGAGAGATCGCTGATGTGATCGAGCAAGTCCAAGAACGTCGGCTCGCCCCAGTGGACGTCCTCGAAGACGAGGACGAGCGGCCGCTCCGCCGCGGCCGCTTCCAGTCGGCGCCTGACGCTCCAGAAGAGCTCCGTCGCAGGCAGCGTGCCGGTGATTCGCTCGATCGTGTCGTGCGCCTGAAGTTGCTTCAGGACCTCGATGACCGGCCAGAGAGTGATTCCCTCGCCATAGTCGAGGCATCTGCCGCGCACGACTGTTGCGTCGACCGTCTCTAGAAACGCGGCTGTCAGCCGCGACTTGCCAACACCGGCCGGACCGAGGAGCGTGAAGAGCTGGCATGAGCGTTCGCTCACGGATCGTTCGAACGCTTCGCGAAGCAGGGCGAGCTCACGCGCGCGGCCGATGAGCGGCGTGTCGAGGCGCCGTTCGAAGCCGCTCGCCTCGAGATCGAGGGCGACGAGGCGGAAGGCGGTCAGCGGCTGCGGCTTCCCCTTTGCCTGAACCTCGACCGGTTCGACGTCTGCCGCGTCGCGGACGAGCTGGCGGGTCCGTTCGCCGATCAGCACCTCGCCGGCCTCGGCGGCTTGCTCGAGCCGTGCGGCGACATTCACCGCGTCACCCGTGACGAGGGTATCTCCCTCGCCGGTGACAACCTCGCCCGTGTTCACGCCGATCCGCGCCTGGAGCCCGAGTGCCGTGACGGCGGAGCGCATCTCCCATGCGGCTCGAACCGCGCGCAACCCGTCGTCCTCGTGCGAGACCGGTACGCCGAACACCGCCATCACCGCGTCGCCGATGAACTTCTCGACCCGGCCGCCGTGGCGCTCGAGGATCGCGCGCATCTCCTCGTAGTAGCCGCGCATCGTCGCGCGAAGCGCCTCCGGGTCGGTGTGGTCGCCAAGGGCGGTCGATCCCGTGAGGTCGCAGAAGACGATTGTCACCACCTTGCGCACCTCGCGCGGCGCGGCAGCCTCGGCAACCGATGCGCCGCACTCGGGGCAAAACTTGAATGCCGCGGCGCTCTCGTGGCCGCAGTTCGCGCAGGTGGTCACGGGGACGAATCTACTCCCCGACTAGGCTGACTGTATGGATCCGATCCTCGCTGGCGTGCAAAGGGAGAGCCGATTCAGTTCGCCGATACGCGAGCGTACGTCGAGCGTGTCGAGGATTTGAAAGCTATCGACCGCCACGCCTGGCGGTCAAAGCTCTACCAGTACCTCGCGCGCGAGCCTCGCCTCGATGACATCGCCGACGCTCTCGAACAACGCGATCACCTGTTCCATGGCGGCGCGCGCCTCGTCGAGCTCGCCGCCGCACGTCGCGACGTGGGCCACGGCTCGATACGCACTCGCGTGCACACCGGGAAAGTCGGTCAGGAGTGCGTAGCGTAGGGCCTCCGACACGAGCTGTTTCGCCTCGTCGAGGCGCCCCTGGTCTGCCGCGACCCGCGCACGTACGCCGCGACCCCAGGCAAAGTTCACAACGTCCTCGGCTGCGCCCATCTCCTCGCCTGCGATGGCGCAGGTCTCCGCCTCGCCGAGCTTGCCGAGCGCGTAGAGGCACCGGCTGATGTTGACGACCACCGTGGAGCGGTAGCTCGACTCGCCGAGCGCCTCGAGTTCGGCCGAGATCGCTTCGAGCGTCGCAAGCGCCTCCGCTTCACGGGCACGGAGCATGTCGATGTCGGCGAGCCACGAGCGAAAGATGAGCCGAATCAGATCGAGGCCGAGATCCGCGAGCACCGAGTCGGCCAGCTCGTGTAGTTCGATCGCCTCGTCCCACCGGCCCTCGAGTTTGAGTAGATGCGATTCCATCGCTGTCGCGGCTTGCGCAGCCATCGCCCCTTCGCGGGCGCGCATCACTTCGATCCGTTCGCGAATCTCGGCGGGAGTGAACGGCCCGAAGGTGAGCGGGCCGAGCATGTACGCGGTCGCGCGGGACGCGGTGCCGTGCTCGCCGCAGCTATCGGCGAGCTTGACCGCGGTCTCGAGTGCGGCGAGTGACGGTAACGCGCGACTCTGCAGCCAATGGACCCAGAAGCGCATGAGCCAGACGCGAACGAGCCCCGAGTCGTCCTCGGCCGCGGTGAAGACCGCGATCGCTTCCTCCGTCGCCTGGCGCGCCTCCTCGACCGTCGCCTCCGGATTCGTTGCCATCCTGAGCTCGATGTCTGCGATCCGCCCCTTCATGCGGACTGTGGGATCGGCGCTCGCTTTCAACTCCGCGATCCATTCCACCGCGTCGTCGAAGCTGCCTGCTTCGAGCAGGCCCGTGACGTAATCGACGATCGCAGCGGGTCGCGCCGGGTCGGCTTTGGGCAGGAGTTTGAGCGCTCGGCCGAGTAGGTTGCGGGCCGCCGGCAGATCGTCGCGCGCGGACGCCCTGATCCCCGCGGCGGTTAGGGCTCGAGCGGCACGCGCCTCGACCTCGACGTCCGGCCGCCCGAGCTCGAGGCGGTAGCGCGCGGCCTGTTCGAGGTGATGGCCGAGCACCTCATCGAGCTCGACGAGCTCGTCTCCATGAGCTGCGAGCCAGGTGGCGAACCGCTCGTGGAGATCGGCTCTCGTCTCCTTCGGCAGCGCTTCGTACGCAGCGTCCCGGATCAGAAGGTGGCGGAACCGAAACGCGTGGTCGCCGACGAACGTCGTGCGTTCCGGGTGGATGAGATCCTTGCGGACAAGACCGTCGAGTTGAGTCTCGACGTCCGTGTCGGGCGACAGCTCTCGCACCGCGCCGCGATGAAAGATCTGACCCTCGACCGATCCTCGTTCGATGACGTCGCGCTCGGCGACTCCGAGTTGGTCGAGGCGCGCCTGGAGCAGGGCGTGCACGGACGAAGGGACACTGACGTCGTCGTTCTCGCGGGCGAGCGCGACCATCTCCTCGACGAAGAGCGGATTGCCGTCTGCAGCCTGCAGTATCCGCCGACGGGTTGCGACGCCGATCCCTCCGCCGTGGACGTCGATCAGTTCCTCGCATTCGCTCAACGAGAGCGGTTCGAGCAGGGTCGTCGTCGCGTTGAGCTTCCCGCCTGCCCAGCCCGGGCGCAGGTCGAGCAGGTCGGGCCGTGCAAGACAGAGAAGCAAGATCGGCGCGCCCCGTGAAAGGTCTGCAATGTGGTCGAGCAGGTCGAGAAAGGTCGGCTCACCCCAGTGAATGTCGTCGAACAGCACGACGAGCGGGCGCTCGGCGGCGACAGCTTCGAGTTGGGCTCGGACGTCCCAGAAGAGCTCGTGCTGCGAGAGGCCGCCTGATGCGATGTGCTCGATCGTCTCGTCGGCACGCGCACCGAGTTGCTTCAGCACCGAGATGACAGGCCAGAACGTGATGCCTTCCCCGTAGTCGAGGCAGCGCCCGCTCAGGACGGTGGCATCGACCGACGCGAGGAATTCCGATGTGAGTCGCGACTTGCCGACGCCGGCAGGGCCGAGGAGCGTGAAGAGATGGCAGCGGTTCTCACTGACCGCTCGCTCGAACGCCTGCGCGAGTTGGCGGAGCTCACCCTGGCGACCGACGAGCGGCGTGTCGAGCTTCCGTGCAATCGCTGCCGCTGCCATGTCGACGTCCAAGAGCTTGAACGCCGTCAACGGCTTCGGCTTGCCTTTGGCCGTGACGAGAATCGGTTCCGCGGTGACGGCGTCGCGTACGAGCCGGTGCGTGACTTCGCCGAGGAGTACCTCGCCGGTCTCGGCGGCTTGCTCGAAGCGCGCCGCGACGTTCACGGTGTCGCCGGTGACGAGCGAGTCTCCCTCGCCGGCGACGACCTCGCCGGTGTTCACGCCGATCCGGGCGCCGAGGCCGAGACGCGCGACGGCGGTGCGCATCTCCCACGCCGCACGCACGGCTCGGAGCGCGTCGTCCTCGCGCGAGACCGGGACGCCGAACACGGCCATCACCGCGTCGCCGATGAACTTCTCGACCCGGCCGCCGTGGCGCTCGAGGATCGTGCGCATCTCCTCGTAGTAGCCGCGCATGGTCGCCCGAAGCGCCTCCGGATCGGTGCGATCACCGAGCTCCGTCGAGCCGGTGAGGTCGCAGAAGACGATCGTCACCACCTTGCGCACCTCTCGCGGTGCGGCCGCCGCAGCAACCGGCGCTCCGCATTCCGGGCAGAACTTGAAGGCCTCGCTGCTCTCGTGCCCACAATTCGCGCACGTCGTCATGGGACGAATCTACTGCCCGACTAGGCTGAGCGTATGGATCCCGTCCTCGAACTCGCGGAGAACGCCAACTCCTACACGCCGCTTGGCCCGACCGACGAGCGCGACTTCACCGACCGCTACGTCCTCTGGATGGGCCGCAGCGACGAGCCCGGCTGGAACGTCGCGCAGCGCTTTCGGCTGGCAGACGACGAGGTCGAGACCGTGCGCGAGACCATTCACGGGCGGCTCCGCGCCAAGGGCCGCACCGGTTGCACGTGGGAGGTCGGAACGCACGCCACGCCGGGGGATCTCGTCGACCGACTGCTAGCGCTTGGACTCGTGGACGACGAGCCGACGCCGCTTGCAGTCGGCATGGTGCTGACCGCCGCGCCGGCGCAGGCCGCACCCGGCGTCGAGGTTCGCCGAGCAGAGTCGCATGACGAGCACCTCGCCGCCTCGCGGATCGCTGCAGTTGCGTTCGGCGGCCCCGTCCCCACTGAGGTCTCGCCTCCTCTGCACGACCCCAACAACTCCGTGTACCTCGCCTACGTCGACGGCGAGCCGGTCGCACGTGGTTCGGCGTCGTTCTCGGAGCACGGCGTGACGCTCTTCGGCGGCTCGACGCTTCCCGAGGCGCGCGGCCGCGGCGCCTACCGCGCCCTCGTTGCCGCTCGCTGGGACGACGCCGTCGCACGGGGCACGCCCGTGCTCGTCACGCAGGCCTCACCGATGTCACGGCCGATCCTCGCGCAACTCGGTTTCCGCGAGGTCTGTGAGATCCGGATCCTTCTCGACGCGTTCGACGCATGAGAGTCTCCGCGAAAGCCGACTACGCGATCCGGGCCGCGCTCGAGCTCGCCGCTGCCGGCGAGGGACCGGTGAAGGGCGATCGGATCGCCCAGGCGCAGGAGATCCCGCCGAACTTCCTCGAGAACATCCTCGGCGACCTGCGGAACGCGGGTCTCGTCGCGAGCCGGCGTGGGGCGGAGGGCGGCTACTGGCTCGCGCGCCCGGCAGAAGAGATCTCGCTGGCCGACATCATTCGCGCGGTCGACGGGCCCCTCGCGAACGTGCGCGGCTTCCGCTCCGAGCAGGTGGTCTATACCGGCAGCGCCGAGCGGTTGCGCGACGTCTGGGTCGCCGTACGCGCGAGCCTTCGCAGCGTGCTCGAGCGCGTCACGCTCGCTGACCTTGCGCGCGGCGAGTTGCCGCCCGAGGTCGCAGCGCTTGCCGCCGACCCGGATGCATGGCAGCCGCGTTGATGCGAGGATCGTTCGCCGATGCCAAAGCCCGTCATCTGGAAGCCCCGCTATGCGACGCGCCGCATGCGTGAGCGCGCCTGGGCTAACGCCGACCTGCGCCGCGAGCAGGCGGCTCGCGCCGCGCCGACCCGTCCGTCGCTGCTCGCGCGGCTCCTTGGCCGCGGGCGTGGGAGTCGGCCGTAGCGGCGACCGATGTCGTTTGACTGCACCGTGCAGCGAATGACAATCCCCACCGAACCGATCGGAAGCATCCCGAGACCGCCCGAACTGCTCGCGGGCATGCAGCAGGCAGCCGACGGCGGGATCTCTGACGCCGAGCTCGCGGCACTGTTCGATCAAGCGGTACGCGACACCGTCGCCGAGTTCGAGGCGACCGGATCGCCGGTGATCACGGACGGCGAGCAGCGCAAGCCAAGCTTCGCGACGTATCCGATCGCCGGTCTCGAGACACTCGCTGCAGACGGTGTTGTCATTCCTTTTGCCGACGGTCACACCCGCCAGCTCCCGGTTTTGACGGCGGGGCCGTTTCGGTATCGAACACACGCCGACTCGTACCTGATCGCCGCGCAACGCGTTGCAACGCGGCCGGTGAAGCAGGCGGTGATCTCCGCGTCGGCTCTGAGCCTCGTCTATCCGGCCGACGGCATCGACGGGTACTCGCGTGATGCGTTCCTCGCGGATCTCGTCGACGAGGCCGAGGCCGACATCCGCGGCGCGCTCGACGCCGGCGCACACAACGTCCAGATCGACTTCACGGAAGCGAGACTCTCGTTGAAGCTCGATCCATCAGGCGGGTTGCTGCGCAGTTTCGTCGAGCTGAACAACCAAGTTCTCGACCGGTTCTCCGCCGACGAGCGACGAGGGCGGCTCGGAGTCCACAGCTGTCCCGGCGGCGACCATGATTCGACGCACAGCGCCGATATCGACTACGCGGAACTGTTGCCGCTGCTCTTCGAACTTCACGCCGGCTCGTTCTATCTCGAGCTTGCCGGCGAGAACGACCCGGAAGCGGTTCTCGTGGCGATCGCAGCGAACATCCGACCCGACCAGCGAGTGTTCGTCGGTGTGACCGATCCGATCGATCCCGAGGTGGAAACAGCGGAGCTGGTTCGCGACCGTATCCTCCTCGCCGCGAAGCACATTCCGGTGGCGCAACTCGGAACGACCGACGACTGTGGCTTCTCACCCTTTGCCGACGACAGCGGGACCGCACGCGAGACGGCATTTGCAAAGATCCGCGCTCGGATCAAGGGCACGGAGCTCGCCGCCGAGCAACTCGGCGTCTAATTCGGTCTAAGCCCAGGGAAGCTCGGGCCAGTACGTCGGCCGGCCCGAGTGCGGCCGTTCGAAGCGCGCGTATGCCTCTTGGGGATCGGGCGTCTCCAGCTCGGCGCTCGCGCCGTAGCGGGCTGCGAGCTCCGAGACGGGGTAGAGGATCTGCTCGTCGGGTGTCCGCGCGCCGACCATGAGCACCACGGACGGCCCGTCGCCTGCGCCGACGAACACGTGCTCGGTCCCTGCGGGGCAATGCACGAAGTCCCATGCGCGCAGCGCCCGCTCTTCGCCCTCGACGAGGAGCTTGCATTCGCCCGACAGCACGAGAAACGCTTCCTGCTGCGACTCGGAGTGGTAGAGGCAGTTCGGCTTGCCCGGTTCGAGGACGCTGATGTTCAGGCCAAATTGGGCGAACGAGTGCTCTCGGGTCTCGAACACGCAACCCGAGCCGAACTCGTCCGAGACGAGCCATGCGGTATCGCGGACGTTCACGACGAACCAGCCGTCGGTCGCGGGTGCGAGCCCTGATCCGGAGTCGACGAGTTTCGCCTCGGCCATCGCGCGAGTCTACCCGCCTGTCAGGCTGTCCTCCCGACTCGAGGAGGTTAGGTGGAGAAGCAACGAGGAGCGAAGGCCGGCGCCCCGGGCTTTGTCGTCTTGCGCCGAGTGGGGGAGGACAAGTGGCAGTTGCTCGGCGAGGTGGCACGCAGGCGAGGCGTGCCGGCGCGAGCGGCAAGGATGAAGGCGATCCTCGACGCCACCGACGGCCGTGCGCGGAGCGGCGAGGTCTATGCCGCAGTGCTGCGTAGCGAATGGCGTGTCGCCCTGGATTGGGAGCCGCACGAGGCGGTGCAACCTCCATCGGAGTAAGACTTGGAACTCGTCTCAAAACGAGCGTTGTGCCGCCCGGCCGCGCTCGGCGGCGCGCTGCTGCGTCCCTCCATCGCACTCGCCGATCACACCCGGTCGGCGAACGACATTCTGAGACGAGTTGGCGCCGGCCTTACGCCGCGATCTTCTGAAGCAACGCGTCCACGCGAGCGAAGCCCTGCTTCGCGCCTTCCTCGACGCCGTACTGCATGGTGGTGTCGCGTTCCTCTGCCGTTGCGAAGAGCATCGTCTGCGTCAGCTTCGTTTGTTCGCCGAGGTCCTCGAACTCGAGCGTCTGGAGATGGTTCTGGAACGTCTGCACGAGGCGGGCCGGCGGCTCGACCTCGCGGAACTCGCCCTCGACGACGCCGTAGGCGGTGCGGAAGCGGTAGGTGCCGCCGGCGCGCACGTCCATCTCTTCGACCACGGTGCCGTCGCCCCACCATTCGGGGATCAGCGCCGGGTCCGTCCAGACGGAGAAGACGTGTGTGCGCGGTGCGTCGAAGATCCGCTCGACGCGGATCTCGAGCTCGCTCGGGGTGGTGACGGTGGTGCTCATGGTGCTCCTTTCGTGCGTTGGACAACCTGTGCGAAGCGGTCGAGCCGCTGCAGCCATGTGCTGATGCCCTGGAACGCGTACGGCACGAGCGTGCAGTTGCGGGCGCGGCCGATCTTCTCGGTGACGACGAGGTCCGCTTCCTCGAGCAGCCGGACGTGCTTGCGCATCCCGGTCAGTGACATCCCGAAGGGCTCGGCGAGCTCGCCGATCGTCGCGCTGCCCCCGCCGAGCCGTTCGAGCACGGCCCGTCGTGTCGGGTCGGCAAGAGCCGCGAACGCGCGGTCGACCGTCGTCAAATACTGAACCATAAAGTTCAGTATTGCAGCTTTGCCGGGAGGCGTCGTGAACCGACCGACGGAATCTCGGCCCGCAGGACGACTTAGAGTCGAGATGTTTGCGATGGCGACGGAGCCGGAGGGCGAGATGGCTGTGACCCTCGGGGTGGACCCGGATGAGTTCCGACGGTTCTACGCGGCTGCCCTGCCGCGGGTGTACGGCTATTTCGTGCACCGCTGCGGTTCGGTCTCGGTGGCCGAAGAGCTCGCGCAGGAGACGTTTCTGTCCGCGGTTGTCGAGCTCCGGAAGCAACGTGGGGTGGACGCGCCGATGGCCTGGATCTTCGGGATCGCGCGGCACAAGCTGCTCGATCACTACCGGCGGCTGGAGCGGCAACCACAACCTTCGGCCGAGGAAGTCATGATCTCGCCACCTGACGAGGGAGATGATCGCGCGCTCTCTGCGCTCGCCGCCGTGCCGCCGTCGCAGCGGATCGCGCTCGTGCTACGGCACGCGGACGGCTTGTCGGTGCCCGAGGTAGCGGCAGCGCTCGGACGAAGCGTGGAGGCGGTCGAGTCGCTGCTTGCGCGCGGTCGGGCGGGCTTCCGGCGCGCGTACGGGGAGTCGGGGCTATGAGCGCACGCGACCCGCTCGGCGCATTGGCCGGCTTCGGCCGGCCGGTCGAGCCCCGCAGCGAGTTCGCCGATGCGCTGCTCGCCTCGTGCCTCATGGAGCTCGGGCCGGCAATCACCCCAGCACGGGGGCGGCGTTGGGCCGGCGGCCGGCTGGCGGTCGCGATCGTCGTAACCCTGCTTGCGCTCGCCGGGATCGCGACCGCGACCTACCTTGCGCTTCGGCCAACAGCTGCGCCCATCACACCGCGGCCAGCGGAGTTAACGGTGATCCTCGGCAGTGCCCGGATAGGGCCGACGGCGAAGGTCGCCGTAGTCGACGCCGCAGGACGGCTTCGGGTCGTCTGGCGGTGCCCCGAGCCGGTCTTTTGCGGCGAGCTGACGAGCATCGCCTGGGCGCCGAACGGCCGTCGTCTCGCGCTGACCCTGGACGAGATCGGCGGCACGAGCGGCTACGTCGGGCTGCACGTCATCGACCTGCAGACCGGACACGACTTGCATATCCCGTCGCTTCCGATCCCGCATATCTCGCGCCCCCAGCCCCGGCGCGTGGGGATGGCGCTCATCGCTCAGGCGAGGCGTCGCCTTGGTTGCGGGTGGCCCATCGAGCTCGCCTGGTCGCCGAACAGTGCGCGGCTCGCGTATGTCTGCACGTCCCCCTACACCTTCCAGGCGCAGCGGACCGCCATCCGCGTTATCCACGCCGACGGCACCCGGCAGGCGCCGATCCGTACCGGAACACGCTCGGCCTACTGGCCTTCGTGGTCGCCGGACGGCAAGCTGATCGCGTTCTCGACCGAGCCCGCGCCACGCGTGTCGGGCCGCACGGACACCAAACAACCGAACATCATTCTCCATTCCAGTGTGTGGATCGCCGCGCTCGACAGCTCGACCCGGAGGCGGATCGCAATCGACGGTGCCGCCCCGACCTGGTCGCCCGATGGCACGACAATCGCCTACGAATCGAGCTGCGGCGGAGTACGCCTGGTCGCTCCGGACGGCACCGACAAGACACCGGGGCCGCTGGTTGCCTGTCCACACATCGGCGTGCGCGGACTGCCGACCTGGTCCCCCGACGGGACAAAGATCGCGATCGCCGGCTCCGACGGGATCTATGTGGTGCGCCCCGACGGAACGGGCCTCCGGCGGCTCACGTCTGCGACGAGCCAGGGCGTGCTCGGCGGCGGGCGCCCCGCCTGGGCGCCGCTCGACGCCCTCGACCGCATCGCGAAGCGAAAGCCGCACGCAGGCCTGTGAGACTTCGCGCGATTTTCGCCTCTGTGCTCGTCATCACGATCCTCCCGACGATCGCCTCGAGCGGCCAAGCGACGACGCCTGGCCGGAACGGGCTGATCGCATTCACGCGCTACCGGCTGCAGAACAGCCCCATCTGGAGTGAGATCTGGGTCGCCAACCAGGACGGCAGCGGGGCTCACAAGGTGTCGCACTCACCGACGGCGGTCGAGGACGACCAGGCGCACTGGTCGCCTGACGGCCGTTGGATCGTCTTCGACCGCTGCACGAGCGGGCCTTGCTCGATCTGGCTCGTGCGGCCGAACGGGAGCGGCCAGCGCAAAATCGCTCCGCCGTGCCCCTCGGCCAGCGCGCAGAGTGTGTGCGATGACGCAGGCCCGTCGTTTACGCCCGACGGCCGGCACGTCGTCTTCACGCACGAGTGGGGCCGAATCAAGAAGACCTCGCTCGGCGACGAGATCGAGCACTCCGCGATCGCGACGGCCGACCTCAACGGCGGGCACCTGACAATCCTCCGGCAGCTCGCCCCGTACACAGGTGATCTCCAGGCGCCGCGCATCTCGCCGAACGGCCGGCTCCTGGTCTTCGACCGCTACAACTCGGCCTTCGCGCGCCCGGCCGGCGGAGACGCTCTCTTCATCGCCGGAGTGCACGGCGGCGTCCCGCGCCAGCTCACCCCGTGGCGAGAGAGCGCCGGCAGCCCGGACTGGTCGCCCGACGGGAAGGAAATTTTGTTCAAGCGCTTCATTGCGGGTGTGAGCGAGCTCACCCCCGGCACGAACCTCTACACGATCGGCGTGGACGGCACGGGAATGCGTCGCGTCACCAACGTGGGGAGCAGCCACTACGTCCTTGCCGGCTCGTTCTCGCCCGATGGTGCCTCGATCGTCTTCGCCACGGACGCGGACGGCACTCCAAATCCACGCGGTGGAACATTTGCCGACGTCTTCACGATGCAGCGCGGAACGAACCTGCCGCATCCGGTGACCCGCTCGGCAAACCTCGACGGCTGGCCGAGCTGGGGTTAGCCGGCAGTAACGGCTGGGTCTTGCCGTGATGCCCCGGGGCATCAGCCTGTTAACCTCGCCACGGATGTAAGCCGCTTCTGATCCTCGACGTTTCGCCGCGTGGTTTTCGCGAGGGCGTATTTCCCTGCGTCTTTGGAGGTCGAAGTGATTGAGATGCCGTACGTTCGTCAAGCAACCGAGTTTCCCGTCAGCTACGCGTACGGCCCTGATTCGTCGCCGCAGCCGAATGTTCCAGCCGGCGTCATTCATGAGCAAGCGTGGGACGAGAGCCGCACGTTCCCTGGCACCACCCGCCGCTACTGGGTCTACGTCCCCGCGACCTATATGTCGTCGGAGCCGGCGCCGCTCATGGTGTTCCAGGACGGGTGGTTGTACCTCGATCCCGACGGCGCCTACCGCGTCGGGGTCGTCATGGACAATCTGATCCATCGCGGTGAGATGCCGGCGACGGTCGCAGTGTTCGTCGATCCGGGCGAACCCGATAACCGCACTGCGGAGTACGACTCGTTCGACGACGTCTATGCGACGTTCCTCTTGACTGAGATCCTGCCGCCTGTCCTCGGCAGCCTCAACATCACTGCAGATCCCGAGAACTGGGCGATTGGTGGGGGAAGCGCCGGTGGATACTGCGCCTTCTCGGCCGCGTGGCATCGCGCTGATCGGTTCCGCCGCGTTCTGAGTCTCGTCGGCGGGGGCCCCGACCCTGCGCTGATCGCGCAGACGCCAACCAAGCCGTTGCGCGTCTTCATGCAAGCAGCGACCCGCGACACAAACTGGAACGCGCCGACCGACAACATGTTCGCCGAAGATCTCCGCGTTGCAGCGGCATTGGCCGAAGGCGGTTACGACTTCCGTCTCGTGCTCGGAGACGGACACCACAGCCCGGCTCCTGGGAACCACGGTGCGACGATCCTGCCCGACGCGCTCCGCTGGCTCTGGAGGAACCATGGATGAAGCGGTGTGCAGCCAACGGCTTGCCCCATTACCCTCGCCACCCGTGGCCGAGGGCGTCGTCATCCGTCCCGAGCGCGACGCCAACCATGCCGTGATCGCAGAGGTGGTCCGCGCCGCATTCGTCGGACACCCCGACGAGGTCGCGTCGTTCGTCGAGCGCATTCGGGTGT
>JBBQQU010000001.1:0-317909 GCA_038215565.1 Gaiellales bacterium | reverse complement strand
ATCATCTATGCCGACGGCTCGTCGAAGCACTCGCTGGTCGGCGCGAGCCCGTTCCCGCGCCACTGGATCTACGACAAGGACGGCCAGCTCGTCGAGAAGTCGGGCACGGTCGACTTCGAGAAGTGGTACCGCGAGTCGCACGGCCCGAACACGCCGTGGGGTGGGGAGGACTCGCCGGCGCTCGTCAAGGAGGTCGAGTCGGAGCTCGAGCGCGAGCTGTCGGCCTCGATCATGCGTAGTGGCACGAAGCTCGAGCGCCGGGAGCTCGATGCCGGAGAGGCGCTCGTGAAGCAAGGCGACGAGGGCCGCGAGCTCTTCCTGCTCCTGGACGGCCTGCTTGACGTCGAGGTGGACGGCGACGAGGTGGCGGAGATCGGTCCCGGCGCCCTGCTGGGCGAGCGAGCGCTGCTCGAGGGCGGCAAGCGAACGGCGTCGCTGTGGGCGACCACGAAGGCACGGGTGGCGGTGATCCCGCCGGAGGCGATCGAGGAGTCCGCCATGACGGAGCTCGCGGCGGCTCACCAGCGCGAAAACGGCTGATCGTTCGCGGTCTGTAAGAATGACCCGTTCCAGCCATTGGAGGGGGAGAGAAACATGCGACGATTCGTGCTGCTTGCGATTGCGGGGCTGTGTGTAGCCGGTCTCGTCTCAGCGGCCCAGACCTCGATCGCGGCGCCATCCGAGCCAGACGACCTGGTGACGCCGCCCACCACCTACGTACGGCACGACGGGGGCACCGACCGTGCCATCCAGCACTGTTCCGACACCTCGTCGAGCACCGCGCCCGACACGCCGGGCGACGGTGACTCCGACTCGAACGACGGCGGCGCTTTCCGGCAGGGCAACGAGCCCTCGGTAGCGATCGACCCGACCAACCCGAACCTCGTGTTCGCCAGCTGGAACGACTACTGCGACAACGATCTCGGCGGCGGCTGGCAGGGCCTCGCCTACTCCACCGATCGCGGCGAGACGTGGACGCCGTCCAAGATCCCCGGCTACCCGAGCGACAGCTCCGTCGAGGGCGTGGCCTCGCCGTTGCACGGCCGGCAGCACGAGGCGGGCGATCCACTGCTTTCCTTCAACAACGACGGCATGCTCTTCGCCGGTGGCATCGCCTTCAACCGGGTCAATCCGCAGAACGGCGACGTGTGGGTCGCCAGCTACGCGAGCACGCCGCACATCAGCGGCTACCCGAAGGACTACCTACGGACCGTCGTGGTAGGCCAGGGAACGCCGGGCCTGAACGGCATCTTCGAGGACAAGCCTTCCCTTGAGGTCGACCGCACCGGCGGCCAGTTCGACGGCAACGTCTACATCTGCTGGTCGCGCTTCGTCGGCTTCAACGGCCGGACGAAGATCCTCTTCAGCCGGTCGACCGACTCGGGGCAGACCTTCTCGAATCCGGTCCAGCTGTCCTACGGCAAGGACGTACAGGGCTGCGACATCGCGGTCGAGCACGACGGCGATGTGTACGTGACCTGGGGCACGCGGAACACGCCGTCCTCCAACACGGCGGAGGGCCTGGCCATCGCCCGATCTACCGACGGTGGGGCCAGCTTCCAGCCCGCCCATCAGATCGCGACCTTCACCCGGTACTTCCCGTCCGACGGCGTGCGGAACTGCGGCGACGGCGCCTTCATGTGCCCGAGTAAGTTCGTGTTCTTCCGAGTTCCACTCGAGCCGCGGGTGACCGCTGACCAGAGCGGCCAGCTGCCGGGTGTCTACGCCACCTACAACGCGGTCGACCCGGCCACCGTCGTGCCGAGCACCTCGACCTACAGCTCGGCCGGTGCGAACTCCGGCCGCGTCGGGCGCTCCGTGGTCTACGTGATCCGCTCCGTGGACAACGGCGCCAACTGGGACGATCCGGTTCCGGTAGACCCGAACGGCGGCGTCGGCCACCAGTACTTCCCAGACGTGGATGCACTGGGCGGCAAGCTCGTCGCCATCTGGCAGGACAACCGCACCGACGATGCGTACAGCGTCCAGCTCCCGATCGGGAACACGCGCGACGGATCGGGCAGGCCCATTTCGTCCGGCACCGACGTTGTCGGCACGTACGCCTCGGTCTCGGACGACGGCACCACGTTCACGCCGCTGGGTGACATGTCCTCGGCGACGCACCAGCCGTCGTACGAGATGTTCGGCAACCGCCAGATTTCGTTCCAGGGCGACTACAACTGGGTCGCCCTCGCCTTCGACGGCACCACGGGGAACCTGTTCGGCTACATGGGCTGGACGGACAACCGGGACGTCCTCGCGGGCACGGACATCCGGGAGACCGACTACGTCGACGGCTTCGACGTGAACCAGTGCCGAACGCCGACTGCGCTCGAGCCGGACCTCTGCCCGAACGCGCACGGGCTCGACCAGAACATCTACGGCCAGTCGCTCACGCTGCCCGTCGGCTGAGCTGGATCGAAGTGGCGGCCGCCTGCTTGCGAGCGGGCGGCCGTCGCGCGTCTTGAACCGACCGGGCGAGGGGCGTAGGCTCGGCGGTGACCGCCACCCGAAGGAGGGCACGATGTACGCAAGGCTGATCGAGTTTTCAGGTGCCGCCCCCGACAAACGCGACAAGATGATGGACATCGTTCGCGGGACGGTAATCCCGATGCTGCGCGAGTACGACGGCTTCGCCGGCTACATCGCGATGTACGACGCAGAGAACCAGCGCGCGAAGGCTGTCCTGCTGTGGGAGAACGAGGAGGCAGCCGAGGAGGCCGAGCAGACGCTCGTCGAGCGCCGCAAGCAATTGGCCGGCTCGATCGGCTTGACCGTCGAGTCGCAGGATCTCTACGAGGCCCCGGTCGTCGAGCTGGAAGGGGCGCGCGTCTAGCTTCCTTCGTCGTCGAGCGCCCGCGCGAGCCGCTCGAGCCCGAGCTCGAGGGTCTCGTCAGTGACCGCGAGTGAGAGCCGAGCCCAGCCAGCGCCACTCGGGCCGAAGCCCTCGCCGGGCGCGACGACGAGCCGGTATTCGGTCAAGAGCCGCTCCGCGGTGAGGTGCGGCGGCAACTTGAACCAGACGTAGAAGGTGCCCTCACAGGGGATAGGCCCGAGCACCTCGATCACGCGATCGCGCCGGCGCTGGTAGGTGTCGCGCCGCTCGGCCACGGAGTCCTGCGGCCCGGTCAGCGCCGCAATGCAGGCCTCCTGGATCGGCCGAAAGATCCCGACGCGGCAGTGGTCGTTGAGCAAGTTGATCCGCTCGACGATCTCCGCGTTCCCGACCACGAACCCAACCCGCCAGCCGGCCATGCCGTAGGTCTTCGACATCGAGAACATCTCGACGCCGATCTCCTTGGCGCCGGGCGTGGCGAGGAAGCTCTCGGGCTCGTGCCCGTCGAAGACGAGGTCGCCGTAAGCAAAGTCGTGGACGACGGCCGCGCCTGTGGCGTGGGCGTACTCGATAGCCGCCTCGAAGGCCCCGTCGGGCACGGCGACGGCGCAGGGGTTTGACGGGTAGTTCAGGTAGACGGCGGCGACGTCGTCGGTGGGCGTCTGAGCGAAGTCGGGAGCCCAGCCGCTTTCCTGCACGAGCGGCAGGTAGCCAGTGTGTGCGCCTGCAAGCGCCGGCCCGGAGGGGTAGTCCGGGTAGTAGGGATCGGGCAGGACGACGGTCTGCCCCTCCTCTGCGAGCGCGAGCGAAAGCTCAACAATCGCCGTCTTGGTACCGGGTATGACCGCCACTTCTGAGTCCGGGTCGAGCGAAACGCCGTAGAGAGTGCGGTACCGCTCAGCCAGGGAATTCCGCAGCTCAGCCAGACCTCGGAAAGGCGCATAGCCGTGTGCATCGGACCGTTCAGCCGCCCGCGCCAGCGCCTCGATTACGTTCTGCGACGGCCCAGTCTCCGGGTTCCCGCGCCCGAGATCGACAAGGAGTTCGCCACCAGCAGTACTTGCGTCGGAGACTCGCGCGAGAAGCGCCCCGAAGTACTGCTGAGGGAGCCCCGCGAGACGTTCTGGGCGCTCGCGCATCAGCCCGATCGTACTGCGCCGCGAGCGCGCGTCCGAGCACACGGCGCTGCTACCTTCGAAACGTGCCCACTCGGAAGACGATCGTGTGCCTCGCTAACTCGAAGAAGCTCGGTGCGTATTGCATTGCCGGCGTCGACAAGGAGTCAAACGAGTGGCTTAGGCCAATCGGGTCCGGCAGGCACGGCGCCATTACGCCCGCTGAGCAAACCCTCGACGGTGGTACGCGCCCCGTCCTGCTCGACGTGATCGAGCTCCCGCTTCAGGAACCGATCCCTCAACCGGGGCAACCGGAAAACTGGGCGCTTGCCACCGGCCGCTGGCGAAAGGTCGGGGAGCTCAATGACGACGAGGCTCGCACACTGGTGGAAGGCCTCGCAACAAACGAGCCGGTGTTCGGCACAGTCGAGCGCTCGATCTCGGTCGCTGACGTCGCGAACGGACTCGTCGAATGCTCCTTGGCGGTCATCCGACCTGAGTCGTTGACCTGGGTGAAACGAGTGTGGCCTGAACGGACGACAATACGCGCTGAGTTTCGCCACGCCGGCGCATGGCAGAGCCTGCCTATCACTGATCCTGCGTGGCTTGCACACTTCGTTCATGACCCTCCTGGCGATCATCGCCACGCCGATACCGAGGATGTTTTTCTTGTCGTCAGTCTTGGCGAGCCGATGGAGGACGAGCACTGGAAGCTCGTGGCCGGAGTGATCTGTCTTCCGATCGGATCTGACCAGTGACGGCGCTACCCTCACGTTCGATGAACACGATCTACACCGTGGGGCACGGCACGCTTCCTCTCGAGGCGGTTCTTGTCAACCTATCCGTGCACCAAGTGGCCGCCGTCATGGATGTCCGCTCACAGCCATTTTCTGGCCGATCGCCGCACTTCAACAAGGAGAATCTTCGGGCGTCGCTTGAAGCCGCGGGGATTAACTATGTCTGGATGGGTCAGTCGCTTGGCGGTCGGCCGAGGGCCAAACTTCGGACGCCTGCAGGAGCCCCTGACTACGAACGCATGGCTCGCGAACCGGCAACTGTGGCTGGCATTGCCAAGGTCGTCGAGGCGGCTGGTCGGCGTCGGATCGCGCTGCTCTGCAGCGAGGCAAGACCGGAGGGGTGCCACCGCACCCGGATGCTGGAGCCCGAGTTCGAAGAGCGGGGCCTCCTCGTTGAGCACATCCTTCCGGACGGAAGCCTTGCATCACAGCCAACACTCTTCGTGTGATGCTTTCGGTCGCCACGATCGGATTCGGGAAAAAGGGTGCGGAGCAATTCGTTCGACTGCTCCAGGGGGCGTCAGTCTCGACGGTTATCGACACGCGACGTAGGCCGGACTCCCCTCTTTCCGGGTATGCGAGGCAACGCGACTTAGCGTTCATCCTTGGTACGGCGGGGATTGGTTACGAGCATCGATTGGAACTGGCGCCGCCAAACGAGCTCCTTGATCGATACCGGACCGACAAGGATTGGGCTGCGTATGAGCGCGACTTTGACGAGTTGGTTCTGCGAACTTCAGCCGCGCAAGGCGTGATGGCTGCCCTCCTTGAACGAAGCCGGCATGAGGTGGTAGCCCTCCTCTGCTCGGAACCGACCCCTGATCGTTGTCACCGTCGACTCGTAGCCGAGCGCATGAAGGAAATCGAGCCTGCGCTTCAGGTCGAACACCTGACCTGATGATGCGACGAGGGTTCGTCTGGCCCTAGACCGTCGTGCCGCCTTGCCGAAGTGCTTCGAAGATGCCTTACATTTGTTTGGCGTGCGACCATCGAACCCGAGCGCTGGAGTACGACCACCTTTAGTGAACTGGACGTTTTGCTCATGAGCATTCAATGCCCCTGAGCGCAAGCGAGCTCAAGTCTCACCTTTGGAACTGCGCCGAGATTCTGCGCGGTAGCGCCGTGGACCGGACGGACTGGAAGGCGTACATCCTGCCCCTGCTGTTCTTCAAGCGGATATGTGACGTTTGGGATGAGGAGAAGGCGGAGGCCGCCGAGCTTTTCGGCGACGCCGACCCCGTCGAATACCCCGAAGTCCACCGCTTCGTTGCCCCCGAGGGCTGCCATTGGCAGGACGTGCGCGAGGCTCCAGCCAACGTAGGCGCCGCCCTCTCTCACGCGATGCGGGAGATCGAGCGCACCAACCCGGACACGCTCTATCGGGTCTTCGGCGCCGCGGACTGGGGGAACCGCGAGATGCTTACCGACGAAATCCTCAAAGACCTCATCGAAGGGCTCTCCGAGGTTTCGCTCGGCAACACTGCCGTCAAGTCCGACATCCTCGGTGATGCCTACGAGTACCTGATAGGCAGGTTCGCCGACATCACGAAGCGCAAGAAGGCGGGCGAGTTCTACACGCCCCGCAGCGTGGTGCGGATGATGGTCGACATCCTCGACCCGAAGGAGGGCGAGAGCATCTACGACCCGGCCTGCGGGACCGGCGGCATGCTGCTCGGGGCGATCGAGCACGTCGAGCGCGCAGGGGGCGATTCGCGCACCTTCTTCCGGAAGATCTTCGGTCAGGAGAAGAACCTGACCACCTCGTCCATCGCGCGCATGAACCTGGTGCTCCACGGCATCGAGGACTTCCAGATCGTGCGCGAGGACACGCTCCGCAGCCCAGCGTTCACGGATTCGAGCACCGGCGGCCTCGCTGCATTCGACTGCGTGATCGCCAATCCGCCGTTCTCGCTCAAGGAGTGGGGCCGCGAGGTCTGGGAAGCCGATCCCTGGGCCGGGCCGCGTTCGGGCTCCCGCCCGAGAGCTACGGGGACTACGCCTGGGTGCAGCACATGGTCGCGTCGATGGCCGCGGGTACCGGCCGCATGGCCGTCGTCTTGCCGCAAGGCGCGCTCTTCCGGAAGGGCGCCGAGGGCCGGATCCGGCAGGCGCTTCTCGAGCGCGACCTGATCGAAGCCGTGATCGGTCTGGCGCCTAACATCTTCTACGGCACCGGGCTCGCACCGGCCGTCATGATCCTCCGCCGCTCGAAGCCGGCCGCGCGCAAGGAGAAGCTGCTGGTGATCGACGCTTCGAGCCTTTTCCGCAAGGGGCGCGCCCAGAACTTCCTCGAGCTCGAGCACGCCGAGCAGATCGTCGCCTGGGCGCACGCGTTCGCGGACGTGGATGACCGCGCCAAGGTCGTCACCCTCGAAGAGGTCGCCGCCGAGGACTGGACGCTCAACATTTCCCGTTACGTGCTGCCGCCGATCGGCGAGGAGATCCCGCCGCTACCCGAGGCAGCCGCCTCCTTCAAGCAGGCACTCGCGGAAGCCCGAGCCGCCGAAGACAGGCTGCGCGAAGTACTCCTCGAAGGAGGCTGGCTCTCATGAGCAAGGCTTCAGAACACCTGAGCCAGCAGGAGCTCGAGAGCTACCTCTGGGGTGCGGCGAAGCTGCTACGCGGCCTGATCGACGCAGGCGACTACAAGCAGTACGTCTTCCCGCTGCTCTTCTTCAAACGACTCTCGGACGTCTGGGACGAGGAATACGGCTCGGCGTTCGAGGAGACGGACGATGCGTCGTATGCGCGAGCGACCGCTGACGACCGCTTCGCCATCCCCGACGGTGCCCACTGGTCAGACGTGCGCACTGTCTCACGCGACGTCGGCCGGGCTCTGCTCAACGCCTTTCGCGCCATCGAGGCCGCCAATCCCGAGCGGCTGTCCGGCGTCTTCGGCACCGCGGCCTGGACCGACAAGACGCAACTGCCCGACGAGACGCTGAAGAACCTGATCGAGCACTTCTCACGGCACTCCCTGAGCCTGGCGGCGGTCCCGGAGGACGAGCTCGGCAACGGTTACGAGTACCTGATCAAGCAGTTCGCCGACGACAGCGGCCACACGGCGCAGGAGTTCTACACCAACCGCACGCTCGTCCACCTGATGGCTCAGATGCTCGAGCCGCAATCGGGCGAGCGCATCTACGACCCAACCGTCGGAACCGGCGGCATGCTCATCTCCGCGCTCGCCGAGGTAAAGCGCCGCGGCGGCGACATCCGCACGCTCGGCCTCTACGGCCAGGAGCTGATCAACATCACCGCCGCGATCGCGCGCATGAACCTCGTGCTGCATGGCGTCGAGGACTTCGAGATTGTCGCCGGCAACACGCTCAGCAACCCCGCCTTCATCGAGCGCGACCGCTTGCAGACGTTCGACGTGGTACTCGCCAATCCGCCGTACTCGATCAAGAAGTGGAACCGCGAGGCGTGGCAGAACGACCCCTGGGGCCGCAACTTCCTCGGCACGCCGCCCCAAGGTCGGGCGGACTACGCCTTCTTCCAGCACATCCTTAAGAGCCTCGACGCAGAGACGGGCCGCTGCGCGATCCTCTTCCCGCACGGCGTGCTCTTCCGAAACGACGAAGCCGAAATGCGGCGCAAGCTCCTCGAGTCGGACGTGCTCGAGTGTGTCCTCGGTCTCGGGCCGAACCTCTTCTACAACTCGCCGATGGAAGCCTGCATCGTGATCTGCCGCACGCGCAAACCGGCAGACCGCCAACGGAAGATCCTCTTCATCGACGCTGTTCGCCAAGTCGTCCGCGAGCGAGCACAGAGTTTTCTGACCCCGGAGAACCAGGAACACATTCTCTCCGCTTACCAGGCGTTCGCCGACGATCCCGGCTTCGCCAATGTCGCAACGACCGCCGAAGTTCTCAAGGCGGGCGGCAATCTGTCGATCTCGCAATACGTCCGGCCGATCTCGGAACGGGCGAGCGACGATGGCGAATTGAGTGAGGCGTGGACCGAATTCGACACCGGCGCCCGCAAGTTCTGGCCACAGATGGACGCGCTAGTGAACACGCTCGAGGGCGTCGCAGGCACTGAGGCGTCGGATGTCTGAGCCAGGGTTCGAGAACGGCTGGCGTCGAGTCGCCTTCGGGGACGTCGTTCGGCAGGTCAGAGATCGCGTCGACCCAGATAAATCCGGTCTTGATCGGTACGTCGCGGGAGAACACATGAACACCGACGATCTACGGATTCGGCGGTGGGGATCAATCGGCGATGGGTATCTCGGACCTGCGTTCCACATGCGCTTCAAGCCAGGCCATGTGCTCTATGGATCGCGGAGGACATACCTGCGAAAGGTCGCTGTCGCAGACTTCGAGGGCATCACCGCGAATACGACCTTTGTTCTGGAGTCGAAGGATCCGACCGTTCTTCTGCCCGAGCTGCTGTCGTTCATTATGCAAGCAGAGTCCTTCCACGCGCATTCGATCAAGCAATCCAAGGGTTCTGTTAATCCCTACGTCAACTTCTCTGACCTGACGTGGTACGAGTTCGCCCTGCCGCCGCTCGAGGAACAACGGCGGATTGCGAGTGTCCTGGGTAGGTGCGATCACCTGACGGTGGCGCTTGACGACCTCCGGCAGTCTCATGAACTGGCTACTGCAAGCAGCCTCGAGTGGCTTCTCGGGAAATATGCGGCCGCTCCCGTTGCGATCGGCAAGGTCGCCCTGCGAGTCACGAACGGCTTCGTCGGAAGCGCTGTCAAACACTACGTATCAGACGGTGTTCCCTATCTGAGGTCGCTGAACGTGCGGCGCTCAGGCATCTCCTTTGATGATCTCGTGCAAGTCTCAGAGTCGTTCCACAGGTCCACTAGCAAGTCGCGCCTCCGAGAGGGTGATCTGCTGACCGTCCAGTCCGGGCACGTTGGCGAGACCGCCGTCGTGCCGGCACGCTGTGAAGACTGGAATTGTCACGCACTCATCTTGACCCGCCTTGATCATGCTCGTGCGTTGCCGCAGTACGTCGCGACATTTCTCAATTCACTGGCAGGTCAACGCCGACTGTCGCAACTTTACGTCGGATCAACTGTTGCGCATTTGAATACGTCAGATCTTGCGCGAATGGAGATCCCGCTGCCCGACATTGCGACACAAAGACGAATAGTCCGGCTGCAGGAGGGCATCACAACGGCGCTTGATGCGATTCTTGTTCGTCAAGCGCAAGCCGACGCGCTGCGAAAGCGGGTCGGAACGCACCTCCTGGAGCGTGGGGCAACGGGGAAAGCACCGTGAGCTTCAACGAAGCTAACACCGTCGAAGCGCTCGTCCGTGACCGGCTCTGTGGTGGCATTGTCCACCACACGGCTGTCGGCCCCGGCCTTGCTCGTCGTCTCGGCCAGCTCTCAGGCATCGGCTGGCATTTCCTTTCGCGCCACGACCTTCCGCGCGCGCCGCACGAGGTCCTAGTCGAAGACCACCTGCGTGAGGCGCTCGTCAGGCTGAACCCGGAGATCGCGGCTCAGCCTGATCGCGCGGACGATGTTCTCTACAGGCTCCGCGCCATCGTCATAGGAGTTCGGATCGACGGTCTCGTCAAGGCGAACGAGGAGTTCGCAGCGTGGCTCACCGGTGAGCGCTCGATGCCATTCGGTGAGAATGGGGCGCACGTCACAGTCCGTCTACTCGACTTCGAAGACATCGAGCAGAACCAGTACGTCGTGACGACGCAGTTCACGATTCGTGCCGGCGCGAGCGAGAAGCGCGCCGATCTCATGCTGCTCGTCAACGGAATCCCGCTTGTCGTGATCGAGGCGAAGACGCCGGTTCGTTCAAGTCAGAGCTGGCTCGACGGGGCGCTCCAGGTGCACGACGACTACGAGCGCAACGTGCCGGAGCTGTTCGTCCCGAACGTGTTCTCGATCGCCACCGAGGGCAAAGAGCTCCGCTACGGCTCGATCGGGCTACCGGTTGAGCTGTGGGGGCCGTGGCGGGTCGACGCACTCGCTGATGTTCCGGCGCTGCAGCGGCTCGACCAGGTGATCGGGTCAATGCTGCGGCCGGACGTGGTGCTCGACCTCCTGGCCAACTTCACCGCCTACGCGACAGACAACAAGAACCGCCGGATCAAGATCATCGCTCGGTTCCAGCAGTACGAGGGGACGAACAAGATCGTCGAGCGCGTCGTGGCCGGGCATCCGAAGAAGGGTTTGATCTGGCACTTCCAGGGCTCGGGCAAGTCGCTGCTGATGCTCTTCGCCGCGCGCAAGCTACGACTGCATCCTGCGCTCAAGAATCCAACAGTGATGATCGTGGTCGACCGGATCGACCTCGACAGCCAGATCTCGAGCACCTTCTACGCCGCCGACACGCCGAACCTCATCAAGGCCGACAGCCGGACGGAGCTGCAGCGGCTGTTGGCGCAGGATGTGCGGAAGATCGTGATCACCACGATCTTCAAGTTCGGCGAGGCCGACGGTGTTCTCAACGACCGCAGCAACATCATCGCGATGGTCGATGAGGCCCACCGCACCCAGGAAGGCGACCTTGGTCGCAAGATGCGCTCAGCGCTTCCAAATGCGTTCCTGTTCGGTCTGACCGGTACCCCGATCAACCGTGCCGATCGCAATACGTTCTACGCGTTCGGTGCGGAGGAGGATGCGGCCGGTTATCTGAGCCGCTACGGCTTCGAGGAGTCGATTCGCGACGGGGCGACGATGCCGCTCCACTTCGAGCCGCGGCTGCTCGACTTGCATATCGACAAGGACGAGATCGACCAGGCGTTCAAGGAGCTGACCGGTGGCCTCACTGACCTCGACAAGGACAGGCTTGCGAAGGCGGCGGCGAAGATGGCGGTGTTGGTGAAGTCACCGGAGCGCATCCAGAAGATCTGTGCCGACATCGCGACGCACTTCCAGGAGAAGGTCGCGCCGAGCGGCTTCGGGGCACAGGTCGTGACCTTCGACCGCGAGAGTTGCCTGCTCTACAAACAGGCGCTGGACGAGTATCTGCCGCCGGAGATGTCGGACATCGTCATGACGGTGAACAGCGGCGAGGACGACTACGCGCCGTACCGGCGCGACCGGGACGCCGAAGAGAAGCTCCTCGACCGGTTCCGCGACCCCGCCGATCCGCTCAAGGTCTTGATCGTGACGTCGAAGCTCCTAACCGGCTTCGACGCGCCGATCCTGCAGGCGATGTACCTCGACAAGCCGCTCCGCGACCACACCCTGCTGCAGGCCATCTGCCGCACCAACCGGCCCTACGGCGAGCTGAAGACGCACGGCCTGATCGTCGACTACCTCGGTGTCTTCGACGACGTCGCCAAGGCAATCCAGTTCGATGAAGAAGGCATCACACGTGTCGTCACAAACATCGCGGAGCTAGCCGCCAAGTTGCCGGCCGCGGTACAGACATGTCTTGCGTACTTCCCCGGAGTCGATCGAACTATCGGTGGGTATGACGGGCTCATTGCAGCGCAGGACTGCCTGCCAAACAACGAGACCCGCGACCGGTTCGCCGCCGACGTCAGTTACCTGGCTCGACTCTGGGAAGCCATCTCGCCAGACCCGATCCTCGGCGAGCATGAGGCCGACTACCGCTGGCTGGCCCAGGTCTACGAGTCCGTCAAGCCATCGACAGGTACCGGCAAGCTCCTCTGGCACGTTCTCGGGCCGAAGACCATCGACCTGATTCACGAGCATGTCCACGTCGATGCGATCCGAGACGATCTCGAGACGCTCGTGCTGGACGCGGACCTGCTCGAAGCGGTGCTCGGTACACCGGATCCCGACAGGAAAGCGAAGGAGATCGAGATCAAGGTTGCCCGTCGCCTGCGCAGCAGACAGCATGATCCACGTTTCAAGGAGCTCGGAGAGCGGCTAGAGGAGCTGAAACAGCGCCACGAACAGGGGCTTCTGCTCAGCGTCGACTTCCTGAAGGCGCTGCTCAACCTCGCACGCGACGTGGTTGCTGCAGAAAGCGCCGCCGAGCCGATGGCGGACGAAGAGCTCGGCAAGGCCGCGCTCACCGAGTTGTTCGAGAGCGCCAGAAACGAGGACACGCCGATCATCGTCGAGCGTGTCGTCGCCGACATCGACGAGATCGTCCGCTACGTGAGGTTCGCCGGCTGGCAGAACACGCACGCAGGCGAGCGCGAGGTCAAAATGGCGCTCCGAAAGACGCTCTTCAAATACAAGCTCCACCAGGATCAGGAACTCTTCGACCGAGCCTACGGCTACATCCGCGAGTACTACTGAGCTTCCGACGTGACCGAGGCGGTGGTTGCAGCCATCGGGTGTCCTAGTTCGGAGCAGTCGGATGTCCGCGAGGACGGCTCAGTTGATTTTGACCTCAGCGGCCAAGCTCGAGGATCAGGCCGCACCGAGCCATAACCACCTCACCTGAGCCACCGGTTACCGACAATCGGCGGGTCGTCAGGAACCGAATCGTTACTGCCGGGTCTGCCGGTCAGTGCCGCTGGCCTCACTGATCAGTTTCGATGGAGCGTGAAGACCTCTGGCAGCCGGTTGAGCATCATCAGGCCAACCGGAAGAAGAAGGATCGTGAGACACAGGAAGTACGCGATCGTCATCCAGATCAACGCGGCCCACCAACCAACGAGAACGAAGTAGACGACGCGGAGCAGAAGCGAGCGCTGCTCGCGATGGCCGCTCTCGACAACGGTGATGCCTCCATCGTGCGACAGGCTCACGGTGACCGGCCGCGGCCGAAGCGTCAACAGCGTGCCCGTGCGGTTGAAGATCCAGAACGCGAGGGGTAGCCCGACGATCGTGATGGCCGCGAGGTACCCCAGCGTAAGAGAGATCCCGGCGAGCCACCAACCGATGAACAGGTACCAGAGAAGGCGAACCAGAAACGGCGGGCCTTGTCGCCTCGTGACGATGACACTGCTCACGGTCCGCGCCTCAACTGACGCCCCGCGCTCTTGCGTAGGCGACTTCTCACGGGCGGCTGCTTCATCGGGGGATGGTCTTGACGGGCTCGAGGAAGAACAGGCAGTTCTCCGCGTTGTACTCGCCGACCTCGGCGATGAACCGAAACTTCTCGCCCTGGCCGGGGAGGTTGACGGAGCGGTCCATGAGATGCAGCTCGAACATGTTTACGCGGCGGAACTGAAAGGTAGGTCCCTTCGTCGTGTTCGGACCCCTGTCGCCGGGCACGATGAGGATGTCGTAGCGTCGCTTTCCGTCAGGTGCTATGTCGCCGATGGATCCGTCGAAGGCGATCGTCTGCCCGGCGTACTTCTTGGCGAACTGGACGTTCTTATAGTCACAGTTGTCATCCTCGACGAGGATCGCGGCAAAATCTTTGTTGTTCTGTCGGGTTAGTGTCGCCACCGCCTGGGGCTCGGCCGGCGCGGTCTCCTCCGGTGTGGTGGGCGCGGTCTCTGACGGCGTTGTCTCCGGCTCTTCGCTGCTCTTGCCGTCGACACAGGACCGGGCCACGGTCAGGGTCGGCTTACCCGCCACGGTCGTGCCGGCAGCCGGATTCTGCGCGCAGACCTCCCAGTTCGACTCCACCACGACGCCGAACAAGCCACCGCCGCCGACCTTGACCTCGTCACCGTACCCGGCGTCCTTGATGGCGCTCTTCGCGTCGTCGAGCGTCTTACCCGTGACGTCAGGCATGGTCGTCGCTTTGTCACCCCCACAACCGGCAAGCCCAGCAGTGGCGACGACTGCAACGACCGCGATTAACAAGCGAACCGCACGCATCGAACTCTCCTCAGCTACCCGCAAGGCACGCCGAGCCTAGCTGCAACCGCACCGGCGGGCGCACGTCAGAGAGCGCGCGAAACGCGGACATGGTCGCGCTCGTCATCACTGACTGAGAGCGCTCGAATAGAAGACCGCGGATTTCGCGCGTTGATGTCCTCGGTTGAAGCGTCAAACGGTTGTCGTCTGTCTCGACGCGCGTGCTCGCTGAGATGCAGAGTCGGTTCGTCAGTAGACGGTGCCCGCCCCTTTCCAATGGCAAGGGTTGGGGCGGACACTCGTGCGTTGGCTTGCTACATCGAACCACCGCCCTCGCGCGCACTTTCTTCCGGCGAATCAGTTGGTGGCCAGCTGAAACCGATCGCCATGTCGAGGCCGGTGACCTCAAGGGCGGAGAAGACTTCGTAGAGATCCGTCGGAGGGTCTCCAGTGCTGAAGCCTCCGGTCAAATAAATCGTCCAGTGACCGACCCGTGTGCGGTCGAGTTCGCGCCGGAGCTGGCCTGATCCGTCAAGTGCGGCGCGAAGATCACGGACAGCCTGCCGAAGCAGCTGATTCGCGGTCTCGTCCGGTTCGCTCTCTCCGTCGCCCCAGCCGAGGTGGTCTGCCAGGGCCGCCCGGCGTTCCTCGCTGAGCGCGGTGATCGTCGCCTCGGCCGCGTCCCAGTCGAGGGTGATGTCGTCATGGACGGCGAGGGCGGTGATGAACACGTGCGCGCCCACCTAACGGGCCGCCGATAGCTGTGTCCGGGAAAGGTCCGCGCGTACAAGCTCCAGATGGACGTCCCACTGACACCGGCGGAGTTCGTCGCTGAGCCGAACTGCCTGCGTCTGCATTGCGGCGAAGTCGCGATCGCGATCCAGTTCGGTCGCCTCGATCTCCGTAACGAGTTCGCGGGCAAGCCTGACGTGTTCGAGCATCTTTTGGTCGAGCGAGTTGAGGTAGTGCTCCATGTCGGTCATAGGTCGAGCTTGCGACGCGCACGCAGATCCGGCTGCGTTTTTGCTTCAAGCCGAAGGGTCGCGCACTGGTTCTGGACGCGCGACGCCAGGCGCTTCCGATCAGTCGAGCGGCTGGTCGGGAGGCGCGTAGTGGGTTGGCGCTTCGGTGTGCGCCCGCAGGCATCCATTGCTCAGGGCAATTCGACCTCGTCCTCCCGGAAGCCGAGCAGGAGGTCGATCTTCTCGCGGACGTGCGGATGGGTGCGTGCGGGGTCGAGCCGGTCGACGAGCAGGTACTGCTTGCGTGCGCTCAGCCGCAAAATCGGCTCCGGGGGCAGGGATGGGTCAGGGTTCGCGTCCCAGGGCGGGTTGCGTGGCGGCAGGTTTTGCCCGCGTGACCAGCGCCTTGCGGTCTCAACCGAGACGCCAAAGACGTAGGCGACTTCGCGGATGTTCAGCCGGTCGCGCTGACGTGCGCGCACAGCGGTTGCGCTGTCGTCGTCGATGAGCGCGTCAAGATCGTCGTCGTCGGCTGGCTGCTCGCCGTCGGGAAGCGGGATCGTTACCGAGCGAACCTCGCGCAGGGCGATTTCGCTCGCGTCGTAGTCGCGCCGCTGCTGGTCTTTGAGCGCGCTTGCGCGGGTCAGCTGGCTCTGGAGCAGCTGCAACGCGACCAGGGTTTCGGCGAGCCGTTCGTAGTTGCCAGCGGTGTCACTCCTCGGTTGCGGCACGCCACGACGCAGCAAGCCATCCTGTTCTTCGTGCAGCCGCAGCAGCTCGCCTTCAGCGGCGGCGAGCTCGGCCGCCTGCCGGTCGCGTTCGCTCTTGGCGGCGCGGATCGCTGCGACGTCCGGGCCTTGTACCGCACCGCTGGTGCCCCAGAGGTAGTCCCAGACGCCGAGGATCGCTTGCCTGCTCCAGCGCTCACGACCTTCCTCGGAGGCGAGGTCGTTGTAGAAGAATGGGTCGCAGTGGATTTCAGTGTGGTCGAGCAAAATTTCTCCGAACGCGAGCGCCTGCATGCGCCGCCGGTAGCCGCGGTTGGCAGCGAGATAGTCGTCACCCGCGTCGGTCGCGACTTGTGAGCCGAGATGGCGGAGCTGGTGCGCGGACGAGCCGGGGAGGACGATTGCGCTCAACGTGGCCGGGTCAGCACCGTTCAGCTTCGGCTTGCCGAAGGCGCGCGGCGTCTCCCACTCACTGATCCAGAGCGGCGCGAGCGGCCCGGCCGTAGCGAGGCCCGTGTAGGCGAGGTAGCCCTCCAGCCAGGCTGCCGGCTCGGGGGGCAGCGCCTTCCAACGAGGAATGACGCCGCCGTTCTTCTCGACCAGGAAGAGCAGTGCCGGTCCGACCTCACCGTCAGGGAAGAGATGCTTGGGGTCGTAGCTGCCGACGCAGAGGCTCGCCACGGCGCCGATCCGCTGAGCGGTGCAGGCGATGACGGCGAGCAGGACGAGCCCGCGGTAGGGCCGCAGACACGCCTCACGGCCGACAGCGGTCGAAAGCCGACGGTCCACTTCGTCCGCAAGCGCACGCAACTCTTTGCGGACGACCTCAAGCGGCGGCGCATCGCGGCGAACGACCCGCTTCAAGTGCGGGCCGGGCCGCGGCACCCGCAGTGTCGGCGGCAGCGTCAGCCAACGCTCGAGCCCCGCCGCGGGTTCTCCGGAGGACGAGCGGTAGTCGGAGAGCGCGAAGAAGCTCACGGCATGCAGAAACGTGCTCGTCCCCTCGACGAGCGTGTAGAGCGTTCCGTCCGAGAGCAGCTCTCCCTTGCGCGGTCCCGACTTTGCGGGCCGTGTGCTCTCCTGCTTGATGAAGCGGCCCATCCGCCGCTGGGTCTCGGCGGCCCCCCAGCTGCGGATCGCGGTCGCCGCGACCGGCCAGATGAGCGGATGGAAGTACTCGCAGACATAGCGCAGCGGCAGCAGCGCGTACGGCCCGTCGTCGGATTCGGCGTCGACCCAGAGCGCGCACAGATCCGGCGGCCCTTCCTCACGCCGCTTCAGCCGCCGGTTGGCGGAGCGCGGATGCGGCCAGCCTGTCGGCAGCTCCGGGAACGGTGCCTCCTCGACGCTGCCGTCCGGACGCCACACCGTCATCCGTCCCGCCCCGGCGAGCATCTTCATCACCAGGTGGACACCGGGGCGAGCTCCGGTCGTCGTGCCGAGGATCCGTGAGAAGACAGCCTGAACCAGGCGGGCCAGTTCCGGGTCGTCGATCCCGAGCCGTGGATCGGCGAGCGAGTCGAGGTCGCTGATCGGCGGGAAGATAGGCGGCCGACCCCGACGGCTGTTGTGGAGCGGGAGCGTAACGGTCATGAGGCACGACCAGCCGGAGCAATAACGCCGAGGACGATGGTTGTACCGGTCAGATGTGTCAGTAACGGGCAGCGAACGGTCACGCTGACTGCTCCGACAGACGCGGGAACGGGCTCGGCAGGTCGGAGCGACGCTGCGGGTATGGGGCGGTGAGCTCACCGCGCACGAGCAGGTCGAGCACACGTTCAGCGTCCGTGCCCCGCAAAAGCCGCCGCAGCTCGGTCACCGCGATCTGCGACGGATACGCCTGACCGACATTCTCAAGCGTTCCCAACCGAACCAGGTAACGGCACTGGTTGACCGAGAGCTGAAGCAGCCAAGCTGCCTCGTACAGCTCGACCTCGGACCGGTGAAGGCGAATGCGCATACGTCGGTCTTAGCGGCGCGCACGGGTCTAGGTCCGATCTTCGCCGTTGTCGCGATGGAACAAGCTGGGCAGTCGCGAGCGACGACTTTCGTCTCCGCGGTTGCGGCCGCGCTCGTAGCCCTCGGCGTCCCCCAAACAAACGCGCAAGGGGTTCGCGAGCTGGCCGGCGAGCAGTCTGCGCGACCCAACAACAAACCGTGAACTCTCGGCGTGCCCGCTCTAGGGTCGATGGGAATCCGACCCCAGGAGCCAAAACAGATGCCATTCCAGATCACACTCAGCGAGCAGCGGACCGACGGCATCGTCGTCCCTCTTCTCTTCGGCGAGGCCAGCGTCGACATGCCAACGCTGCTGTTCGCCTACAACCTTGAGCTGATGGTCGCCGGCAGCTGTGTCGATTGCACCCGCTTTAGTTCGGCAGGCGACGCTGAAGCCGAACTCCTCAAGGTGATCAGCGGGCTGACGTGGGGCTCGTTCGAGGAGTTGTCGCCGGGTGCAGAGATGCGTTTCCGGATCGAGCAGCCGGGCGATTTCCTCCTCGAGTCCAGCCCGCGTCAGGATCCGCGTCCCTTGCTGGCCGACGTGCTCGCAGGCAGCCCGACGAGCGGCACGTCCGGGTTGGAACTTCTCGGTGTCTTGATCTGGGACGCGCCCATCACGGCCGCATGCCGCTACGCGGCCTCGTGCGGCTGGGGGATGCACTCGATCGTTCTGTCGCACGTCGGCTAGCGGCTCCCGCTGCAACGTCAAGAAGAGTCGAACTGACGAGAGCTTGGATCCATCCGCCCTTTCGCTGGCTCCGGAAGGCGTCAACTCGTCTGCGCCGGCCAGGTGACGCCGCACGCTGTTAGCAGCGAGAGTTCGCGGCCCGCGTTCCTTTTCGGCCGAGACCAGAGTCTCTGAACAACGAACCCCGGCCGAGGTCGCTCGTGCGCCTAGCTGGGTTGTTCAGGTGTAGTGCCGAGTTCGTCGAGCGGGATCGCCCGCCCCGCTGCGAAATCAGCCTGGGCTTGCGCGATCCGCTCTTTCGCCCCGGGGATCCGGTCGAGACGCTCGCCGACTTGTTGCGGTTCGGCCCACCGAGGTCGAGCTCGCCGAGTTCCGGAGGGGCGCTGCGGATGTAGGCGAGCAGGTGGCCTGACTTATCTGGCCGCGGCTCGTCAGGCATCGGCACATGGTAGAGGTGGTGGCTGAGGGTCATCGTGGGAGGCCGCGATCCTCGCGCAGTTGCTGCAACACCTCGCTCAACGGCATGGAGCCGTCCTGCGGTTGGATTGGAGCGGGCGGCGCTTGCTTGGTCTTTGGCAGCCGAAGGAGCCGCCCCTGCGCATGCAGACGAAGGAGCGCCTTCGACGCTTCGGCCGGATCGGTCTCATCGTTCGCGTCTGCCACTCTGACGATTCTACGATCCGCTGGTTCGGCTCGGTCTCTGCGGCCCGGACCACTCCTTGCAAGTCGCAACGACCCGACCGATTGCCCGCAGCCATACGTTGATCGGTAAACCCCGCGCTCAGACGTTGCCGGCGAACAGCTCAGCGCCCTCGACCAGTCCATTGCCGATCGTGCGTGCCTGTTCGGCGGTCAGGCTGATCGGGTAGCGGCAGCCTTTCAGGCTCAGTGAGATGCGGCGCTTGGCCCGCCCGGTCTCACCCTTCTCGATCAGCTTGGCGTAGGCCCCGCTGGCGGACGCAAGCGTCGTCTCCTGCGGGCCGCACGAGTTCTCTGCAGGCGTCGGCGGCGCGGCCGCGAGCTGGTCGGCGCCTTCGAGCAGCCCCTGGCCGAACTCGCGTGCCTCGGCGGCAGTGAGCTTCGAAACCTGGCCGTAACGGGCGTACGGCGAGCGGAGTTGCACGCGGGGGTTGCCGCGGTTGTTCGTGCCGCGGGTGACGAGATCGACGCTCACGCTCTCGACGTGAGCGAGCACCAACTCCTGCATGGTCGTCGGATCCGACGGGCGCGGATGGTAAGGAACGACGTGCGGATGGGTCGCGAGCGTGGTGATGTTCTGGTTGGCGTGGAAGAGCCGGTACTCGGCCTCGTGGATCGCGTGCCGTTCGACGAGAGTCGGATTGCGTCCAGCGATGCTCGCGTTGAGGGCGGCGAGCTCTCCTTCGAACTTCGCCCGGTCGGCCCGTTCAACGGCGAGTTGCTCGGAAACGTCGGGGCGGGGCTGGATGAGCCGGTTCGTGATCGACCCGATCGCCCGTTTCATCTCGTCGATCTCGGCCCGCACTTGGTTCGCACGACGAATCGGATGCTTGATCGCGATGCTGCCGCTCTGCAGGGCGGCGAGCTCTTCTTCCCGCTCGACGATCGTGCGCTCGCAGTGCCCGAGCCGGTAGGCGAGCGGTTCGAGCGTGTTGGCTTCATAGGCCTGGTCGGCGAGGATCGTCCAGGCGTCGCTGCTGATGCTTGATTGGGCCTTCGGTTCCTCTGTGCATTCTGTTCCGCGCGACATCGTCTCGTTCCTTTTGGTGGCTGGTCAAGCGAACGATGGCGCCGTCCAGGACTGCGCACGGGAGTTTTCGCATCGCCGTGGCTCCTCGAGCCTCCTGCGCTCGCGATTCGCGCATCATCACGAGCACGCCGACAGGGCTGTTCACATGAGACCAAGCGCATTAAGCTCGCGTGTGACCGGGGTTCTTCGGCCTCGGAACGAGGTCGGAGAGAGAACGGGTGAGCGGGATGTCTACAACGACCGCGGCTGGGCGGCTCAGAATCTGGGCCGATGAGCTCTTGCAAGAGCTCCTGCCCGTGCAACCGGAACCCGGGACGCCGGTTCTCCTCGCCTGCGATGACGAGACGATTCGAGTGGTGGCAGATCGCCTCGGGATCGACTCCCACGACCCGAGCGGCGCCTTCGCTCGTGACGTCGCGGTCGCCTTTCAAGTCGGAAAGATCGCTGGCTGGAAGACGGTCGTCGACGGAGCGTGGGAGAAAGCGCCACGTCCCCGGCCGCTGCCGGCATTCTTCCCGGTTCTCTGTCTCTGGGTGCTCGCGGCCACCAGAATGGCGCCAGACGAGAAGCATTCGACCGGTGAGTACCACGGGCGGCTATGCCAGCTGATCGGTGTGCGCGGCGACGACTCATTACCCGCATTCAGCTTCATCGGCCCGCGCTTCCAGAGCTTCGCGAATTGGTTGGAGCGGGACATTGATGGTCGTCGCGGGCACCTGATCGTGCCAACCAACCCGAGACCGGCACACGTTGGCTACGCCGTCGAGCAGACGGTGTTTCGGCTACGCGACCGTCAGGTCCTGTCGATCTTCTTCACGCAACGCCTGCGCGGATCGCTCGACGGCTTCGATCCCGTCCGCCGCCTGCAGCGGTGGTCAGGGCGAGGTCAACTGACGGGCCACGCACAGCGGGTCCTCGCCGACGCGACCCTCGAAGATCGCGTTCGCGCTGCCGTTCGCATTGCCCTCCGCTCCTGGGATGGTGCCGAGCTGGTCGAGACGTCGAGCGGAAACGTCGGACGGATGTGGCCCGCAACGATTCGACTCCTTATCTACCCGCCGCGTCTGCAGTTCGGCGCTGACCAGCCGAAAGCGATCGAGCTCAGCCTCGAAGGCGACGCGGCGACGCTCGAGCCGGAACGCGAGCTTGAACTTCCGTGGAGCTTGCTCACCCGCGCGGCGGCACGATCAGTTGACCTAGGTGATCCACTCACCTCCGCCGGAGGCGTCCGTCTCCCAAGGCTGGGTGAGACGGTGATCTTCGAAAACGGCGAACAAGGACTTCTCCGAGTCGAGCAGCCGTCGTCCGAGACGGTCTGGGTGCTCACACACGACGGGGCGCAACAGCTGCAACTGCACCAGCGGAAATTCAACGACGGCGGCACGCTGCCATTTGGATGGGAGCTCTTCTATGACGTGCCGATCGACAAGCTGCCCGGAGTCGCGCGCGCCTCGGTGAGGCTGCCACAGCAGACACCGCTTCGCCTGGAAGGTGGCCTAGCCCTTGGACATCCGCGCTACCTCAGCGGATACGCGCCCGACCTGATCGCCGGAGACCTAGAAACCGACGTGCACTTGCCCGTAGTCGTGAACGGCGTCGAGTACGGCCACATCTCGTCCGGTGGGCGGGTCCAGCTGCCCTCGGGGCTCGGCCGCTACGACGTCGCGGTTGGGAACGGTGACTTCCGGGCGAGCTACGACGTGGAGGAGCGTGGCGAACCCGCCGAGGTACAGCTCTGCCACCGCCTGGACAACGAGCAAGCATTACGCGCTGGCGCCCGTCCGATTGACCATCGCCGCGACGGTGTGACGGTGTGCGGCGCCACGATTTCGCCCGCTTACACGGATCCGGTACCGTTGCTCACCCGTGCGCTCACAGATGTCGAGACGATCTGCGCGAACGGCGCGCTCGTCCTGCATACCCGCCCTCCGACGCCGTCCTGGTTCAAAGAGGTCGGGCTACACGAGCGCGGCCGTTGGGAACTTTTCTGCGACAAGCCAGTCTGGCTGCTCTCCCCGCCCGCCGGAAGCCGGCCGCGCGTGCGGCTGCTACGCGAGTTCGAACTCGTGCGGCTTGACGAGGACGCTGCGCGTCGAGTCAACGCGCTCGGATCGGAGGTAACCCTCACGGCAGTCGCCGCAGATGGACCGTCGACTCGCGAGCGATGGGAGGCGACGCTTGCTCTCGCTCGTGCAGTCATCGGCGAAGGCGGGGCCGCATGAACAGATACGACAAGCTGCTCACGTGGGCATCGGAGGTCGGCAGCGGGACCTGGAGTAGCTGGCGCGAGTCGTGTGCCTACCTCGGCGTCGGCCCGACGACGGCTGCATGGAAGCTCGCAGCGCTCGGCCACGTCGAGGTCGACTGGATCGCGGATCATTTTGCGGCAGCGCCTCCGGCGGCCGTCCTCACGCTGCATTCCTCGGGATGTCTGCTGCTCACAGGCTCACGCCGACGTGAGCTCCGGGCACGGCTCGAGGAGCTCGACGCCACAGACGACTACGGCGTCGTGCTGAACCCGCCGGTGCCACAGGACGGCGGCCCGGAGACGTGGCTGATCGAAGCCGATGTCGACGAGATACAAAGGTTCGCAGCGGACGCCGGGTTCGTCTTCGAAGTCGATTCCGGAAGGCGAATGCTTGAGGCGCTCCCGCAGTCGTCGCTGCGAGCGTGCGGGGAGGAGGGGCGTCCGGATCCGCGGTTCCCCCGAAAGTGGCTGGACGCACGCCACGGCCTGTTCCAGTCGAACACAGACCCGAGCACCGATGGTCTGTGGTGGATCGAGGAGTACCGCCGCGACGTTGCGTTCATCCGTCACCGCGGCGAGTGGTTCAGACTCAACACACGGGAATACGGACCCTACCTTGCGTATCCGGATCGTTCGTTCATCACCTACAAGAGCGGCATCGGTGTGCTCTCGGTGGACAACCAGGCGCCCTTGCCGCCACTAATCGCGCGTGCCGCGACGCTTCAGTCAGGGCGGCTTGCCAAGGCAGATGGGTCGGTACGCCACGCCTACGTCAACATCGACGAGTCCCTTGCCGAGCTGGTGCAGGAGAAGCTCGACGCGTTCGTGAGGTGGGAGTAGATGGCGATCACCGAGCCACCGACCTCGCCTGACTTCGTCGGAAGGGACGCAACACCAATCAACCCGCTGCGTCTTCAGGCGCTCCTCGAACAGCAGTACCGGCGCTTCTACGACTCCGCCTATGCGTTCGCGGACCCGCAGCTCGCTGCCGAGCGGCGATCGTTGATGGAGCAGAGCGGTCTTTCGACTGATCTGATCCTCGAGCCGGTTCCCGGCTACGCAAGTTCTGGGCTCCACTTTGCCCCGCTGGCCGACGAGCTCAAACTCGGAACCGACGTTGGCGAGTTCGTCGCCCCGTTGATGGACGGAAACGAACTGTATGAGCATCAGGCGGCGGCGCTCCGGTGCTACCTCGCAGGCGAGAACCCCGTGATCACTGCCGGGACAGGCTCAGGAAAGACGGAGGCATTCCTGATGCCTCTCTTGACGCATCTCGTGCGGGAGTCGCGTAGTTGGAGCGGCAGTGGCGCTCTGCCGCAACCGTGGTGGACGCACAGCAGCAAGTTCGTTTCGGCCCGCGAGGGCGAGGTCGGTCGCCCAGCGGGGATGCGTGCGCTTGTCCTCTACCCGATGAACGCTCTCGTCGAGGATCAGATGGTCCGGATGCGGCGAATCCTCGACGCCGCAACGCAACTCGAATGGCTGCGCCAACATCGGCTCGACCATCGCTTCTATTTTGGGCGCTACACCGGCCAGACGCCGCACCGCGACCTGCAGCGAGTGATGCGTGCCCTTGCCCGTCGCGCCGACGAAGCAGAGCGACTTGGGCGAGATCACCGGCCCTACGTCGCTCGGCCGCTCGGCGCCGAGCTGCTGACGCGCGAGGACATGCAGCTCTTCCCACCGGACATTCTGATCACGAACTTCTCGATGCTGAACGTGATGCTCAATCGTCGCGATGAGGCAGCGATCTTCGAGCGAAGCGCCGATTACCTCCGCGACGACAACGCACGCTTCCATCTCGTCGTCGACGAACTCCACTCCTACAAGGGCACGGCCGGGACAGAGGTCGCGATGCTGCTGCGCCGGCTTCTGCACCGCCTCGAACTCAGTCTCGACTCACCGAAGCTGTGCATCCTCGCCGCCTCAGCTTCGCTCGGGAACTCCGAAGAGGGCGCACGCAGCTATCTAGAGGAGTTCTTTGGTGTCAACAAGGCAACCTTCTCAATCCTCCGCGGTGTCCCGCGCGACGTAGGCCCGCCCGCGAGCGAGCGTCTCCCGGAGGCGGCAATCGAAGCGCTCGCGAACGCCGGCGCTGCCATTCTCGGTGGCTCGATGAATGAACACGAAGCGGTGGCTTCTGTCGCTGCCGACGCGACCGCTTTTGCTCGCCAACACGGCCTTGCCATGAGGATCGTCGATGCGACTCGGGAGGAGGGCGAAGCACCCGGCGCCAGACCATCCAGCGAACTCGCTACTTCATTGTTTCCAGCTGTCGCGAACGGTCGGGCGCGCGACGCGCTTGCCGGTGCAATCTCACTGCTTGCCTCGCTCCCGGCGCCACGGAGCAGCGAGGACGACGCTCGCGTCCCGCTACGCGCGCATCTCTTCTTCCGCACGGTTCCCGGCTGGTGGGCATGCGCGCGCGCTGACTGTCCCGAGGTGGCTGAGCAGTTCCGGTCGCCTACCCGCACTGTCGGCAAGCTGTACGCGCAGCCGACGATCCGCTGTGATTGCGGCGCACGCTGCCTTGACCTCTGGGCGTGTGAGACCTGTGGAGACCATCTGCTCGGCGGCTATGCCTCGAAGGACAAAGCAGGCGGCTGGTATCTGCTTCCGGAACTGCCGGACCTCGAAAGCGTTCCCGACTCCACCTTCGCGGATCGCACCTACGCCCGTTACCGGATGTTCTGGCCGAAACGCCCCGGGGATGGCGCGCCAATGCACGGAAGCTGGGACGCGGGGCCGGTGGCTATGAAGTGGATTCCCGCCGAGCTCGCTCACCCCGCCGGACGCGTCGAACCGAACGGCGGCGCGACAGCAAACGGCTGGCTGTTCACTATGAGTTCGAGTGGAGAGGCTGGGCTCGATGAAGTTCCGTCCGTCCCAACGCGCTGCCCGAACTGCGGCGACGATCGCGAGGTACGGACGCTGCGCCGCGGCAGCGAGAACGTCCAGCTGAAAGTCACCTCCACTGACCGCATGCGCTCCTCTATTCGACGGGCACGCGCGACCCATGACCGCGTCTCGCAGATCCTCGCCGAGCATCTGCTGCGTGCGATCTATCCGAACGGCGAACAACGGCTCGTCGCATTCTCCGACTCTCGCCAGGACGCCGCCCGGCTTAACGCGTCGCTCGATGCTTCCCATCACCTCGACGCTGTCCGCCAACTTGTTGTTCGGTACCTCGGCCGGGCACGCGAGCGGGGTGACGACTTGCGCCGGTTGCAGGCCGAGATCGAGAAGCCACCGGTTGACGCCGATCTCGCCTTCATCAACGAGATGAGCCAGCGCTCGGAGGCGGCGGCGACGCTGATCGCCGCCCACGGGCCGTTCGCGCTCCCCGAGGCGAAAGAGGAGGCAAGCAGACTCGTGCAGCGCGAACTGGCCGGGATCGTCCTCCTCACCAGCGTCCGTGACTACGCCTTCAACGAGCTCCTGCGAGTGGGGCGGAACCCGGCCGGCCCGTCGGCGAGTGGCGACGGCTGGATCGGCCTCTTCGACTGGACGGATTCAATGCCGCGTCCGCGGGATCCCCAGAGCGAAGACGTGCAAGCGATCCGCGACGGAATGCTGAGCCAGGTCGGCACAACGATCTTCTCGGGATCAGGACGCGACGTCGAATCGCTCGGTCTCGGGCTGCTCGAGCCGCGCGACCTGATCATGCCGCCGAGCGACCTGCCGGAGGAAATCGGCCGAGAAGTCGTGCTCGGCACACTTCGCGTACTGGGGCTTTCGCGCTTCTACGGCCCCGGCGGCCGCCCCGATCGCGACGCTGACCGTAACCCGCCAAAGGCATTGCAGGATTGGCTCAAGGCGGTTGCGGCGCGATGGGGGCAGGAACCGGGCGCGCTACTCGAATGGGCGCGCCAGCGGCTACCCCAGGCCGGCCAGGTCTGCCAGCGCTGGGTCGTCCGTCTCGATCGCTGCCAGATCGCTCAGCCTCCAGAGGATGTCTGGCTGTGCAAACGCTGCGACTGGCGTCACGCTCACGGCAACGCCGGGGTCTGCCAGCACTGTCGTTCCCTGCTCGACCGCGAACCGAACGGGAAAGCGAGTGACCTCGATGATTACTACGCCGCAATGGCACGCGACGGCGGTGACGTCACCCGACTCCACACCGAGGAACTGACCGGCCAGACCGAGCGCGCGGACTCGGCCTCGCGGCAGGCCCGCTTCCAGGGCATCTTCCTCGGCGGGGAGGCAGAGCCACCGCTTCCTTCGGGGATCGACGTACTCTCGGTGACGACGACGATGGAGGCGGGTGTCGACATCGGCTCGCTTCTCGCTGTCCTAATGGCCAACGTCCCGCCGCGGCGCTTCAACTACCAGCAGCGCGTCGGCCGCGCGGGTCGTCGCGGTGACCCGCTTTCGGTCGCGCTGACTGTCGCGCGTGAACGCTCACACGATCACTACTACTTCCAGAACCCGCAACTGATCACGAGTGAGCCACCACCGCCGCCGTACCTGGCGAGCGACCGCGAACAGATCATCAAGCGGGTCGTCGTGTCTGAGGCGATGCGCCGCGCGTTCGACCATATCCGCCGCGCCGATCCCAGTTTCGAGCCTGGCTACAACGTGCACGGACATTTCGGCGCGGCGAGCGCGTGGTCTAACTATCGCCACGACGTCAACGCCTTCATCTCCGGAGACCGCGACTACCTGCGCGGCTTCGCCACGGCACTCCTGACACGAGTACGGGCGAAGATCGAGCCTGATGTACTTGTCGAGACGTCGCTCAACGGCCTCGATCAGGCCGTTACGGGCATCGCTGCGATGAAGAACGAGCAGCCTGACCTATCGCAGCGGCTCGCGGAACGCGGCCTGCTCCCGATGTTCGGTTTCCCGACGCAGTCCCGCTACCTGTTCACTCAGCGACCGAAATCCTCAGATCCGTGGCCGCCGGTAGGCGCGATCGACCGTGACCTGCGGATCGCGATCAGCGAATTCGCCCCGGGCAACGAAGTCGTGATCGACAAGTTTGTCTATCGCTCAGTGGGCGTTGTCGGCTTCCAGCCGATGGGGGCGCGCCAGCCAAAGGGACTCGTCGAGCCCCTCGGTCGAATGATGCGCGTCGGCCTCTGCGACGTCTGCAAGAATATCGACGAGAAGCCAGGCTCGAACTGCGGAACGTGTGGCGAGATCACCGGCTACCGCGAGGTCGATCTCGCCTTCCCGATTGGATTCCGCGCCGAGTGGGCGAGAGAGAAGCGTCGCTACGAGTCCGCCGTCGACCGTCTCTCGCGGGCGAGCGTGCCTCGCGTCACCGTCAACACGACTCGCATGAAGCAGCACGAGAGTGGCGGAATGCTCGTGCGAGGCGGCGACACGGTCATCTACAACGTCAACGACAACCACGGCCGGGGCTTCACCTTCAAGCAGGGCCGTAACGGCGAAGGCTTCGGCTGGCTGGAGACCTCGCACGCGTCCGATCTTTGGCTCGACCCGAATTCCGACGAGCGCGAGGTTGCGCTCGGCGCCGCTCTCACCACCGACGTTCTCATCGCGCACGCCGTCGCTGCCCAGACGCCAACCTTCTCGCACTGCCTCCCGGAAAAGAGCCGCGCTGCCCAGCTAGTCGCGACCGCGCGCCGGGCTGCTTGGACCTCGCTTGCGTTCGCGTTCCGGACCGCGGCTGCCGCAAAGCTCGACGTAGAGCCGCCCGAGCTCGAGACCGGCATCCGCTTCATCCGCGATACGAAAAGCAACCTGCTCTACCCGGAGATCTTCCTCGCGGACGCAATCGAGAACGGCGCCGGGTACGTCTCGTTCCTCGCCGAACCCATGGAGTTCGACGACCTCCTCAACAGAGTCGAAGCACTCGTCGATCGCTGGGATGCAGAACACGAGTGCGACACCTCCTGCTACGCCTGCCTACGCGACTACGCGAACTCGAGCTACCACCCGTTGCTCGACTGGAGGCTTGCTGCGGACGTATTGGACATTCTCCGCTACGGCACGCCCCGCATCGACCGTTGGGCGTTAACACGCGTACACGCCGTCGAGGCGGCTATCCAGGCGTTCGCTCCCTTCTGGAAATGTGACGATCCAACCGCGGGTGTGCCCGTCATCGAGACGCACGGCCAGCGCACGGTCGAACTCGTCCACCCACTCGCCAACCGGGATTCCGAACTGCTCGACCCGAACGCGGCCGTGCTCGTCGCCGACTTCTTCAATCTGAACCGTCGACCCGGAGAGATCTACCTGGTCGTGTAGACAAAGACCGTCGGCGTCGGAGCCGCCCGTCATCGGATGCCTTACAAGACCGCGAGTTGCAGCCGACGGCCTGGCCGACACTTCCTGGCGACCTACTCCGACGGGATGATTTCCTGGGTCGTTGGATCGAATGCGTTCTCGACAAGCGTGTGAGCTTCTTTGTTCCAGTTCCGGGGGACCCATGAGACCTGCGTGTCTTTGAAGCTTCTGAGCGCCTCCTCTGCTTCTTCGCGAAGCTTTACGAGATTTTCGCCTGCGTTCCACAGCCTGTTCATCTGATTCACGAGGTTTCTTGAATCACTGAAGACGGCCAAGTAATTGACGTTGCGTTCTCGAGCGAGTTCGAGCCCGCGCAACAGCGCTCGGTACTCAGCCGTTGTTGGACCTTCGACAGGACCTATGCGCTCGGACAGTTCGGCACCCGGAATGATGGTGCCATTCGGTTCTTTCAGCAGAGCCCCGATCGCACCCTCGGACATCTCGCCGGCAGGGGTCGCTGTGTTGCCCCCGTCAACGTGGAGCAAGTAAAAGCCTTTGCTTGCCTGCTTAGTCTCGTCGCTCATGTAGAGCTCCTTAGTCTCGACCGGCGTCATTTCGCCGCCCACTGGTCCGCGCTGAGGGTAGATGGGCTAGCCGATGAATACTCGCGCTTCCACCAGGTCGATGTCGCAGACGCGCGTAAGAAGATCGGCGAACACGGGCTATCGCTCGTGACCGAGGAGCTGCGGGATCATCGCTTTGAGCGGCGAATTCGGGGTGCGGCTCTTGGTGGTGATGAATTCCTCGACCTTGTGAATCGTCGGTGACCGTGCGCGAGGGCTAGACTCCGTCCGATCGGGTGGTGGGAGCAAGAGGTCCTACCGGCATTCCACTGGTTCGAGTCCAGTACCGCCCATTCTGGCCCGCGTAGTCGTGCGCTAGCCCGCACGGTTGTGCGGGTCAGATAAGCCGCACGCGGCGCGACGGTTCGTGTGGTGTCCCCCCGGAGCGCTCCCGTCGTCGGACGTCATTCGGCCCAGAGGTCTTGCCCTGGCCATTCAGGGTCGAGGTCCAGAAGGTCAGCGATCGAGATCGAAGGCTCGTGTGTCACTACCTCCCCGCCGTCGGTGAATTCGACCCACGGCAACAGGCGAAGGTGTTCGTCGAGGGGCTGCAGCATGTACGGGTTGAGCCAGAGGGTCGGTGGAATCTTGGCGACTGTCCATGGGAGGATTGAAGCGCCGGTGAGGATCGCTGCAACGCCCTCCGCGCCCCTCGACCAGGCACCGTCTCTCCGGAAAGTGAGTTCGCCGCCGTCGGGGTGGTCGGGGTCAAACCGGGATTGCTTCGTGCCGAACAGGGCAGCAATCACGTCTTCTGTCTGGAGGATTGGCGAGGTCGGGGCGACGGCGATGACCAACGGCGCGGGGAGGGTGCCGTAGCGCTTTGCCTTTCCGAGAACGGTGGTCTTGAGGCACTCGGCGTCGTTCACGTATCCCGCGCCTCCGGGGCCGATGCCGATCAGGCGGTCGTTCGGGTCGGTTCCAGGTGTCCCCTTCGGCAGAGCTTCGACCTCGATCTCCCAGTCCCGAACTCTGATTTCTTGGGGCTGCCGCCGATGCGCGAGCCGCCGCGCGAGCTCGACCTCTCGATCGAGGGTCACGAGCCAGACTTCGATCGGTTCCTTGATCTCGCTTTTCTTTGGTTGCTCGGCGCCGAAGGTTCGTATGTTGAGACGGATGCGGAAGTCGGAAGACTGAATCTCGTTGATCGTGTCCACGAGGTACGCGACGAGTGCAGGGTTCTTAGCATCGTCTTCGACGATCCCGGCGAACGTCGTCACCGACTCGACGAAGAGTTGCTGCGTTCCGTCCTCGGAGACCGCGAAGTCCGGACGCGTCGCGACGCCCGCCTGCTCTGGCTCGCAAGCGATGCGACTTTCCGGAAACAACGCTCGCAGGAGTCGATGCGTGTAGAGCTCCCACCAGGCGCCGAGATGTTGGCGCGGATCGGCTTTCCTGAACCGCGCCCGCAGATCGTTCGCTTTCTCGGGCTCCGCGTCTTCGCAGTACAGGCCGTACCAGCGCTCGATCTCGTCGCGGACGGCGGACCACCCCACGGTCGCGATCCGGTTGTAGAAGTCGAAGGCGCTTTCCTGGTGTGACGCGTACAGGGGGTTGGTGCGCTTGAAATCGTCGAACAGACGCGGTGCCCGAGGTTCTTCGTAAGCCACAACCGAAACCGTAATTGCGGACTGCCCGGCTCGCCTGGCGCCGAAGGCGAGCGTCTGCCGGGCTCGTGTGCCTGCTGCTTTGCGCGCGGGCGCTCAGATTGCGATCCTGCCCATCGCGCGCTTCTTGGCGGCATCGCCCGCGAACGCGTAATGCTTGAGCGTCGTGGCGGGGTCCTTGTGGTTGAGGAGTGCCTGGACGTCGAAGACGTCCTGGCCCTGACGACGCATGTACGTCGCCATGCTCCGGCGGATCACGTGCGGAGTCACACGTGTCTTCTTCTCACCGTGTGCGACCTTGAAGCGAGCGACGCAGGCGCGGGACGCACGCCAGTCGATCTGCTTGGCGATCGTCTGCTTTGCGACCGGCTGGCCGTGCTTGGTCAGGAGCACATAGGCCGTCTTCGGATCGTCGAGCGCCTCGGCGATCAGCGGGTTGGTCTCCGCCTGCCGCGCCTGGGCGAGCTTCCACCAGAGCAACGCATTCCTCAGCTCCGGGTGCAGCGGCACGGAGTAGCACTCGTCTCCCTTCGCCCGGTCGAGCCAGATCTCGTCGTTGTCGAAGCTGACGTCGCTCCAGCGGATCCCTGCGACCGAGTCGACCCGCGCGAGCGTGTAGGTGAGCAGGTAGGCCTGGATCGTGTCGCGTCCGCTGCCCCGCGCACAGAGGATCTGGCGGAGCTCTGTCTCGGAAATCGTGAAGCCCTGCTTGATCGTCACCTTCGGCGTCTTCAGATCCTCGGTCGGATCATCGGTCACCTCACCCCACTTGCGCAGCCTGCGGTAGAAGAGCCGGAACGCTCCCAGGTAAGCCTTGCGCGTCGAAGGGGCGAGACCGGGGGGTGCGGCTCGGCAGCGGCTGACCCTTCGGATCGAGCGGAAGCCGCTCGTCCCGGAGGTAGACGAAGAAGAGCGTCAGGTCGTCCTCGTCGAGCTCACTGAGCAGACGGTCGGGGTAGTACGCGGCGAGCTCGCGCAGCATGCCGCCGTACTTCGTCGACGTCGCCTTGACGACGTTCGCGGCGTGCAACTTCACGAACTTCTCGATCAGGTGCTCGTTCGCTGCGGCGATCTCTTGGGGGTTGCTATTCGCAGAGTTTGCGACCATCATGTGACTCAGCTCCTCGGCCATCGGGGTTATTTGCTTTGCCCCTCTGATGTAGGGACAGATGGCCGTGCGACAGCCCCTTTCGAGGCATGGAACTGGGTCAGGAACCGTCTTAGAGCGGTGTCAGTCCACTGGTTCGAGCCCAGTACCGCCCATCACGGGGACCCCTGCTAGCCCAGGGGTTTTCGTGTCTCTGGCGGCAACATGTTTGGAGGTTGATTCGCCGCGCTGCCGTCCGACGGGATACGTCAAGTCGTTGGCCCAAGGCGCGTTTGCGGAGGTGTCCCGAGCCTTCACGGATGGACGTCACGGTTAGCAGAGCTGACTCCGATGACGACTCTTCCTCCGTGCGACGGTTGGAAGTGCGCGGCATGTGGTTGTTTGAAGCTCGAGTCCGATTGCGTCGCGCAACTCGACCGGCGGCGAGTGTTTCCGTCAACTTTCCACCCGGTGCATTGAGCCTGTCGCAGAGCCAAGGGCGCCAATTCGGGCAGTCTCCCTTATGCCCAGATCATCGGCGACGTGCGCGATCGGCCGCCACTCTCAAGCGCCAACCTGACACCTGCATCACTGGTCAGGAACTTGATCGGAAAGCGGTTGAGTGAGAACTGACGTTTTGCCTTCTCGCAAGCGGGCAGTTCGATAACCGCCGTTCGCGCGCTTCCGTCAGGGTGTTTGTGCGAACGCTGGCACAGCCGAGTACTTATGTTCCGGCGGTTCCTGGCTGACCGCGGTAGTGAAGCGCGACACCGATCGTCGCGCAGGACACGATGATCGAGATCGAGTTTGCTACGACTAAGGCTGGGTTGTGGATCGATACGCCGTACGCGAGCCACAAGAGGAAACCGGTTAGCAGTACACAGAGGTATCCGATCGATACCGCGTGGGACGACCGGTGTAGTCGCATCGATCGGATCTGAAGGATCGGGGAGAGCGCCATAACGACGCCCCAAGATGCCGCGGTTGCGGCCAAGATCGTAGGCACGTAAGTCTCCTTTGGTCGGCTGTCAGAGATTGGACAGCCGGACTCAGTCGTGGAGATCGCCGCGACGGTCATCCTCGCCGTAAAGCGGATAGCGAAAGGAGACTGCCATCTCCCGATTATGCCGCAGACGCGCGTCCGTTCGGGGTTCATCCGCGCACGGTCAGAACGAATGCGTAGACAACTTAAAATCGGGTGGGTTGCGCCCGTTTGTTGCCATCGTCCTCGTTTCACTCACGGTCGTGGCCGGAGCGGTTGCAGCGTGGAGACGAGCCGGGCCTAATCTGCGTGACGTTGACCGCGGAGAACCATCCGCACCCAGCCGCGAGCCCGAGCTGGCAGCGGGGGTATTGCGTGAAGGTCAGAACGGCCGCGGCGAAGTCCGTCGCGTCGACGATCCATCTTCAGATCCTGCGCGCTCGCGGCATCCAGAGCGTGAACCAAGCGAGCCTCACACAACAGGGGTAGCGTCTGTCCGTGGCCGCTGCTTCGGTACGCCCTCTGATCTCACCGTCCAGTTGCGAGGTCGAGGCTCTCGCCGAGATCTTTGACCGCTACCGCGCACGTTACGGCGAACGTTCTGATGGGTCACCGTCCAGAGGTTGGCTGGAGCAGTGCCTGGACACCGGGCGTTTGCGCGTGTTCGTAGCCGAGGACGGCGCCCAAGTTGTCGGGTTTGCGACCACGACTGAGGTTCCAGCATCGCTCCGGCTCGCCCACTTCTGGCACGTCCGAGATCTGTTCGTCCTGCCGACGCACCGCCGCTTCGGTATCGCTCACGCACTGCTCGCATCCGTCCGCACAGCCGCGCTCGACTCAGGCGCCATCCGGTTGGTTTTGCAAACCGAAGAAGACAACGAGGCCGCACTTCGACTGTACGAAGACAGCGGCTACACAGTCCTCAGGGGATACTGCTCGCTGATACTCCCGCTCGTGTCGTAGCCAGAGCCTTGGCGGGCATATAGCCGCCGTTCCCGCTCCTCCATCCTCAGGTCGGCCGTCTTTGGGCTGAACCCCGAGGTCTGCCCGGACAATTGCTGCCTTCCCGGCGCTGGAAAGCTCTCCCGTGGGGCGAGAGTTCCGAGACCCGGCGCAGCTTCGCGCCTCAGCTAAACGCGAAGGAAGCGATGTACTCCTCGAGAGCGACAAGCGACCAGAGACGCGCGTCTTCGGGAGTCTCGCCGGAACGGGCGTCGGCGTTTAGACGCGGTCTTCGCTGGCAATCTGTATTTCTCGGATCAGCTCGGTTTTGAAGCTGTCGACGAACGACTCGGCGAGCGTGTTGTCGTAGGCATCACCGACGCTTCCGACCGAGGCGAGTACACGATGATCTGCGAGCGGCTGGGTGTAGTCGATGCTCGGCGAAGACGACGCGTCCCGGCGCCCCTTTGTACTCGTTCGCACCCTTCGTCACAGCAGAAGCAAGCCCGCGTTCCATTGTCGGACGACGCCGTGCTGGTCGTAGGCCCGGTACGGCATTCTTCGGGTGGGGTCGGGAACTGGGTAAGGCACCCCGGGATCAGGCGTCGGGTAAGGGATGCCCGGATCGGGTGGGGCCGGAGGATCTTCGGCTGCCGGCCGATCGTGGTGTGCGCGGGGTCTGCTGCTCATCGTGTCTCCTCCGAGTGTTTCCTCGCGGGCTTTTTTCGCGTCGCGGGCCGCTTTGGCGGCTTCGCCGATTTCGCGCCCTTTGCCTTTGTTGCTTGCACAGACCGCCGAAGGGCGTCCATCAGGTCGACGACCTCGCCGGTCTTTTCCTCGGCACGCTCCGGCAGCGGTCCGCCCTCCGCCTTGTTGCGCAGCAGGTCGAGCAGCTTGTTGCGGTACCGATCGTGGTACTTGGTCGGCTCCCACTTCGTGGTCAGGTTGTCGATCAATCTCGTGGCCATCTTGCGCTCCGACTCTCGGAGTTGGGAATTCGGCACCTCATCGGGGAGCAGGATTTCGTCGGCGTAGTACATCGTCTCGATCAGCAGCACGTCGTCGTGTGGCCGCAAGCACGCGAGATGCTGCTTGTCACGCAGCACAAGCTTCGCGATCGCGACCCGACCCGACTCTGCGAGGGAGGTGGCGAGCAGCCGATAGGGCTTCTCGGCGCCTTCCTGGGGAAGAAGGTAGTAGCCCTTGCGGAAGAACAATGGGTCGATTTCGTCGATCGACACGAACTCGCAGATGTCGATGCTGTGCGTCCACCCGACGTCGAGAGCCTCGACGTCCTCGTCGGTTAACTCGACGAAGCGGCCCTTCTCGACCTCAAAGCCGCGGATGATCTGAGCGTCGTCCACCTGCTCGCCGGTTGCTTGGTTGACCTTGTCGTAACGGATCCGACTCATGTCACGGCGGTCGAGGAAGTGAAAGCGCAGCTCCTCCGAATGCGTCGCCGTGAACATCCGCACGGGAACCGAGACGAGTCCGAACGAGATCGTCCCAGTCCAAAGAGAGCGAGGCATGACTCCCTCATCCCACGAAAGCCGCCCGAGAAACCTCGGTTCGGCCGCGACGTCGTCGCGGACGACGATCTGTTCGTCCCCGATCCGGACCATGGCCTCCCCACGACACGGTGGTGTGTTGGCGCTGCTCTTGCAAACCGGATCGCAGAGGCAAGCGGCGTTTGTCCTCATCGTGTTTGGGGCACGAGGTTTCCTTCCCCGATCTGAAAGGAGTCTCCATGCCCCCGCGTGGTGTGAAGAAGGGCACGAAGCGAGCACGGCAGTACGAGCACGTGAAGGAGAGCGAGCTTGAGCAGGGCCGCTCCGAGTCTCTCGCGGAGGAGATAGCGGCAAGGACTGTCAACAAGGAACGCGCACGCGCAGGCGAGTCGCGCGAGCGGGCACGCACCTCAATCCACGACATCTCATCCGGTCGCCGCGGTGGTCTGCGCTCGGGCACGAACCGGGAGAAAGGTCGTACTTACGACCAGCTCTACAACGAAGCGAAGCACCTGGGTATCGCGGGACGATCAAAAATGGACAAAGCGTCACTGGAACGAGCGGTCGATAGGAAGAAAACGAGCTAGAGGCCAATCGCCTGGCGCTCCGCCCCGCTCGCCGCTCGCTGCGGTCCCCTTCAGCTGAGTCGCTGGCCGGAAGTTCTCCGCCGCGTGCTCGGGAGGATGCCGGAGGGCTGGGACGAACTGCTGCCAGTGGGCGAGGCTCCCGAATCCCTGACGCTTGCGACGCACCGCGACCGCCGGAACTGGTGGCAGTCGGTGTGGATCCACAGAGTCCTCCTCCTCGCGCCACTGGCGCTCGTCATCGTGGCGCTGTTCGACGTGTTCGGCCAGCGCCCGGTGTCGAGCGCCGCCTCCGCATCCGGCGCGCGGCTTGAGGTCAACGCGCCGACGCATGCCCGCAGCGGCCTGATCTACGCGGCCCGGTTCCACATCGACGCGCTCCGCAGCCTGAAACGTGCAACGTTGATCCTCTCGCCGGGCTGGGCCGACGGCTACACCGTCAACGGCCAAGCGCCACAACCATTGACGCAAGGATCCTCAAATGGCGACCTGAGCTACGGCTTCGGCCACATACCAGCAGGGCAACATCTGACCTTCTGGCTGTCGCTTCAGGTCAATCCGACGACGATCGGACACCACGCCCAGACCGTTTCTCTCTACGACGGCGAGACCCGGCTCGCGGTCGTCCACCGCAGCATCTTCATCTTTCCCTAGGAGCCCCGCATGGACATCGTCCTCCGCGCAGCCGTTGCATACCTGTTCATCACCTTCATGCTGCGGATCATCGGGCGCCGAGAACTGTCGACGCTGGCTCCCTCCGACCTCGTGCTGCTCGTCGTGATGGGCGACCTCGTCCAGAACGGCGTGACCCAATCCGACCAGTCGGTCACCGGCGTGTTCCTCGCCATCTCGACGTTCGCGATCCTCACGGTCGCCATGTCCACTCTCACCTTCAAGTCCCGTCGCGCCCAAACGATCATCCAAGGCGAGCCACTGATCCTGATCGAGAACGGCAAGCCGGTCACGAAGAACCTCCGCTCCGAACGCCTGAACCTCGACGACGTCACCGAGGAAGCACGTGGCCAGGGAATCGAGAGCGTCAACGAGATCAAATGGTGCGTGCTCGAGACCAGCGGCTCAATGAGCTTCATCAAGCAATCCAACTAAGGCGCCGAAAACGGATACGGCGCCTCGCGCTCTTCGGAAGGAGTTGGCTCGTTGTCAGAGCCGGGAAGGTCGCCTGGCACGAAGGCGGCAACTCCTACCGAGGCTGCGTGCGCGCCGACCGAGGGGCTACGGTCGACCGACCGTAAGCGGCGGCTCTTCGCAGCCGCGGGAAAACCGATGAAAAGCTCAGACCGCTCCACGAGACTGCCATGATGCGGCGGTGCCGGGAGCCTCACTCGATGTTGCAGTCGTCGGTGCGGGAGTCGTCGGGCTCGCGATAGCGCGAGAGCTGGCCGGTCGCGGCGCGCGGGTGGCGGTGTTCGAAAGGACCGGGATCGCCTCGGGCGCGTCGGGCGTCCAGCCCGGCGGCGTGCGGCGTCAGTGGGGCACGCCCATCGCGTGCCGCCTGGCCGGCGAGTCGGCCGACTTCTACGCCGCGGCAGACGAGCATCTGCAGCCGGCCGTTCCGCTCGGTTTCACGCGCTGTGGCTATCTCTTCCTTGCCCATGGCGAGGAGACGCTGGCGCGCCTCACCGCGAACGTCCGCGTCCAGAACGACGCGGGTGTCCCCTCTCGGATCGTGACGGCCTCCGAAGCCGCCGAGCTCGTTCCGGGGCTCGGCGTCGAGTCGATCGTCGGCGGAGCGTGGTGTGCAGAGGATGGCTACTTCGGCCGCCCGCAAGGAGTGGTGGAGGCCTTCGCGACCGGGCTCGATATCCGGATCCAGGACGTTCGCTCCGTCGATGAGCTCGACGCGGGCGCCGTCGTCGTCGCGGCGGGCGCGGAGACGCCGCGGCTCGTTCCCGGCCTGCCCATCGTTCGCGAGGAGCGCTATCTCTTCTACAGCGACCCGATCGCGGAGCGGCTGCTCGAGCCGCTCGTGATCTCAGCCGAGCGGCACTTCGCCGCGAAGCAGCTCGGCAACGGTCGCGTGCTCGCCTCCGATCTCACGGCTCGCGGCGATGACGCACAGCAGCCGCAATGGCGTCGCCACGTCAAAGCGATGGTCGAGGAGCTGCTGCCGGTACTCACCTACGTCTCGTTCCCGCTGCTCGTGCGGGGCGAGTACGACACGACGCCTGACCACCAACCGATCCTCGGCCAGGTCGACGAGGGCGTGTTCGTCGCCGCCGGCTTCAGCGGGCACGGGTTCATGATCGCGCCCGCCGTCGCTCGAATCATCGCGGACGTCGTCCTCGACGGCGAGTCCGATCCCGCGCTCGCGGTGCTCGATGCCGGCCGGTTCGCCGACAACCGCCTCGTGCCCGAGCCGCAACTCGTCTAGATGTTCGCGCAACTCGTAGCCAACGGCCTCGTGACCGGTTCGGTGATCGCGATCGCCGCTGTCGGCGTCTCGATCGTCTACGCGATCCTCCGGCTCGTCAACTTCGCGTACGGCGACTTCATGGCGTTCGGTGCGCTCGCCGCGTATGCGTTCAACGGCCCACTGAAGCTCGGTCTCGTCGTCTCGGCCGTGCTCGCGATGATCGCCACCGCCGCGCTTTCCCTGGCGCTCGACGTTGTGCTCTGGCGCCCGCTTCGCCGCCGCCGCGCCGGCTTCATGAGCCTGTTTCTCGCCTCGATCGGCCTGGCGCTCGTCCTTCGGCAGAGCCTCCTGCTCGCCTACGGCCCGCAACCACAGACCTATCGCGTCGACCCGTACAAGGTGTATGTGCTCGGCAGCGTCCGCCTCTCGCAGGCGCAGGGAATCACGATCCTGACCGCCGCGATCGTCATCGTCGCGCTCGGTCTCTTCCTCGCGCGCACGACGCTCGGACGCACGATGCGCGCGCTCGCGGACGACCGGACGCTTGCGGCCGTCGCAGGCATCGACGTCGGCCGCACAATTGCCTTCACCTGGATCCTCTCCGGGCTGCTCGCCGGCGTGGCGGGTGTCCTCGCCGGCCTCGCGCAGACGACCTTCGACCCGAACTTCGGCTTCACCCTGCTCCTGCCGATCTTCGCCGCCGTCGTGCTCGGCGGAATCGGCAGCGCGTATGGCGCTCTCGCCGGCGGTCTGACGCTCGGGCTCGCGATGGAGCTCTCGACCTGGACACCGCTTCTTGGCGGTGTTGACCCGGTCTACAAGCCGGTCGTCGCATTCGTCGTGCTCGCCGCGGGTTTGATGGTGCGCCCGCAGGGGCTCTTCGGGCGGGCGCGGGTCGTATGAGCGCCCTCGTGAGCGGCGAGTTCTGGGCGTTCGTCGGCATCGTCGCCGGCATCTACACCATCCTTGCACTGGGGCTGCAGCTCCAGTTCGGGCTGACGGGGCTGCTCAACTTCGGCCAGGTCGCGTTCATGGCGATCGGCGCGTACACGATGGCGATCCTCGTCGTCAAGGAGGGACTCAACATGTGGCTTGCCGCGCCGGCCGCCGTTGCGGTCGCTGCAGCCGCCGGTCTCCTGCTCGGTATCCCGTCGCTGCGGCTGCGGGCCGACTACTTCGCGATCGTCACGATCGCCTTCAGCGAGATCGTGCGGTACGTCGCGACGAACGAGCAATCCCTCACCGGCGGATCGCAGGGGACGATCGCGCTCGGCAGCACCACCCAGGCCTCGCAGTACAACGCCCAGTGGGAGCGGTTCCAGACGCGCGCTGGCGACTGGCTGCACATCGGGTCGAAGGACGTGACGATGCTCGTCCTCGTCTGGGCAGCGGCCCTCGTCCTGCTCACCGTGACCTGGCTTGCTGTGCGAACGCCCTGGGGCCGTGTGCTGCGCGCGATCCGCGAGGACGAGGACGCGGCGGCCTCGCTCGGCAAGAACGTGCTTGCCTACAAGCTGCAGGTGCTTGCGATCGGCTCGGCATTCGCCGGCGTCGCCGGGCTGTTCTACGCGTGGCAGTTCTCGTTCTTCAGCCCCGACGACTTCCAGCCGCTGCTGACGTTCTTCGCCTGGATGATCGTGATCCTCGGCGGCCTGGGACGGATCTGGGCGGTGCCGGTGGGGGCCGCCGTCTTCGGGTTCCTGTTCGCCGGCACACGCTTCCTCGACTTCGCGCCGCTCTCGTCGCTCGACTCCGCCGAGCGCGCCTACCTGCGGCTGATCGTGATCGGCCTCGTGATCATCGGCCTCGTCGTCTTCCGGCCGCAGGGGATCCTCGGCCGTCGCGACGAGATGGTGCTCGAATGACTCGCCTCCTCGAGGTGCTCGACGTTGCGCACGCCTTCGGCGGCGTTCGCGCGGTCGACGGTGCGAGCTTCGACGTCGAGGAGGGGTCGATCACCGGCTTGATCGGGCCGAACGGTGCGGGTAAGTCGACGCTTTTCAACTGCGTCTCTGGATTTCTGCGCGCACAGTCAGGTCGGGTCACGCTCGACGGCAGGCGCATCGAGCGGCTCTCGCCGCATCGCATCGCACGCGCCGGGCTCGTGCGGACGTTCCAGACGCCGCGGGCGCTCACGCGGATGACGGTGGCGGAGAACGTGCTGCTGGCAGCGCCGCACCATCCGGGCGAGCACCTCGGCCGACGCGGGGCCAGGCGCGAGCGCGAGGCACAAGCGCGCGCCGCCGAGCTGCTCGCGCTCGTCGGCCTCGACACCCACACCGACGCGCTCGCGGGCACCCTGTCCGGCGGCCAGCGCAAGCTGCTCGACCTGATCCGCGCGCTGATGGCTGAGCCGCGCTTGCTGCTGCTCGACGAGCCGATGGCGGGTGTCAGCCCGACGCTGCGCGTGCAGCTGCTGCAGCACATCCGCGAGCTGCGCGATCGTGACGGCATAACGCTCCTGATCGTCGAGCACGACCTAGATTTCGTGATGGGCGCGAGCGACCGGATCGTTGTGATGAACGAAGGCCGCGTGATCGCAGACGGCACGCCCGACGAGGTGCGCGGCGACGAGCGTGTCGTGGATGCCTACCTCGGCGCGCGCCACGAGGCCGCGTGAGCCTGCTCGAGGTAACCGCGCTCGAGGCGGGCTACGACGACGCGCTTGTCCTGCGTGGTGTCACGCTGCATGCCGAGGCCGACGAGATCGTTGCCGTGATCGGCCCGAACGGCGCCGGCAAGTCGACGTTGCTGAAGGCCGTGTACGGGCTCGTCACACACAAGGGCGGAACGGTCCGGTTCGACGGAAACGACGTCACGGGAATGCGGGCCGACCGCCTGACCGGACGAGGCCTTAACTTCGTCCCGCAGACCGACAACGTGTTCCCGTCGCTGACGGTGGCCGACAACGTGCAGATCGGATCGCACGGCCTGCCAAAACGCGAGCGGAAGGACGCCGTCGCACGCGTCCAGGCGCTCTTCCCGATCCTCGGCGAGCGGTCTCGCCAGCGTGCGGGCACGCTTTCCGGCGGGCAGCGCAAGCTCGTAGCGATCGCGCGGGCGCTTGTCACGCGCCCGAAGCTCCTCCTCCTCGACGAGCCCTCCGCCGGGCTCTCGCCGCAGGCCATGGATCTTGTCTTCGGCAAGCTGGTCGAGATCAACGAGCTCGGGATCGGCATCGTGATGGTCGAGCAGAACGCGCGACGGGCGCTCGCGCTCGCCGCCCGCGGCTACGTGCTCGACGGCGGCCGGAACGCGATCGACGGGGCCGGCGCCGAGCTGCTGCACGACCCCAAAGTCGCAGAGCTCTACCTGGGAGGTGCCGGCACCACGGCGTCGAGCTCGACCTCGACGAGCACCCCCTCGGGGATGAATCCCGCCACGTAGTAGGTCGTGTTCGCGGGGTTCACCCCCTCGAAAGCCTCACGGTGCGCGCGGACAGCGCCTTCCCAGTCGCAACCGGCCGCGAGCAGCAACCGGCTGCGCAGCACGTCGCCGACGCCGGCGCCGAGCTCGGCCGCCGCGGCGAGCGCACGCTGCAGCGCTTCACGCGTCTGGCTGTAGGTGTCTCCACCGTTTCGCGCCGCCGTGCCGCTGACCGCGACGTGCGACCCGATCCGGACGGCGCGGGAGTAGGCGGCGGCTTCCTCGAAGCCGCCGCCATCCCTGTAGTCCGACCGCACCTAGCCCTTAAAGGTGACGGTGCTGAGCGTGTCGATCTTGCCCGGGCCCGAGTACTTCCAGATCTCGAACACGGCAGAGCTGATGTCACCGTTCGCGTCGAAGTTGACCGGGCTGAACGCACCCTCGTAGTCGACGCCTTTCCCGGCGCGAATCAGCTTGATCGCCTTGGCCATCTGGAGGTAGGTGACCGTCGTCCCAGGAGGGCCCGACACATTGACCAGGTTGGCCTTGATCTTCGCAGGCGAAGCCGAGCAAGCCTTCAACGCCGCGAGGAACGCGACGTTGACGGCGTCGAGCGACGTCCCCTCGAAACCGGTGTATGGCTTCGCGCCGTGCACGTTCTTCTTCCAGTAGGAGGCGAACGACGCGCCGGCGGGACCGCCCGCAGCGCTCGCAGCCGTTCCGCGCAACCCGACGACCGGGCTTCCGATCTGGTCGAGCACCGTCGTGTTGCGCAACGCCTCGGTCATAAACGTCTTCGAGGCGTCCCACTTGCCCGTCCGGACGAGCGACGGCGCGAACTTCTGGAACGTCTCCGGGAAGTCGATGATCACGTAGCCCGCCGGGTTGCCCGTGACAAGCTTCTGCGCCTCGGTGTCGAACGTCGGCTGGTCGGGGTTCCACGACTCATCGACGCCGATCTTGCCTCCGAGCTTTGTGTACTGATCGACGAACAACTGCTTGAGCGCGGTGCCGAACGCGTCGTTGCGCGACCCGATGTTGATCTTCGCACCTGCGCCGAACGCCTCGATCGCAGCCTGCGCGAGCACCTTGCCCTGCAACGTGTCCGATGGATACGTCCGCCACAGATAGCCGTTGTCGGCGATCGTCGTCAGCTGCGGAGCACTCGACGTCGGAGAGATCTGCACGATGTGATTCGGGATGGCCACCGACTGCGCCATCGGGATCGTGGCGCTCGAGGCCATCTCGCCGATCAGCACGTTCGCGTGGTTCGCCTTAACGAGCTTCGTCGCCGCTTCGACCGAGGCGCTCGCCTGGGTCTGGCCGTCCTCGGAGCCGACGAGCTTCACTTGGATCTGCTTCGAGAGACCGTCCTTCTTGAGGGCGGCGTTCTGAAGCCCGATACCAACCTTCACGGCGCGGTCGAGGTTCGCGCCATACGCGGCGAGTCCGCCGGTGAACGGCAGGACGTCTCCGACGCGGAGGGTGAACGAACAGTTCTTCGCGGCGACGGTGGTCGCGGACGAAGCAGCGCCCACCCTGCTCGCCGAAGCGACTGCGGCCAATGCCAATATGGCAAGGGCGGCGACCGCAGCAAAGTTTCTTCTCTTCACCACTCCTCCTTCGTTGGCAATACTGATCGAAGAGCCCAGAGTGCATCATCTCTCTCGTGGGCGCAAGGAGCACATAAGCTCTCGGGTCGTGACGGAGATGCGCCTCTACGACATCCGGGTGACGGTCGAGCGGATCGAAGGGAGATCCGTGTGCGGCCTTGCCGTGGGCGACTTCTTTGAGGTGACGGAATCCAGCCGGGTGCGGATTCCGGAGGGCAAGCACTTCTGCCTCTACGCGCTGCAGGCGGTGCTGCCGCTGATCCCGGCGAAGCAGCGGCGGCTCCCCGCGGAGGACTGGCTCGAGCAGGACAACCTCGTCTGCTGCCCCGACCCGGACGAGCGCGTCGTGATGCGCATCGAGCGCACGGGCGAGCGGGCTCTCGTCACCGAGGAGCTCACCTGAGCGAGCTCGGACTGGGGCTGCAGTCCGACAAGCGCCCCGAGGAGTACGTCGCCTTGGCACAGCGGGCCGAGCAGGCGGGGTTCGACGTCGTCTCGGTGTTCCACGACCTGCTCTACCAGCCGGCGCTCTACCCGCTGCTCCTGATCGCGCAGGCGACGTCGCGAGTACGCGTCGGCCCTGCTGCGCTCAATCCGTCGACCCTCCATCCGGTGGAGCTCGCGGGGCAAGCGGCAGCGCTCGACCTTGCCTCGGACGGCCGCGCGTACCTCGGTCTCGTCGCGGGGGCGTGGCTCGACCGGCTTGGCCTCGACGCATCCGCTCCGGTCGAGCGCATGCGCGAGGCGGCAGAAGTGATCCGGAGACTGTTCGCGGGAGACACGAGCGGCTTCAGCGGCTCCCACTTCAGCCTCGCCGCCGGCGCCCGCTTCGAGTACGAGCCGGAACGGCGGCGGATGCCGCTGATGATTGGAACGTGGAAGCCGCGCATGGCCGCGCTTGCGGGAGAGATCGCCGACGAAGTGAAGATCGGCGGCTCCGCGAACCCCGACATGGTGCGTGTGATGCGTGAGTGGATCGGCAACGACGACGTCGGGATCGTCGTGGGCGCCGTGACGGTCGTCGACGAGGACGGCGACGCCGCTCGCGCCCGAGCGCGGCAGGAGGTCGAGATGTACCTCGAGGTGGTCGGTGAGCTCGACCCGACGATCACCGGAGCCCCGCCGCTCGACAAGTTCTGCTTTGCGGGGACACCGGAGGAGGTTGCCGCGCAGGCACGGGAGCTCTTCGCCGCCGGCGCGAAGCGCGTCGAGTTCGGCACGCCGCAGGGCCTCACGACCTCCCACGGGGTCGAGCTTCTCTGTGCGCGTGTCAGGCCGCTTCTGCTCGACGTCTAGGGCGAAAAGGGCCAGCAACGATAGACGTCACGGCAGAGCAGAGTCCGACGACGACCCTTCCTGAGTATGCCGGTTGGAATTGCGCGGCATCTGAGCCTTTTGAAGCTTGAGTTCGATTGCGCCGTGCAGCTCGTCCGGCGGCGATTGTTTTCCGTCGGCTTTCCACCCGGGGCACTGAGCCTGTCGCAGAGCGCGCGCCAGTTGGGGTCGCGGTTCTGCCGCCCGGGTCACGCGCCGCCAACCGCGTGACTTTCGCTGACGCCCGTCGTATGCTCGGTGACGAAAGCGATTGAAGGGGGAGGGACGAGCCATGCGTAGCCGCCGCGTGTTCCTGTTGATCGTTGTCGGGGTTGTGCTCGGGATGCTGCCCGCGTCGGCTTCGTCGACGGCTTCGCCGACCTCTGTGACCGTCGCGGGTGACCTGCAGTCGGAGGTCGGTTGCGCGGGTGACTGGGATCCCGCCTGCGCGGCCACGCACCTGGCGTACGACGCGTCCGACGACGTCTGGCAGGGCGCATTCTCGCTTCCGGCCGGGAACTACCAGTACAAGGCAGCCCTCAACGACTCCTTTGCGGAGAACTATGGCCTGCACGCCGTCCCGGGCGGCGACAACATCCCGCTCAACCTGCCGCAGGCCGCGAGCGTCAAGTTCTACTACGACCACAAGACCCACTGGATCACCGACAACTCGAGCACGCCGATCCCGGTTGCGGTGGGTGACTTCCAGTCCGAGCTCGGCTGCCCGGGCGACTGGCAGCCCGACTGCCTCCGCTCATGGCTCGAGGACCCAGACGGGAACGGCATCGCCACGTTCGAGACGACGGCGCTCCCGGCCGGCTCCTACCAGGCGAAGGTGGCGGTCAACGAGGGCTGGGACGAGAACTACGGCGCGGGCGGAGTCCCGAACGGGGACAACATTCCGTTCACCGTGCCGGCCGACAACGCCAAGGTCACCTTCAGCTACGACACGACCTCGCACGCACTGACGGTCTCGGTCGCCGATCCGCAGGGCGCGCCGGGTGCGCTTTCCCACTTCGGTCTCGCGCGCAAGGACTGCTTCGGCACCGCGCGCAACACGACCTCGAAGGTCTGGTACACGGTCGCCGGCGGCGTCCTCAGCGACGTCTACTACCCGACGATCGACAACACGAACGTCGAGACGCTGCGCTATGTCGTCACCGACGGCTCGACGTTCACCGACGTCCAGGGCCGCGACACGACCTACACCGTCACACCGCTCCCGGGCAGCGGCGGCATGGGTTGCAGCGTCACGACGACCGCGAAGAACGGGAAGTACCAGATCACGACCGACTACGTCACCGACCCGGCTCGGAACGCGCTGCTGATGAAGGTCTCGTTCAAGTCGAGCGCGTCGAAATCGCTCCGCCTCTACGCGCGCCTCGACCCGACGGTGAACGGCAACGGCGGCGGCGGCAGTGGGAACGGCGGTGCGGACTTTGCGCTGACCGACACTTCGACCGGTCACCCGATTCTCGTTTCGGACGATCCGTCAACGACGACCAACGCCGCCAACCGCGACTACGCGCAACCGGTCTTCATGGCGCTCGACGCGCCGTTCACCTCGGAGAGCACGAACGGCTTCGCGGGCAGCGCATCCGACGGCCTCGTCGAGCTCGACGCCTCGCATGCGCTCACGACATCGTACTCCGCCGCGAACAACGGCAACGTCGTTCAGACCGCGCGCGTCGCGGGCAACAACAAGACGATCCAGTTCACGGCTTCGCTCGGTTTCGGCTCGACCCAGTCGGACGCCGTCTCCACGGCCGAGTCGGCGCTCGGCGATGGCTGGGCCGCTGCAAGCGACTCGTTCAAGCAGGCATGGCAGACCTACGACGCGCAGCTGAACCGTCCGCCGAACACGCTGCCCGGCATCCCGGGGCCGCGAGTCGCCAAGCTCCGCGACGAGTACTTCACGTCGGCGAACGTCCTGAAGGCGGTCGAGGACAAGACTTTCCCGGGTGCGCTCGTCGCTGCACCTGCGTCGCCGTGGGGCCAGGCGATCTCCGCGGGCGATCCGCAGAACACCTACTTCGGCTCATATCGCGAGGTCTTTGCACGCGACCTGTACGAGATCTGGACCGGGCTGATGGCCGACGGCGACACCGCGACCGCAACGGACGCGACACTGTTTCTCTTCGACCGTCAGCAGCAGCCCGACGGCTCGATGCCACGCAACAGCCTCATCAACGGCAAGGCGGCGCCCGACTCGTTCAACACGCAACTCGACGAGACCGCCTACCCGCTGCTGATGGCCGATCAGCTGCATCTCACCGACCACGCGCTCTACGAGCAGCACATCAAGCCCGCCGCGAACTTCGTCGCGGCGCACGGCCCGGCGTTCGGCGTCGAGCGCTGGGAGGAGCAGGACGGCTATTCCCCCTCCACGATCGCCGCGGAGATCGTCGGCCTCCTCTCGGCCGCCGACCTCGCCGACGCGAACAACGACCCGGCATCGGCCGCGCTCTGGCGTGGCACCGCCGACGACTTCCAACGGTCGATCAAGAAGTGGACGGTGACGACGAACGGCACGCTCGCGCCGCGCTATTTCATCCGCCTCTCGAAGACGGGTGACCCGAACGCCGCGATCTCCTACAACGTCGGGAATGGCGGGCCGACCCTCGACCAGCGCCAGGTGATCGACCAGGGCTTCCTCGAGCTCACGCGACTCGGCGAGCTCTCGGCGACCGATCCGGACATCTTGGCGTCGCTCCCGGTCGTGGACGCAACGATCCGCAACACGACCGCGGCCGGTGACGGCTTCCACCGCTACAACGGCGACGGCTACGGCGACCGCTCGAGCGACGGGCGGCCGTGGGCGCCCTCCGGCGAGGGCAGCGGCCATCTCTGGCCCGCCCTCTCGGCGGAGCGCGCAGAGCAACAGCTCCAGACGGGCGACACCGCCGGCGCCGCGGCGTTGCTCGACAGCATGGCGCGGATGGCAAGCGGCGTCGGGCTCATCCCGGAGCAGAACTGGGAGAACCCCGCCCTCGCTCCCTCGCCGTTTCTCACCGACCCGACGACGGCGTCGATCGGCTTCGCCGACGGCGGTGCCGCCGGCTCGGCTGCGCCGCTCGACTGGTCGGCCGGAGCCTTCGTCCGGCTTGCCCGCGACCTCGCAACCGGCACGCTCCTCGACCGGCCCGCCGCAAGCTACGCACGCTACGTCCAGCACACGCAAGGCGCGACAACGCTCACCGTGACGAGCCCTGCAAACCAGACCTCGGTCGGTGCGTCACCGGTGACCGTGTCGGGCACATCGGTGGCCGGCAACACGATCTACGTGGCCGCCACCAACACAGACAACACGTTCACAACAACCACCGCGACGACCACGACCGCCCTGGACGGCTCGTGGAGCGTGCAGGTTCCCGTTGACGGCGGCACGACCGTTCTCACGACGGTCGCCGTCGCTGCGAACGGTGCGACCGCGCACGACCAGCGCTCCATCGTCTTCGACTTCGTCCCGGGCACGCTCGTGTTCGACCGCTCGGATCCGGCGGGCGACGACAACGGCCCGGGCAACTACGCCTATCCGACGTCGAGCAACTTCCATGCGGGCGCATTCGACATCCGCGACTTCCAAGTCTGGGACTCGGGCTCCGACGTCACGTTCCGACTGCAGACCACGGATCTGACGCCGACCTTCGGCCCGACGAACGGCGCGCAGCTCGTCGACGTCTACGTCCACGAGCCCGGCGCGTCGCCCACCTCGACCGCGGCTGCGAATGCGTCGCGCAACTTCCAGATCGCACCTGCGTTCGCCTGGAGTCGCTTGCTCCAGGTGCAGGGCTTCGGCCAGCGCTACGAGGACGCCTCCGGGAACACCGTCGGGACGATCGCGATCAGCGCGAACCAGATCTCGCGCTACATCACGTTCAAGGTCTCGAAGGCAAGCCTCGGCGGAACGCCCGGCACCGGCTGGGCATTCACCGTCGTGCTCCACGGCCAGGACGGGTTCTCGAGCGACAAGGCGCGCGGCTTCGCCCCGACACCGCTTGACTTCCAGTTCGGCGTCTGTGCAACCGCAAGCAGCGACGCCCACTGCACCGCGAACCCGAACTCCGTCCCGAAGGCGACCGACGTGCTCACGCCGACCGGCGTCGCACAGGTGGACGAGCTCGATTACACGCTCCATAACCCGGTTCTACTGCAGGGCGTGACGATCCCTTAACAGGAGCCGGCTTTGGCCGGGCCGAGGCGTCAGCCCCGGCCCGGCAGCGGCAGTTTCCCTAGCTCAGGGTGGTGTTGCTGAGACCGGCGGCGTAGCAGCTGCCGACCTGCGGCTGCGGCAACGTCACGCGGATCCGAAGGCCCGATTTGATCGTCGAGCGGAACGACGCTGCCGAGATCACGGTCGGAGCCACACCGCTCGAAGACGCCTTCAACGGGACGGCTTTGACCGCGACCCAGCGGTGCAGCGTGCCGTTGAAGCGCTGGAAGCTCGCGTACTTGCCGGCGAGGCTCTGCCCTGCGAAGACACGCAGCGAGTAGCGATGCGCCGCGACCTTCGTCAGACGCAACCGCGGCCGGACACGTACCGTCACCGCAGTGCTCGAAAGCTTCTTGTCCTTGGCGGTGTAGGCGGTGTTCATCAACGGCTTGGCCGAAGACGTGTAGGCGCCGGCCGTCGTTGTCTGCACGGTCGAGAGCTTGCTCGCCGCGCTCGCCCCGCACTGCTGTGCGAAGACGTCGATCGGCTCGCCGACCTTCTGGGTCGAAAGAACCCCCGCGAGCGTGGTCTTGGCGCCGAAGATCAGCAGCAGCGGCTTGGCACTCAGGCTGAGCGCCTGCGCGGTCGCCGTCACCGTGATCGAGCCGTGGTACTTCTTGCCCTTCACGTTCGGGTCTGAAAAGCCATACGGGCCGGCGGTCTGCAACACGCAGGTGCCGCTCGCCTTCGGCTGGAGCACGAGCGGGTTCGGCGTGCACGTGACCCCGGCAGTCGACTTGAACGTCACCTGATGGACGACCGTGTCGCTGTTTGTGAACTGAACGGTGTCGCCTTGAGCGACCGTCACGGAGCTCGGCACATAGCCGTTCGCCGTGATCGTCACCGTGACGGTCTTCGCTGCGGCGGCGCCACTCACGGTGAGCATCGCGGCCGCAGCGAGAAGTACAAGAAGCTTGCGCATGTCGAGTGATCCTCTTTTTTTGGGTCCGTCGGCGAAGCGCGCGGATACGCGTCCACACGGACACACCTCTTCTATCCACCGACCGTACGGTCACATTCGACGGGAGTAAGCACTGCGTAAGATCGAGCGACGCATTCGCATGTCGAAGTTCGTGTGCGTCAGCGACGATCAGTCTCAACGATTGAGCGGACTCGCCCGTCTGGCCGAAGCTCGGTGAAAGCCTTTGGGGCAATTGGCGCGTCACAGGGGGTCACGTCAGTTCGACGGACTCCGGTCAAGTATGACCAGAGACGGTCGATACAGGCTGGAGGCGGCGCGTGCTGCGGCGGCTGACGGCAATCAACCCCGTTCGCCGCGCCGCCATTCATTCCTCGAACTCTGGGATTGTGTTCCTCAACCTTTGGCGAAAGCTGTGCCGTTCGGCACTAGCAATTTCCCGATCGGAGGTTCAGACTGGCGCAAATGCGGCGCGCGGTCGGCCTTTGTGGGGCTCTTCTCCTGACGGCTTTCTTGCTCGCCGCCGCGCGTCCCATTACCGCCTCCGGGCCGCAGTTCGTGCAGACATCGGGGACGCAGCTCGTGCTCGGTGGGCTGCCCTGGTACCTCTACGGCGGCTCCACCTACGGCACATCGAATCCCGGCGCCGGGCAGTCGATCGCCGACGAGATCGCGTTGGCCCATAGTGGTCACTTGAACACGCTCCGGATCGTGAACATGTTCGACGAACGCGGGATCGACGCGAACGCACCGACGAACGAAGCAGATTGGATTCGCGTCGACCAACTTCTCGCCGCGATGCGCGACGCGGGACTGCACGCAGTGCTCGATCTCTCCGCGTTCCGAAACCATCTGCAGAACCGTGAGCTGTACGTGCAGGGCACCGCGCGAATCGATGCCGGCGACCCGACGCCGTCCGAGTGCGTGGGGAAGAGCGGCGACGACCTCGCCCGCTGTGTTGGCGTCGACTGGTGTGACGCGAATCCGTCGAGCTGCACCGACCCGTACAGCACAGCCGATTCCGCTGCGTGGAACACGTTTCTCGGTTTTGTCGCGAACCGTGTCAACACGGCGACGGGAGTGGCGTACAAGAACGATCCGACGATCGCGATCGTGTCGTTTGCCGGCGAGCCGAACCCACCCAACAGCGGCGAGCCGCTAAAGCCGACCACGCAGGAGCTGACGGACTTCTACGCACGCGTCTTCGGGCAGTGGAAAGCAGATGACACGAATCACCTCGTCACGTCCGGCGGCCTCCTGCACATCGACTGGCAGGCGCTCTACGGGAGCGACTCCGGGATCGATTCCGCTGCGATCTGGGCGTTGCCGAACGAAGACGTGCTCTCGATTCACGACTATTTCGCACGGTTCCCGGCGACGGCGGCGAACGAGACGAAGGCCGCGATCGTCGCGGCGGCGGCGCAGGCAAACGGGAAGCCGTGGATCACCGAAGAGTTCGGGTTCCTGCAGCAGCCCACCGACGGAGCGACGACTTACACCGAGGCCGACCGCGGAGCGTGGTTTCGCAACGTCTACGCGATCCAGCGGAACCCTGGGGCAGGCGTCCCTTCGGCAGGCGTGGCGTTCTGGAACCTTGGCCCGGAGTTTGCGGCGGGGAGTCATGACGTGAACTCGTCGACGCCCGCGACTTGGGCCGCCGTGGTCGACAACGCACCAGCACCCGTCTTCCCGGCGTACGTCGGCGGAGGTTTCGAGGGTCGCTGGTCGCCCGACGGCAACCTGATCGCCTATATCCACGAGTCCGGTCGGAGCCGGAGTATCGAGGTGGCGGCGCCGGACGGGAGTGGTCGCCGGACGCTCGTACCGGCTGCGTCCAAGCCGGACGGTTTCATGGACTGGTCGCCCGACGGAAGTCGGCTTGCGTTCGACCTCGCGCGCCCGGGCACCGGGCAGTCCGATGTGGGTGTCGTCAACGGCGATGGGTCAGGCCTTGTCGACCTGACGTCGACCCTGAACACGTTCGAGCGGCTGCCGAGCTGGTCGGCCGACGGGACGCGGATCGCCTTCGACAGCGATGGCACGCCGGTGAACGGCCAGACCGATGACATCTTCTCGATGAAGTCCGACGGGAGCGATGTGCGCGACCTGACGCCTGGCATGTCGCAAGAGGACTTCGCAACGTGGTCGCCGGACGGAACGAGGATCGCGTTTCAACAGACAGTCGACAAGATCTACGTGATGAACGCCGACGGCAGTGGCGTGCAAAACGTCACGTTGGGCGACCGCGGCGACTGCCCGTGCGCGTGGTCGCCCGACAGCTCGAAGCTCCTATATCAGTGGTACCTGTTCGACCCGTCGATCGGGAACTACCGTCAGGACGCCGACATCTTTGTGATGAACGTCGACGGCACGGGGAAGGCCGACCTGACGCCGGACGACCACGGAAACAACTTCTTCGCCGGCCCGGAAGCTTCGCCGTGGTCGCCAGACGGCAGCCGCTTCACGTACACGACCGATGCCTCTGGCCGCTACCAGGTGATGACCGCGAACGCGGACGGCAGCGACGTGACCCAGCTCACGAACTATGCGGGTGGCGACAGTTACGAAGCCTCCTACTCACCCGACGGCACGCGACTCGTCTTCGAGAGCGACGTGTGCGGCGACTACGGCATCTTCGTCATCCCGGTGTGGGGCGACCTCGGCGGCACGCCCACGTGCCCGCCGACCACCGCGGTGCCGGACCCGCCCACCGGCGTCGTCGCGGCCGCGGGGGACGGCAGCGCAGCGGTGAGCTGGCTGCCTCCGGCCTCTGATGGCGGCAGCCCGGTGTCGTCGTACGCGGTGACGGCGCACGACCAGACGTCGGGGATCAACGCACCGCCGGCCTCGGCGGCGGGCGCGGCCGCCACGCTGAGCGTGACGAACGGGCATCAGTACACATTCACCGTCACGGCCACGAACGCCGTTGGCACGAGTGTCCCGTCGGCGGCCTCGAACGTCGTCACCCCGCAGGCGGGCGCGCCGCCGCCGGCATCGGTGACGCAGGTCGCGCCCGCGAACACCTCGACGTCGGTGATGACGGGGTCGGACCCGGCTGCCATCGGTGGACTCTCCTCGGCGGTGACCGTTCCGGCCGGGACTGGGGGAGGCGTCGTGACGGTGACGCAGGGCCAGACGACCGGGACTGCGCCGTCCGGCTACACGTTCGGCGGCGTGCAAGTGGACATCACGGCACCCGCGGCGACGGCGCAAAGCCCGCTGTCCCTCGTCTTCACGTTTTCCCCGCCGACGGGGCAGCCGCTCGATCAGCTCACGCTCGACGCCGCGGCGGTCTTCCGCAGCGAAGGCGGCGCCCCGGCGGCCCTTCCGAACTGCGACGCAAGTTCAACGAACCCGTCGAGCCCGACGTACCGTCAGGCGTCGCCCGATCCATGCGTCTTCTCGAAGAGCTACGTGACGATCGGGGGAGTGACGTATATCCAGGCGACGGTGCTCACCTCGAGCGCGAGCCGGTGGAACACGGCCTCGCCGGCACCGCTCGGCCTTCGCGTCTCTGACAGCGGGTATGCCCCGAAGGCGGCCACGCTCAATCTCGGGAACGGCGCCGCGGTATGGACGTTCGCGGGGACGAAGCCCCACTCGGTCACCGAGGCGACTGGTCTCGGCGTCGGCGGCAAGGCGCTCTTCGACTCGGGAGCGAGGACGAGCGGCACGTTCGCCTACCAATTCCCCGCCGCAGGCACGTATTCGTACAGCTCGGCGCAAAAGGGGGACAAGCCGATGGTGTTCGCCGGGTCGGTCGGCGTATCGCCCGCTGTGTCGCCGGTAACCGGCAGCACGACGATGAGCTACGACATCAAGTGGGCGAGGGTGAACGTCACCGGCTGCGTCTTCGACGTCCAGTACCGCTTCCGGCCAGCAGGTTCGACGAAGTGGACCAACTGGACGCCGTGGCAGAAGGCCGCCACAACATTGCACGCTGCGTTTGCCCCGAGACTCGGCAAGGGCACGTACGCGTTCGAGGCGCGGCTCCGCAACAGTAAGACGGGCCGGGCGTCAGGGTTCTCACCGGACGCTCAGATCACCGTCTCCTGACGGTCATCACAGGTGTTCTTGCCACCGCGCAGCTCGTTCGCCGCCGGCTCGAGGGTGAATTTGAGCTGATCCTCTCCGAGAAGCTTCTCGCGGAGCTGAAGCGAGCGTTGGCCGATCCGAAGCTCAGAAAGCGAATCACTTCGGAGGACGCGGCAGAGTTCCTCGCTCTGCTTGCAGAGGCGGCGGTGCTTGCCCGTGACCCAGCCGAGCCCGCCCGGCGCTCGCCCGATCCTGGCGATGACTATCTGCTCGCTCTAGCTGAGGTCGTCGAACGCAGCGTTCTCGTGTCCGTTGACGCACACCTGCTCACTCTTGCTGGCGAGCTCCCGGTTCGAAGCCCGCGCGCCTTCCTCGAAGCCCTCGACGTCAATCGATAAAGGGCGCGGCGGCGGCGCCTTCGTCCCCGGGCGGCCGCGGATCGACATCTACCCGGAGGCTAGAACAGGGTGGGGGGTTTGCGATTTCAACGGTTCTCGCTCGACTCAAGCTGTGACTGGCTCAGTCCGCGAGCGGAACCGGTTCGGTGGCTATGCGTCGAGTGCGGGCGGCCGGTGCGGGCAGTCGCAGGCAAATCACGACGCCGAACGCGGGTGCGAGCGCACAGATCGTGAGCGCCGTCTTCAGGTCGATCGCGTCGGCGACGGCGCCGAGGATGACCGCCGCGACGCCGCCCACTCCCATCGCGAGCCCGACGGAGAGGCCGGAAGCCATCCCGACGTGGCGCGGCAGATACAGCTGGCTCAGCACCATCGTCACGCCGAAGGTGCCGACGACGCAGATCCCGACGAGCATCAGCGCGATCGCTCCGGGAACACCGCCGACGTAGACGAAGAGGAGCACGAGTGGCGTGACGAGCGCCTGGGTGATCACGAGCGTCGTGCGCAGCCCGATCCGGTCGGCGACGGGGCCAAGGATCAGCGTGCCGGCGGCGCCGGCGAGCAGCATCAGGAAGAGGAGCCGGTTGCCGTCGGCCTTCGAGTGGCCGAGGTGGACGAGCCAGAGCGGCACGAAGGCGAGCAACGTGAACCAGGAGACGCTGCGCAGTGCGATCACGACGCCAAGCAGCGCCATCGCGCGACGGCGGTCGTCGCCGCGGACGTGGGCAGGCTCGACGATCTGCGACTGCAGCTTGGAGAAGTACGGCGCCATCCGCGCGAGCCCGAGCGAAACGAGGAGGACCGGGATCATCGCGACGACCCCGCCGACGAGCCCGAGCCAGACGACGAGCTGACCCGTCGCGAACGCGCCGAGTGCGTAGCCGGCGTTGCCGCCGCTGTTGAAGTACGACATCCCGGTCGCGCGCTTCTGGCCGCTCGCGTACGCCGCGAACTTCGACCCTTCGGGATGGAACGCGGCAACGCCGAGCCCGCCCGCGAAGACGAGCACCAACACGACGGGGTAAACGGGCGAGACAGCCGCGGCGGCGACGCCGACCGCCGCGAGCAACGCCCCGCCCGGAATCAGCCAGAGCGCCCCACGCCGGTCGGAGAGCAGCCCGAAGAGCGGCTGCACGAGCGACGAAGACGCCGTCGCCGCGAGCAAGAGCATGGCCGAGAGGGCGTAGCCGAGGTGAAACTTGTCGGTCATGAACGGGATCAGCGCCGGCACACTCCCCGACGCAAAATCGACCGCGAGATGCCCACCCGAGAGCGCCCCCATCGCACGTCTGTCGATCCCGGGCCTCATGCCCCGATGCTAGCCGGGGACGATGTTCTGGCATCGGGCCAGAACGCGACTGCCGCCGGCAAACCGTCGTCAGGAGGTTGACCGCAGCACTGCGCTGAGGTTCTTGACGAGCAGGTCCGCGTGCTCTTCCGCGAATGGGAGCGGTGGGCGGATCTTCAGCACGTTTCCTGAACGCCCGGTACGCCCGATCAAGATATGTCTCTCGCGCAGTTCGTCGACCACGTACCCGGCGAGCTCGGGCGAGACGAGCTCCACGCCGATCATCAGCCCGGGCCCGCGCACCGCGGTGATCTCCGGGCGGTCGTCGGCGAGTTCGCGCAGCGCAGCGCGCAGGTAGGCACCGACGCGGCCGGCGTGCTCGACCAGCCGCTCGTCCGCGATCACGTCGAGGACAGCGAGCGCCGCCCGTGCGGCGACCGGGTTACCGCCGAACGTGCTGAAGAAATGCGTCACGCCGGCGAACCGCTCGGCGATCTCTCTGCGCGTGATCACCGCCGCGACCGGATAGCCGTTGCCCATCGGCTTGCCGAGCGTGACGAAGTCGGGAGTGATCCCGTCGCGCGCAAACGACCACAACGTCGCACCGGTGCGCCCGTACCCGATCTGCACCTCGTCCGCAACGTAGAAGCCGCCCGCGGCGTGCGTGCGGGCGACGATCGCAGCGAGCGTCGCGGGTGCCAGCTCGAGGATGCCGTCACTCGTGAAGCCACTGTCGATGAAGGTCGCGGCGAGGCCGGGTTCTGCGAGGCGATCGATTACCCGATCAAGTTCGTCGTCGATCACGCCGACCGGGTCGATGCGGGCGACCTGCGCTGGTTCGTAACCGGCGGGCCACTCCTCGGGCGAGACGTCCGCGATCGCCGCGCTCACGCCGTGGTAGGCGAACGACGTGATCAACGCGCCGCGGTGGCCGCTCAGGGTCGTCGCCATGCGCCACGCCAGGTCGTTCGCCTCGCTGCCCGAGTTGACGAGCAGCACAGTGTCGAGACCCGACTCGGGCGGCATCGTCGCCGTGAGCCGTTCGGCCAGCTCAACGAGCGGCGCGTAGAGGTAGCGCGAGTGCGTGTTGAGCGTCCGCGTCTGACGGACGACTGCCTCGGTCACGCGCGGATGGCAGTGGCCGACGGCCGGGACGTTGTTGTATGCGTCGAGCAGCCGCTCACCGTCACTGTCGATCAGCCACACACCTTCGCCGCGGACGACATGGACGGGCTCGCGGTAGCTGAGGCGAAGCAGCGAGCGCGAGCCGAGTGCGCGCTCGCGCCTGCAGATGAGCGCCGCCGTTTCGACGGGCGGCGCAGCCGCGCCGAACTCGCGTGCAACCGTCTCCGGGCCGGCTGCTGCGAGAAGCGCGAGGAGCGCCCACGAGTCGGCGTCGTGCGCCTGGATGTACGCCGCGTTCTCGGGGTAGCGTGCGCTGCGCCACGCGCTGATCGCGACGATCGATGCCAACCTCGCCGCGACGAGATCCGCGAGCACCGCGAGCTCGGTGTCCTCGAGCGGGCTCACAGAGGCGTACCCGTCGACGACAATGCGTGCCGAGCGGAAGACGTCGTCGCCCTTCCGGCCGCGCAGCAGCGAGGCGAGACCGATCGCGAAGTCGGCGACCTCCGCAGTGTGCGTCAGGTCGCCGAAGTCGACGATCCCGGTAACGCGCCCGTGCTCGTCGACGAGCACGTTGTCGAGGTTCAGGTCGCCGTGTACGACGTGGGCGCGCAGCTGCGGCCAGCGCGGTTGAACGTGCGACTCGAAGCGGTCGACGACAGCTTCGACGAGCCCGTGTTGCTCGCTGTCCACGATCGACGACAGCAGCGGGCGTAGCTGCCCGGTGTTCTTCAGATCCCACAGGAGCTCGCGGCCGGCAGCCGGGTGAAAGAACGAGCGCAACGCAAGGTTGAGCCGCGCGTGCATCTTGCCGTAGGCGAAGAGCGCGCCGTCGTCGAGCTCCGCACCGTGTGCGTTTCGACCGTGCAGCCGCTCGAACACGCGGACGAAGTGCGTGCCGTCCGGCCCGGCGACCGTCGTCCGGTACCGGTTACCGTCCGCGCCTGCAATCGGCTGTGGTTGCGCGACCGGTAGGGCTGGGTTGGTGCGGGCGATGTGCAGGATCGCCTCCGATTCCAGGTCGAGCACGGCGGCGGTCTCGCCGACGTTCGAGATCTTCACGACCACACTCGAGCCGTCGCCGGCGACGAGGAATGTTTGGTCCCGCTCGCTGCCGAGGTTCGTTGCTGTTCCGGCGATGCCGAAGAGTTCCGCCGTGATCGCTTCAACCTCGCGCGGGGTGAATCGCGGCGGCGGCGTCTCGAGCACGGATCGTTGCGCATCGGTGTCGACGGCCACGGCGCGATCCTATGCCGTGCCGGGCACGTCTTCGTACAGCTCGATCCCGTGTGGCTCCTGAATGATGTTGCCTCCGTCGACCACCATCGCCTGCCCCGTGACGTAACTCGCACCCTCGGAGGCGAGGTAGGCGACGAGGCTTGCAACCTCCTCCGGTGTTCCGGCGCGCCCGAGCGGCGTGTGCAGTGCCGCTTCCAGCTCGTCGGCCTCTGACGACGCGGTCTCGATCCACCCGGGCGCGACCGAGTTGACCGTGATCCCGGCGCGGCCGTACTCGACGGCGAGCGTCCGCATCATCCCGTCAAGGGCGGCCTTGCTCGTCGCGTAACCAACCGAGCCGGGCGCAGTCACGAGCGGGCCGGTGACCGACGACACCATTACAACCCGGCCGTATCGGCGCTCGACCATCGCGGGCAGCGCGGCCTGCGTCGTGTGGAACGCGGTGTGCAGGTTGAGGTCGAGCTCGCGCAACCAGTCGTCCGGACCGATACGGGCGAAGCGGTTGCCACGCGCCTCTGTCCCCGTCTGCACCATGCCGGCCGCGTTCACCAGAATGTCGATGTGTTCGTGCGCCGCCTGCGCAGCGGCGACCAGCCCGAAGGCTTGCGCACGGTCGGTGAGGTCGGCGACGTGGGCTGTGACCGTTGCGCCGGCCGCGCGCAACTCATCGGCTCGCTCCTCGATCCGCCCGGTCGTCGAGCTGATCGCGACGGTTGCGCCGAGGCGACCGAGCAAAGCGGCCGACGCGAAGCCGATCCCGCGGGCGCTGCCGCAGCCGGTGACGAGGGCAGAGCGGCCGGTGAAGTCGAAAGGGTTCGTCGTCATCGGCTCGATCCTACGCAGCCCACTCCTGCCGGCACATTCTCGGCGGCCTTTACGGTTCCGGGCGCCGCCAGTGTCCTGATCCGAGGCAGGCGTGCCCAACACCCAGTCACCCGACAAGACGATCCCGCCGCTCTCCGGTCAGGCTTTCCGCGAGCAGTTCAACACGGACGCGAAGTCATCGCGGTGATCCGCTGGGGCAGCGTGATCGGCAAGCCCTGGATCGCGAGCATGCCCCTGGGCGGCATCATTCCCGCGCGACACCTGCAGGCTCTGGTCGCCTACCGGAAGGCCCTCAAGTAGCTGCGGCTTTTCCGCGGCTGAATCCGACCGTTCGCGGATTGCACGAAGCGAGACGGCCGCGAAGCTGGTCGAGTGGCAAAGACAGATCTTCCCAACAGCTACGGAGGTCTACGTGTTCTGATCGCCGGTGGCGGGGTGGCCGGCCTGGAGACGCTGCTCGCGCTGCGCGCGCTCGCCGGCGACCTGGTCGACCTCGAGCTGCTCGCGGCAGAGCCCGTGTTCTGGTACCGACCGCTCGCGGTTGCCGAGCCGTTCGACGCCGGTCGCGCCAACCATTTCGAGCTCGCACAGATCGCCGGGGCCGCGGCCGCCGGCTTCACGCTCGGCCAGCTCGCCTCGGTCGACGCCGACGCCAACGTGGCCCGCACCAGTCACGGCGCCGAGATCGCCTACGACGCGCTCGTGATCGCCTGTGGCGCTCTGGCGCGGCAGGCGCTCGCAGGTGCGCTGACCTTTCGCGGCCCGGCCGACACAGACGCGATCCGCCGACTGCTCGCCGAGGCCGAGAGCGGGAGCATCCGCTCGATTGCGTTCGCCATCCCCACGCCAAGTGCCTGGCCGCTTCCCCTCTACGAGCTCGCACTGCTCACGGCAACCCACCTCGAACAGCACGACAAACAGGTTGAGCTCGCGCTCGTCACGCCGGAAACCGCACCACTGGAGATCTTCGGCGAAGCAGCAAGCGACGCCGTCCGCGCCCTGCTGAACGAACGCGGTATTCGCCTACACGCCAACTGCTACCCGACTCGATACGAGGCCGGTCGGCTCGAACTCGTCCCGGGAGGGTCGCTTCTCGCTGATCGCGTTGTCGCGCTTCCTCGGCTCGAGGGGCCACGCATCCTCGGGATCCCGCAGGATCCGGACGGCTTCATCGCCACCGACCTGAGCAGCCGTATCCATGGCCTCACGAACGTCTATGCCGCGGGGGACATCACCCAGTTCCCGATCAAGCAAGGCGGAATCGCCACCCAGCAGGCCGACGCCGTCGCAGAAGTGATCGCCGCACTGGCCGGAGCCGACGTTCAGCCACGTCGATTCCAACCGGTGCTCCGCGGACTGCTCCTCACCGGCGGCGCGCCGCGCTACCTCCGCACCGAACCGCATGGCGGCCACGGTGGCACCGGCACCGTCGCCGGTGAAGCACTTTGGTGGCCGTCCGCGAAGATCGTCGGCCGCTACCTCGCCCCCTTCCTCGCCAGCTACGGCGGAGTCGAGATCCGACCTCCGACCGACCAGCCCGGAGCGCTCGAGATCGAAATCGACCTGCCGGTGGACAACCCGACCTGAAGCAGCGCGGCCAGGTGGCGCCTCCGTGTCCGCTTGTCGCCGATCATGTGCCGCGTTCCGCCGCAATAGCGGGCTGCCTCGGCTCTGCGTTCGGTGGTTGAGCGGCGTTAGAAACGGCCACACAAAAGACGCGGCCCGCATGCCTTCCAATCCCGCTCCGCCCCTCCCTGACCAGCCTGACTGCCCGCCAGCGGCGGCCGTGTAGCTCGAACTCGTACCCCGGCCGGATCTCTTCGCCGGCGTCAACGCTCGTCATGTAGACCCGTCCATTCGGGTACTCAAGGCTGACCGGAGTACTCATCCTTTCTTTACTGCCCGGCCAACTCCGAAAACGGAAAGAACCAGGTACGAGGACGGTAAACGTGTGTGCGGGCGTCGTCGATCGGAAGTTCTTCGGCCCCGGCAAAGGAGGCGTGCGCTCAAACGCGCCGCGCCGCGGTTGCGTGATCGTGGCGACCTACCGCCTGAGCTCCGTTACTTGGCGTGACCAGGTCGGCCGGGCGAGGTGGAATCGGAGCGCAAGAGCGCCCACAGGCCGGCTGCGTAGGCAAGGAGCGACCCGGCGATTCCATACGCCACCAGTTTCATGGCTGCGGTATCGACACAGTTGTCACAAACCTTGAGACCTCGTGATCGTTGCCCGTGGCAAGGATGCGCGACCGCGGGGTCGAAGGAGACTCGATGCTGACGGGAGATCCTCGCTTCTCGTTGCGCGTGTTCCTCGAACGCTTCGAGGCTGAGCCGCGTCTGCGGCAACGCGTGGCCGCGATCAGCGGCGTCTCCGTGTTCTTTGCTGCCGTCCTTGTTGCAGTGGGGCTCGGTCAGGTGCTGCTGGCCCTGGTCGGCCTGGCAGCTCTCGCCGGCGTACTCGCTCTGATCGCGTGGTGTGTGCCGCGCCACGGTCTGCGGCGGATCCTCCGCGTCTCGCACACGCTGACGACCGTCAGGACGCAGGGCACGCAGGCGGCGCGGCGCGCGCGGGCGATCGCGTCGACGGCCACAGCCCGGGCGCAGCCCGGAAGGACGATTCGCGAGACGCGGGCGGTCACGCAGGCAGTGGCGCCGCCGAGCGCCGATGAGCTTTACGGCTGGCCATACGCAGGCTCCGACAATGTTGCCGCGGCGCCGCTTCGCGCCAAGCCGAAGCTCGACGAGGAGCGGCGGCGCGCCTTGGAGCTGAACGCACGCGGCACGCAGCTGCGGCGCGCAGGCAGCCCGGCGCCCGCAGCCGCGCTGCATCTGGAGGCGCTCGAGATCTTCCGATCTCTGGACGACCGTCACGGTCAGGCGCCGACGCTGAACAGCCTCGCGCTCGCTCTGGCGGCGACCGGCGAGACCGACGCCGCGGTCGAGCGGTTCGAGCAGTCGCTGCTGATCCTTCGCACGCTGCCCGAAGGTCCCGAGCAGGGAAAGGTGATCGCGAACCTCGGCTTCACGCTGCTTCGGCAAGGCGCCGACGAGCGAGGTCGCGAGCTCCTCAGCGAGGCGCTCGAGCAGCTACCGCCGGAGTCGCCGGCCGCGCACAAAGTCAAGGCTCAGCTCCGCCGCGCGAGCTAAACCCCGGTGCGAGCCGATTTCGACGATTCGCGGTGTGGGCGCCGCGCGGTGGCGCCCACACCTGAACCATCGTCCCCTACGTGACCGTGACGGTGACCGCCCGCACCTGTGTCGTGGGGCGGCCGTTCGTCTTCAGCACGATCTTGAACCGTGCACTGCTGCTGCCCTTCGCTGCCTTGACGGGGATCGCGACGTGACGCCGAAGACCGTCGAGACCACACGTTTGCGCGTCTAGCGGAAGCTGGGCGTCCGCTCACGCACGGAGCTGACCCGTCGCGCGTCGCCCGATGACGGACCGGAAGCATCGCGGGGCGCGTCGTCGCCTCGGTAGGGAATGGCCGCTTCGGTGCCCTTAGCCCTGAGAGTGACCGGGCGAGAGGGAAGCGGCGCGCCAAGGGGGAAAGTTTGCCGTCAGTCCCTACCGCAGCGCGCCGCAACACTCGAGATCGGCCGCATCCTCTGACCCCTTGAGGGAGAACCGGCCGCAGGCACTGAGGATCCCCGGTCATACCGCTTTCAAACCATAAGCATCCTCGAATTGAAGCCGACCGAACCGAAAAGACACGGTATGACGGTCGACCTCAGACTCCTCAGCCACTGGACGCAATCTCAGGCAGCGCAGGCGCACAATCGGGACGCGGAAAGGTGGCAACAGCCTCACGCCGTGACTGACGCGTATACGGCGCTCATCCAACGCATCGAGCAGCAACGTAAGCCGGTGCACATCGTGAGGCGGTAGCGCCGGACGCGGCGCTGACAGACGCGAGCACCGTGCGTCAGCGGCGTCCCGACCCTGCTCGGAAGCTTGTGCCACGCCCGGCGGCTGCGACAGGGACGGTCGAGTTCCCTATCGCAGCCGCCTGGCGTTCTCCCCGAAAAGATCGATCGTGGCTTCTTATTTCTTTGTCGGCTGGAAGTTGTGTTGGATGTCCCAGTCGCTGACTTTCGTGCCCAGGTCGACGCCGGCGGTGGTGGAGAAGCGGTAGTGGAGCCCGGCCCAAACGCGGGCGTCGGCGACGTTTTGGAGCAGGTCCTGGGTCGTTGCGAAGTGCTGGGTTGTCGTCAGCGTCGTCGCGCCACCGGTTGCGCCCGGGACGTCGATGTTGATCGCCTGGGTCTTCAGCACGGATGTGAGCACGTGGGTGACGGCGGAGGTGACGCAGCCGTGGGCACTCGGGTACTCGGGGTGGTTGGGTGTGGTGAGTAGAGCCGACCAGGTCGGGCTCGCGGTCGTGGCGGGGTTGTCGTCGAGGTTCGCGTTGCGGATCGCTGTGATCGGTCTCCAGTAGAGGTAGTGGTATTTGGCGTCCATGCACGCCATACCTGCGTCGGCCGCGACCATGTCGCCCATCGCCATCAGGCGCACCGTGTCGACGAGATCGAGGCCATGGTTGGTCGCGACGTCACGGAAGACCTGGTTGTACTGGCTGATCGTGTTTGCATTCCAAAACTGCGCGACGGCCGTCTGAGCCGGGGTGCGGGTGGTGCTCGTGGCCGAGCCGATTGCCTCGACCTCGTTCAGGCCGGCTGCAAACTCGGGGCTCGTGATCGCCGGCGGAGCGGGAGGGCGGAACTGATCGGGACTGTCGAGCATGAAGGGCTTCATGTTCGCGACCCACGGGGTCTGCGCCGACTGCAATGACGGAGGCGGAGCGAAGACCCAGGTTCCGGGCGGCTGTGGCGCGACACCGAACGGAATGCCAACCGGCGCGTCCCGTCCATCGCCCCAGCGGCTCGCGATCAGCTGGCTGGCCGCCGCTGCGCCGACGGCGATGCCCGACAGCCTGGCCTTCTCCGGCAATTGGGCGAGCGTGACGTTCAGGTAGTTGTCGTACGCCGCTACGAGGGACGGCGCGAGCGTCGGGAAGTAGTAGGCGAGCGTCGTGTAGGCGGCAGCGGCGACCGCAGCCCGCGGCGAGGCGCCCGGCGGCGCCGGCGGCAGCGACGATTTGTAGGGGACGTAGCGGCCGCTGATCGCGTTCACGGCGTTGTACTCCGCGGCCCCGACGTAGGCCATGTAGATCAGGCCCTCAATTTGGTTCTTGGCCGGGGACAGGGCCGGCGAGCGGACGGTGTTGACTGCGATCAGGTTCCAATCGATCGCGGTCTTCGGATCCAGTTTCGCGGCCACGGCGCTTGTGTGTGCGGCGGCGCTCGTGCCTGAGCCGCTTCCGGCGACGGCGACGCTCGCGACCAAGACTCCGATCGCGAGGATGCGAAGTTGAGTGAGCTTCATCAGGAACTCTCCTTTGGATGCTTGGCGGTCTCTTGCAGACGAACGGTGGCTCCGGCGGACGAGATCGCCTCGACGATGCGCAGCGAATCGAGCCCGGCATGCTGGGCCGCGCGAGCCGCGTCTTCTTCCGATGGAGCGTTGAAGACGAAGAGGCAGATCTCATCGACGAGGACGTGAATCGAGCGCTCGAAACTGATCAGCGTCTTCTCGCGGGTCAGTGCTTGAGCGGCCTGGGCTGCCCGCCTGCCGCGGGCCTCCAGCTCCTCGGTGTTGCCACGTGCGAGGTACGTCTCGACGAGGTAGCTCGGCATTCCTCGACGCTAGGCGGGGGCTGCTAGCGAGGAAAGGTCAGAACCTCTCGACTTTGCGCAGGGCGCGCGTCAGCGGAGCTGGCGGGCGAGCTCCGTTCGCGAGCGAACGCCGAGCTTGGCGTAGATGTGGGTCAGATGGCCCGCGACGGTCCGTTCGTTGAGGAACAGTGCCGCCGCGACCTCGCGGTTCGTCCGACCTTCGACAACCAGACGCGCGACGCGGCGTTCCGCGGAGGTCAGCCCCGCTTGTCGGATGCGCCCCCCGATGCTCCCAATCTCCATGCGCGCTTGCGCAGCCCAGGTTGCCGCCCCGAGCCGCTCGAAACCCTCGCGTGCCGCGGCAAGCGCAACGCGCGCGGCACGCTTCTGTTGAGTCCTCCTGAGGACGATGCCGAGCGCAAGCGAGGCTCGAGCCTGCCCGAAGAGGTCGCCGACCGCCTCATGCTCCCCGCCGGCCCGCTCGAGGAGCTCGGCCGCAACGACCGGGTTCCCTGCTGCGGCGGCGATCAGACCGCGGCAGTGGGTCACGTGTGCCAAGACCCACGGGCGTCTGACGCGCACCGCGTCGGCTTCCCACGTGTCCACAAGTGAAACGGCGTCGGCTGTGCGGCCGCTCGTCAGAAGCATCTCCGCGAAGTCCGGCGTCCACCAGCGAACGCTCGGCTCCCGCCAGCCGAGGCTTGCCGCCTGGGCGTCGGCCTTCGCGAGCCATCGAGCGGCCGTCGCAGCATCGTCACTCCACAACGCGGCGAGACCGAGGATCGCCAGGTGCTGCGGTGGGTGGATCGCAAACTGCTCCTCCGCGAGCTCGAGTGCTCGCGTCGAATGCTCGCGCGCGACGTCGAGTTCACCGCGATGGAGGGCGATGAGGGCAATCGGCAGGTGATCCTGCGGAACCTCGATTCCGTACTGGATCGAGATGTCGTGGGCACGGTCAGCGTAGGTCGCGGCGAGCTGCCAGCTGCCGGTCAGGAACTCCACCCAGGAAAGCCCCCAGAGCGCGCGGGCGCTGCGGGGCTCGTCGCGTTCGCGCCAGCGATTGTGCTCGCCCTCGAAGAAAAACCGTGCCTCGTCGCGCCGATCGCGAGGAGCGAGGGTGTTGACGATCGCAAGGGTGGCTTCCTGGACAAGATGCTCGCCGCCGACGGCGCTCGCGAACTCGTGTGAGCGCGACGGCAGATCCTCCGTCGTCTCCGCCTCGCCCGCGAACCAGCCAAGAATCGATTGCACAGCTTCCGCTCGCGTCCGAAGCACGTCGTCGTCGAGCTGCTCGGCGAGCCGAAGCGCTGCCTGGGCGTGCTCGAACCCGCCCTTGAAACGGGTCGCCCAGGCGAGTCGGCAATGGATGATCGACTGAAGCCCTGCGTGCGAATCCGTCTCGCGGAGCGCCTCGTCGAGCAACTCCTCCGCGCGGTCAAGGCTCTCGAGCTCGGCGAGCAGCACAAGGGTCTCCGCCCGCAGCTCCCCGGCCCTGGTTTCCGAGAGAAGATCGGAAGCGATCGTTCGGGCGCGCGTCCACTCACCGGCAACGTGTTGCGCACGGGCGGCGCGCAACGCTCGCCGCGGCTCGTCACGATCATCGGAGGGGGTGAGGCGCAGCGCCTGCTCGGCGAGCTCGGCCGCGACCTCGGAAGCGCCGGATTGCGTCGCCTCGGTCGCCTTCTGGTCGAGCAACCGAGCGATCTTCGCATCGGGGCCAACCGTCGACAGCGCGAGGTGTCGGGCTGCAAGGAATGGATCTCCGACGATTTCCGCGACACGTCCGTGGATCCTCTGCCGCTCCGCACCGAGGTCGCCGTAGAGCACCGAGGACAACAACGGGTGGGTGAAGCGAATCGTCCCTCGGTCGCGCTCGATCACGTCCGCGGCGAACGCCGGCTCGAGGTCGGCCGGCTCGATGCCCAGCTGCTCGAGGAGAGGGTAAGAACTCGATCCCAGCGCCGCAGCGACAGCAAGCGCCGCGCGGGTCGCCTTCGGCAGGCCGGAGATCCGTCCGCGCAGCATTTCCTCGAGCGTCGCGGGAACCGCGAGCGGCTCAAGCGGATCGACGTCGGTCACGAGTAGGCGAGCCAACTCGAGTGCGAAGAACGGGTTTCCGCCTGATCGCTCGTAGAGGCGAAGGAGGGTCTGGTGCGCGAACGATCTGCCCAGTCGATCCCGGAGAACCTGGTGCACCGCGCCGACGCTCAGCGAGCCGATCCGCAGACGCTCGACGCCCACCTCACCGAGGCCGTGCTCAAGCCCAGACGGTTTCGCGTCATCGACCAGTCTCCGCGCGAGCAGGAACAGCACCCGGCTTGCCGCGAGCCGACGCAGCGCAAAAGCAAGCGCCCGCGTTGAGGAATCATCGAACCACTGAACGTCGTCGATCGCGACGAGGACGGGAACATCCTCGGCGAGCAGTTGCAGCGAGCTGCGAATGCCAATCGCGAGCGCTCGCGGATCGACGGTCTCGCCGTCCGGCTCTTCGAGCAGAAGCGCGGCCTCTACCGCGCGCCGCCTCGGCGCCGACAGCGCAGGCAGAACCTCACCGAGGACGTCCTCGAACAGGTCGCTGAGACCGGCATGACCGAGACCGAGCTCGACTTCCGCCGGTCGCGAGATCAGCACACGCACGCCGCACGAGCGAGCATGCTCGACGCCGGCACGCCACAACGTCGACTTCCCGATCCCCGCGTCCCCCTCCAGCACGAGCGCTGCCGCGCCAGCGTGTTCGACGTCGATGAAGGCGCGAACGGCGGCGAGCTCCTTCTCCCTTGCGACGATCTCCAACAGGCTCCCCCGGTTGCAACGACACGCCGTACCCGGCAGTACGTGCCGCGCACGTGGCTCCTCAAGCCTGCACGATTCCGCCAAAGTTGCCAACTGGGGCACGGCCCCGGACGGCGAGGGCCGGGTCGTGGCCCTCGCCGTCTATGAGTTGGCTGAAGCGCCGTCAGTCGTCGCTGCCGGTTCCGCGGGGCTGCCAGCCGGGCACGTACTGCGTGTCGGTGCCACCGGTGAGCGCGTGCTGGTTGGTCCCGTTTGCGTTCATCACGTAGACGAGGCGCGTGCCGACGGAACCATCTCCGTGTGGTTCGACAAGCCCAGCGTCACCTGCGGGTAACGCGGCCCGGAGCAATCGGCGGCGTCCCTGCTTGTCGGCGGGGGACGCCGCCGTGGGCTCACACCGCGTCTGGCAGCGTCGGACAATCGGAAGGGAGCTGCAACATGGCGAAGGTCGATGACGTGCTCGAGGATCCGGCGGCCGGCATTCGCGTCGTCTTCCGCAGGACGTCCCGCGAAACCCACGGCCGCGCCGTCGTCTTCGAGCTGTTCGTCGCCCCGTCCGGTCGCGCTCCGGTCACGCATCTCCACCCGAATCAGGAAGAGCGGATCGACGTCTTGCACGGATCTGTCGGCTTCCGCCTCGGTCGCGACCTGAAGATGAAGTGGACACCGTCCCTGGTTCTCGCAACGACGCCACGCGGGTCTCCAGCGCTCGGCTTTGGTCGGCGGTGCCGAGAGAAAAACCCGTAGAAGGTCCGGACTTGGCCTGCGCTCAGACTCGTTAGCCTGACCGCATGGCTTTCCGACCGCCGCACGGAGGCACGAGCGACCCAATGCGGGACGTTGCGTCGTTGCCGGATTTGCTCCATGGGCGCTCCCACACCGGCCCGGTCCGGGAGCGCCGACCCGTCTACGTCGATCTGCTGCCGCCGTGCAACGCCGGCTGCCCGGCCGGGGAGAACATCCAGGCCTGGCTTGCGCACACTCAGGCCGGCCGGCACGAGCAAGCGTGGCGACAGCTTGTGGCCGACAATCCGCTCCCCGCGATCCACGGGCGGATCTGTTACCACCCCTGCGAGAGCGTCTGCAACCGAACGAACCTCGACAGCGCCGTCTCGATCCACTCGGTCGAGCGATTCCTGGGTGACCTGGCGCTCGAACAGGGATGGCTGTTCGACGCTCCGCCGACGCGCAGCGGCAAGCGCGTGCTCGTGATCGGTGCCGGGCCAAGCGGCCTCTCGGCCGCCTACCACCTCGCCCGACTCGGCCACGAGGTCGAGATCCGGGATGCGGGCGGCGAGCCCGGCGGGATGATGCGCTATGGCATCCCGGCCTACCGCCTGCCCCGCGACATTCTCGACGGCGAGATCGCCCGGATCGAAGCGTTCGGCGTGAAGATGACCTGCAGCCACACGGTCGAGGATCTCGCCGCCGAAAGGCTCGAGGGCGGTTTCGACGCCGTCTTCGTCGCCGTCGGTGCGCACCTTTCCAAGCGGGTCGACATCCCCGCTCGCGATGCGGGAACGATCATCGACGCGGTCTCGTTCCTGCGAAGCGTCGCCTCCGGCGAGGCGCCCGTACTGGGCCGCCGCGTTGCGGTCTACGGCGGCGGCAACACTGCCATGGACGCCGCGCGCGTCGCCAAGCGGCTGGGAGTCGACGACGCGTTGATCGTCTACCGGCGCACCCGCGAGCAGATGCCCGCCCACGAGGAGGAAGCTGAAGACGCGGAGCGCGAGGGCGTCAGGATCAACTGGCTGCGCACGATCACGGCGTTCGACGGCCCCGAGCTGCAGATCGAGCTGATGGAGCTCGACGAGTCCGGCTATCCGCAGCCGACCGGCAAGTTCGAGACGCTCGCCGCCGACACGGTGATCCTGGCGCTCGGTCAGGAGTCCGACACCGAGTTCATGCGCGCGGTACCAGGAGTGGAGGTCGAGCGCGACGGCACCGTGAAGGTGTCGAGCTCGTTCGAGACGGGCTCGCCCGGTCTGTTTGCGGGCGGGGACATGGTCCCGAGCGAGCGCACGGCGACGATCGCCGTCGGGCACGGCAAGAAGGCCGCCCGCTCGATCGACGCCTGGCTCACAAGCAGCGCGGCCGTGACCTCGCCGAAGCATGACGAGGCAGGCTTCGACAAGCTGAATCTCTGGTACTTCGGCGATGCGGCCCGCAGGCAGCAGCCCGAGCTCGCGCCCGAGGAGCGGATCTCCGACTTCGAGGAGGTGACGGGCGGGCTCTCGAGTGAGGCAGCGGTCTATGAAGCGTCACGGTGCCTGTCGTGCGGCAATTGCTTCGAATGCGACGGCTGTCTCGGCGCCTGCCCGGAGGACGCGGTCATCAAGCTGGGGGTCGGGGCGCGCTACAAGTTTGACTACGACAAATGCACCGGCTGTAGCGTCTGCTTCGAGCAGTGCCCGGTGCACGCGATCGAAATGATCTCGGAGGAGGCCTCCTAGATGCGCGCGACGGTCGACGGCAACGAAGCGGCGGTCTCGGTCGCCTACCGGCTCGGCGAAGTCTGCTGCATCTACCCGATCACTCCGTCCTCGCCGATGGCCGAGCTCGCCGACGAGTGGTCGAGCCACGGGAAGACGAACGTGTGGGGAACGATCCCTGCGGTCGTCGAGATGCAGAGCGAGGCCGGCGCCGCAGGCGCTCTGCACGGCGCACTGCAAAGCGGCGCGCTCGCGACGACGTTCACGTCCTCGCAGGGCCTCTTGCTGATGATCCCGAACATGTACAAGATCGCCGGTGAGCTGACGCCGGCCGTGCTGCACGTGGCTGCCCGCTCGCTCGCGGCGCAGGGGCTCTCGATCTTCGGCGATCATTCCGACGTCATGGCCGTCCGCCAGACGGGCTTCGCGCTGCTCTCCTCGGCCTCCGTCCAGGAGGCGCACGATCTGGCGCTTGTCGCGCACGCCGCGACGCTCGAGACGCGCGTGCCGTTCGTGCACTTCTTCGACGGGTTCCGAACCTCGCACGAGCTGAACACGATCGAGCTGCTCGAGGACGACGACCTGCGCGCGCTCGTGCCCGAGGAACTCGTTCGCGCTCACCGTGACCGGGCGCTCTCGCCGGAGCGGCCGTTCATTCGCGGTACAGCTCAGAACCCGGACGTCTACTTCCAGGCGCGTGAGACGGTGAACCCCTTCTACGCCCGCGTTGCGGATGTGGTCGAGAATGCGATGGCGCGACTCGGCGAGCGCACCGGCCGCCACTACCACATCGTCGAATACAGCGGGCATCCGGACGCCGAGCGCGTGATCGTCGTGATGGGGTCGGGCGCCGAAACGATCCGCGAAACGGTCGCCTCGCTGAACGCACGCGGTGAGCGCGTCGGCGTCGTTCAGGTGCGGCTCTACCGGCCGTTCCCGGCGCAGGCGCTGCTCGACGCGCTGCCGGCGACGACACGCCAGATCGCGGTGCTCGACCGGACCAAGGAACCCGGTTCGATGGGCGAGCCGCTCTTCCTCGACACGGTCTCTGCGTTGACCGAGTCGTTCGCCGACGGTGAACGGGAAGTGATGCCGAGGGTCGTCGGCGGTCGCTACGGCCTGTCGTCGAAGGAGTTCACGCCGGGCATGGCAGCCGGTGTTTTCGACGAGCTCGCCGCGAAGAAGCCGAAGCGCCGGTTCACGGTCGGCATCAGGGACGACGTCTCGAAGTTGAGCATCGACTACGACGCGACCCTCGACATCGAGGCACCCGAGACAGTCCGCGCGGTGTTCTTCGGCCTCGGCTCGGACGGAACGGTCGGCGCGAACAAGAACACGATCAAGATCCTCGGAGCCGAAGAGGGATTGCACGCGCAGGGGTACTTCGTCTACGACTCCAAGAAGTCCGGCTCGCAGACAGTCTCGCACCTACGTTTCGGGCCGCTGCCGATCCGCGCGCCCTACCTCGTGCAACAGGCGGGCTTCGTCGGTTGCCACCAGTTCGGCCTCCTCGACCAGGTCGACGTGCTCGGCCGCGCCGCCGAAGGTGCGACGCTGCTCCTCAACTGTGCGCATCCGGCGAACGAGGTTTGGGATGCGCTGTCACTGCCGGTGCAGGAGCAGATCATTTCCAAGCACATCGAGGTGCACACGATCGACGCCGGCCGGATCGCCCGTGACGTCGGCCTCGCAGGACGCACCAACATCGTCCTCCAGACCTGCTTCTTCGCGCTCTCAGGCGTCCTCCCGCCCGACCAGGCGATCGAACGGATCAAGGCAGCAATCGTGAAGACCTACGGCCGACGTGGCGCCGACGTTGTCGAGCGAAACCAGGCCGCGGTCGACCGCGCGCTCGAAGGTCTGCACCGCGTCGAGGTGCCGGAACACCTAACGGCCACGCGCGCGCTGCCGCCGGTCGTTCCCGCGCACGCGCCCGAGTTCGTCCGCACGGTGACTGCGGAGATGCTCGCCGGCCGCGGCGACGCGCTGCCGGTCAGCGCAATGCCGGTCGACGGCACCTACCCGAGCGGCACGGCCGCCTTCGAGAAGCGCAACATCTCGGAGCTCGTCGCGGTCTGGGACCCCGACCTGTGCATCCAGTGCGGCAACTGCAGCTTCGTCTGCCCGCACAGTGTGATTCGCTCCAGGTACTACGACGAGTCCGCCCTCGAGGGCGCTCCGGATCAATTCCCGTCCGCGCCGCTCGACGCCGTCGGCCTCCCGGACACCCGGTACACGCTCCAGGTCTACGTCGAGGACTGCACGGGCTGCGAGCTGTGCGTCGAGGCATGCCCGATCACGGCGCCGGGCGATCCGGTGCGCAAGGCGATCAACCTCGCGCAGCGCGAACCGATCGTCGCCGGCGAGCGCGAGAACATTGCGTTCTTCGAGCAGCTGCCGGCTACAGACCGGTCGCGGGTCGACTTTGGCACCGTGCGCGGCACCCAGTTCCTCGAGCCGCTGTTCGAGTTCTCCGGTGCCTGCGCGGGCTGCGGCGAAACGCCGTACCTGAAGCTTCTCTCGCAACTCTTCGGTGACCGGTTGATGATCGCCAACGCGACCGGGTGCTCGTCGATCTACGGCGGCAACCTGCCGACGACGCCATGGACGAGCAACGCCGAGGGGCGCGGGCCCGCCTGGTCGAACTCACTCTTCGAGGACAACGCCGAGTTCGGGCTCGGCTTCCGGCTTGCAGCCGACCGGCATACCGACCTCGCGCGTCGGCGCCTGGGTGAGCTGCGCGCCGAGCTCGGCGCGGAGCTCGTGGACGCGACGCTCGAGGCACCGCAACTGCGCGAGTCGGAGCTGCGCGCGCAGCGCGAACGCGTGCGCGAGGTCGGGCGGCGGCTCGATGAGCTGGACGGACCCGCCGTCGCCGACCTTCAGAGCGTCGTCGACCACCTTGTCCGGCGCAGCGTCTGGATCGTCGGCGGCGACGGCTGGGCCTACGACATCGGCTCGGGCGGGCTCGACCACGTCCTCGCGAGCGGACGCAACGTCAACGTGCTCGTACTCGACACCGAGGTCTACTCCAACACCGGCGGCCAGATGTCGAAGGCGACGCCGCTTGGTGCCGTCGCCAAGTTCGCCGCTGCCGGCAAAACGGTGCCCAAGAAAGACCTCGCCCTGCAGGCGATCGCCTACGGGAACGTCTACGTGGCCCGCGTGGCGATGGGCGCCGATCCCCAGCAGACCCTCAGCGCCCTGCGTGAGGCGGAGGCCTACGACGGCCCGTCGCTCGTGCTCGCCTACAGCCACTGCGTCGCGCACGGGATCGAGATGAGAAACGGGCTCGATCAGCAATACCGCGCCGTCGCGAGCGGCTACTGGCCCCTCATCCGCTACGACCCGCTGGTGCGCAGCGCCGGGGGCAACCCGTTCCTGCTCGATTCGCCGCGCCCGCGGATCCCGCTCTCCGACTACACCAACCGGGAGTTGCGCTATCGCAGCCTGACGAACACCGACCCGGCCGAAGCCGAACGGCTGCACGGCCTCGCCGAAGAGGGTGTCGCGCAGCGCTGGAACGTCTACGAGGAGATGGCAACCCGCGGCGCGCACGCCTTCGCTGCCGACGCTCGCAAGGATCGGTGATGGACCTTTCGACCCGCTACATGGGACTTGTGCTGCGAAACCCGCTCGTCGCATCGGCGTCCCCGCTCTCCAAGACCGTCGAAGGGATCGAGCGGCTGGCGGCAGCCGGCGTGGGCGCCGTCGTCCTCTACTCGCTCTTCGAAGAGGAGCTACAGCGGGAAGCGGCCGAGAACACACGTCTCGTCGAGGCCGGAACCGAGAGCTTCGCCGAGTCGCTCTCCTACTTCCCGGCCGCCGCAGAAGGGGAGCTCGGCCCGCGGCGCTACCTGAGCCTGCTCGAGCGAGCTGCCATGGCCGTCGACGTGCCGGTGATCGGCAGTCTCAACGGTGTGACGCCCGGCGGCTGGGTCGACTATGCCCGCGCGATGCAGGATGTCGGCGCCGCTGCGATCGAGCTGAACGTCTACTCGCTTCCCGGCGATCCGCGCATTTCAGGCCGCGATGTCGAGCAGCGGCACGTCGACATCCTGGCACGGGTCAAGGACGCGGTGAGTGTGCCGGTCGCGGTCAAGCTGAGCCCGTACTTCAGCTCGACCGGTGAGATGGCGTTGCGGCTGGACGGTGCGGGCGCGGACGCTCTGGTGCTCTTCAACCGGTTCTTACAACCCGATATCGACTCGGAGACTCTCTCCGTCGTGCCCACAGTTGGTCTCTCCAGCCCTGCGGAGGCGCGGCTGCCGCGCACGTGGATCGCACTCCTCCATGGACGGGTGCGCGCCTCGCTCGCAGCGACGACCGGGGTCGAGACCTCGGACGACGTTGCCAAGTACCTCCTTGCCGGCGCCGATGTCGTCATGACGGCCTCGGCGCTCCTCCGTCACGGTCCTGACCACGCGACCGTCCTGCTCGAAGGCCTCGCCGATTGGATGGCGCGCAAGGGATTCGCGGCCGTTCACGAGCTGCGCGGGTTGCTTGCCGTGCCGGGCGACGCGGACGAGGCGTTGCAGCAACGAGTGGGCTACGTGGGCGCGCTGCGAGGGGCCAACAGCAGCAGCTATGGCCCGTGGTGAGCGCTCTCTTCTGAGGCGCGCGCTGGGTCTTCGCCGGGAGCATCACCTGACCCGCAGCTCGAGACTGAACTGGTGCCGAGCCGGCGCGACGCCCAGATCCAGAGAAGCGCACCGCGCTTGAGTTCCACCAACGGTCGGGTTGGCGTCGCGGGCGCGGCGTCCTACTCTTGATGTGTGCCGTCTCTCATCGGTCGTGAGGAGGAACTCGCCGCTGTCGATGCGTTCCTCGCCGACCCGTCGGCGGCCCGCGGGCTCGTCATCGTGGGCGAGCCGGGGATCGGCAAGACCACCGTGTGGGAAGAGGCGCTTCGTCGTGCGGGCGCCGGTGACGCGCTCATCCTCGTCGCGCGCCCGACCGAGGCCGAGTCGAAGCTCTCGTTCGTGGCGCTCGCCGACCTCGTGTCGCCGCTCGACACCTCGGCGCTCGACTCGTTGCCCGACCCGCAACGGCGTGCGCTCGATGTCGCTCTGCTTCGCGCCGAAGCTGTGGGCGCCCCGCCCGAGCGGCGGACGGTCGGCACCGCCATGCTCTCGCTGTTGCGCGCCCTTGCGAGCCAGCGGGACGTGGTCGTCGCCCTGGACGACGCGCAGTGGCTCGACCGTCCGTCAGCAGCCGCGCTCGAATTCGCCGTTCGCCGGCTGACTACCGAGCATGTACGCGCGATCGTGTCGGTTCGCACCGAGAGCGAGCCGACGTCGTTTCTGGCGGCGCTCGCAGCAGACCGCGTGCGTCGCGTCGAGCTCGGACCGGTCTCGGTCGCGTCGTTGCACGGCATCGTCAACGAGCAACTCGGCCGCAGCTTCCCGCGCCCGGTCCTCGTTCGCATCGCGCAAGCCTCCGGTGGTAATCCATTCCACGCGCTCGAGATCGCGCGCCTCCTTTCAGACGACGACTCGGGCGCAACCATCTCGATTCCCGAAAGCGTGCGTGCACTGGTCGCAAAGCGCGTCGCAGCCCTGCCGCCGGAGACACGCGACGCGCTTCTGCGAGCGTCGGCGCTGGCCCGTCCCGACCTTGCCTTGGTCGACGCAGCCGCGTTGCTGCCGGCCGAGGAAGCCGGGATCGTGCGTGTGAACGACGACGGTCACGTCGCCTTCACGCATCCCCTCTTCGCATCCGCGGTCTACGCCTCGGCGCCGTACTCGCGCCGCCGGGCCGTACACCGGCTGCTGGCAGAGACTGTCGGCGACGAGGAGGAGGGCGCGCGCCATCTCGCGCTTTCGTGCGAAGGACCCGATGAGCGTGTGGCCGAGGTGCTGGAGACGGCCGCCCGGCGAGCCCGCACGCGCGGCGCCTCCGACACGGCAGCAGAGCTGTGTGCGCTCGCGCTCAAGCTGACGCCGCTCGGAAGCCCTGAGCTCGAGGTTCGGCGATTCGCACTCGCCGAGCAGTTGCTTCTCGCCGGCGACTTCGAGGGCGCCGAGCAGGAGCTGCGAGACCTGGTCGCCGATCTGCCGGCAGGGAACCTGCGTGCCCGCGTCCTCCTCATGCTCGGCGATGTCCTGTACTGGCGTTCGGGTGAGGGGGCGGCGCTCGAGGTCGAGGAACGCGCAGTCGCAGACGCGACGGATCTCCAGCTGCTCGCGCGCTGTCACGCCATGATCGCGATGCACGCCGGCACGCGCGACGTTCCCCGCGCGCTCGAAGCCGCGGAGCGTGCGCTTGCATACCTCGCCGAGGTTCCCGAAGCCGACAGCGCACTCGTTGCTCTCGCGCTGAGCGCGCGCGTCCGCGCGCAACTCTTTGCGGGCGACGGTCTCGATCGGGAGGCTGCAGAGCGCGCCCTCGCCCTCGAACAGGCTGCGCCGCCCGCGGTGGTCGACACGAGGATGAACTTCAAGCTCGGCCAGTGGCTCCGCTACGTCGACGACCTCGACGGCGCGCGCCTGCGCCTCGCGGAGGCCGAGACGAGCGCACGCGATGAAGGCGACGAGTCGTCGCTCCCGAACATCCTGCTCAACCGCGCCCTTGCGGAATGTTGGGCGGGCAACCTGCAACTTGCAAGCGAGCTCGGTGCCCTGACGCAGGAGTCGTTTCACCAGGCAGGCATCGGTCCTGCGGCCGACTCCGTGTGGAAGGCCTACGTCGACGCCCACCTCGGCGACCTCGAGGCCGTTCGCGAGGCCGCGCTTGTGCGCGGCGACGTGGACGAACCGATCCTGCGAATGATCTGGGAGCGCACGCTCGGGCTGGCCGAGCTGTCCGCCGGCGACGGTGCAACGGCCGACCGGCACCTCGCCGCCGCGATGCAACGCCTCGACGAGATGCGGTTCCTCGAGCCTGCTGTCTGGAGGATCGACGGCGACGCGATCGAGGCGGCGGTAGCCGCCGACGACCTCGATCGGGCTGAGCTGCTCACGAGCCGGTTCGAGCGCGCAGCGGCGCGGTCGCGTATCGCGTGGAGCCTCGCGGTCAGCGCACGGTGCCGCGCGCTCCTGCACGCAGCGCGCGGCAACCTCGACGACGCGCTCGCCGCTACCGAGCGCTCGCTCGTCGAGCACGAGCGGTGCCCGGTGCCGTTCGAGCGCGCTCGCACCTTGCTCGTGCATGGCCAGATCCTGCGCCGCCTCAAGCAGAAGCGAGACGCGCGTGCATCCCTCGAGGAGGCGAGCGCACTCTTCGCCGAGCTCGGCGCAGCGCTCTGGGTAGCTCGCGCGGACGAGGAGCTGCAGCGTGTTGCGAGCCGGCGGGCGCCGGACGAGCTGAGCACGACCGAGCTGCGGATTGCTCGCCTCGCCGCGGTCGGCCGCACGAACCACGAGATCGCGGCCGAGGTCTTCGTCACGACGAAGACGGTCGAGGCGAACCTTGCTCGGGCCTATCGCAAGCTCGGAATCCGCTCGCGCGCGCAGCTTGCTCACGCGCTCGACGCGCGGGAGCCGCAGCCGATTCCGTAGGGTTTCCCCGCTTTCATCGGCTCGCTCGTGGACCTAGCCTCGGACGCATGGCCAACGAGATGCCGAGCTTCGTCGCGGAGTGCTTCTGGCCCGGCGTGCGCGAGAGCGATCTCCATGCCCTCGACTCTCGCGCCCTGGCACAAGCGGCCGCGCTGAACCAAGCGGGGGAGGACGTCCGCTACCTCGGGTCGATCCTGCTGCGAGAAGACGAAGTCGTGCTCTGTCGGTTCCAAGGCGGAGCTGCGGCCGTGCGACGCGTCGCCGTCGAGGCCAAGATTCCGTTCGAGCGGATCCTGGAGGCCGCTCAGTCGCCGTGGCTGCTGCAATGACCCGGCTCGCCTGCATGGCGCTTCTCGCGCTCCTCGCATTCGTGGCGGCGCCTCCGACCCAGGCTGCGTCGCCGCCGACCGCGTGGCTCCGCGTCGACGGACCGTCCCACGCAGGCACGCAGATCGCCCTCGCGCGCGACGGTTCAGGCGCGCTGAACGTCGTCTCGGCACAAGGCGATCCGGCCACGATCACCGACACGCTCGTCGCGAACGACGGCAGGACGATCGGCTCGTCGACGATCGCGACCGGCTTCGACGGGACCGGCGGTCTCGCGCTGCTGCGCATGCCCGACGGCTCGCTCCGGCTTCTCGCCGCCGGCGGCATCAGGAGAGGTCTCGGCTCGCACGCCGTCGGCATCAACTCGTTCATCCGTCCGTTCGGGAGCGCGACGTGGTCGCTCGACCCGACCGTGTACGGCGGGGCCGTCGCGAACGCCGCCGACGAGCTTGGCGCGACGATCGCCGGCAACGGCTGGGTGTTCTCGACCTGGAGCGGGGCGATCGTGCACATCGGCTTCCAGCCGAGCGACGGGGATCCGTCCTACCAACCCGATTGCTGCGGCGCAGATCCACAACTTGTCACCGACGTGAGTGGCGCGGTGTTCCTCGCCTGGATCTCGAATGGGCACTTTGCCGGGACGTTCGTCCGAGAGATCTGGCCCTCGGAGTCCTCGGTGTTCGCCTTGCCGAGCGGAACGACGAGCGGAAGCTTCGGCCTGGCCGCTCCATTCGGTCACGGCGCCTACGTCGCGTACGTGGATCCCACGCATCAGAAGGTGCAGTTGTATTCATACCTCGCCGGCATCCAGACGCTTGCCTCCGGCTCCTTTCAAGTGGCGAAGGTGTTCAGGGCGCTGGGCGGTCGGCTCTGGGTGATGTGGGGGAGCGGCAACGGCGGGATCTGGGTCACACGGTCGAATATGGCCGTCACGCGGTTCGAGCCCGCGCAGCACCTGACACTGCCCCCGCGCACGAATGGTTCTTACAACGCCGAAGGAGAGGGAGCGCACGGGCCGCTCGAGCTCTTCGCGGACGTCTTCACCGGCAGGAGCGATCGCGGCTTCTGGCGAACGCACGTTGTCCCACGGGCGACGCTGAAGATTCGCGCAACCTACGAGAACATCGTTCGGCCGAACGACCTTGCCCATCCGACGGACGTCACGATCAGATACACGCTCACGGATGCGGGCGACCCGATTTCGAAGGTGCCCGTTCTCGTCAACTTCCCCGACGGTGATCTTCGATTCGCGATGACCGACAAGCACGGCGTCGCCGAAGTCAGCTTTGGTCTTTGGAACCATAAACGGCTCAAGTCACTGCCCAAGATCCACGTGAATGTTCCCGGCTACTCGATCGTCGTGGAGAACCGCGGTGTCTAAGTGCCGCACACACAAGGAGGGTCAACCAATGCGAATCGCCGTAGCAGTTTGTCTCGCGCTCCTCGGAGTAGCCACCTCGGTCGCATTCGCGTCGTCGGCGACGCAGCGGTCGCCTTGGGTGCAGGTCAGCGGCGCGGGGAAGCAGTCGACACAACTCGGGCTCCTTCGCTCCGGCGGCGTGTTGCACGTCGTCTCCGCACAAGGCGCACCGGCGTCGCTCGTCGACACGCAGCTGAATGGATCAGGGAAGGTGCAGCGCACCACCACCGTCACGTCGAACTTCGACAGCGCCGGCGGCCTCTCGCTCGTCGGCATGGCCGACGGCTCGGTTCGGCTATTCGCGGCGGGCGGCGACCGGCCGGGCCTCGCGTCGAACCTCAGCGGCATCAACTCCTTCGTCAGCACGCCTCGCTCGTCCAGCTGGACGCTCGACCCGGCGGCGCTCTGGGGCGGCGCGGCCGCGGGCGCCTCCGACGAGATCGCCGCGACCCTCATGGGTAACGAGCCGGTCACGGCCTGGGGCGGCGGCTTCGTCCATGTCGGGCTGCAACCAAGCACCGGGCCGGATCCGAGCTATCAACCCGACTGTTGCGGCATCGCACCGCAACTCGCGACCGATTCCACAACAGGCGCCGTCGTGATGTCGTGGCTTTCGAACGGGCGTGCCTCCGGCACATACGTGAAGCAGGTGCTCCCGACGCCAGGGGCGATGGAGTCGCTACCGAGCGGCCTCACCGAGGGCAGCTCGGGGATTGCGAGGCGCATCGGCGCTTCCGGCACCTTCGTCGCGTTCACCGATCCGAGTAAGCAGCACGTCGAGCTCCACCAGTACGCCGGCAGAACGTTTGTGGTCGCACGAGGTTCGTTCCGGGTCGCGAAGGTCTTCAGCGCGCCGGAAGGGCGGCTCTGGATGCTGTGGGGCGACGCCAATAGCGCCGTCTTCGTCACGCGCTCCAACAAGACCGTCACGCGGTGGGAGCCGGTGCAGCGCATCGCGCTGCCGCCGAACCTGACGGCGTTCTACAACGCGCAGGGCGAAGGTTCGGCCGGGCCGCTCGATGCCTTCGTCGACCTGCTGATCGGGACGAACGACCGCGGGTTCTGGCGCGCGCACTTCCTGGCGCACGACTCACTGTCGGCGTCGGTCAGCGGCGCGGGCGGACGCTCAGGCACCGAGCACGTCTCGTTCCGGGTGACGGACGCGGGCGATGCGGTGAAGGGCGCGATCATCGTCGTCGCGCGCGGCGGTACGACGCTCGCGCGTCTCAGTACGGACGCCAACGGCCACGCGTCGACCAGTTACACCGGCAACACGCGCATCACCGCCACCGCGTCGGCACCTGGGTACGCCAACGCGATCATCACCGTCGGACACTAAGGAGGAAGCATGAAGACACTCGTCGCCGCAACCGTTCTTGCGCTGGCTCTGGCATCGGCTGCAAGTGCCGCCCACGACGGCTTCTCGGGCAACGTCTGCAGTCTGTTGACGACCAAGGAAGTCGCGTCGCTCAACGTCAGCTCGACTCCGTGCACGTCGCACAAGCTCGCGAACACGTCGTTCGGCACGGGCTACAGCGGCGGCTGGGGCAATCTGAAGCCGAGCTCTGGGGAGGCGTCGCTCACCTTCACCGTGGGGAAGCCCGCGACCGCGGCATATCTCGCGTACGCGAGGAGCACGACGAAGTGGGGCGCTCCGGTCAAGGTCGGCGACTGGGCACGCGGCGAGCTCGTGAACGGCGGAACCGGGGCATTGGTCGCGTTCACCTCGCACGGCTACTACGTCGTCATGCACGCCCACCTTCCGAAAACGCCACTCAAGTCGCTCGCGCCGGCAATCGCCGTTGCGAAGGCCGCAGCGGCGAACCTCTGAGGCTCGTCACCTGACCCGCAGCTCGAGACTGAACCGGTGCCGGCGCGGCGCCCAGATCCGCAGAAGCGCACCGCGCTTGAGGCGAATCGTCCGCACGAAGACCCGGGCTTCGTTCGTCAGCCGCACGTGCCCGACCGGTTCCCACGCGTTTCGGTGGAGCACCTCCAGCTGATACGGCTCGCGGCCGGGCGGTCCACCGCGAACCTGACCCCAGACGACCGTCTGGAAACCGTGCCGGCCCATCTCCGCGAACGGCAGCTTGAATGCGACGAGCGAGGGCTTCGGACGGTCGTCTGCGAAGACGAGCCCGCTCTGGAAGCGGCTGAGCGCGACCTCGTCGCGGTAGAGGTACTGGATCAGCATCGTCACCCGCGGGAGCCGCCAGGCGCGCAGCGCGGCGAGGCTGAGCAACGTCCCCTGCTTCTTCGGCGGAACCCCGAGGAAATCGTCCGGCGGCTTCGTCTGGTAGCCGTACTCGGTGAGCCAGATCGGCTTTGGCCCGAAGTAGCGCCGAACCAAGATGAGGGCTTTCCTGAGCGTCGCCATCGTGATCGTCGGGCAGAACCGGCAGCCGTGGCCCGACGGCGTCTCACCCGGACTGGATGGGTAAGGGTGGTGGGCGTAGGCGTCGAGCTTGGCGTGGGCGGCCGCCATGCCGTGGATCCAGACGACGGGTGAGACCCCGCCCAACCCGGCACGCGGTGCCGTGACACCGCCGCCTACCTGGGCAGACGGCAGGACGGCATGGATCGCTTCATACCCTGGGTTGAGCAGATGCTGGACGTAGATCGCCGCCTTCGTCGGCCTGAGCCAGAGGCGTTTGTTCGGCTCGTTCCAGATCAGCCAGTAGCGAACCCAGGGGTAGCGCCTGGCGGCGGCGGTCGCGAAGTGGCGGAAGTCTCGGGGATGCGGCGGGGCGAAGTTCGGCGTCCGCCCGTTGTTCGCCCACGCGGGCGTTCCGACCACCGTGAGCACGGGCGTCAGTCCGTAGCGGCGAAGGCCGCGCAGGATCCTGTCGGGGCGATGCCAGTCGTAGGCGCGGTCGCGGGGTGAGGTCGGATCCGTCGGTCGCCGCGGGGCGACGTCGTTCCAGCGAAGCGTGAATCGGACGAGCGGCACACCCAGCCGCTTGAACGTTGCGAGCCGCTGGTCGAGCGTCCCCGGCCCGAACTCCAGCCACGCGTCGTCTTGGATCCCGTAGCGCACGTTGCGCGAAGCGTGAGCCGCGTTCGTGCCGGCGCCGGCCGCAACGGCAAGCAGCAGCGCCACAAGCATCATCACCCGAGCCCCTGTTGTCCTCATCCGCGGCTCGGAGTCTCGCACTTCGCCGGCGGCCGTTCTCACCCTTCTGTTCGAGCGTTAACCGCCGGATCCGCTCGTGATGTTCGGATCGCCGTGACTCAGAATGGTGGCTGCGGCGTTTGCAGCCTCGTCGTACCTGTTCGTCGCCATCTGATCACGCTCCGCCTCGGTGAGAGGGTGGTGGGGGGCAGCCGGCGCCCAGAGGCGCTTGATGTGTTCCCAGATGTTCATGTGGCCAGCATGCGCTCCGCCGCTGCCAACCGACTGCCACGCTCCGGCGCCTCACTGCCGCACGCGCCCTCAGAACGACCGCCCCTGTCCGCACTTTCTACCGATCCGGAGGGAGCCCGCATGGTGGATCCTTTTCAAATGGCCACGCCGAAGACGATCTTCGAGCCGTTTCGGATCCACTCCGTCGAACCGCTTCGGATCACGACCGAGTCGGAGCGAGAGGTGGCGATCGAGGCAGCGGGCCTCAACCTCTTCAAGGTGGAGGCCCGGGACGTCCTGATCGACCTGTTGACGGATTCGGGCACGGGGGCGATGTCGCGGGATCAATGGGCCGCCGTGCAGCACGGCGACGAGAGCTACGCGGGCTCGCCGTCGTGGAAAGTGTTCCGCGACGCGGTACAGGAGCTGTTCCCGTTCAAGCACGTGATCCCCACACACCAGGGTCGCGCAGCCGAACACATCCTCTTCTCCGTGCTCGGCGCGCCCGGCAAGGTGTTTCCGAACAACACGCACTTCGACACGACACGCGCGAACATCGAGCACTCGGGCGCGGAGGCGGTCGATCTCGTGATCCCCGAGGGTCGCGACCCGGCGTCAGTACATCCGTTCAAGGGCAACATGGACCTCGACGCGCTCGATGCACTGATCGCCGAACGAGGCGCCGACGCGGTGCCGGCCGTACTCGTGACGATCACGAACAACACCGGCGGCGGCCAGCCCGTCTCGCTCGAGAACCTCCGCGGCGTCCGAGCGATCTGCGACCGCTACAAGGTGCCGCTCGTCCTCGATGCGTGCCGCTTCGCCGAGAACGCCTGGTTCATCCACGAACGCGAGCCCGGCTACGGCGAGACTGCGGTCGCCGACATCGTCCGTGAGATGGCTTCGCTCGCCGACGGGATGACGATGAGCGCGAAGAAGGACCCACTCGCGAACATTGGCGGCTGGCTGGCGCTGAACGATGACGAACTGGCAAACAGCTGCCGTAACCTCGAGATCCTCACCGAGGGATTCCCGACCTACGGCGGCCTCGCCGGACGCGACCTCGAGGCAATCGCCCAGGGCCTCAAGGAAGCGGTCGACCACGACTACCTCCGCTACCGCATCCGTTCGACGGCCTACCTCACCGAAGGGCTGCAACGAGCCGGTCTCCCGGTCTTGCAACCGGCCGGCGGGCACGCCGTCTACCTCGACGCTCGAGCGTTGCTGCCGCACATCCCGCCGCTCGAGTACCCAGGGCAGGCGCTTGCGGTGGCTCTCTATCGCGCCGGCGGGATCCGCGGCTGCGAGATCGGCACCGTCATGTTCGGGAGGCAGCCCGACGGGAGCGAGTTGCCGGCGGCAATGGATCTCGTGCGCCTCGCGGTGCCCCGCCGCACCTACACGCAGAGTCACATCGACTACGTGATCGAGATCGGAGCCGAGGTCTCAGAGGCGGCCCCTAAGCTGCGCGGTCTCCGAATCACATGGGAGCCGAAGTCGCTGCGTCATTTCACGGCGCAATTCGAGCGGCTGCCGGCGCCGAGACGCTGAGTGGAGCTCCCCACGCACGCAGAGGCGGTGATCGTGGGTGGCGGCGTGATGGGGACGAGCATCGCGTTCCATCTCGCAGAAGCCGGCTGTGACGTCCTGCTCGTCGAGCGAGACGCGTTGGCGTCCGGCTCAACGAGCCGCGCCGCGGGCGGCGTGCGCGCACAGTTCTCCGACGAGTTGAACATCGCGCTCGCGCTGCGCAGCCTCGAGGCGTTCGACCGCTTTGGCAGCCGCCCCGACGCGGAGATCGACCTGCACAAGGTCGGGTATCTCTTCTTGCTCGATCGCGAAGAGGACGTCCGTGTCTTCGAGCGGAGCGTTGCGCTGCAGAACGAGCACGGCGTGCCAAGCCGCCTCGTCGATGCGGCCGAGGCGAAGCGACTCTCTCCGCTCGCCGGCGTCGAAGGAGTGATTGCCGCAACGTTCTGCCCGATCGACGGCCATGCGACCCCGGAGGCCGTCGTTTCGGGGTACGCCGCGGCTGCTCGCGCGCACGGCGCCGTGGTCGCGACCGGCTGCGACCTGACGGGGATCGAAGTCGAGGACGGCGAGGTCCGCGCCGTGCAGACAAGCGCCGGGCGCGTCGAGTGCTCCACGGTGGTCTGCGCCGCGGGCGTCTGGTCACCCGCGGTCGGCGCGATGGTCGGCCTGTCTCTCCCCGTGGTTCCGTACCTGCGCGAGGTCGGCTTCACGGGGCCGCTCCCCGATGCCGGACGGCCCCCGTTGACGATCGACTTCACGACGAGTTTCTACTTCCACGGGGAGGGCGCAGGGCTGCTCTTTGGGATGGCCGATCCCGCCCAGCCGCCAGGGCTCGATGCGCCACGCGACCCGGAATGGCTCGAGAAAGTCTTCCGCGTGGCGGAGCGCCGCGCGCCTGCGCTCTGCGACGCCGGGATCGCCGGCGGCTGGTCGGGCTTTTACGAGGCGACGCCCGATCACAACGCACTGATCGGCGAGTGGGACGGCGTCTCGCGCTTCTTCTATGCGACCGGATTCTCCGGCCACGGATTCCTCCAGGGCCCGGCGGTCGGCGAGATCGTCCGCGACCTGGTGCTCCAACGGACACCCTTCGTCGACGTCGCGCCGCTCGCGGTCGAGCGGTTCTCGGCGGCCCGCCTGCGACCGGAGCACAACATCATCTGATCAGCTCGCGTGCGTGAGTCTCGCAGGCGTGAACACGTCGAGCAGCGGATGCTCGTCGCCGAGAATCGCATTCGCGACGAGGTCGCCGCACAGGAAGCCGAGCACGTTCCCGTGGCCGGAGTAGCCGCCCGCGACCCACACACGCGTGCCGCCGGGAACCCGGCCGACGACCGGGAGGAAGTCGAGCACGAGCCCGAAGATGCCGGCCCAGCGCTGCGCCACCGGCACGCGCCGGCCGACGAGCTCGGCGACGAACGACTCCAGCGCTTCCTGAATCGCCGACGTCGTCTCCTCCGAGTCGGTGAACTCGGAGTCCATGGCGAAGTCGCGGAAGCCGCCCGCCGTGATCCTGCCATCGGGAAGCTGCTGCCAGTAATCGAAGCCGTGGCGTCCGTAGTGCGGACAGTCGAAGAGTCTCTCCGGGATCGGCGCCGTCGCGATCATCTGCCCGCGCGTCGGAATGATCAACCCCTCCAGATCGCCGAGCAACCCGCTGGGGTAGCCGTCGGTGGCGACGATCACGCACGGCGCCTCGAGCTCGTCGACGGAGGCGATGCGACGATGCTCGACGATCTCGACTCCCGCGTCTGCTGCGCGGGCCGCAAGACGGCGAACGAGCCGCGCGGGCTGGATCGCCGCGTCACCCGGATGGAAGATCGCAGCCGGGAACCGCCCGCCGAGCACGTCGGTGCGCCACTCGGCCGCAATATCGTCTTGGCGCAAGGCGTCGTACTCGGCTCGGAGCTCGTCGCGCTCCTCGCCGTCGGCGGCAATGCGCAGGCTGCCGGTTCGCCGCAGCGCATCCCCCGCGAGCGCAGCGAGGCGATCGAGGTACTCCTCCGTCAGGCGCCAGTACTCGAGCGCGGTGTCGGGCCCGAGCCACTCCCGCGCCTTGTCGTAGGCCATCGTGCCGCCGCGGAGCGCGAAGCCGCCGTTCCGCCCGCTTGCGCCGCCCGCAACCTCCCGTGCATCGTGGACGCGCACACGCCGGCCCGCATCGACGAGTGTCAGCGCCGCAGAGATGCCGGTGATCCCGGCGCCGACGATCTCGACATCAGGCTGCTCGACGCGCACGCGCGCGATCGACGGCGTCACTTCATCGAGCCACCAACTCGAACCGGGCACGGAACCGATGCTAGCCGTCGTTACAGCGGCTCGAACCGCGCCTGGAAGAAGCGCAGGTAGCGCGGCTCGTAGGTCAGCCTCAGGCCGCGCGCGTCGTCCCGTGCCGCGTACACCGTCTCGACCGACTCGGCGACGACGTCCATGTGCGCCTGCGTGTACACCCGGCGCGGGATCGTCAGCCGCGTCAGCTCGAGCTTCGGGTACTGGTGGCCGCCCGTCTTCGGGTCGCGCCCGGCCGAGACGACGCCGCGCTCCATCGAACGGATCCCGGAGTCGAGGTAGAGCTCGGCGGCGAGCGTCTGCGCCGGGAATTCGTCCTGCGAGAGGTGCGGGTAGAAGCGCCGCGCGTCGAGGAAGATCGCATGCCCGCCGACCGGCCGCACGAACGGGACGCCCGCCGTCTCGAGTAGTTCGCCGAGGTAATACACCTGCCCGATCCGCGAGCGCACGTGGTCGTCCTGGACGGACTCCTCGATCCCGATCGCCATCGCCTCCATGTCGCGCCCTGCAAGGCCGCCGTAGGTGTGCAGGCCCTCGAAGACGACGACGAGGTTGCGCGCCTCCTCGAACAGGTCCCGGTCGTTGAGCGCGAGCCAACCGCCGATGTTGACGAGCGAGTCCTTCTTCGCGCTCATCCAGGAACCGTCGGTGTACGAGCAGAACTCGAGCAGGATCTCGGCGACCGACTTCTCGGCGTACCCCTCCTCACGCTCCTGGATGAACCAGGCGTTCTCGACCATCCGCGTCGCGTCGAGGAAGAGCCTGATCCCGTGCAGGTCGCAGAAGGCGCGCAGCGCCTTCACGTTTGCCATCGAGACCGGCTGGCCGCCCGCCATGTTGACGGTGCCCGCGAGCGAGACGTAGGCGATCCGCGCCGCGCCGTGCGCCGCGACGAGCGCTGCGAGCTTGTCGAGGTCGACGTCGCCCTTGAACGGATGCAAGCTCTCGGGGTCGTGGGCCTCGTCGCGGATCACGTCGACGAAGATGCCGCCGGCGCGCTCCTGGTGGAGCCGCGTCGTCGTGAAGTACATGTTCCCCGGGACGAACTGGCCCGGCTTGATCGCGATCTGGCTGATCAGGTGCTCGGCGCCACGCCCCTGGTGCGTCGGGACGATGTGCGCGTAGCCGTAGTGACGCTGGATCGCCGCCTCGAGGCGGTAGAAGTTGCGGCTACCGGCGTAGGCCTCGTCACCGAGCATCATGCCCGCCCACTGGCGGTCGCTCATCGCGTTCGTACCGGAGTCGGTGAGGAGATCGATGTAGACCTCCTCGGAACGCAACAAGAAGGTGTTGTAACCGGCCTCGGCGAGCGCGCGCTCGCGCTCCTCGCGCGTGGACATCCACAACCGCTCGACCATCTTGATCTTCCACGGCTCGGCCCAGGAGCGGCGGCCGAGCTGCTGGCCGGTGGTGACGGGAACGTGCTCGCTCATCGTGTTCGCACCTCTAGGCCATCGGAACTTGGCGGCGGATCTTCGGCTCGATCCGGCCGAGAATCTCGGCCAGGCTCTCGCCCGTTGCCGTGATGCCGTGGTTGTGCAGGCCGATCACCGCGTGGGCAGGGTCCGGCTCGCGAGCGAGTGCTTCGGCGACGCTGAGCGCCAGCTCCTCGCTGCCGCATGGGTAGTTGAACTGCGTGCTCTGGATGTCGTCGATCCACGCGTGGACGTGCAGGATCGCGCCGACATCCGGGTGCGCTTGGTAGATCATCCAGTGCTCGATCGCGTCCACCGAGACCCGGCGAGGCTCGATCGCGGGCGGCACGCTCAGCACGATCACACCACGGTCGGCGTCGTAGTGGCTGACGAGCAGGATGTCGCGCCCGGGGACATCGAGGTGGGATTTGTCGACACCGCTCGCGCTCATCCAGAAGCGCCGCTCGTCCTTGCGCGCCGAGAGGTTCCCGTAGGAGAGACCGCCGATGCCGTAGAGCCGTTTGACGTGGCGCAGATCTTGCTCGTCGAGCAGGTCCTCGATCGGGAAGGGCGCCGGAAGCAGCCCGAGCCGGTCGATCTCCGATCCCGCCTCGCGGATCTGCTCGGTCAGTTCGTCGCCGCCCCACAGTTCCGGCTCGAGATCGGTGCGAAATTCGTTGTCGATCACGAGCCGCGCGCCCGCGATCGGAAGCAAATGCTCGGCGACCGCATCCCCGAGCGTCGAGGAGCCTGTCGGTGTGACCCGGTAGACGCCGCGTTCCATCGTCGTGAACCAGACGCCAGGCCCGGTGTGGCAAAGGACGATGTTCGAGAGCGAGCGCACGAGGAGCGGGTAGCTCGCCGCCAGCACATCCTCGTCCACGAGCGACGCCTCGTAGAGCGCTGCGACGTAGGTCCCGCGAGCATGACGACGGAACGACTTCGGTTTGTCGGGATCGATCAGGTTGAGGATCAGCATTGCGTCCTCCGGCTCGGCTGCGACCCAGCCGGACCGCTCGAGCGCAAGTTCGAGCTCCTCGAGCAGCGCCGCCGTCGAACGAGACGGCTGCCGGCCAACCACGATCGCGTATCCCTGAGGCACCACGAAGAGCCTGCAAGCGGATCGCCACGCCGACATCCGGTAAGTGCCCCCGATCGCGTGCGGCGAACTACGGAGAGGTGAGCGGACGTGCGGCGCCAAGAATTCGCCGGAGTGTTATGAAAGGACACATGCGCGCGCTCGTCAAGGCCAAGGCCGCTGAGGGTCTCTGGCTCGAGGACGTGCCCGAGCCTGAGATCGGCGTCAACGACATCTTGATCCGTGTCCGGAAGACGGGGATCTGCGGCACCGATTTGCACATCTACGGGTGGGATGCCTGGGCGCAGACGGTGATCCCGGTGCCGATGGTTGTCGGTCACGAGTTCGTCGGCAAGGTGGCCGCGGTCGGCTCCAACGTGAGCGATTTCCAGATCGGCGATCTCGTCAGCGGCGAGGGACACGTCGTCTGTGGGCGCTGCCGGAACTGCATGGGGGGACGCCGCCATCTGTGTGCCCACTCGATCGGGCTCGGCGTGCAGCGTTCGGGCGCGTTCGCCGAGTACGTGGCGCTGCCGATGACCAACGTCTGGCACCATTGGCCGGGGATCGATGAGGACGTTGCGTCGATCTTCGATCCGTTCGGAAACGCTGTGCACACCGCGCTCTGCTTCCCGCTGCTCGGCGAAGACGTGCTCGTCACCGGAGCAGGCCCGATCGGGTGCATGGCGACGGCTGTTGCGCGCCACGCCGGTGCGCGTCACGTGGTCGTGACGGATCTGAACCCGTACAGACTCGAGCTTGCCCGCCGCATGGGCGCATCGCTCGCTTTCGACCCGCGCACCCGCGAGCTCGCCGATGTCCAGCACGAGTTGGGCATGACCGAGGGCTTCGACATCAGTCTCGAGATGTCGGGCAACCCGGATGCGCTCAGGAGCACCATCGCCAACATGGCACACGGTGGGCGGATTGCCGTGCTCGGGATTCCCGACAAGGAGATCACGCTCGATCTCAACCCGCTCGTCTTCAACATGCTGACTCTCAGGGGGATTTACGGACGCGAGATGTACGAGTCCTGGTACCAGATGACGGTGATGCTTCAGTCGGGACTGGACATCAGCCCCGTGATCACGCACCGCTTCTCACACCGCGACTTCGAAGAGGCATTCGCGGTCGCCCGCTCGGGCGAATCCGGAAAGGTGATCCTCGACTGGACGGACGTCTAAGGAGGGACCATGTACGGAACGCTGCGCGATGATCTGGTGGGACGGCTCGCGGAAGTACGCGCGGCAGGTCTCTACAAGACCGAGCACGTGATGACCACGCCGCAGGGCGCGCACGTCGACGTCGACGGACGCGAGCTGCTCAACCTGTGCGCGAACAACTACCTGGGCCTTGCGAGTCACCCCGCCATGGTCGAGGCGGCGCACGAGGCGCTCGACCGGTGGGGTTACGGGATGGCTTCGGTGCGTTTCATTTGCGGAACGCAGGCGCTCCATCGCGAGCTCGAGGAGCGGCTTTCGTCCTTCCTCGGTACCGACGACACGATCCTCTTCAGCTCCTGCTACGACGCGAACGGAGGTTTGTTCGAAGCGCTGCTCGACGAGCAGGACGCCGTCATCTCGGATCAGCTCAACCACGCGTCGATCATCGACGGCGTCCGATTGTGCAAGGCCCGCCGGTTTCGCTACGCAAACGGCGACATGGACGAGTTGGAGGCTCGGCTCGAGGAGTCCGCCGACGCACGCCACCGGCTGATCGCGACAGACGGTGTCTTCTCGATGGACGGCTACCTCGCGCAGCTCGACCGGATCTGCGACCTCGCCGAGCGCCACAACGCGCTCGTCATGGTTGACGACTCGCACGCGGTTGGCGTGCTCGGGCCTGGCGGCCGCGGCACGCACGAACACCACGGCGTCATCGAGCGCATCGACATCCTCACCGGAACTCTCGGCAAGGCGATCGGCGGCGCGAGCGGTGGCTACGTCGCCGGACGCCGCGAGATCGTCGAGCTCCTACGGCAGCGCGCCCGGCCGTATCTGTTCTCGAACAGCATCCCGCCGCCCGTCGCCGGCGCAAGCCTTCGCGCCCTCGAGCTGATCGAGAGCTCGCACGAACTCCGAGATCGTCTCCGCGAGAACACCACCCATTTCCGGTCACGCATGACCGAACTCGGATTCGACGTGCTCGCCGGAGAGCACCCGATCGTGCCGGTGATGGTCGGCGACGAGATCGCAGCCGCACGGCTGTCGGCGAAGCTCGTCGAACTCGGCGTCTACGCGGTCAGCTTCTCCTTCCCCGTCGTCCCGCGCGGCACGGCGCGCATCCGCACACAGATGTCAGCCGCGCACACGCGCGAGGATCTCGACTTCGCCGTCGACCGGTTCGCCGAGGCACGGGAGGCATTGGCCGTCTGACGACTCGGCGCCCGCTGCTTACTTGCTCATGCCCATCGTCAGCCCTCGGATCAGATAGCGCTGGAACACGAGGTAGACGACGATCGCCGGCAAGGCGCTGACGAGCGACCCGGCCATCAGCATCGGCACGTCGAGAAAGTGCTGCGAGGGGATGGTCGCGAGCCCGACCGTGATCGGACGCTGTTGCGGGGTCTGTAGGAAGAGGAGCCCGACGAGCAGGTCGTCCCAGATCTGGATGAACTGCAGCACGACGACCGTCACGATCGCGGGCACGGCGAGCGGGAGCATCACCCGGAAGAAGATCTTGCCGTAGCCGAGCCCGTCGATCAAGGAGGCTTCGATCACGTCCTCGGGCAGCCGCCGGAAGTAGGTGGTGAGGAGGAACGTCGCAAACGGGGTGCCGAGCGCGGCGTAGACGAGGATCGGCGCGTAGTAGTGGTTGATGAAGCCGAGTCGCGCGAGGTTGACGTACTCCGGGATGATCATCGACTGCATCGGCACCATCATCGCGCTCGCGATCACGAGAAAAACGGTGCTCGAGAAGCGGTAGCGGAGCGTGCCGAGGGCGTACCCGGCGGTCGTCGACGCGACGAGAATCAGGACGATTGCGCCCGCGGTGATCAACGTCGAGTTGAGCAGCTCGCGGAGCACCGGCAGCGCCGCGAACAGGTCGTGCCAGCTCGTCAGCGAGTACCCCTTGCCGGCGTAGTACTGCTGGAGCGACCGCAGCGACGTGCGGCCCATGAACCAGAACGGGTAAAGCATCACGACCGTCACGACAAGGAGCGCTGCGTAGACGAGCGAGCGCTGCGAACGCCGCCGCCAGATCGCGGCCCCGCCGCGAGGAGACCAGCCGGTCGATGTCAATCGTCGCTCCGCAGGAGCCGCACCTGGATCATGGAGATCACGAACACGCCGACGAAGAGCACGACCCCGGCGGTCGCTGCGATCCCGAAGTTCTGCTGCGTGAACGCCTGCTCGTAGATGAAGAACTCGAGCGTCGTCGTGCCGTACCCGGGGCCGCCGCTCGTCATCACGTAGATGAGACTGAAGAGCGCGCTGAACGCCGTGATCAGGCTGATGATCACCGCCAGCTGTACAAACCGCTTCAGCAGCGGGAACGTGATCCTGAACATCACCGAGAGATTCCCGGCGCCGTCGACCCGCGCGGCGTCGTAGATCTCCTGGTCGATCGTCGACATCCCCGCGAGGAAGATGATCATGTTCGTCCCGAACATCGACCAGACGAACGTGATCATCACCGCGATCAGAGCAGAGCGCTCGTGCGAGAGGAGGTCCGGATGCCAGAACCCGAGACCGATCCCGTTGAGGATGCTCTGGAGGATCCCCTTGTTGTCGAAGAAGTTGCGCGCGACGAACGCGATCACCACCCACGACACGGCGGTCGGCAGGAAGAACACCGACCGGAAGACTCGCCAGCCGCGCACGTGGGTGTTGATGAGGAACGCGACCGCGAGTGGTAGCGCGACCGCGACGGGGATCGCGAGCACGAGCAGCGCGTTGTTCTCGAGCACGGTGACGAACTCCGGCGTCGAGAAGAGCCGTTGGTAGGCAGAGATTCCGACCCACTGCGCCGGCTCGAACCCGTTCCAGGTCGTGAAGCTGTAGTAGACCGTCTGCCCGATCGGCAGGAGTAGCAGCGAGCCGACGAGCGCGAGGACCGGGATCGTGAAGAGCATGCCCGCCCGGCGCCGCCGCGCGGCAAGCCGGCCGCGCGCGCGGCGCGGCTTCAGGCGTCCGGGTGTGGCGGCGTGACTCCCTGCGGTCATGGTGACTCTGCGCTCATGGCGAAGGCCTCGCCGCCCGCAGCGGGCGGCGAGGCCGAGACGCTTCGCTTAGTGGTAGACGTTGCTCCGCTGGTTCGCCGGCAGCGATTCGAGCGTCGATTTCATGCTCTTCAACGCCGTCAACGCGGAGATGTCTCCGCCGAGCGCAGCGTCGAGTTGCTTCTGGCCGGCCGTGACGACATCGCCCTGGATCACATTGTCGATCATCGGATAGGCCGTCAGCCCCTGCTTCGCCGCGAACGCGAGCATCTGGTTCGAGAGCGGGTTCGATGACGTGTAGCCCTTGATGTCGGGGATCAGCCCGGCCGCGACGATGATCTTCTCGGCCTGCGGGCTCATCAGGAAGCGCAGGAACGACGCCGCTTCTTTCTGGTGCTTCGACGACTTCGAGACCGCGTAGCCGTCGCCTGCGTACTGCACGACGCCCCGTTGCGGCTTCGCGGAGAACGGCGGCACCATCGGGGCGACCTTCGTGCCGAGCGCCTTCTGCAGCGCAGCGGTGTCCCAGTTGCCGTCGATGATCATCGCCGCCTTGCCCGACATGAACGCGCCGAGGATATTCGTCTTCGTCAGCACGTCGCTGTTCGTGCAGCCTGACTTCGGCAGCGACGCCCAGTGCTGCACCTGGCTGACGATCGCCGGTGACGTCCACGGGATCTTGCCGGTGTAGAGACCCTTCCACTGCCCGGGCGAGTAAATCCCGGCCATCAGGTAACTCAGGTCGTAGAACGGATACGGCGACGGCCCGATGCCCTGCGGATCCGCGCCGTAGACGATCGGCGTCACACCGATCTTCTGCAGCTTCGTGCACGCGGCCGAGAGCTCGCTCCAGTCGCGTGGCGCACTCGCCACGCCCGCCTTCTTGAAGAGCGCCTTGTTGTAGAAGCCCATGTAGAACTGGTTCTCGAGCGGCATCACGAGCAGCCCCTGCGTGGGATCGAAGTTCGCCGAGACCCACTTCACGCCGTTGATCTTGCTCAGCTCTGCCGCCGTGAAGTACGACTTCAGGTTGAGCAGCTGGCTCTGGTACTTCGTGTCGAAGAGCCCCGTCCACTGCACCGACAGGTCGGGGGCGGTGCCGGCGATCCAGGCGGCGCTCAGCAGCTGGAAGTAGTTCGCCGACGGCTGGCTGACGACCTTGATCGTGATGTTCGGGTTCTGTTTCTCGAACGCCTTGACGAGGTTGCCCGTCGCGACGGCGTTGCCCTGCGTGCCGTAGTTGTGCCAGAGCGTCAGCGTGACGCCACCGCTCTTACCCGACGTGGCCGCGAGTGCAGCCCCGGCGGCGACGACGGCCACGGCGACCGTGACCGCAAGACCGGCTGTCAACTTCCTTCTACGAAACATCGTCCTCCTCCCGTCCCTGATTCACTTTCGGAATACCGAGCCCCGACGCGCCGGGGCCCGACTGGGTCAACTCGGGGCGCAAGCGTGCGAGCCACTCCAGGGCGACCGCCGCACGGTGCACCTTCTCACGTGCGATCGCGCACGCCTCGTTCACGAGATGCGCGCCGGCCGGGTAGAGCGGCCGGGAGTTGCGCAGCCCGAACTTCGCGTAGAGCGGCGCGCTCGCCGCCACCAGATCACCGAGCTCGTTGCCGCGCACGACGCCGCCGAGCGAGTCGGGTGACTCGACGTACAGGTCGATCGGCAGCAAGGTCGCGGCGCGCAGCTCCTGGAGCTGGGCGACGGTCATGTCGGAGGGCACGTTCACCGTCGACGCACCAAGCTGCCCGAGCAGCTGCGCGGCGACTGGGTTCGACGGCGCCATCATCACGGAGATCTTCCAGACGACCTCCTCGGGCAGCTCGCCCGCGCGCTGCATGTCTACGAGCACGGTCAGCAGGCCGAGGTCGGCGATCAGGAAGCTCCGGATGCCCGCCTCGACGGCGCGCACCACATCCTCGACGGCGTAGGCGAGCCCGCGCGCGCCGCGCAGCTGCCCGAAGTGCGCGGAACCGTCAGCGGTGCGCGCGTGCGCCCCGACATCGAACCCCTCGCGCGGCCCGACGAAGAGCGACACCTCGAGGCCGGCGTCGAAACCGAGCTGCGCCATCTCGCGCAGCTCCGTGTCGCGGAGCAGCATCGCCCCCGAGCCCTGCGAGACACGGTTGACGACGATCCCCTGAGCGGCGGCCTCCTGAATCACCGCGTCGAGCACGGGTGGGCTTTCGACGCTCGGGATCTCGATGCGGAACGCCGCGCCGTCGGGGAACCGGGTCGTGACGTCAGCCGTCGCGGCCGGCTCGGCGATGCCGAGGCGCCCGAGTGCGCCGTGCGCCTTCACGACGCCTCGCCGCTTTCGATGTCGAGCACCGCCGGGCGGTCGCCCTCGAGCGGCCACGCGCCCGTGTCGGTCAGCCGTCGCAGCCCGCCTTCCTCGACCAGGTAGGTGTCCTCACACTTGCCGCCCCCCGCGACGCTCGGGTTCCACGCAACCGCGTGGCCCGATGCGAGCGGCGTGCCGAACCAGCGACTCGTCGTGTCGGTGGGAACGAGCTCGAACTCGCGCTGCCGGTAGCCGACCGGGCCGCCCTGGTAGTGGTCACGCCACGCGTCCGGGTGGCCGGCAGCTTCGTATGCGCGCGCACCGGCGAGGAGCACGTCGCCGTAGCGAGCGCCCGGGGTCGACGCGTCCAGCATCGCCGTCTCGACGGCGAGCGCCGCCGCCCGCGCCCGGCGGACTGGGGTGGAGAGCGCCCCGTTGGCCGCGAACCTCGTCGCCGCCGCATGCAGGCCGCCGCGCTCAGCGACGACGACCGCCATCACGAGCTCGCGCATCGGCGCGCCGCACGCGAGTGGATGCCGAAAGCGCTCGACCCTCGCATCGCCGCCGACGATCAAGCACGCGGAGAATGCGCCCACCTGCTCGAGCCGCTCGTCGATCCGTCCTTGTACGTCGCGGTCTCGATCTCCGGGGCTCCAGCCGCGCAGGCCGTGCTCGAGCGCGGCTGCGGCGTCGACGGCGAGCCGCGCCAGCCGTTCGCGTTCCGGCTCGGCGAGCGCGAGTCGGAGCGCAATCAGGTCGTCCGTGCAATCGACGCCGAAGCCTGCACGGTCGGATGCGATCTGCTCGGGCGAAGCGTCGGCGAGCTCGGCGGCGAGCACGTCGAGCGACTCCGACTCGAACCAGGGCGCGTCGTGCAGCGCGACTCCGAGTGCTTCGAGACCCGCCTCAGCGTCGAGGCGCGGGCGCTCGACGTTCGTCGTCACGACGGTTGCGGCCTCGGCGGTGACGACGAGTCGCAACGGCCCGACCGCTGCGCCCCGCTCGACGGCGCTCGTGAGTCCCGCGGTCGCCCAGGCGACGGCGTCGGCGCCGCCGAGGACGGCGGCGGTGAGCGTGCGCTCGCCGAGCCATTCTCTGAGCGCGAGGAGTTTCGCGTCGACCTCCTCGCGCCGCGCGCTACGGCCTTCGACCGTCTCCACCGGTTCGTCTATACCGAACACCATTCTGCGTTTCCGATGATCCCACGGCGCCGGAGCGCGTGTCAACTTGGACAAACAGGTGACGGGCGGTCTAGTGTTCGCTGATCGGGACCTATGTTCGGGATGGCAGAACACAGATGAGCGGGGAGGAGCGCTACCGCGTCCAGAGCGTCGAGCGGGCGTTCATCCTGCTCGAGACGCTCGCCGAGGCAGGGCCGGAGGGCATGACGCTGAGCGACCTGAGCCGCGTGCTCGCGGTCTCGAAGAGCAGTGCCTACGCGATCCTCGACACGATGCTCGGGCGCGGCTTCGTCGCCGATTCCGGCACCGGCATGCGCCGCCGCTACCGCCTTGGGATGGCGCTCGCCCGGCTCGGGGACGTGGTCGTCTCGCAGATCGCGTTACGTGACGTGGCGATGCCCGCGCTGCGATCGCTGACGGAGGAGACGAGTCTCACCTCGCGGGTCGCGGTGCTCGACGAGCTCTATGCCGTGGTGATCGGCAGGGTCGACGCGCCGCAGAGCGCCGTTCGCTTCGCGGCGAACCTCGGCAAGCGGGAGCATCTCCACAGCTCGGCCGTCGGCAAGGCGATGCTCGCGACGATGAGCGACGAGCGCGTCCTCGAGATCGCGGCCTCGACGGAATTGCCCGCCAAGACTGCGCACACGATCGTCGACGGCACCGCGCTCGTGCACGACCTCTCGACCGTGCGACGCCGCGGATATGCGATCGACGACGAAGAAGACACCGAAGGCGTGTTCTGCGTCGGCGCCGCGGTCGTCGACCACACCGCTCGCTGCGTCGGCGCGATCAGCGCGACCGGCCTCAAGCTCGGCTTGCCGCCCTGGCAGATCGAACAGCTCGGGCAGACCGTGCGCGACCACGCCGTGCGCATCTCGGTGGAGCTCGGTGCTCCTCACGCAGTCGGAGCGCCGACGGCGTGAGCAGGCGCGCGCTTGTCGTCGAGCAGCCGGGAACGCTCGCGTTACTCGAGCGTGGCGACCTGGCGCCCGGCCCGGATGAGGTCGTCGTCCGCCCGTCCTATTGCGGCGTCTGTGGCACCGACCTCGAACTGATCGGCGGGCAGGTCGACGCGGCGTTCGTGCGCTATCCGCTGACTCTCGGTCACGAGTGGTCGGGGACGATCGAGGCCGTCGGCGCCGATGTGCGAGGGCTCGTGCCCGGGCAACGCTGCGTCGGCGAGGGCATCATCCCGTGCGGCCGCTGCGCGCCGTGCCGCGCCGGCGCGACGAACGTCTGCCTGACCTACGACGAAATCGGCTTCACGCGCGAGGGAGCGGCGAGCGACCAGCTGCTGCTGCCGGCGCGGGTCGTGTATCCGCTCGGTGACGACGTCTCGCTCGTCGACGCCGCGCTCACCGAGCCGAGCGCGGTCGTCCTGACCGGGCTCCTCAAGGCGCGGCCGGCGCCCGGGCAGCGGGTGCTCGTCGTCGGCGACGGCACGATCGGCCTGCTCGCCACGCACCTCGTGACGCTCTGGTCGCCCGCCGAGCTCACACTGGCGGGCCGTCGCGAGGCGCAGCGCGAGCTCGCGCGCTCCGTAGGCGCCACGTCGTTCGAGCTCGCCGACCCACCCGCGGGCGCGGCCTACGACCTCGTCGTCGAGGCGAGCGGGGTGGCCGAGGCGATCCCCGTTGCCGTGCGCGCCGCCCGGCGCGGCGGAACAGTGCTCCTGCTCGGGCTGCCACCCTCCGGCAGCACGTTCGAGCTGCCCGCCGACCTGCTCGTCAACAACGACCTGACGGTGGCGGCGAGCTTCGGCTACACGACGGCAGCCTGGTCGTCGCTCGTCGGGCTGCTCGACTCGGGCGCCGTCTCGCCGGGGCGGATCGTCACCCACCGCTATCCGCTCGCGGAGTTCGAAGCGGCGTTCGCGGAGTTGGCGGCGCCGACGGGAGCACGCGGCAAGATCCTGCTCGAGGTCGGCAGTGGCTGAGATCGAGCTCGAGCAGGTCTCGAAGGTCTATCCCGACGGCACGCCTGCGGTCGACTCGCTCGACCTGCAGATCGGCGACGGCGAGTTCGTCGTCCTCGTCGGCCCGTCGGGATGCGGCAAGACGAGTGCGCTCCGCATGGTCGCGGGGCTCGAGGAGCTGACCGACGGGACGATCCGGATCGGCGGCCGCGTCGTCAACGACCTGCTGCCGAAGGAACGCGACATCGCGATGGTCTTCCAGAACTACGCGCTCTACCCGCACATGACGGTGTACGACAACATGGCGTTCGGACTTCGCCATCGGCGCGTGCCGAAGGGCGAGATCGACCAACGCGTGACCGAGGCTGCGCGCACGCTCGGTCTCGAGGAGAACCTGCACCGCAAGCCGCGCACGCTGTCCGGCGGTCAGCGTCAACGCGTGGCGATGGGGCGCGCGATCGTCCGCGAGCCGCAGGCGTTCCTGATGGACGAGCCCTTGTCGAATCTCGACGCGAAACTGCGGGTGGAAATGCGCGCCGAGATCCTGCGGTTGCAGCGCGACCTTGCGGTGACGACGATCTACGTCACGCACGACCAGACAGAGGCGATGACGATGGGCGACCGTGTTGCCGTGATGCGCAAGGGTGTCCTCCAGCAGGCCGACGCGCCGCAACGGCTGTACGAGCGGCCGGCGAACCTGTTCGTCGCCGAGTTCATCGGCTCACCGGCGATGAATCTCGTCGACGCAACGCTCGAGCGCGACGGCGACGCTCTCGTCGTCCGGTTCGGCCCTAATCGCCTGCGCGTCGGCGCGAAGCTGCTTGCCGACCGGCCCGGTCTGCGCGCGCGCGAAGGCGAGCCGCTGATCATGGGGTTGCGACCCGAGGATCTCGAGGACGCGTCGCTCGTCGGCGGAGGGCGCGACGGCTGCACGCTCTCCGTCGTTCCCGACATCCGCGAGAACATGGGGTCTGAGGTCTACGTGCACTTCTCGCTCGGCGTTGCGCCCGTGCGCCGCCGCGAGATCGAGGAGGCGATCGCGGCGGAAGACGCCGCTGCGGCCAAGCGCATCCCGGCGCGCAGCGCGAGCCCGTTCGTCGCGCGGCTCGGGCGCGAGACGCAGGCGGGGGAGGGCAAGCCGCTCGACCTCGCCGTCGACGTCGACCGGCTGTACTTCTTCGACCCGGCCTCCGGGGCGGGGCTGTACGCCTAGGGCTCCGGGAAACGTCGCGCCGGCACGGCGGTTCGACGCACAGCAACTGGGGCGAGACCGGACCAGCTTCTTGGCCACCAGATCAACCTGGAACTCGTCCCAAGAGGACTGTGTGCCCGGCCGCGCTGCGCGGCGTGCTGCCCGTGTCCTCGGCCGCCCGATTTCGCTCGTCGGGACGTGTCCTGTGGATGAATCGTCACGCTCCCGTAGTGGTGCCTGGCACCAGCCGTTCGTCGGCATTTGGCTTGCGGCCCCAAGGTGGGGACACATCTTCACGCTCTCGTAGTCGTGCCTGGCACCAGCCGTGGCCCCGCGGGACGTGTCCGCCCTGGCGGTGCCCTTTTGAACCTCGGTCGTACGAGCTCGGCGGCCTCGGCGGCCCGGCCTGCACGGTGGCGCTCACGACTCTTCACCAGCCGCCGACCCAGCCGTCGAGCAAACCGAGCGGGTCGTGGTCGGCTTCCTCGCCCGGCCGGGCGCGCAGGAAGTCGAAGTCGCAGCCCTCGTTCGCCTGCAGCACGTGCTCGAGGTAGAGCGCGCCGTAGCCGCGGCGGTACTTCGGCTTGGCAGGCGGCGCGCTCTCGAGCCGTCGCTGTAGCTCTTCTGCGGGGATCTCGAGATCGAGGCGGCCGGCGTCGACGTCGAGGGCGATCGTGTCGCCGTCGCGGACCGCGCCGAGCGGTCCGCCGGCAGCCGACTCGGGCGCAACGTGCAGGACGACGGTGCCGAACGCCGTGCCGCTCATGCGCGCGTCCGAGATTCGCACGAGGTCGGTCACCCCCTGCGCGAGCAGCCGCGCCGGGATCGGGATCTGACCCCATTCCGGCATCCCAGGCCCGCCCTTCGGGCCGGAGTTCCTGAGCACGAGGACCGAGTCCGGCCCAATCTCGAGCGCCGGGTCGTCGATGCGCGTAGCGACGTCGTACACATCCTCGAAGACGACGGCGGGGCCACGGTGCGCGAGGAGCCCAGGCGAGGCCGCGCTGCGCTTGATCAGCGCGCCGCCGGGTGCGAGGCTGCCGCGCACGACGGCAATGCCACCGGTCGGTTCCAGTGGAGCGGAGAGCGAGGCGATCACGTCGCGGTCGAGCGCCTCGACGCCCGCGACCTCCTCGCCGAGCGTGCGCCCGGTGACCGTGAGCGCGTCGAGGCGCAGCAGCGGCGCGAGCTCGGCGAGCACCGCGCGGATGCCCCCGGCGCGATGGAGTTGCTCGACGAGATGCTCGCCCGAGGGGCGCACGTTCGCGATCACCGGCGTTCGTGCCGACAACTCGTTGAAGCGGTCGAGTGAGAGCGGCACTCCTACGCGGCCGGCCAGCGCGAGCAGGTGGATGACGGCGTTCGTCGCGCCACCGATCGCCATCAGCGTGACGATCGCGTTGTCGAACGCCTCGGCGGTGAGGATCCGCGACGGCCGCAGCTCCTCGCGTGCGAGCTCGACGGCTCGGCTGCCGGTCGCTTCGGCCGCACGCACGCGCGCGGCGTCGACGGCCGGGATCGACGCCGTGCCGGGCAGCGCCATCCCGAGCGCTTCGACGATTGAGGTCATCGTCGACGCGGTACCCATCTCGTTGCAGTGGCCTGCGCTCGGCGTCGCGGCGGCCTCGAGCTCGGCGAACTCCTCGTCGGTCATCCTCCCGGCTCGCACGTCGTCGGCGTAGTGCCAGAGGTCGGTGCCAGCGGCCAGCTGGCGCCCCCGGAACCAGGCCGCCTCCGCAGGGCCGCCGGTGACCATGATCGCGGGCACGTCGGCGCTCGCGGCGCCCATCAGCTGCGCCGGGACGGTCTTGTCGCAGCCGCCGAGCAGCACGACGGCGTCGAGCGGGTAGGCGCGGATGCACTCCTCGACGTCCATCGCCATCAGGTTGCGAAAGAGCATCGCCGTCGGCTTCATCAGGTTCTCGCCGAGTGAGATCGTCGGGAACTCGAGCGGTAGGCCGCCGGCGAGGAGGACGCCGCGCTTGACCGCCTCCGCGAGGCCACGGAAGTGGAGGTTGCAGTTCACGAGCTCCGACCACGAGTTGCAGATCCCGATCACCGGCCTGCCCGCGAGCGCGCTCCTGGAGATGCCCTCGCCGTGGAGCGACGCGCGGTGGATGAAGCCCGCGAGGTCGTTGCCGCCGAACCAGCGGGCGCTGCGCAGGCGGTTGCCGGCGTCAGGCATCGGCCGGAAGGAGGTCGATCCGGACGCCGAGCGACGGCACTGCGGCGTTCACTCCGGAGTGGTGACTTGCGAGGCGCCGCACGAAGTGCTCGGGATCCTCGGTGTTGTCGGCGAAGAGATCCCAGTGGACGGGCACGACCAGCCGGGCGGCGCTCGCCTCCGCGAGCTCCGCGGCCTCGAGCACGTTCATGTTCCCGACGATGCCGCGCCGCTCGCGGAACCAGCTCGTGCCGTTGATCGGGACGACCAGTAGGTCGAGCTCGAGTGCGCACAGCCGTTCGGCGAGGCCGTCGTAGACGAGCGTGTCACCGAGGTGCGCGATGCGCACGCCGTCGAGCTCGATCGCGTATCCGAGGAATGGGTACTCGCCGCTCTCTGTCTCGTGGAACCCGTAGCCGTCCTCCGGTAGCGCGCCGTGCACCGCCGGGAACGGCGTGATCGTCACGCCGTGCTCCTCGATCACACCGCCGGCCGACGCGCCGCGAACGCGGTCGGCGCTCCCGACGAGCTCGACGACGCGCTCGCGCACTGCCTCGGGCACGAGGGCGGTCGCGCCCGGCGAGGCGGCAAGGATGCGCGGGAACCCGAGCGGATCGATGTGGTCGACGTGGTCGTGCGTGCCGAGCAGGAGGTCGACCGTGTCGAGGTCCTCGGGCTCGAGCGGCGGGTCGTACAGCCGCCCGAACGAGCCGTAGTCGGTGACGAACGGGTCGATGACGACGGTCGCGCTCGCTCCGCGCAGAACGAACCCGGACTGGCCGAGCCACCACACAGAGACTCCACGCTCCGGCGACGGCGCGGCGATCGCCTTGCTCAAGCTCACGGTCGTCACGCGGCTCAGATTACGCCGTAGGTGCGAAACGCCTCCGAGACCGGCATTCCTTCGGCGAGCTTCTCGCGCACGACGCTCTCGCCCGCGACCTTCTCCTCCGCGAGCGCGATCACCTCGGCGCTCAATGCTGCGGGCACGACGACGACGCCGTCGTGGTCGCCGAGCACGAGATCGCCCGCGGAGATCTCGACCCCTCCACACTCGATCGTGCCGCCGACCGCGTCGACGTCGATCCGGCCAAGGGAGTCGGCGCAATGGATGCCCGCGGCGAACGTCGGGAAGCGCATTTCGATCAGGGCGAGCGTGTCGCGCGTGTACGCGTCCGCGACGATCCCGCGTGCGCCGCGGTACCGCGAGGCGGTCGCGAGCAGCTCGCCCCAGTACGAGCCCCGGCAGGTCGAGACGACCATGATGTCGCCCGGCTCGAGTGCGTCGACGGCCGCGAGCTCGCCGCGGTACCAGTCCTCGCGGTTCGCGGGCACGCCGTCCATGGGCACGCAGTGCACGGTCGCGGCGAACCCAGCGATCTTCGCGTCCGGGTAGAGCGGCCGGATGGTGGGGTCGAGCACCTGGTTGCGCACGCCGAGGCGATCGAGGCAGTCGGCGACGACGGCCGGGTGCAGCCGCTCGAGTCGGTCGATCAGCTTGAGGTCGCGATCCACTCCTTGACCGTAAACAGTTGGGGCGCACCGGGCAATCGGCCTCGGTCGCGCGTCACTCAACTCGCTGAGGCTCGAGCTCCCAGCCGCACGGCGCCATCGCCGAACTGCACTCCTTGCTTCCACGACCTGGCCGTCGTGACGTCCGTCGCGGAGAAGAAGTCGGCGAGCAGCGGTTGCACGGCACTCGTGGGATCGAACAGGGCGAGGTGGCCTTCGTCGGGCAGAACGTGCAGTCGGCTGTTTCTGATCAGCCGAGCCAGTTGAATTCCGTTCGCAGGCACGGTCAGACGGTCTTCAGCGCCTGCGATGACGAGTGTCGGCTGCCGCAGCGTCTTGAGCCAGGGGAGGCTCGACCAGGTCACCGCTGCGAGCAACTGGTAGGCGTACCCAAGAGGCGACGGGGGCGAGCCGGCGCGCGCATCGCGAAGGGACGCGTCAACCGCACGGTCGCGATCGCCGTAGAGCTGGCTTGTCCGCGCCCTGAACGTTTGGGAGTAGTACCGCAACGGCGTCGCCACCAACGAAAGCGCGGCGGGGTCGCCGAGGCGGCTGCCCCAGCCGCAGGCGGTGCTGACGAGCGCAAGCCGGCGAACGTGGTCGGGCGCGATACGGGCCAACTCCTGCGCGACCAGGCCACCGTGCGAGAAGCCGAGGACATCGGCCTGCGCGTGACCAAGCGCGTCGAGCAGGTCGCGGGCCACCTGCGCGATCGACGAGATCGGCAGCGGGAAGATCGGAGTCGACGATCGACCTGCGCCCGGTGCGTCGAACGCGATCGTGCGCGAGGTGCGCGCGAGGGCGCGCTCGGTGGCGTCGAGCATGTCGGTGTTCGCGCCGATCCCGTTGATGATCAAAAGCGGAAAGCCCTTGCCGCGCTCGCGCACGAAGATGTCGAGTCCTCGGACCGAAACGGTTCGTCCGGCCTCCGCGATCACAGGCACTCGCGCATGGTTTCTGATCAGTCGGATGGCGAGGCCTCGAAGCTGCGATAGACGGCGAGCAGTGCCTGTTTCTGAGGGTCGGTCAGCCGCCTGTCCGCGCGGATCGCGGTTTCGATCTGGTCGGGCCGTGGCCCGTCGCTCGGGTCCTCGACGAAGAGGCCGGCGCGTTCGAGCAGCACCTCTGCGGGGAGAGCGAACGCGGCGGCGAGCGACTTGATCACTCTGATCGACGGCTCGTGCATGCCCCGCTCGAGCTGGCTGAGGTACGCGTTCGATAGATCGCTGAGCTGCGCAAGCTCGCGAAGCGAGAGCTTCGCGAGCTTGCGCTGGGTCCGGATGACCTCGCCCAGCGCCTCGACCTGTGACTTCCAGGAAGTGTCAGTCAAGGCGTCAAACAGCCTTACGCGGTCTTCGAGCTCTTCGCCTTCGTTGCCGGTGTGGCGGCAGCGATGACCTGCTCTGCGAACTCGCGCTGAACCTTCAGAAGCTGCTCGGCAAAGCCGAAGCTCGAGTCGATGAGCTGCTGCGGCGTCGGAAGCTCCTTTGCGAACGGCACAGCAGGAACGGCCGGAATGGCCTTCTCGACGGTCTCGGCCCACGTGCGGACGGCCTCGACGACGAACTGCTGGCTCTGGCGGATCGCGCTGACCGTCTGCTCCTGCGCGGCCTCGGCGAACTCGGTTGCGGTCGGTGTGGATGTGGCGGTGGACATTCGTGCTCCTCTCGGTGGTAGTTCTTGCTGCTCAGTATACCACGCAAGCGCACTGTCCGGTGATCAGAGGGACGTCCGCTAGGTCAGGACGTAGGTCCCGGGCGCCTCGCCGAGGGCTGGATACCGCGCGCTTCCGAGCGTCGGCGGCTCTCGCTGTCCGCCGCTCCGCTCCGCAACCCAACGCGTCCATTCTTCCCACCACGACCCCTCATGCAGCTCGGCTCCCGCACGCCAAGTCGCGGGGTCGGACGGCAGTTCGTCGTTCGTCCAGTACCGGCTCTTCGGGTTCGGTGGGTTGACGATCCCGGCGATGTGTCCGGCGGAGGAGAGAACGAACCGCACGTCGCCCGACAGCACGCGCGTGGATGCGTATGACGACGTCCACGGCACAATGTGGTCATCGACCGCAGCGAGGATAAACGTGTCCGTCAGAATGTCGGCGGCGCCGATCCGCTCGCCGGCCAAGTCGAGGTTCCCGCGTGCGAACTCGTTGCGCCCGTAACAGGAGCGCAGGTAGAAGGCATGCATTGCGGCGGGCATGCGGGTTGCGTCGTCGTTCCACGCGAGGATGTCGAACCTCGGCACCGGCTCGCCTCGCAGCCAGTTGCCGGCGACGTAGTTCCAGACGAGGTCGTTGCCGCGCAAGAACGTGAACGTGCGCGCGAGGTCGTCACTCTCGAGGAAGCCCTTCCCGCGCATCGTTCGCTCGAGGCGATCAATCGCGGCTCGGTCGGTGAAAGCGCCGAGGACGCCCGGCTCGCTGAAGTCGATGAGCGTGTTCAAGAGCGTCGCGGAGCGAACGCGCTGCGCGCCGGTCTTCTCGAGGTAGGCGAGCAGCATCGCGGTGAGCGTGCCGCCGAGGCAAAGGCCGACGACGTTGAGCTCGCGTGCCCCGGTGATCTCCTCGATCACGTCGAGGGCGGCGCTCGGCCCTTTGACGAGGTAATCGTCAAGGGTGACACCACGCATCGACGCGTCGGCGTTGCGGTAGCTGATCGCGAACACCGTGTGCCCGTGCTGGACGGCCCATTCGATGAAGCTGCGCTGGGGCGCGAGATCCATCACGTAGTACTTGTTGATCCACGGGGGACTGCAGAGCAGCGGAATCTCGTACACGGACTTGCTCTGCGGCGCGTACTGGAGCAACTCGATCAGGTCGTTGCGGAACACAACTTTCCCGGGCGTCGCCGCCAGGTCGGTCCCGACCGTGAATGCGCCACGTTCGACCTGCCGTGGCATGCCCTTGTTGGTCGCGACGTCGGTGAGGAAGTTCCGTGCGCCGCGGACGATCGAGCCGCCCCCGGTCTCGAACGCGCGCTTGAGTGCTGCAGGGTTTCCGGCGAGGAAGTTCGTCGGTGCGACCGAGTCGACGAGAATCTCGGTCACGAGCCGCAGTTTCTTTGCCTCTGGGCCGGTCCCCGCACCCGCGTCGACGAGGTCCTGCGCCAGCCGCCCGGCGAGCAGGTAGTTCTGCTGGAGCCAGAAGTAGACCGGGTTCTCCTGCCACGTCGGGTCGGTGAAACGCCGTTCCTTCGACTTCGGCTCGACCGGTCCGGGCACGTCCCCGCCAAGCGCGCGGGCGAGGCTCGCGGAGGTCGCCTCCACGACACCGGTTGCATGCCGGCCGAGAGCGCGCAGCACTCCGTCCGGGTTGTCAGCAAGCCCGGCGAGGAGCTGCGCGGCTGCCTCGCGGAGCCCGAGCGGGTCGGTTCCTGCCAGACCCGCGGCCTCGGGGACGGCAGGGTCGCCGTCAGCGGTCGGTGTCCTGCCGTTCGTGCCCTCGTTGCTTCGCTTCGCCGTGTGGGTCACATGTACAGCCCACCGTTGATCGAGTAGACCTGCCCGGTGATGTAGGAAGACGCAGGGTCGACCAGGAACGCGACGACGCGAGCGACCTCCTCTGGCTCGCCAAGGCGGCCGGCTGGGATCTGGTCGACGATGCGCGCGAGGATCTCCTCGGGGATCGTGGCGACCATCTCGGTCGCGATGAACCCGGGCGCGACGCAGTTGACGGTGATGCCCGACCGTGCGCCTTCGAGTGCCATGGTCATTGTGAGCCCGAACAATCCCGACTTCGCCGCCGCGTAGTTCGCCTGCCCGATGTTCCCGGTCTCGCCGATCACCGAGCTGATGTTCACGATCCGGCCGTAGCCGCGGTCGATCATGTGCTGGAGTGCTGCACGCGACATGTAGAAGGCGCCGTTCAGGTTCACCTCGATGACGCGGTTCCACTCCTGCGGCGTCATTCGGCGAACGCTCTTGTCGACCGTGATCCCGGCGTTGTTGACGAGGATGTCAAGTCGCCCATAGCGCGCGACGACCTCCTCGATGACGCGCTCGCAGTCGGCATGGTTCGAGATGTTGCCCTGGTGCACACTGACCCGATCCGCGTCGGCCTCCGCGAGGAACGCTTGTGCAGCGTCTTCGTTTCGCGAGTAGCCGGCTGCGACGATCGCACCCCGTTCCAGAAAATCTCGGCTGATCGCGAGCCCGATGCCGCGAACGCCGCCGGTGACGAGCGCGACCCGCCCGACGAGGGTCGGCGCCAAATGCGGGCCGGAGACTGCGGTTTCATCCCGGCCGACGTCACGGGACAGGGTTGACGAGTTCGTCACGACACCACCTCTTTCGTTGAACGGAAGCTGCTCGCTCCGCGAGGGTTCGAGCGCCTCTCGTTCTCACCCTTCTACCCGGCACAAGCGATTGCAACCTTTCGCGCGAATCTGGTGCGCCCGCCGCGCGATGCTGCCAAGATGAAGCGGGACTGAAACGGGGGCCAGATGACGAGTGGGCGGGTGAAATCCCGGGAACTGGCGCGCCGAGTCATGTCGGCGGAAGCGGCGGCGGCTCTGATCCCCGCCGGCGCCAACGTCGGTATGAGCGGTTTCACGGGGGCCGGTTACCCGAAGGCGTTGCCGGGCGCACTTGCCGCTCGCATGGACGAGGCGAGGGCGGCCGGCGAGCCCTTCACCGTCAGCGTCTGGACAGGCGCGTCGACAGCGCCCGAGCTCGACGGCGCGCTCGCGGCGGCGGACGGAATCGACCTCCGGCTGCCGTATCAGTCCGATCCGGTCACCCGGGAGAAGATCAATTCCGGCCAGATGGACTACGTCGACGTCCACCTCTCCCATGTGGCCCAGATGGTCTGGGAGGGTTTTTTGGGACCGCTCGACGTGGCCGTCGTGGAGATCGCAGGCGTCACCACGAGCGGCGACCTTATCCCTTCATCGTCTGTCGGCAACAACAAGACGTGGATCGACCAGGCCAAGAAGGTGATTTTGGAGGTGAACGCGTGGCAGAGTGAGCAGCTCGAGGGCATCCACGACATCTATTACGGCACGGCGCTCCCGCCGAAGCGCCTGCCGATTCCGATCACGCACCCGGGCGACCGAATCGGCGTCCCGTATTTCAGCTGCCCGGCCGCCAAGGTGGTCGCCGTCGTCGAGACCGACAGCCGAGACCGCAACTCGGCGTTCAAGGCGCCCGACGAGGCGTCCGAGCGCATCGCGGGCCACGTCTTGGACTTCTTCCAGCACGAGGTGGCGAAGGGCCGCCTCCCGAAGAACCTGCTGCCGCTCCAGTCCGGTGTCGGGAATGTCGCGAACGCGGTGCTGGCAGGCCTTGTCGAGGGGCCGTTCAGTCGTCTCACCGCCTACACCGAGGTGATCCAGGACGGCATGCTGCATCTCCTCCGCTCCGGCCGGCTCGAGATCGCCTCGGCTACAGCATTCTCATTGAGTCCCGAGGCCACCGCCGGCCTGTACGCCGACATGGCGGACTTCCGAGCGAGGATCGTGCTGCGCCCGCAAGAGATCAGCAATCACCCGGAGGTGATCCGGCGGCTCGGTTGTCTCGCGCTGAACAGCATGATCGAGGCCGACATCTACGGGAACATCAACTCGACCCATCTCATGGGCACCCGCATCCAAAATGGGATCGGAGGGTCGGGCGACTTTGCCCGTAATGCCTACATCTCCCTGTTCGTCACGCCATCGGTGGCGCGCGGGGGCGCGATTTCGTGCCTCGTGCCGATGGTGTCGCACGTCGACCACACCGAGCATGACGTGCACGTGATCGTGACCGAACAGGGACTCGCGGACCTGCGTGGTCTCGCGCCGCGCAAACGCGCCCGGCAAATCATCGACAACTGCGTACACCCCGACTACCGTCCCGCCCTCGAGGACTACTTCGACCGAGCGGTCGCGGGCTCCGCCGGCAAGCACACCCCGCACCTTCTCGACGAGGCGTTGTCGTGGCACCGCCGCTACCTCGACCGAGGCACGATGCAGGAGACGAGCTAGACGGTTGTGCGGCGGATCACGGCCGCCTGACCCTGGCCGCCTCCGACGCAGAGCGCTGCAACGCCGCGCTCGAGCCCGCGGCGCTTCAGCTCATGCAGCAACGTGACCAGGATGCGTCCGCCGCTCGCGCCGATCGGATGGCCGAGCGCAATCGCCCCGCCGTGGGGATTGACCCGATCCTGTGGAATATCGAGCTCCCGGCAGACCGCGAGTGACTGCGCGGCGAACGCCTCGTTGAGTTCGAACAGGTCGATGTCGGCGATGTTCAGGCCCGCCTTCGCAAGCGCCTTGCGGGTGGCCGGAATCGGGCCGATGCCCATGATCCGCGGCGGCACGCCGACCGACGCGTAGCTTTCGACCAGGCCGAGTGGCGTCAGGCCGCGTTCCCGCGCCTGGCTCTCGGACATGACCACGATCGCGGCCGCGCCGTCGTTCAGGCCCGACGCGTTGCCCGCGGTCACAGTCCCGCCGTCCGTGCGGAAGGCTGGGCGCAGTCCTGCGAGCGCCTCGACGGTCGTGCCGGGACGTGGGAACTCGTCGCTTCCGACCACGCGTGGCTCGCCGCGCTTCTGCGGGATCTCGATCGGGACGATCTCCTCCGCGAAGATGCCGGCCGCAATCGCACGCTCCGCCTTCTGCTGACTTGCGGCCGCGAACTCGTCTTGCTCCGCGCGCGAGATCCCGTACTCCTCGGCGACATTCTCGGCGGTGATCCCCATCGAGTAGTGCTCGAAGGCGTCAGTCAGGCCGTCGTGCATCATCGAGTCGATCATCTGCGCATCGCCCATCCGCGCCCCGAAGCGGTGGGTCGGGACGAGATACGGCGAACGGCTCATGTTCTCCATGCCGCCCGCCACGACGACGTCGGCGTCACCCGCGCGAATCATCTGCGAGGCGAGTGCCACCGACTTCAGGCCTGACCCGCACAGCATGTTGATCGTGGTCGCCGGTACCTCCACCGGGAGGCCCGCCCCGAGCGCGGCCTGGCGCGCAGCGTTTTGGCCGAGTCCCGCCTGCAGGACGCAGCCGAGGATGACCTCGTCCACATCGCCGGGCGCGACGTGCGCTCGCTCCAACGCGGCGCGAATCGCGTGGCTCCCGAGATCGGGAGCCGTAACGTCCTTGAAGGACCCGCCGAACGACCCGACGGGCGTGCGCACCGCGCTGACTATGACCGCGTGCTCCATGTTCGCGTCTCCTCTTTGTTTTGGGCCGCGCCGAAGTCATCGTCGGTCCTGATCATGTCCGCTGACGTTCGTGCTGTACCCGACGACCGGCGAACCGAACCTTTGGCGCAGAGCCCGGGTCGCGTGACCTGACGCGAGCGACCGGTGGGGGAGGGAAGATAGAGGAACATGGGCCGCGAGCTCGACCCCCAGAAGGAAGAAGCCCTCGAATCCCGCTGGGAGGCCGCGCCGGCGGTCGCGATCGTCATCGGGTTGCAGCTCGTCCTCGCGCTGGTCAGCCGTCAGCTCCACTGGAAACTCTGGAGCCTTCCCTGGTGGGTGTGGATTCTCGCTGTCGGTCCCGAGGCAGCTCTACTCGTCGCACTCGCCTGGGATCCGATGCGGCAGACGCTCGAGCGTGCCGGCCATCGCCGCAAAGCGGCGCTCGTCCTCGTCGCGGTGATCAGCGCCGACAACGCGGTCGCGCTCGTCGCGCTGATCGGCTCGCTCGTCAGCGGCCACGAGAACAGTGGTGGCCAACTGCTGCTCAAAGGCGTGACGATCTGGGGGACGAACGTGATCGCCTATGGGCTGTGGTTCTGGGGCTACGACCGCGGCGGCCCTGTGCGCCGCCGCGAACCAGATGCGCCGCCGCCCGACTTCCAGTTTCCGCAGATGGAGAACCCGCAACTCGCTGCGCCCGGCTGGCATCCGCGCCTCGTCGACTACATCTACATCTCCTTCACCAACTCGATTGCGTTCAGCCCGACCGATGCCATGCCGCTCAGCCGCTGGGCGAAACTCCTGATGCTCTCGGAATCGGCAGTCTCCGCGATCAGCATCCTGCTCGTGACCGCGCGTGCCGTGAACATCTTCAAGTAGGTCATCGGATACGGTCACGATCCCGCCACCGCTCGGAAACCGAGGAGGCATCCTGATGGAGTTCGACACGACTCATGTCTGGATCACGACCCGCAAGTTGCAGTCGGGCGCCCGCGAGGAGTTCAGTCAGTCGTGGAGACCGAGCGAGTTCCCGGAGGGAATGTTGCGCGCCTACGAGTGCTACTCGGCGGATGGGACCGAGGTGGTCGGCATCTCGATCTGGGATTCCCCCGAGTCGCGCGAGCGCTACCGCCTCTCGGATGTCGAGACGAAGCGCCGCCAGGCGATGGCGCCCTACACGCTCGAGGAGAGCTCGGGCTTCTACTCCGGGCGGGAACTGAAGATCCCCGAGCGCTGAGCATGCGCGCGGTGGTCGTTTCGGAGCCGGGGCCGGCCGAGAGTCTCGAGCTGGCGGAGCTCGCGCAGCCGACGGCGGGGGAGGGGCGCGTTGTCGTTCGTGTCGGGGCTGCGGGAGTGAATCCAGTCGATGCGAGCAACCGTTCCGACCCGACGTGGGCGGGGATCGAGCCGCCGTATGTGGTCGGGTATGAGTTCGCGGGCTGGATCGAGGAGGTCGGTCACGGGGTCGAGCGGTTCGTCCGTGGCGACGCGGTCTGGGGTGTGTGCCCGGTGCGCGGCACCCGCTGGGGCACCTATGCCGACTACGCCGAGCTCGACGTGGCTTGGGTCGGGCAGCGCCCCGCGGCGCTCGACGTCGTCGACGCGGCCGCCGTTCCTTTGGCCGGCTCGACCGCGCTCCAGTTGCTCGATCGGCTCGCGTTGCAGTCGGGCGAGGCCGTGCTCGTGCATGGCGCGGGTGGGGGTGTCGGGCGGCTGTTCGTGCAGCTCGCGCGGATGCGGGGTATCCGCGTCGCGGCCGCGTCGAGCCGGGCGTGGCACCCGCTCCTCCATGACCTCGGCGTCGAGGTCGTGATCGACCGCGAGAGGAGCGACGTCGTCGCGGCGGCTCGGCGTGGTCTCGGAGGCCCAGTGGACGCGGTTGCGGATTGTGCCGGCCACGGGCGTCTCGCCGCGAGCCTCGCCGGCCTACGTGAGGGTGGGTCGGCCGGTTCGATCGTCGAGCTGTGTGGCGATTTCGACGAGGCGATCGACCGCAACATCCGACTTCACGGCGTCCTCGTTCGGCCGGAACGCGCAACTCTCGATCGGCTCCGCGAGGCGGTTGAGCAAGGTGCGTTACGCCCGGTCGTCGACGCCGTCGTCGAACCCGATGCGATCGTCGAGACGCATCGCCGACTCGAGACCGATCGGGGCACGGGGAAGGTAGTGCTCAGCATGGCGGCCTCCGACGTCGCGGCCTGACCGCGCGTCGCTCAGACCGAGACGACGCGAGGCCCGTCGGGACACGCCTCGACAGGCGACTGGGCTGACCGCTTACGATCGCGCGGCAGTGATCAGTCATGTGGCATTGCCGCAACTGAGCGCTCGCGCAGGTCTCCGGGACCGCGGTTCCACGTCCACGTCGTCGCTGGCCCGGCGCGCTCCTCGTCGACGGGAAGGTCGTCGGCACATGGCGCCGCTCCCGGCGATCCTTCACGGTGCAGATTTGGCAAAAGCTCTCGCGCGCCGCGCGCGCGTCTGTCGTCGCCGAGGCCGAGTCGCTGCCCCTCCCCGACGCCGGGCGCACCGTCGTCGATTGGATCACGTAGAGTTCGGCCTCCGGCTCGTCACGAACGAAAGGAGGGCCGCAATGGATCACACAACTCGTGCAGCAGCCCTCCCGTTCGGCCCGGCCGCGCGCTAACCGCGCGCACGCGATTCCAGCTCGAGCCTCTCGCCGAACGGTGCGCTACTGCGTTCCCGTTTCCGCTCGAGAAAGGACTCTGCTTGAGAAAAGCACGCAAGCGCGGTGCCGTCGCCCAGAACCGGCGCGTCACCGCCAGGATCAACGAACAGCTCGGCATGGAGGCGGTACGGCTCCTCGACGAAGATGGAAGTCAACTCGGAATCATGAACGCGGAGGAAGCGCGTGCGTACGCGTACGCCCACGAGCTCGACCTCGTCGAGGTCGCGGCGAACGCCGATCCGCCCGTCTGCCGCGTCCTCGATTACGGCAAGTGGCGCTATGAGGAGGAGCGCAAACTGCGCGTCGCGCTCCGCAACCAGGTGCACGTGTCGCTGAAAGAGGTGCAGCTGCGGCCGAAGATCGGCTCGCACGACTACGCCTGGAAGCGAGACCGCGCGCTCGCGTTCCTTCGCGACGGATCGAAGGTGAAGGCGGTCGTGATCTTCCGCGGCCGCGAGCGCGAACATCCGGAGCGCGGCCGCGACCTGATCGCCCGGCTCGCAGAGGACGTCAAGGAGGTCGGCCGGCTCGACGGGATGCCGGTCGCCGAGGGTAGGACGATGACCGCGGTGATCAGCCCGACGGCGGTGCGGCCGTGAGGTCGCACCGCCGCCACCTCTACGTACTCGCGGAGCTCGTCGAGCAGCACGGCGACGTCGAGCGCTGCCGCGACGAGTACCTCGCTTCACTCGACGCAGACGACGGCCTCGTCGTGCTGCTGATCCGGCCCGAGGAGATCCGGGATGCGGTCGCCGAGCGGCGGGCGCGGGCGCCGGCCCGCTGTCCCCGTTGCGGCGCGCGGCTCTCGGCAAAACGACGCCACCGTTGCAGCCGCTGCGGCCTCGCTTGTGGTTAGCGCTAGCGGAGCGCCTCCTCGAACCGCGGGTCGTCGCGGACGGCGGCGAAGTCGTCGTCCCGCGGTGCCTGCTCGCGGAACAACGGGTACAGCTCGACGGCCCGCTTCAGGTGGCCGAACGTCTCGTCGCCGGTGTCGCCCGCAAGCGTCGCGAAGCACGCGTAGTTGTAGTGAAACCCGCCGTGGTCCGGCAGATGCTCGAGACCACCGCGGACCGCTTCGAGCGCGTCGGCGTAGCGCTTCTCGCCGTAGGCGTTCAGGGAGGCTTGGTGGAGCGGCCATGCCTCACCCCAGTCGATCCCCTGGAACACTTCGCCGGGCGTCCCGCCGAGAACGAGGACGGTTGCATCCCCGGTCGCCTTTCGCCGCGCGTCGGGCCGGACGGCCACGAATGTCCCTGCGGGCGCGTCGACCGTCTCGCCGTCGATCTCGAAGGTCGCCGTCCCGTCAAGCACGAGGTACACCTCTTCCTGACCACCGGTCTCGTCGTGCTCGTTGATCAGCACGCCGTCCTCGTCGGCCCGGAAGGCGTTCATGCCGAATGAGTGGATCCCCAGATGCTCGCGCACCGGGAATGCTCTGCCGCGCCGCTCGATGTCCTCGAGGCGCGCGACCCGCCAGTTCGGGTTGTCGTTCATCCGATCACCTCCGTATTCGCTCATCGGTGCTTACTCTACGACGCCGAACAAGCGAGAAGGGCGCAGCGTCGACAACGTGCATGTCAACGATCAAGGATCTTCAGCTCTCGCCCCGGAGGAGTACCGTAGGGGTACGAGACCGACCCTGTCACGTTCGTTCTACTCCGGCGTCGCTGCGACGTTCCTGCTCGTGTGCGCGTCGGCGTCGGCGACCCTCGTGCCCGCGAAGGTGATTCCCGCCGCGGGCACACCCGCCTCGGCGTTCGTCGTCTCGTTCGTCTCACCGACCCGCACGGGCGTGGTCGGAAGCAAGCGCTTCCTCGACAGGCTCTCGGCGGTGAGCTCGACGTCCGCGAGAGGCTGTCTCTCGCAGATCTCGGCGGCCGTCCCGGTCGCGCGCAAGGGGCAGCGCGTCCGAGTCAGGCTCGACCCGTTCGCGCTCGGCGGGCACTGGTGCACCGGCCGGTACACAGGGAAGATCGTCGAGTTGCAGACGCTCGTCTGCCCGCCGGGCACGATGTGCCCGGCCTACGTGCGGGTGGTCGGCATCGTCGCCCGCTTCATCCTCGTCGTGCACCCGACGCCCGCCGGCTCCGACACGACACCACCGGCCTTCGCCGGGATCGAGCGCGCTTCCGCCTGCACGCCCGGTCCGCAACGCGCCGGCGAGACGACGCCGTACACGCTCACCTGGCAGGCGGGGACAGACGATCACACGGCGAGCACGGCAATCGTCTACGACGTCTACTTCAGCGACACCGCCGGCGGGGAGAGCTTCACGAAGCCGACGTGGACGACCGCTCCCGGGGTGACGACGTTCCGCACTCCTGGCCTTCCCTCACACGGCACGGCGTACTTCGTCGTCCGCGCCCGCGACGCAGCGGGTAACGAGGACACGAACACGCGCGAGCAGCGCGGGCTCGACCCCTGCCTCTGAGCGAACGCCACGCCTGCCTCGAGTTTGCGTTTGTTTCCGCTGTCGACGGCGGTTTATGATCACAAGCAGACGTTGGGGGACAACTGCAAGGGAGAATCATGAACCGGGCCGGGAAGTTCGTACTGCTCTGCAGCTTGATTGCGCTCGTTGTTGTTGCCGCAGGTCAGGGCAGTACCAACGCGTCGCATCGCGGCGGGATCTTGAAGCTCGACGCGAAGGCGGCGGGCGGCACGCTCGATCCGCAGGTCAACTACACGCTCGAGTACTGGCAGCTCTTCCAGGCGACCTACGACGGGCTCCTCGCGTTCAAGAAGGCGGGCGGCAACGACGCGTTCACCGTCGTCCCCGACCTCGCGCAGAATCTGCCGACTCCATCGAACGGCGGAAAGACCTGGGTCTTCAAGCTCCGCAAGGGGATCAAGTTCTCGAACGGCGCGCCGGTGACCGCCAACGACGTTGTCGCATCCTTCCGGCGCATCTTCAAGGTGAAGAGCCCGACCTCCGGCACCTTCTACGCCGGCATCGTCGGCGCGAAAGCGTGTCTCGCGAAGCCTGCCAACTGCACGTTGAAGGGTGGCGTCGTCGGGAACGCGAAGGCGAACACCGTGACGATCAACCTGATCGCGCCCGACTCCGAGTTCAAGTACCGTCTCGCCGTTCCGCACGCGAGCATCGTCCCCGCCAACTCTCCTTCGAGCGACGCCGGCACGAAGCCGCTGCCCGGCACCGGCGCCTACTACTTCGCCTCCTACAACCCGAACCGCTCGCTCGTGATGAAGCGCAACCCGCACTTCAAAGAGTGGTCGCACGACGCTCAGCCCGACGGCTACCCCGACCAGATCATCCAGTCGTACGGCCTCACCGTCGAGGCGCAAGTGACAGCAGTCGAGAATGGGCAGGCCGACTGGACCTACGAGAACGTGCCGGCCGACCGGCTCGGCGAGATCGGCACGAAGTACGCGCCGCAGGTGCACGTCACCCCGCTGACCGCGTTCTGGTACCTGCCGATGAACGTCAACCTGCCGCCGTTCAACAACCTGAAGGCACGGCAGGCCGTCAACTACGCGATCGACCGAAACGCCGCCGTGAAGATCTTCGGCGGCCCGAACCTCGCCACGCCGTCATGTCAGGTGCTGCCGCCCGGGTTCCCCGGTCACAAGGACTACTGCCCGTACACGAAGAACCCCGGCACGACCTGGTCGGCGCCCGACCTTGCGAAGGCGAAGCAGCTCGTCAAGGAGTCGGGCACCGCCGGCCAGAAGGTCACCGTCTACTCCTCCGACGACGACGTGAACAAGGCGATGGCCGTCTACACCCAGAGCGTCTTGAACTCGATCGGCTACAAGGCGTCGATCAAGCCGATCTCCGTGAACATCTTCTTCACCTACGTGCAGAACACGAAGAACAAGGTGCAGATCAACGTGCAGCAGTGGTACCAGGACTACCCGGCTGCGTCGGACTTCCTCTACATCCTCTTCGGCTGCGAGTCGTTCCATCCCGGCAGCGACTCGAGCATCAACTTCTCGGGCTTCTGCAACAAGCCGATCAACGCGCAGATGCACAAGGCGCTGACCCTCTCCATTACCAATCCGGCGGCGGCGAACGTGTTGTGGGCGAAGATCGACAAGCAGGTCACCGACCAGGCGCCGATGGCGACGCTCTTCTCGCCCAAGCATCTCGACTTCGTCTCGAAGCGCGTCGGCAACTTCGTCTTCAGCAAGCAGTTTTACTGGCTCGTCGACCAGTCGTGGGTGCAGTAGGCGTGCACGCGGGGGCGGAGCTCAGGCTCCGCCCCCGCTGAGCACGTCGACGTGAGCGGCGTCGCGACCGACGGCGTCGTCGCTGCCGCCGAAGGCGAGCAGGTTCCCGCCGGCGCCAGCCCGTGGGCGCTCGCGCGGCGGCGGTTGTGGCGCAACAAGATCGCGATGGTGATGGCCGGCGTGCTCGCAGTGATCATCGCCGCGTGCCTTGCCGCGCCGCTCTACGCACACCACGTCGCGCACACCAACCCGTTCCAGTCGAACCTCGACGGAACGACGATCGTGAACGGCAAGAGCGTGTCGGTGATGCCGCCCTCGACGACGGGGCTCGGGCTCGGCTCCGTCCCGATCGGCCCGACCTGGGACCCGCAGCACTACCTGCTCGGCGCCGACGACCAGGGACGCGACGTCGCAGCACGGCTGCTCTACGGCGGCCGCAACTCGCTGCTCATCGGCACCGCCGCCGCACTGATCACCTGTTTCTTCGCGACGATGATCGGCATCCTCGCGGGCTACTTCGGCGGCGTCCTCGACGGTGTGCTCTCGCGCCTGCTCGACGTCGTCTGGGCGTTCCCGGTGTACCTGCTCGCGATCAGCCTCTCGACGGTGCTCCTCACCCGCAGCTTCTCGCTCGGGCCGCTGAAGCTCCAGTCCGGCAGCCTCCTGCTGCCGATCCTGATCATCGGCGTCGTCTACATCCCGTACGTCGCGCGGCCGATTCGCGGCGAGGTGCTGTCGCTGCGCCGGCGCGAGTTCGTCGAGGCCGCCGAAGGGCTCGGCGCATCGACGTGGCGCGTGCTCTGGAGCGACATCCTCCGCAACGTCGTCACGACGGCGATCGTCTTCTTCCCCCTGATGCTCGCGATCGACATGCTCACCGAGGCGGCACTCTCGTTCCTCTCGATCGGCGTGCAACCGCCCGACGCGAGCTGGGGCACGATCATCCTCGACGGCCAGGGGCTCCTCTACACGCGACCGACCGTCGCGCTCGCGCCCGGTATCGCGATCGCCGTCACCGTGCTCGCGCTGAACGTCCTCGGCGACGGCGTCCGCGACGCGCTCGATCCGCGCGCCAAGCTGCGAGGGGTCGACTGATGCTGCGCTTCGCCGCCCGCCGCATCGTGTCGATGGTGTTCGTCCTCTTCTCGATCAGCGTCTTGACGTTCCTCATCTTCTTCGCCACGCCCGGCGTCGACCCCGCGGCCCGCATCGCCGGCCGCAACGCCGACCAGCAGACGTTGAAGCTCGTGCGCAAGGACTTCGGGCTCGACAAGCCGCTGCCCGTGCAGTACGCGCTGATGATGAAGAAGCTCTTCATCACGCGCGACCTGACGTCGTTCGTGAATCGCGGCGCGAAGGTCGTGCCGCAGGTCACCCAGGCGGCGCCCGTCACGCTCTCGCTCGTCTTCGGCGCTGCCGTGATCTGGATCGTGATGAGCATCGCGATGGGCTTACTCGCGGCCGTCTACCGCGGCACACCCATCGACGCGCTCGTGATGATCATCGGCCTGATCGGCATCTCGATGCCGGTGTTCTGGCTCGGCGAGGTCGTCAACCTCTTATCGCAGAGCCGTTTCCACCACTCGATCTTCTTCTCGTGGGTGCCGCCGCTCGGCTACATCCCGTTCACGCAGTCGCCCTGGGGCTGGTTCAAGGCGCTCTTGCTGCCGTGGCTCACCCTGTCGATTCTCTTCATCGGCATCTACGCGCGCGTCCTGCGCTCGGCCCTCGTCGAGGCGCAGGAGGAGGACTATGTGCGCACCGCGCGCGCCAAGGGGATCACCGAGCGGCGCGTGATGCTGCGCCACGCGCTGCGCACGTCGCTGATCGCCTTCGTCAGCCTCTTCGGCCTCGACTTCGGTGCGCTCGTCGGCGGCGGCGCCCTGCTCACCGAGGTCGTGTTTGGGCTGCACGGGATCGGCAAGCTGACGTTCGACTCGCTGCAGAACCTCGACCTGCCGGTGATCCTCGCGACCGTCATCTACGCCGCGTTCTTCGTCGTGCTCGCAAACGCGGTCGTCGACCTCGTCTACGCGTTCCTCGACCCACGGGTTCGACATGCCTGAGCTACGACATGTCTAAGCCCTTGCTCGAGATCCGCGACCTCGACGTCTCGTTCCGCACCGAGAACGGCAACGTGCACGCCGTCGACTCGCTGTCGCTCTCGCTCGCGCTCGGCGAGGTCGTCGGCATCGTCGGCGAGTCCGGCTCGGGGAAGACCGTCTCGATGATGGCCGTGATGCGCCTCATCCGCGACCCGAACGCGGTGATCACCGGCCAGGTGCTGCACCGCGGCCGCGACCTGCTGACGCTGCCGCAGCGCGAGATGCGCGCGGTGCGCGGGGGCGAGATCGCGATGATCTTCCAGGATCCGATGACGGCGCTGACGCCGGTCTACAAGGTCGGCTGGCAGATCGCCGAGCAGCTGCGCGCGCACGAGAAGCTGACCCGGCAGCAGGCGCGGAAGCGCGTGGTCGAGCTGCTCGCCGAGGTCGGTATCTCCAACCCGGAGCGGCGGATCGACGACTACCCGCACCAGTTCTCGGGCGGCATGCGCCAGCGGGTGATGATCGCAATGGCGCTCTCGTGCAACCCGTCACTTTTGATCGCCGACGAGCCGACGACCGCGCTCGACGTGACGATCCAGGCGCAGATCCTCGAGCTGATGAAGCGCCTGCAGCGCGACTACGGCTCGTCGATCCTCTTGATCACCCATGACATGGGTGTGGTGTCGGAGATCGCGGAGCGTGTGGTCGTGATGTACGCCGGCAGCGTTGTCGAGGAAGCCCCGAAGAGCGCGATCTTCCGTGACCCGCAGCACCCGTACACGTGGGGGCTCCTCGGTTCGATCCCGCGCGTCGGCAGGCGTGTGGAGAGGCTCGCGGCGATTCCCGGGCTGCCGCCGTCGCTCCTCTCACCGCCTGAGGGATGCCGGTTCGCGCCGCGGTGCGTGCACCGCTTCGACCGTTGCGCGACCCGGCCCGAGCTGCGCGAGCGGGTCGCGCCGGGTCGCGCCGACGCTTGCCATCTCGACCCGTCGGTGCGCGTGGAGTTGCGGGAGGGCTCTGCAGCATGAGCGAGGTGCTCCTCGAGGCGGTCGACCTGACGAAGCATTTCCCGGTGCGCGGCGGCGCCTTCGGGCGCGGCGGGAAGGAGGTCGTGCACGCGGTCGACGAGGTGTCGCTCGAGGTACGCCGCGGCGAGACGCTCGGGATCGTCGGCGAATCGGGTTGCGGCAAGTCGACGCTCGGCCGGATGCTCGTGCGTCTGCACCGGCCGACGAGCGGCACGGTCAGGTTCGCGGGAACCGACATCACGTCACTGTCGCGGCGCCAACTCCGTCCGTTCCGGCGCGAGATGCAGATGATCTTCCAGGACCCGTACGCGTCACTGAACCCGCGTAAGCGGGTCGGCCAGATCCTCGAGGACCCGTTCCGCATCCACCGTGCCGGAAGCGCGCGCGAGATTCGCGACAGCGTGCAGCGGCTGCTCCAAGTCGTGGGGCTGTCGCCGGATCACGTCAACCGCTACCCGCACGAGTTCTCGGGCGGTCAGCGCCAGCGCATCGGCGTTGCGCGCGCACTCGCGTTGCATCCGCAGTTGATCGTCGCGGACGAGCCGGTCTCGGCGCTCGACGTCTCGATCCAGGCGCAGGTGATCAACCTGCTCGACGACCTCCAGGACGAGTTCGACCTGACCTATGTGTTCATCGCGCACGATCTCGGGATCGTCCACCACGTCTCCGATCGCATCGCCGTCATGTATCTCGGTGTCGTCGTCGAGCTCGGTGGGTCGGACGATCTCTTCACGCATCCGATCCATCCCTACACCGAGGCGCTCCTGTCGGCGATCCCCGCGATCGAGGCCGCCGAGGAGGGGGGAGCTGCAGGTGCCTCAACCCCGCGCGAGCGGATCGTGCTCGAGGGCGAGGTGCCGAGCCCGATCGACCCACCGACCGGCTGCCGCTTCCACCCGCGCTGCGCGTATGCGACCGAGATCTGCCGCGTCGAGCGGCCGCCGCTCGAACTGCACCCCGGCGGCCGTTTCGCGGCCTGCCATCACCCACTCGACCGAATTGAAGGGAGCGCGACGTGACGGAAGGACGGATGACCTGGGACGGGCACGAGACGTGGTACCGCGTCGTCGGCGAGCTCGACTCCGCGAAGACACCGGTGATCATCTGCCACGGCGGGCCGGGCGCCGCGCACGACTACGTCGAGCCGATCGCGAACCTCTCGCGCTTCGGGCGCGGCGCCGTCCTCTACGACCAGCTCGGCTGCGGCCTAAGCCAACATCTGCCCGATGCACCCGCCGACTTCTGGACGCCACAGCTCTTCAAGCACGAGCTCTCGCTGCTCGCGCAGGAGCTTGGGATCGCCGACGGGTACGCGATCGTCGGCCAGTCGTGGGGCGGCATGCTCGCGATGGAGTACGCACTCGACCATCCGGACGGTCTGCGCGCGATCGTCGTCGCCGACTCGCCGGCGAGCATCCCGCTCTGGGTCGAGGAGGCGAACCGGCTGAGGCTCGATCTCCCGGCCGACGTGCAAGCGACGCTCACGCAACACGAGGAGGCGGGGACGACCGACGATCCCGCGTACGAGGCAGCGGTGCGGGTCTACTACGACCGGCACCTGTGCCGCGTCGATCCGTGGCCGGACTACGTCGACCGGAGCTTCGCCCAGATGGCGGCCGATCCGACCGTCTACCACACGATGAACGGCCCGAGCGAGTTCCACTGCATCGGCTCGCTGCAGGCGTGGGACATCACCGACCGGCTGCACGAGATCACGACTCCGACGCTCCTCATCTCGGGCCGCTACGACGAGGCGACCCCGCACATCGTCGAGCAGATCCACACGCGCGTTCCGGGCGCGCAGTGGGAGATCTTCGAGCAGTCGAGCCACATGCCGCACGTCGAAGAGCCGGAGCTCTTTCTCGCGCGCGTCGAGGCGTTCCTCGAGACTGTCGACTGAAAATGTCCTACGTACTCGGCCATTCGGGTCGCGAGCTCGCGCGGCTGGGCGTGCAGGCACAACTCGTCGAGCCGATCACGCGAAGGTTCCTGCTCGACGCCGGGATCGGCTCCGGCATGCGCGTGCTCGATGTCGGCAGCGGCGCGGGCGACGTTGCGTTCCTCGCCGCGGAGCTGGTGGGTGAGAGCGGCGAGGTCGTCGGCGTCGATCGGTCAGCCGCCGCACTGACGCTCGCTCGGTCCCGCGCGGAAGAGCGCGGAATCACGAACGTGTCGTTTCTCGAAGGCGACCCGACGTCGACTGCGTTCGCTCGGCCCTTCGATGGGGCGATCGGTCGCTACGTCCTGCAGTTCCAAATCGATCCCGCGGCGATGCTCCAGACGGTTGCCGACCACGTGCGTCCCGACGGTGTGGTCGTGTTTCACGAGCTCGACTGGGACGGGGTGCGTTCGTTCCCACCGGTGCCGACGTACGACAACACCTGTCGCCTATGTAGCGCAGCGATCGGGTCCGCCGCGGAAACGCGGATGGGCGGCAAGTTGTTCTCGACGTTCCTCGCAGCCGGGCTTCGCGCGCCGACGTTGCGGCTCGAAGCGCTCACAGGTGTGGCTGAACCGCTGCGGATGGTCGCCGGCCTCGCCGGCTCGTTGGCGGAGAAGATCGAGCAGCTCGGACTCGCGCGCGCCGCCGACCTCGATCCCGACACGCTCTATGCGGCGATGCTCGCCGAAGCGCGAGAGAGCCAAAGCATGGTCGTCGGCACCTTCCAGTTCGGCGCGTGGTCTCGGGTGTGAGCCCGTGAGCTACTGCTGGCCGCTCGCACCGTTCGACCGCCAGCACCCCGTGCGGGCGTTTTTCTGCGACCCGAGGATCGGCGCGAAAGGCTCGAAGGCCTTCCACTTCGGCATCGATGTCTCCGGGCCTGACGGCGCGCCCGTCTACGCCGTGAACGGCGGAGTGGTCGACGTCGAAGGCGCGCAGAACATCGCGGTCGTCGAGGGCCGTGGCGCGCGTGAGCATGGTTACTGGCACATCGTTCCGGTCGTGAAGCACGGCCAGCTTGTTTCGCAGCACGAGCTCCTCGGCCACATCGCGCCGGGTTGGGGACATGTGCACTTCGCTGAACGAAGCGGCGGCACCTACTGGAACCCGCTGCGGAAAGGAGCGCTGACACCGTTCGCCGACTTCGGCGCGCCGAGGGTCGACCGGATCGTCGTCGAGCGTGCCGGCAAGCACGTCGACCCGAACTTCATCACCGGCGTTGTCGCGCTGATTGCGGAAGCGCACGACATCACACCGGTCGCCGCACCCGCGCCGTGGAAGGGCCTGCCGGTGACGCCAGCCCTCGTGCGCTTCAGGCTCGTGCGCGGCGGCCGTGCCGTCCTCCCGTGGACGGTCGTCGCCGACTTTCGCACCACGCTCCTGCCGGCCTCGAGCTACGCGGATGTCTATGCGGCCGGCACGACCCAGAACCACCCGAACGCGGCGGGGCTCTTCCGCTTTCTCCTCGCGCGCGCTTTCGACACTCGACGCCATCCCGACGGCGTGTATCGACTCGACGTCGAAGCGGCCGACATCCGCGGCAACGCGTCGCGCAAGCATCTCGAGCTGACGTTCACGAACGCCGCGGTCTAAGGACGTGCCGCCGCGCTGACGACGCGCCCAAGCTCCGATCGGATCTGGGAGCCCACCCATGTAGTCTCAGGCAGCCATGAGCGGAACGATTTTCGTCGGCTCGTCCGAGGCCTACGAACAGTTCATGGGCAGGTACTCGCGGCAGCTTGCGACGCCGTTTGCGGAATTCGCGGGGGTTCAGTCCGGGATGCGTGTGCTCGACGTCGGTGCCGGAACGGGAGCTCTCACCGAGCAACTGATCGCGCGCGTCGGTGCCGGGCTCGTTGCCGCGGCGGAACCGTCGCCCGACTACACGGTTGCGTTGCAGGCGCGGTGTCCGGACATCGACGTCCGCCAGGTGGCCGCTGAGGAGTTGCCGTGGGATGCCGGTTCGTTCGACGTCACGCTCGCCCAACTCGTCGTCAGTTTCATGAGGGATGCGCATCAGGGTGCACGCGAGCTCGCGCGTGTCCTTCGGCCCGGCGGCACCGCCGCGGCCTGCATGTGGGAGCTCGACGGGATGGACATGACGAACGCGATGCGGGAGGTTCGCCGTCAGTTGCAGCCGGGGGAAGAACCCGTTTCGGCTACCGCGTTTCGCACGGAACAGTCGCTGCGCGAGCTCTTCGAGGGCGCGGGCCTCGCCGATGTCGAGGCGACGGTGATCGAGGTGTCCGTCACCTACGCTTCCGTCGACGAGCTGTGGGGGCCGGCGATTCGCGTCGGCGGTCCCGGCGGTCCGGCTATCGACCGGTTCTCGCCGGAGCAGCTCGAGCGAGGGCGATCGGTGTTCGACACCGCGCTCGGATCGCCGACGGGATCGTTCACGCTCGGCGGTCGCGCCGCGGCCGTGCGCGGCGTCCGGCCGTGACGCTCCCCGACGCCCGTCCGCTACACCGCAGGCATCACCGGCGTGATTGAGGTCGCGACGTTGATCATCATGACGAAGTTGGTCTCGTGAGCACCGCAGCGCACGCGGGCGATGCTCGACCGCAAGCTGCCGCCGGTGACCGAGATCGGCGCCGCGTCGATGGTCGCCGTCGCTGTCAGCCTGATCTACACCGCGTCGCACCAGCGCGTCTGACGGCACCGGCTCCTGACGCGCGGTCAGCCGTTCGTCTGAAGTGCGGCCTTCAGCGCGAGCAATGTCTTCGGGCCGAGGACGCCGTCGGCAGTCAGCTTCGACGCCGTCTGGAACGCCTTCAGCGCAGCCTGCGTTGATGTTCCGTAGTCGCCGTCGACCTTGCCGACCGTGTAGCCGAGCTGTTTCAGCGCGCGCTGCAGGCGCTTGACCTGTGCGCCCTGGTCGCCGGGCTTCAGCGTCGCCGACGGCGGCGGAACCGTGGCAGGGACGGTCGGCGTGGTGGCGGTCGTCGTCGGTGTCTGCGCCGTCGTCGTGGTTGTGGTCGTCGCAGCCTTGTCTCCGCCGCCCGAGAAGACACCGCCGATCGCGAGGCCGACGACCAGGATTCCCACGAGCAGAATCGCCGCCGCGGCGATCAGCGTGCCGAGCCTGACGGTCAGACCCTCGCGCGGGCCGCCGTCGGCCGAGGCGCGGTCCCCGTGCAGCCAGTCGTCGGTTGCCGGAGACTCCCCGTCCTGCGTCCCGACGGCGGTCGCGCCGCCCGCGTGTGCGGGCGGCTCGTCGCCGAGATCGACGAACCAGTCGTCCGCCTCGGGCTCGTGCGGTGCCTCGGGGTCCGGCATCGGCCAAACGTACCGCGGCGTATGTGAAATAACCAGCGAATGAGGGTCTGGGTCGCCGCAGCCGTCGTCCCGGCGGCGTTATGGGTCGTCGTCATCACGACGCCCGCCGTCGACGAGCGGTGGGAAAGCCACCCCGCGCACTTCTGGCTTGTGCTCACCGCGGCGCTTGCGAGTGTCGGGCTTGGCTCGGCCGTGCTGACCGCTGCGCGGCGGCGCCGTGACGCCCGCCTGCTGCTCGTCTCGCTCGCCTTCCTTGCGAGCGCCGCGTTCCTCGGGCTGCACGCCCTTGCGACACCGGGAGTGCTGCTCGGGAAGAACTCCGGTTTCGAGCTCGCACCGCCCTGCGGGCTCGTCGTCGCGGCTGCGTTCGCCGCCGCCTCGTCACTCGAACTCTCGGCGAAGTGGGCCGAGCGCGTGTTGCGGCTCGGGCCGATCCTGATCGGCCTTCTCGCGGCACTCGTCGTAGCGTGGGCGGTTGTCTCGCTCGCCTCGCTGCCGCCCCTCGACCGCCCGCTCGCGAAAGAGGAGCTCGATGGCTGGCAGATCGGGCTCGCAGTCGCCGGCGTCGCGCTCTACGCCGTCGCCTCGGGCGGTTACCTCGCGCTCTACCGGCGGCGCGGCGCCCGGTTTGCGCTTGCGGTCGCGTTCGCCTTCGGACTACTCGCCGAGGCGATGGTCGTGATCGCGTGGGCGCGCAACTGGCGCGTGTCGTGGTGGGAATGGCACGTGCTGATGCTCACCTCGTTCGTCGTCATCGCGGCGATCGCGCGCAGCGAATGGCACGAGGAGCGCTTCAGCGCGCTCTACCTTGACCGCACGCTCGCAGGAGCGCGCGACGTGAGCGTGCTGCTGGCTGACCTCAGCGGCTTCACCCGGTTCAGCGAGGTGCGCGACCCGAGCGAGGTGACGGCGATGCTGAACACGTACTTCGAGACCATCATCCCGTTGCTCGAGTCGAGCGGCGGTGAGGTGCACCAGATCGTCGGCGACGAGGTGATGGCGATCTTCAACAAGCAGGGCGACACACCAGATCACCCCGAACGCGCAGGGCTCGCAGCGCTGCGCCTGCAGGCCGAGGCGGGACGTATCGCCGCCGCAAACCCCGACTGGCCGGTCTTTCGCACCGGCGTGAACAGTGGTGAGGTGCTGGCCGGCGTCGTCGGCGGTGCGAGCGGCCACCGCAAGCACGGCGTCGTGGGCGACACCGTCAATCTCGCCGCGCGGCTCGAAGCCGAGGCGCAGCCGGGAACCGTCGTGATCGGCGAGGCGACCTACCGGCGCCTCCCGCCCGGCGCGACCGCGCAGCGGCTCGCCCCGTTCGAGGCACGGGGCAAGCGCGAGCCCGTCGAGGCCTACGTACTCATCGAGTTGGGCGGGCCGCACACGTTAGGATCTGAGCATGAGTGACATGCTGAGCAAGGAAGAGATCGAGACGCTACGGAAGGGTGCGATGGGCGCCGGTTTGCTCGTCTCGGTAAGCGACCGCGGGTTCTTCGACACCTTCAAGGAAGCCGGCACCCTCGCCAAGCACGTCGCGGCCGCGCGGGCAAGTTCGCAGAGCGAGGTCGTGCGCAAGGTCTCCGAAGGCCATGGCACCGGCTTCGGGGTGACGACGCCGCCCGCCGAGATCGAGTCCGGGACGCTCGCCGCGCTGCGTTCGTCGGTTGAGTTGTTGCACGCGAAGGCGCCGGACGAGGTCGAGGCCTACCGCTCTTTCGTCCTCGACCTAGCGCGATCCGTCGCGGCCGCCGCACCGGGCGGCGACGAAGTCGAGTCCGGCGCGATCGCCAAGATCGAGGCCGCGCTCGGCGCAGCCGAGACGGGGTAGTCCTCGCTTTAGCCCCAGCCACGCGCGTCGACCGGCCACGCGTCGACGACGTCACCGCGCTCGAGCACGATCATCTGCGCGTGCAGGTTCGCGGTCGGGCACGAGTGGGCTCGGCGGCGTTTCCTTCCCGCTGCCGCCCGGCACGCCGCGGGGCGAAGTCGTCGTCGGACTACGTCCTGAATCGCTCAGGGTCGCGAGCGAGGGAATCGCCGCCGAAGTCGAAGTCGTCGAGGAGCTCGGCGCGGACGCCTACGTCTTCGCGTCGGCCGACATCGGCAAGCTCGTGGCGCGGGTGGAGACCAAGCAGGCGCCGGAGCGCGGGGCGAGGATCGTGCTGCGCCCGCGCGCCGACGAGGCGCACTTCTTCGACCAGTCGACCGGCGTTCGCATCCCCGGCTGAGTGGCCGCCCGGGTTGCCGGGCGAGCGGATGCCACTTGCATCTCGTCCTCGGCACGGTCAGTATCGGACGTGATTGCGGATTCAATATGGATCCGGAGTCGCTTTCGGCCCGTTGGAGGCGACTTGAGCACTGACCATCGAAGGGGGAGGGTGCGTTGAAGAGATTTACGTTGCGTGGCTGGCTTGCGCTTAGCGCGTGTGCCGTCGTCACGCTCACGGTCGCCGCTGCGGCGGCGAGCGCCAGTAGTGGTATTTCGCAGGTGTCACTCGCCGGCACGGGAGCACCCCAGACGGGCGCGTTTTCGCCGTCCGGCAGCGGTGACGTCACCGCCGCGGAATTCGTCGGCGAGGCGGACAACGAGGCGAGTCCGTCCGCGTACGCCGGCAAGATCACCGATCGCAGCCTGTCGCGGGGCGTCGGCGTTGGTCCGACGATCAGCGGCAGCGCAAAGGCGAAGTCGAACCCCGTGTTCAACTTCGGCTTCCAGGGACTGAACCTCTACCAGCAGCGCTACGCGCGTGGTGGCAACCAGTTCACGGTCGAGCCGCCCGACCAGGGCATGTGCGTCGGCAACGGCTACGTGGTCGAGGCCGTCAACGACGTCATCAACGTCTTCGACGCCTCGGGACATTCCGTCCTTCCGGACAACACCGCGACGAACGTCGTGAGCGGCTTCCCGCGGAATGTGAACCACGCCGTCGACCTGAACTCCTTCTACGGCTACCTGCCGGCGATCAACCGGACGACGGGTGCACGCGCGCAACAGGTCACCGACCCGAGCTGCCTCTACGACGCGGCGACGGGACGGTTCTTCGTGGTCGTGCTCTCGATCGAGCCGGGGTCGCTCGCGAACCACCTCGACGTCGCGGTCAGCCAGACGTCTGACCCGACGGGGCACTGGAACATCTATCGCACCAACGTCACGAACGACGGCACAGACACGGGCGGCACCGGCGCGAACATTGGCCCGTATCTCGGCGACTACCCGCACATCGGTGCAGATGCGAACGGGTTCTACATCACGACGAACGCCTACCCGTGGCTCGGGAACGGCTTCGCAGGGGCGCAGATCTATGCGTTCTCGAAGGCGCAACTCGCAGCCGGTGCCGCGACCGTGACGATGTCGCACATCGACACCTCGGGCATGGTCAACGCACCGAGCGACGCGGGTGCAACGCAGCCCGGGTTCACGGTCTGGCCCGCGCAGTCGCCCGGGACCGGCTCCTTCAACAGCGCGGACAACGGCACGGAGTACTTCATGAGCTCGAACGCAGCCGACGAAGCGACCCATCCGGTCGCAGGGACCGGCGGGAACTACACGTCGAGCCAGGTCGTCGTCTGGACGCTGAAGAACACGGCGTCGCTGAACTCGGCGACTCCGAGCCTCAGCTTGAGCACGAAGGTCGTCGGGGTCGAGCAGTACGCGATCCCGCCGAAGCAGCACCAGCCCGGCTCCGGCAGCCTTGCGGGCATCACTACTCCACAGGGCCACTGCATCAACGATGTCGTCACGGTCTTGTTCAACAGCCAAGTTGGGTGCTGGCGGCTCGTGTTCGGCGGAGAGCCCGCTCATGACGAGGTCGTCTCGACGCCCGACTCGAACGACACGCGCATGCAGCAGGTGTCGTACGCGAACGGCAAGTTGTGGGGCGCACTCGACACGGCGATCAACCCGAGCGGTGGCGGCCAGCGGGCCGGCATTGCCTGGTTCATCCTCAACCCGGACGCCGGGAAGGTCGTGAACCAGGGCTACCTCGGCTCGACCGGGTATGACCTCACGTACCCCGCGATCGGTGTAACCGCGAGCGGGCGTGGCGTGATGGCGTTCACCGCTACCGGTGACACGCTGAATCCGAGTGCCGGCTACGCGGCGATCGATGCGAAGGCCGGCGTGAGTACGTGGGACGTCGTCCCGGGCGGGCAGGGCGCCGCGCCAGATGACGGCTTCACGAGCTACAAATCGCAGGTCGGCAATCCGCCGCGCACGCGCTGGGGTGACTACGGCGCAGCAGCCGTGGACGGGAACTCCGTCTGGGTCGCCAGCGAGTACGTCGGCGGTAGCTGCGACTACACCGATTGGGGTGGCCCCTTCTTCCTGGGCGGGACGGGCGACAACCTGCTCGGCACCTGCGGCGGCACGGCCCATGGGCCGGGTGTCCGCACGGCGCTCGGCAACTGGTCGACGTTCATCAGCAAGTTCACGCCGTAACAACGGCAGTATCCGCTTGACGAAACGGGGCCGGCGCATTGCCGGCCCCGTTTCATTTCGCAGGTGCGGGGCATGATTTATAGGTGCGCTTCTTTCTCACAGCCCTCCTTGCAGCCGTGCTCGTCGGTACCGCCGGCGCGACGACGAGCACGAGCGGCTTACGTGGGCTCGTCACACGCGGCCCGATCACACCCGTCTGCGTCGCTGAGCAGCCCTGCACCGCGCCCGCACGGGGAGTCACGCTCGCGTTCTGGAGTAGCGGCCATGTGGTCGGTCGGGCGACGACGAATGCCAACGGCTGGTATCGCATCTCGCTTCGGCCGGGCACCTACGGCGTCGGGATGGCAAACGCGCAGTCCTCGCTGAGGCGTCTCACCCCTGTTCGTGCCGCTGTCAGCCCGGATCGCTACCGGCGCGTCGACTTCTCGCTCGACACCGGCATCCGCTAGCACGAGCCTCCTTGCCAGGGCCACGGGCGTTCATGCCACGCTCATGAAGCGTCCGTACAGTTTCGATCCTGGCAACGTCCGACGTCCTCCGAGGCGCGACCCGAGGCAGGCGTAGCCGCCGCCGGCGCCGCCGCCTGCTCGTGGTGGCGGTCATCCTCGTCATCCTGTCGCCCGCGATCTACTCGTATACGTCGACGATGCTGCAGCCCTCGAGCCTGCCGGTTTGGCCGCGCAGTGTCGAATGGCTTCGCCAACACCACGGCAACTGGCTCGTCGACGAGGTCGAGCACTACTACTACAGCTGGAAGGCCCCGAAGAAGGGCGGCCCGCAGCTGAAGCAGCTGCCGGCGGTCGGTCTGAAGGCGGCGCCGAAGACGAAGCACACCCGGCGCTCACCCGCCGAGTCGCCGCCAAAGATCAGGCCGGTCTTCCCCCATCCTTTGCCGGGCGAAGCGGTCTGGGAGCGAACGGGGCCGCTCGTCGACGGGCGCCCGCCGGTGCTCGTCACTGCGTTCCGCACCGAGCTCGATTATCCGCGGATCATCGCGTACGTGGCGTGGTTCGATCACACGCGCACATCGGTCGCCTACTACCCGGGCCGTTACGAGCCGCCGCGCGCCCCCGACCGCGGGCCGATGTCGGTTCCCGACGCGCAGCGGTGGCGGTTGCTCGCGACGTTCAACAGCGGCTTCATCTACCGGGACGGCAGCAACGGGTCGTCGATCGGTGGCGCGATGCTCGAGCCACTCAAGCAAGGGCTCGCGACGATGATCGCCTACCGTGACGGGCGCGTTGACATCAAGTCGTGGCGGGGCGGGACGGTTGCTGGGCCGCAGATCGCGTTCGCCCGCCAGAGCCTGCCGCTGATCGTCGACAACGGGCGCCTCAATCCCGCCCTGAACGACAGCAACCAGTGGGGCTACACCCTCGGGAACGCCGTCCGCGTCTGGCGCACCGGTGCGGGAATCGACCGGCACGGAAACCTGATGTACGCGGCCGCTGACAGCCAGACCGTCACCACTCTCGCGCAGATCCTCCAGCGGGCGGGTGCGGTGCGGGCGATGCAACTCGATATCAATCCGGAGTGGCCGACGTTGATCACCTACTCGCATCGCGGCGGTCTCAACCCGAACAAGGTCGTGCCGAACTACCAGCAGCCTGCGACGCGGTATCTCGTGCCCGACGATCGCGACTTCTTCGCGATCTACCGGCGCGTGCCAGGCCCGGTCACCGTCCCCTTCAAGTGAGGCCGGGGCACGCCGCGGCTCTACTGCTTGCCGTGGCGGCTCTTTCCGGTTTGGCCGCAGCAACGGTCGACGCGGGTTCGCCCGCGACGCGACTCCGGGTGCTTCGCTTCGTCGACCGCACGCGCAGCGCCCACTTTCGCAACGGCGCCTCGGGGCCGCGCGTGCTCGTCACCGAGGTCCGCTACCCGACGCGCGGCCATCCGCCGTTCCCGCTCGTCGTCTTCGCGCACGGGTTCATCGAGACGCCTCACGCGTATGCCGGCCTACTCGATACGTGGGCGCGAGCCGGCTACGTCGTCGCCGCGCCGATCTTCCCGGTCGAGCGCCCGGCGGCGCCCGGCGGTCCTTCGGAGAGCGATCTCGTCAACGAGCCTGGCGACCTGCGCTTCGTCATCTCACGACTCACGTCTCGCCAGAGCCCGGTTCGCGGGCTGGTCGACCCGACGAAGATCGCGGTCGCCGGGCAGTCGGACGGAGCCGAGGCCGCCCTAGCGGTTGCCTACGACCGGCGCTACCGCGACCAACGAATCGATGTTTCGCTCATCCTCTCGGGCGCTGCATTCCCCGGGTTCACTGCGCCGCCGGCAGGCTCATCGCCGCTCCTCGCCGTTCAGGGCACGAGCGATCCGCTCAACTCCCCGGCAACGACTGTTGCGTACTTCCGCCTCATGCACCGTCCGAGGTTCCTGCTCTGGCTCCTCGGCGCGCCGCACCTCGAGCCGTATACGACCAATGACCGCTGGGCCGGCGTCGTCCGGCGTACATCGACTGCGTTCCTCGACCACTACCTTCGAGGGACGCCGCTCCGCCCGCTCATCGACGCCGGCTATGTACGCGGTGTGGCCCGCATGACGTCGTCCCCGTGAGCGTTGCGACGAGTCGGCGTCAACGAGGGCCGGTCACGCGGCGCGAGCCGGATGACGTTCGGAAGTACACCTGCCACGCGTAGTACTCGAAGAAGGCGTGGCGGTCGCCTGCGATGCGGTTGGCATAGCGCTCGACCGCATCGACGTAGAGCGGTGAGTTGTCGTAGTGATAGAGCGCCGCGCGTTCGTCCCGGGCTCCACGGTTCGCGGCGAGATAGTTTGCGGCGCCGAGGATCGCGTCGTGGGGCTGGTCGATGTTTCCGCCGAGACCGTACGCGCGCCAGGTCGCCGGCTCGAACTGCATCGGCCCCTGTGCGCCGGCCGTGCTCGTGTTTCGCACCTTGCCGAACGCCGACTCGACGAAGTTGATCGCTGCAAGGAGCTGCCACCGGATACCGAAGCGGCGTTCCGCTGCGCGATACCAGGCAAGCAAGCGAAGGGGCGGCTGCGCGGAGCCGACTCGTGGTGCGCTGCGAGGCACCGGGCCTTCAGCGGCGAGCTTGGCGAGGTCTCGGTGCGCGGCGACGTCGGTGGCGAGGGCAGGATCCCGACGAACGACGGTGCGCGCGAGTGGTCGATCGACCGCGAGCGCGCGCAACGCGCGTTGTCGGAAGAGCGCGAGGAGCGTCACGTCGCGCGGCGGCGGGTCGTTCTTGTTCCACCGGTCGATCGCACTGGCAAGCGCCTGGTCGTTCGCGTGCAAGAGCGCGGCGAGTGGGGCAGCAGAGGTCGGGATCTGCGCATTCGGCGCGGGTAGGACGAAAAGCAACCCGATCAGGACACGACGGCGGATGCGGAACTATGCCCGAGGACGCAGCCGATGACGACCGAGCTTGAACCGCGCTCCCCTGGGTCGTAGCATGCCCGCGGGCACTCAAAGAGGAGGGACTCGTGACGACGACGGTGACGGTCAACGGGGCGCGGCACGAGTTGAAGCTCGAGCCACGCGAGTTACTGGTCTACGTCCTCCGCGACCGGCTCGGGCTCACCGGCACGAACGTCGGCTGCGACACGTCTGCGTGCGGTGCCTGCACGGTGCTGCTCGACGGGGTGTCCGTGAAGTCGTGCACCGTGCTCGGCGTCCAGGCTGACGGCGCGGAGATCACGACGATCGAGGGCCTCGCGACGGACGGCGAGTTGCACCCGGTGCAGCAGGCCTTCCACGACCACCACGCCCTCCAGTGCGGCTACTGCACACCGGGGATGGTGATGGCCGCCGTCTCGTTGATCTCGCATGGCGAAGCGACCGACGAAGCGGCGGTGCGGATCGGGCTCGAGGGCAACCTCTGCCGTTGCACCGGCTATCAGAACATCGTCCAGGCGGTCCTCTCGGCCGCGGGCAACGCGGCATGAGCGTCACCGAGACACACATCGGCGCACCGATGAAGCGCAAGGAGGACCGGGCGCTCCTTCTTGGCCAGGGCACCTACGTCGACAATATGACCGTCGCGGGGCAGCTCGTGATGGCCGTTGTCCGCAGCCCCTACGCGCGAGCGCGGATCACCTCGATCGACGCCACTGCCGCACGCGCGGCCGACGGCGTCGTCGCCGTTTTCACCGGCGCCGACCTACGCGACGACTGGAAGAACCCGCTCCCTTGCGCGTGGCCCGTGACGGAAGAAATGCGCGCGCCGGAGCACTTCCCGCTCGCGATCGACGAGGCGCGCTATCAGGGCGACGGCGTCGCCGTCGTGATCGCCGAGTCGCGTGCGCTCGCGAAGGACGCGGCCGAGCTCGTCGAGGTCGAGTACGAGCCGTTGCCCCCGGCCGTCGCCGTGAGCGCGTCGCTCCAGGACGGCTCGCCGCTCGTGCACGAAGCGTTCGGCACCAACGAGTGCTACGTCTGGAAGCTCGCCACGGACGGCGTCGACGAGGTGTTCGCGCAGGCCGACGTCGTCGCCTCGCACACCTACTACCAGCCCCGGCTGATCCCGAACGCGATCGAGCCGCGCGCCGTCCTCGCGCAGGTCGGCCCAGGTGGCGACGTGACTGTCTACTCCGCAACGCAGGTGCCGCATGTTCTGCGCTTCGGACTTGCGCTCGTGCTCGGTATCGACGAGGCGCGAGTACGGGTGATCGCACCCGACGTGGGCGGCGGGTTCGGCTCGAAGCTGGATGTCTACGCCGAGGAAGCGCTCGCCGTCGCGCTCGCGCGCCGGCTGCGCCGCCCGGTGAAGTGGACGGAGGAGCGCTCGGAGGGCTACGTCGCGACGATCCACGGCCGCGACTTCGTGACGACGTATGAGCTCGCCGCGACCAAGGATGGCAAGATCCTCGGTTGCCGTGCCGACGTGAAGGCAGCCATGGGCGCGTACCTGCAGCTCGTCACGCCGGGCATTCCGCTGCTCGGTGCCTGGGTATACGCGGGGCCTTACGACATCGATGCCTACTCGGTCACGTTCACCGGCGTCTTCACGAACACGACGCCAACCGACGCCTACCGCGGAGCGGGCCGGCCCGAAGCGACCTACGTGATCGAGCGGACGATCGACCGGCTCGCAACCGAGCTCGGAATGGATCCCGTCGAGCTACGCCGCCGCAACTTCATCACGGAGTTCCCAAAGACGATCGCGTCGGGCCTCACAATCGACTCCGGCGACTACGTCGCGTCGCTCGACAAGCTGCTCGAGATGCTCGACCTCGACGCGATTCGCGCCGACCAGGCCGCACGCCGGCTGAGCGGTGCCACGGTGCAGATTGGTGTCGGTTTCTCGACCTACAACGAGATGTGCGGCCTCGCACCGTCCCGCATCCTTGGCGCGATCCGCTATGCGGCCGGCGGATGGGAGTCGGCGACGATCCGGTTCCAGCCGCTCGGTTCGGTGCAGGTCGTCACCGGCACGTCGCCGCACGGGCAGGGTCACGAGACCGCGTGGTCGCAGATCGTCGCCGACCAGCTCGGCGTCGACCCGGCCGAGGTCGAAGTGCTGCACGGCGACACCGCCGTCTCGCAGCACGGCCTCGACACCTACGGCAGCCGTTCGCTCGCGGTCGGCGGCGTCGCGTTGTGGCATGCGAGCCAGAAGGTGATCGAAAAGGCGCGACTGATTGCCGCCCACCAACTCGAAGTCGCCGCCGAGGATCTCGAGTTCGAGCACGGCGAGTTCCACGTGAAGGGCGCCCCGCAGAAGACGATGGCGATCAAGGCCGCCGCGCTCGCGGCGTGGACGGCCCACAACCTCCCTGACGGGATGGAGCCGGGCCTCGAGGAGACGGCCGTCTACGACCCGCCCAACTTCTCGTGGCCGGGTGGCGCGCACGCCGCCGTCGTCGAGGTCGACACCGAGACCGGTGACGCGCGGCTCATCCGCTACGTCGCCGTCGACGACTGCGGCGCAGTCGTCAATCCGCTGATCGTCGACGGCCAGATCCACGGCGGTGTCACCCAGGGCATCGCGACGGCGCTGTACGAGGAGGGTGTTTACGACGACGAGGGCAACCTGACGACGTCGAACATGACGACGTACCTCGTTCCGTCGGCCGCGGAGGTCCCGAGCTACGAGCTCGGGCGCACCGAGACGCGTAGCCCGACGAACCCGCTCGGCGTGAAAGGCGTGGGGGAGACCGGCACGATCGCTGCCGCTCCGGCGGTCGTGAACGCGGTGCTCGACGCGCTCTCCGATCTCGGCGTCACGGACATTGGAATGCCGACGACACCCGAGCGAGTGTGGCGCGCGATCGCGGAGGCAGCGCAATGATCCCCGCGCCGTTCGACTACACCGTCGCCGAGAGCGTCGAGCACGCACTCGAGTTGCTCGGGAACGGCGACGCGAAGCTCCTCGCCGGCGGCCACTCGCTGATCCCGGCGTTGAAGCTGCGGATTGCTCGTCCCGACCGGCTCGTCGACATCGGCCGCCTGCATGACCTCTCCTACGTCCGCGATGCGGGCGCGCACGTCGCGATCGGCGCGCTCACCCGTCACGACGCGGTCGCTGCGGCGGCGCTACTGCAGGAGCACTGTCCCATCGTCAGCCAGACCGCCGGGCAGATCGGTGACCCGCAGGTGCGCCACCGCGGCACGATCGGCGGCTCGCTCGCCCACGGCGACCCGGCGTCCGACCTGCCGGCGGTGATGCTCGCACTCGACGCCGAACTGGTCGTTCGCGGGGAAAGCGGCGAGCGCGTCGTGGCGGCGTCGGAGTTCTTCACGGGCGTCTTCGAGACGGCCGTCGGGCCGGCTGAGATGCTCACCGAGATTCGTGTGCCGAAGCTCGGTGATGTCGCCGGGTGGGCGTACGTGAAGGCGCAACGGCGGGCTCAGGACTGGGCGACCGTCGGTGTCGCCGCGATCGTGCGGCACACGAACGGCACGGTCGACGGCGCGTCGATCGGGCTCGTCAGCATGGGGGCGACACCGTTACGGGCCGGCGCAGCGGAAGTGGCGCTCGCGGGCGGAGCGTCGATCGCCGAGGCTGCCGCGCTCCTCGCCGAGGGCGCCGAGCCCGCGTCGGATCAGGCCGGCTCGAGCGCGTACCGCGCGCACCTCGTCACCGTGATCGGCCGCCGAGCGCTCGAGCAAGCACTCTCGCGTTGAAGTGATGGCCGGGCACCTCACGTGAGGTGCCCGGCCACCCAAGCCTCTAATGGATCGAGACGTGCGCCGCGAAGATGTCGGACTTCTTGTTGCCGACCGACGGCGTCGCGCTGCCCCAGCTCAAGACGAGATCGGTCGGCGAGAGCGCCGCGATCCCGAACGTGTCGCCGGGCCACACCGACGGGTCGCCGAACTCCGTCGAGATCTGCCGCGGCGGTGCGAGCCAGCCGCTTCTGATCGAGAACTGACGCAGGAGCATTGCGTACCCGGGGAGGTTCGCATGGGTGAGCCAGCCGACGTACGCCGTGCCATCAGGCCCAGCGACGACCTGCATCACGTGCGGGCCGAGCTGCTGGTCGAGCGGACCCTGGATCGGCGACGACCAGTGGCGGCCATGGTCGGTCGAGTAGGAGAGCCACCCGGTGTCATTGGTCGAACTCTGCGTGTCCCACGTCGCGTAGAGGTTTCCCGCGCCGTCGAGCGCGATGTCGCCGTCGATCCACCATTCGGCGAGGGACATCGTCCCGACGTTCGCGCCGACCGTCACGGGCGCTGACCACGTCGCCCCGCCGTCGGTCGAGGAGGTGAACTTCTCGATTCCGGGCGCCATCGTGTAGGCGGTCGTGTCGGTGATCGGGTAGTCCTGGAACAGCACGTCGATGCGCCCATTCGGCTCGACGACGAGCGGTCCGCTGTCACCGCCGCTGGCGGGAAAGCCCGGGCTCACGTAGGTCATCGGTCCGAAGCTCCGGCCATGATTCGTCGACTTTTGCATGACGACGTTGAGGTCGCCGGTCGCGAAACCGCAACTGCCGTCGGCTGCGCAGAGCGACGTAACCGAGGTCCGGTTGGGGCCGTAGTCGTAGGTCAGGTAGACAGTGCCGTCGGGCGCAACGGCGATGAACTCGCGGTCGCCCCAGTTCTTCTCGTCCGGAGGTACGAGTTGCGTCACCTGCGTGAAGGTCTGGCCCTGGTCGAACGACGCTGCGACGACCGGATACCACTGGCTCGAGTGCCCGAGCATGAACGCGGCGTAGACCGTGCCGTCGGGCGCGACGGTGATTGCCGGATCCCAGGAGTTGAAGTTCGACCCGACCGAGCCGGGAACGTTGACGGGCTTCGACCAGCTGAGCCCGCCGTCGGTCGACCGGGAAAATCCGATCCCCGAGCAGCCCATCCAGACGTCGTAGGTGATCCCGCGCAGCGGGTCGGTTGCCGACTCGACCTCGGCGTTCTGGCCTGAGCAGCCGTTCGTCAGGTCGGCGATCGGGCTAATGCTGATGCCCGCTGACGCAGGTCCTGCGCCGACAAGAACTGCGGCCACGACAAGCGCGGCGACAACGACTCGTTTCACGGTTTCTCCCTTCGTATAAGAACTGCTCTACGACGATCATCCCTGTGCGTTCGCCGTCTGGTCAAGCGGAGGTCGACGCGTGCGTCAGGGGCCGAGCAGACGACCCATTTGCTGCATGGCCAGCCCGAGAATGATCACGAGCATCACGGGCATGATGAAGATCAGGAGCGGGAAAAGCATCTTCACCGGTGCCTTCTGCGCGAGTTCCTCGGCCATCGTCTGGCGACGGTGGCGAAGGTCTTCTGCTTGTGCCGCGAGGATGCCCGCCCGGGACATGCCGATGCTCTCCGACTGCAGGAGTGTTTGGACGAAGTTTCGCATGTCGGGAGAAATGACCGCTATGACTGCGGAGGAACGGCAGCATGTAGTTGGGGTTGATGGCGGTGATCAGCGCAGCGAACGCGAACGGCATCACCGTGAGCACCGTCGCCGCCGAGCGACCGGTGGCGGTGAGTGCGCGCACACGACAGGCTTCGCCTGGCTTCCTCATTGGCATCAAGCCAGCGATGCGACCAACGATGCGCAGTCGCCGGTGACACGTTGAAGCAGACCGCGGCGGCTTTCAACGAACAGCCATCCTCGATCGCGCGGACGAGCGCGCGGCGCCCAGCCAGTCCGAGCTTCGCGTTAGCGTGCAGAGACACCCGGTCCTCCTTGAGCAGGTCTTTGGCGAGACCCACAGCCTCAAAGGAGGACCGGACGAAATCCCCTAGCCGTTCACAACCTGTGTAGGCACGTCATCTAGTCGCGCGAAACAGCGGCGGATAGGCTTCCGCGCATGGCCGTCTGTTCGAACTGCGGCACCGAGAACGAACCGAACCGCAAATTCTGCGGGGAGTGCGGCACGGCCCTCGTTGTCGTCTGCGCCACGTGCAGCGCGGCGAACGCGCCCGGAGCGAAGTTTTGCGGCGAATGCGGCTCGGCGCTCGTTGCCGGGGTAGCGCCTGCGGCAGCGCCCGCTCACGCTCAGAGCCCGGCTGCCGAGCGGCGCCTCGTCTCGGTTCTCTTTGCAGACCTGGTCGGCTTCACGACCCTGTCGGAATCGCGCGATTCCGAGGAGGTGCGCGAGCTCCTCACCCGCTACTTCGACACGTGCAGCAGATTGATCGGCCTCTACGGCGGAACTATTGAGAAGTTCATCGGCGACGCGGTGATGGCGGTGTGGGGGACACCGACAGCGACCGAGGACGACGCCGAACGCGCCGTGCGCGCGGCACTCGACCTCGTTGCTGCCGTCTCGGCGCTCGGTGACGAGGTCGGTGCGCCGGAGCTCCGCGCGCGGGCGGGCGTGCTCACCGGCGAGGCGGCGGTGACGCTCGGCGCCGAGGGGCAGGGGATGGTCGCGGGCGATCTCGTCAACACCGCCTCCCGCATTCAGTCGGTCGCGCAACCAGGAACGGTATTCGTGGGCGGCGCTACCCGGCGCGCCACGGAGCAGGCGGTCGTCTACGAGGAGGCCGGAGCCTTCGAACTCAAGGGCAAGGAGGGGCTGACGCCGCTCTGGCATGCGCTGCGCGTCGTCTCGGGCGCGCGCGGCTCGCTCAAGTCGACCGGGCTCGAGGCGCCGTTCGTCGGCCGCGCCCGTGAGCTGCGCCAGATCAAAGACCTCTTCCACACGTGTGCGGAGGAGCGAAAGGCGCATCTGATCTCGGTCACCGGCATCGCAGGGATCGGCAAGTCGCGGCTCGGCTGGGAGTTCTACAAGTACTTCGACGGTCTGCCCCAGCTCACGTATTGGCATCGCGGGCGCTGCCTCGCCTACGGCGAAGGCGTCACCTACTGGGCGCTCGCCGACATGGTGCGCATGCGTTGCCGCATCGTCGAGGATGAGGAGCCCGCCTCCGCACTCGCGAAGCTGCGCGAGACACTCGAGGAGCACATCGCCGATCCGGACGAACTGCGGTTCGTCGAACCGCGGCTCGCCCAGCTCCTCGGGCTCACCGAGCAGGGGGCGCGCGACAAGCAAGATCTGTTCGCAGCCTGGCGGCTCTTCTTCGAGCGGCTCGCCGACGTCTATCCGACCGTGCTCGCGTTCGAGGACATGCAGTGGGCCGACGAGAGCCTGCTCGACTTCGTCGAGTACTTGCTCGAGTGGTCGCGCAACTCGCCGCTCTACGTGATCACCCTCGCGCGCCCCGAGTTGCTCGAGCGGCGACCGAACTGGGGCGCGGGCCAGCGCAACTTCAGCTCGCTCTATCTCGAGCCGTTGCCGGCCACCGCGATGGAAGAGCTCCTCGTCGGGCTCGTCCCAGGGCTTCCGTCGGAACTGCGCCAGCAGATCCTCGCGCGTGCGGAGGGTGTGCCGCTGTACGCGGTCGAGACGGTGCGGATGCTGCTCGACCGTGGGCTCCTCGTTCAGGACGGGCCGGTCTATCGACCGGTCGGTGAGATCGAGGCCCTCGAGGTACCGGAGACCTTGCATGCGCTGATCGCGGCCCGGCTCGACGGGTTGTCGTCCGAGGAGCGGCGGGTCATTCAGGACGCGGCGGTGCTCGGCAAGACATTCACGCGCGACGCGCTCGCCGCACTTGCAGGAGCGGACACCGAGGTCGAGGTGCTGCTCGCGGCACTCGTTCGAAAGGAGGTACTCGGCGTGCAAGCCGACCCGCGCTCGCCCGAGCGTGGGCAGTACGGCTTCCTCCAGGATCTCGTCCGTCACGTCGCCTACGAGACGCTCGCGAAGCGCGATCGTCGAGCGAAGCATCTCGCCGCGGCTGAGTACCTCTCCAGCGCGTTCGCGGCCGACGAGGACGAGGTCGTCGAAGTGATCGCGTCGCACTACCTTGCTGCGCACGAAGCCGGCCCCGACGCCGACGACGCCGCCGAGATCAAAGAGCGCGCCCGTCTGATGTTGACGCGCGCCGGCGAACGTGCGGCATCGCTCGCTGCCGCCGCGGAGGCGTTGCGCTACTTCGAGCAGGCGGCGGGGCTGACGTCCGATCCCGCGCTGCGCGCGGAGCTGCTCGGCAACGCCGGCGAAATGGCTCGTCGCGCCGGGCATCCCGACGTCGCTCGGCCGCTCTTCGAGGAGTCGATCGCGTTGCATGAAGAGCTCGGCGACACGCATGCGGCTGCCCGCGGGCTTGCGCAGTTCGCCGAGGTCGACTCGTTCACCGGGCGGCGCGACGAGGCGCTCAGGCGGATGGAGCGCGCGTTCGAGCTGATCTCGGGCGACGAGCCTGACGCGGGCCTCGCGATGCTCGCGGCGCGGCTGTCACGCGGGTACTGGTTCAGCGGCAACCTGGACCTGGCCGGCGAGCGCGCGGAGCTGGCGCTCGATATCGCCGAGGCGCGTGCGTATCCCGATGTGCTTGCGGTGGCACTGCGAGCGAAGGCGGCGGTGGTCTTCAGCCGTGGCCACACCGTTGAGGCCAACGCGCTGCTCCGGCACGCGCTTCGGGTTGCGATCGACAACGAGCTCCTCGACGACGCGAGTGTCTGCTACTTCCTGCTTTCAGACGGATGCTTCCGTCGGGACGAGTACCTCGAGGCGCTCGGCTACCTCGACGAAGCGCTCACGCTCGCGCGGAGGCTCGGCAACCGGCCCTACGAATGGGCTTCGCTCGCCGAACAGTCGCACGCGTTGACGATGCTCGCTCGCTGGGACGAGGCGCAGGCGATCAGCGCGGAGTTCACAGCCGAGCAGATCGAGGCGGGTGGAGTCATGCTCAGCTTGCTCGACTCGGGTGTCGAGATCCACGTGCAGCGTGGGGAGCTCGACGAGGCGCGCCGCGTCTTTGCGATGTTCGAGCGGCTCGAGGCTTCGAGCGACCTTCAGGACCGCACCGTCTATCTCGGGGCGCGCACATGCCTCCGTCGTGCGGAGGGTCGGCTACGAGAGGCGCTCGCCGACGGCGAGGCGACGATCGAGACGGGCCGGACTCTGGGGCCGTCGTTCCAGACATTACGACTCGCCATCGTCGAGTCGCTGGAGGCGGCACTCGCGCTCGGCGAAGCAGAGAGGATCGAGGAGCTCCTCACCTATATCGACTCGATTCCTCCCGGCTCACGGTCGCCGTATCTCGATGCGCAGGCGCGGCGTTTCCGTGCTCGACTTGGGCACGAGGGCGCGGCCTACAGCGCTGCAGCCCAACGGTTCCGCGAGCTCGGGATGCCGTTCTGGGTTGCCGTCACGCTGCTCGAAGGCGGCGAGTCAGCTGGGCTCGCCGAAGCAGCCGAGATCTTCGAGCGGCTCAAAGCGACGCCGTGGCTCGAGCGCGTCGCGGCCGCTTCGGCCGAGCAGCAGCGCATTTCGGCCTGAGAACGCAGACGAGCCCGGCCCGCGACATGTGCGCGGACCGGGCTCGTCGAAGTGTCGAGCGTCAGCGTGCAGGTGTTACTTGAGGCCCTTCTGCTTTGCGATCGCGCCGGCGACGAGGTCGGCGGTCATGAACATGTGGTTGTAGGCCGCGTGGTAATCGACTGCAGCCTTCGTGTAGTTGCCTGCCGCGTAGTCGTCGAGTTGACCCTTCAGCTCGAGCACGTGGCCGAGCAGGTCGTTCTGGACTGCGAGCTTCGGCAGCCCGGTCGCGCCGGCGAGGAAGTTGCCGAACGTGACGGTATAGCGCTTGAGGTTCGCGACGGCCTTCGCCTGGCCGGCCTTGTCGTGCTTCGCCGTGGCGACGGTGTAGGCGACGAAGAACTTGATGTGGTCGCGCCACATGAACTTGCCGTTCAGGAAGACGCTGCCGGCCTTGGTGCCGTACACGGAGGCAATCGCCTTCGAGAGTGCGACGGAGTTGTTGTCGAGCGTCTTCGCCGCAGCCGGGAACGCTTTCGAGCCGGTGACGCCCGCGTTGGTCGCGTTCATCGCGAGCACTGCGTGCTCGCCGAAGAGGTTGTCGAGCGCGACGCGAAGGCTCTGCGCCGTCACGGCCGACGAGCTCTTCATTGCCATCGACTGGGACATCGACTGGTTCGACGAGGACGCGATTGCGCCGGCGACGAGCAAGCCCGAGACGACAAGCGTCGCGACTGCTGCAGTGAGGATGGAACGGATTGAACGCATTGAGGGTGATCTCCTTTTTGTGGTGTGCCGGAATCGCTCCGACAGGGCGCATTCGTCCGGATGGCCGGACCGGTTCGTCAATGGAGCGAAAGAAGTGCAAACGCGGCCGCAGCAGCGGTGAGCGCGACTGCGCACGCCGCAACGGGCCACGGGAATCTCGACGCGCGCCGCTGCACGAGCGCCCAGAGGCACGAGCCCGCGGTGACGGCTTCGAGTGCGATCGCGAGCACGTCGGCGGTACCGACCGGCTCCGGCACGCCCGGCTCGGGGCCGAGCGGCAGCCCGGTCGTCCGCGAAACCGCCCAGAGCACGATCAGGAGCACGCTGCCCGCGAGGCCGACCGACAGTGCGAGCTTCCCGCGGGAGCGGCGGACAAGGAGCGCCCAGCCGAGTTGAACCTCGCCGCAGAGCACGAAGAACGTGCCGAAGCCCCACCATTCGGCGAAGTGCTCGGGCGCGACCGCGAAGTGGACGAAGCCTGCCGCCGCACCGCTCGCCGCGGCGAGTGCGAGGGCGAAGGGCAGCCTGCGCCCGACGCCGATTGCCACGGTGACCGCCGCGACGAGGAGCGGCCCCGCGAACCCCCAGGGTCGAAACGTGATCGCCGCGGCGCCGAGCGCTCCGATGAGGAGCAACACCTCGTTCGCACCGTTTCTCTGTACCGCGATCACGAACGGCATTCGCCGCCCACAGGGGATCGGTTCGGACGATCCGGAGATCCGGGGTTTCTACGGGCGAGCCTGGCCGTCAGCGCGTCGACTCGTGCATATGAAGCCGATTTCGCGTACCTCGAACAGGCTCGCGGGGTGAGGCGCTCATCAATTGACGGGCGGCCGCCGCTCGCGGCTCGCGCCACGCGCATCCGAGCTCAGCGATGGTTCCCCGCCGCGTGTTGGCTCGGCGGCTACGTGCTCGTCTACAGCTCGTGGCAGATTCTTCGTTGGCCGGCATCGGCCCAGACGCTGATCGGAAACTTCAGCTTCTACCCGGTCGAGGCCGCCGCCGTCTTGTACGCCTGGGGGGCATCGCGACGGGTCAGCCACGTGCCGCGGTTGCGCCGGGCTTGGTTGCTGATCTCGCTCGGAGGAATTGCGTATCTGCTCGGCGACGTTGCGTACGCGATGTACGACCTACTCGGCGTCGCGCCGTATCCGTCGGTCGCCGACAGCCTCTATCTCGCGTTCTACCCGCTGCTCCTCGGTGGGTTGCTCTCGTTCCCGACAGCACGGCGTACCCGGCGCGACAGCGTGCGCCTCTCGATGGACATCGCCGTCGTCGCGATCGCATTCTCGGCGGCGGTCTTCTACCTGACGCTCGGCCCGAATCTGCACGCCGCGGGTGACCCGCTGCAAAAGGCGTTCTCCGTGGCATACCCCGTCGGCGACCTCGTGCTCCTCGTTGCACTGTCGGCGGCGCTGATCAACGGCGCCGCAGGATCGATTCGCCTGCCGCTGCGTCTGATCGGAACGGGGATCGGGTTGTACGTGGTCGGCGACCTGATCTACGGCTACCAGACGCTGCACGCGGGGTACCGAAGCGGAGATCCTGTGGATCTCTCGTGGTTCGTCGCGCTCGCGCTCTTCGCAGTCGCGGCCGCGACCCAGCCGGCGCTCGCGGTACCCGAGCCGGTCGCCCGCGCAAACGAGCGGATCGGCAGGCTCCCGTTCATCGGAGTTGCGTTTGGTTTCGGGGCGCTGCTCTTCTCCCAACGCAACAATGGATTCTTCCCCGAGCAGCTGATGACCTTGATCGCGATGACCCTCGCCGGCTTGCTCGCGATGCGTCTTTATCTCGGTCAACGCGACCTTCTGAGCGCACAAGGCGAAATCAACCACAGGGCATTGCACGATGACCTCACAGGCCTCGCGAACCGAGTGCTCCTGCTCGATCGAATCGACCACTCGCTCCGGCGCGCGGCACGAAACTCCCAGGATGTGGCGGTGATGCTGCTCGACGCCGACGATTTCAAGCTCGTGAACGATTCGCTCGGCCACGCCGCGGGTGATGAGTTGCTGATCGAGCTGGCCGAGAGGTTGCAGCGCGTCGCGCGGGCGGGCGAAACGGTCGCTCACCTTGGCGGTGACGAGTTCGTGCTTGCGGCGGAGGGAACCTTCGACGAGCGCGAGATCGCCGCCCTGGCCGGCCGCGTCCTGTCGGTGTTCGCGGAGCCCTTCGTGGTCGGCCAAACCGAGCGCCGATTGAGCGGCAGCCTAGGGATCGCAAAGGGTCGTCCGGGTGACGGCGTCACCGCAATCGAATTGATCCGCGACGCCGACACAGCGATGTATCGCGCAAAGACGAGCGGCAAGGCGCGTTTCGACATCTTCGACACCCAGCTCCGGAACGAGCTCCTGCGGCACGTCGAGCTCGGTGCCGCTCTCGAGCTGGCGATTCGAAGCGCACGTCTCGAGGTTGCCTATCAGCCGATCGTCAACGTGAACGGCCGCCGGCTGCTCGCGGCCGAGGCACTCGTGCGCTGGACGGATGAGCACTTCGGCGAGGTGTCGCCGTCCGAATTCATTCCCCTCGCGGAAGAGAGCGGCTTGATCGTCCCACTGGGTCGTTTCGTGATCGAGTCGGCAGCTGGGCAGATTGCCGAGTGGCGGCGGCAGGCGCCGGGCGCATTGCCCCTCGGCGTCTTCGTCAATATCTCCCCGCGTGAACTTTCCGAGCCTGGCCTCGCTTCCTACGTCACAGAGACCCTGGACCGGCACGGGCTGAGCAACCACGATCTCGCGCTGGAACTGACCGAACGCGCGTTCATCGACGAGGCTGATCCGACCGTTCGCGAGAATCTCGGGGCGCTGATCGAGCGCGGCATCCGACTCGTGCTCGACGACTTCGGGACCGGCTACTCGGCACTCGCCTCGCTGAAACGGTTCCCACTTGCGGCGGTGAAGATCGACCGGTACTTCATCAACGCCATTCACGAGGCCGATGCCGCCGCTCCGATCACGCGGGCCGTCATCACGCTCGGACATGCGCTCGGCCTGACCGTGATTGCAGAGGGGATCGAGGAGCAGGTGCAACTCGACGTCCTGGCCGGCCTCGGCTGCGACGCTGCTCAAGGGTTCCTTCTCGGCCGGCCGCAACGGTCGGCGGAGATCTCGATGCTCCTGTCGAGCGAGCCGCCCCCCGACGAGCCTGCGGGTGGGGTGCTCGCGCTCGCCGGCGACGAGCGACGTTATCGCGACCTGTTCGAGCGTGCGGCCGAGGCCGTCTTCACCGCCGACCTTGCAGGAAACTTCACTTCGGTCAACCCGGGCGCGGAGCGCATAACCGGTTTCACGCGCGACGAGTTGCTCGCGCTGAACTTCTTCGACCTGATCGCTCCGGCGGAGCGGGAACGGTCTGAGGCATTGATGGAGAGGGCGTTCAGCGGCGAGCCTGAGGTGAGGGCCGAGTTGGAGCTGGTCGTCAAAGGTGACCGGAGAGTCTTCGTCGAGGTCTCCGGTCGCCTTGTCACAACGGATGACGCGCCCCTGTACCTCGAAGGGATCGTGCGCGAAACCACCGAGCGCCATCAGCTCGAAGAGTGGCTCCGGCACCGGTCGATGCACGACGAGCTGACGGGCCTGCCAAATCGTTCGCTGCTCAACGACCGCCTGAACCAGGCGCTCGCGCGAGGCGAGCGCGACGGCTCGGATGTCGTCGTGATGCTGCTCGACCTCGACGACTTCAAGCCCGTCAACGACACCCTCGGGCATGAGGCAGGCGACATGCTGCTCGTCGAGGTCGCGTCGAGACTCGAGCAATCGCTCCGGCGCGGTGAAACCGTCGCGCGGATCGGTGGCGACGAGTTCGCTCTGGTCGCGGGCGACGTGCGAGGCCGGGACGACGCCGTTGCAGTTGCCGAGCGCGTGCTCGCCGTCTTCGTCGAGCCGTTCAAACTCGGAGACACGGTTCGTCACATGACCGGCAGCCTTGGCGTCACCATCTCGACGGGCGAGGGTGTCAGCGCAAGCGACCTACTCCGTGACGCCGACAGTGCCATGTACCGCGTGAAGCTGACCCGCAAGGGCGGCTTCGCTCTCTTCGACTCGGGCAGCGACGGCCGCTCGGCCGAGTCGCCGTTGCCGGATTCGTCATTTGCGTGACGGCCGACCGTCGAGCTGCGTCTCAGTCGACGAGCTTGCGGGTCATCGCTGCGATCGCGACGCGCCAGGTGATGACGCCGAAGACGATCAGCACACCGACGCGGACGGGGTCCCAAGCATCGAAGCCGAAGGCGGCGTGTCGCACGAGCTCGACGCAGTGATGCAGCGGATTCACGTTGCCGAGGATCTGCGCCCACTTCGGTAGACGGTTGAGCGGGAAGAAGGTGCCGGCGACCAGGAAGAGCGGTGTCAGGACGGCGCTGATCACGTAGCTGAAGTTCTCGATCGATGAGGCGAAGCCCGCGATTGCGATGCCGAAGCACGCCCAGCCGAAGCCCGCGACGAATCCGATCAGCGGAACGGTGAACATCCCCCACGACGGGTTGAGGCCGAAGGCGATCGCGACGAGCATCGGCACGCAGCCGTAGACACCTGCCCGCGTCGCGACCCACAGCGCCTCGGCGGTGACGAGCTCCTCCGTGTCGACGGGCGCGGCGAGGATCGCGTCGTAGGTGCGTTGGAACTTGTACTTGATGAACGTTCCGAACATCGCGGGGAACGCACTCGAGAAGAGGACAGCGGTCGCCACCGTGCCCGTGCCGACGAACTGCACGTAGCTGTACCCGCCGACCTTGCTCACGAGCGAGCCGAAACCGAAGCCGAAGGCGAGCAGGTAGATCGTCGGCTCGACCGTCGACGAGAACGTCGCGGAGCGCCAGTACGACGAGAAGTTGACGACCTCGCGCACGAGCACGCCCGTCATCGCGCGACGGTCGAGGCGTCCGATGCGGCGCGCGTTCGCTGCTGCAGTGGTGCTCGTCACTCGATCGTCTCGCCGGTGAGGAGCACGAACACGTCTTCGAGGTTCGTCGGCCTGCGCTCGCCCGCAGGTGCGCGGCCGTCGACCGACTCGACGCCGAGCACGGAGATGCTCGTGCCGGTGCGCCGCGTACGCAGGCCGAGTGCGTTCGCGGACGCTTCCGTCTCGGCGAGTTTCGCCGGCGAGCCGTAGACCTCGACCGCCTCGCGGCCGGCATGTTCGGCGACGAGCTCGGTCGGAGGCCCTGCGGCGACCGCGACGCCGTGCGACATGATCATCACCGTGTCGGCGAGCCGCTGCGCTTCCTCGATGTAGTGCGTCGACATCAAGATCGTGGTGCCCTCTGCGCGCAGCGCGTCGATCAGCGCCCAGAGCTCCTGGCGCACCTGCGGGTCGAGCCCGACTGTCGGCTCGTCGAGCAGGACGAGCCGCGGCCCGTGCACGAGCGCGCGCGCGATCAACAGCCGGCGGCGCATGCCGCCTGAGAGCTTGTCGACGCGGGTCGCACGACGGTCGACGAGGTTCGCCATCTGCAGCGCGCGCTCGATCGCCGCCGGGCGCTCGGCCCGCCCGATTCGGTAGAGGTGCGCGAAGACGAGCAGGTTCTGCTCGACGGTCAGCGTGACGTCGAGGTTGTCGAGCTGCGGCACGACGCCGCACTCGGCGCGTGCGGCCTTCGACTCGGTCGGCAGGCGATAGCCGAGCACCTCGAGCTCGCCCTCGTCGGCGATCGCCTGCGCGGTGAGCATGCGCATCGTCGTCGACTTCCCGGCGCCGTTCGGCCCGAGCAGACCGACGCACGTGCCCTGCGGCACGTCGAGATCGAGGCCGTTCACGGCCGTGATCGCGCCGTAGCGCTTCACGACGCCGCGCAGGCGGATCGCGAGGTCAGCCGCCACTTATTGCGGCGATCACGTCGACGCGGGAGGTCGGCTCGAGCGGCGCGTCGAGCCCGGCGCGTTCCTTGTCGACGTAGAAGTGGATGTGCGAGCGAATGAGCGGGCCGGGCTCGCACAGCCGGTCGCGCAAGCCCGGCCAGCGGCGTTCGAGCTCGTCGACCGCCGCGCCGACCGTCGAGGCATCGACCTCGACGTGGCGCGGCAGGCCGGGGAAGAGCGGCATCAGCGTTCCTGGGAGGTGAAGGTCAGCCATCGCTAGTCCAGGATCGCCACCTCGACGGACGAGATCGCCGGCAGGTAGCTCGCGATCTCCGTCCACGAATCGCCCTCGTCGGTGCTTGCATAGAGCTGACCGGTGCTCGTGCCGAAGTAGAGCCCGGGGCTGTCGTGCGAGTCGATTGCCATCGCCTCGCGCAGCACGCCGAGGTAGGCGCGCTCCTGCGGCAGACCGCGTTCGAGGCGCTGCCAGCTCGAGCCGGCGTCGCGCGTGCGCCACACGGCCGCGGCGCCGTCCGGCATGAAACGGCCGTGTCCCGGGTCGAGCGGTACGACGTAGAAGGTGTCGCGGTCGTGGGGATGTGCCGCCGCGGCGAAGCCGAAGTCGCTCGGGAGCCCCTCGGTGATCTCTGTCCACGTCCCGCCGCCGTCGTCGCTGCGATGCATCCCGCAGTGGTTCTGCTGGTACATCCGGCTCGGGTCGGAAGCCGAGCGGACGACCTTGTGCACGCAGAAGCCGACTTCGTCATGCTCGCGCGGCCAGTCGGCGCGCAGGCCGCGGTTCCGAGGCGTCCACGAGGCGCCCTCATCGCTCGTCTCGAAGAGGCCGATTCCCTGCACGATCGCCCAGAACTTCGAGCTGTCGTCGCCGTCGAGCATGAGCGCGGAGAGGCCGAGATGCCCCGGCGGCTGGTTCGCAGGGTCGTCCCAGGCCTCGCTGCCCGGCTGACCGGCGAGAGTCGAGAGCTCCGACCAGGTCGCACCCTCGTCGCGGCTCGCAAAGATGCCCGGCGCTTCGACACCGACGAGCACGCGGCCCTCCGAGGCGGCAAGCGTGGAGACTTTCGAGAGCTTCCGGCCCGTGTCGGAGAGAGCGAGGCCCTCGCTCGAATGCGTCCAGCTCTCGCCGAGGTCGGCGCTCCGCCAGACCGCCGAGCCGTGCCATTCGCTCGCTGCTGCGGCGTAGATCGCGCCCGCCGAAGGCTCGTAGATCGCGTGGTACACGGGCCAGCCCTCGCAGTACGGGCCGCGGAGCGCCCAGTCGCGCCGGTCGCCGTCACTTTCGAGGATGAAACATCCCTTGCGGGTTCCGATCAAGAGCACCGTTTGCGACAACGCCTTCACCTCCGAGATAGGGCATCGATCAGATCATGAGGTTAGACGCTTGCGCGGCGGAAACTCATCGCAGATCGAAACTCGTCAAGTTGCCGGTTGCGTGTGCGTGCACTCGCTCTTTGACAGGATGAGCCCGTGGAGCCTCAGTTCGTCCGGTTCGACGACGTCAGCCCGTTCATGCTCGCGGCAGGGGTCAGCGGGCGGCCGCTCTTCGGTGCGGGCGCCATGGTGAACCTCATCGAGTTCGAGCCCGGCGCGACTGTCCCGGAGCATCAGCACGAGCACGAGCAGCTTGGTGTTGTGCTGCGCGGGATGCAGGCGCTCGTCGTCGACGGCGTGGCGCACGAGCTCGGGCCGATGGAGGGGTACGTGCTCCCGGGCGGAGTCGTGCACTCCGCCTACTGCGGCCCGGAGGGGGCGCTCGTGATCGACGTCTTTCAGCCCGTGCGTGAGGACTATCGCGAGCGGTGGCATGCGTCGCTCGCCGACCCGAAGGAGCCCTGAGCCTTGCCATTGATCCAGGTCAAGCTGTACGACGCACGCGTCACGGAAGAATCGGTACCGAAGATCATCGAGCGCCTGACCGACGCCCTCGCAGAGTCGAGTGGTGCCGCGCGCGAGCACATCTGGGTGATCGTCGAAGGTGTATCGCCGAAGAACTGGGGGGTCGGCGGCACGCCGGGCGGCTGAGCCGTCGCCTGGACGGGCGCGCCGGTCCAGGGTGGACCTGCTGAGCAGAAGCACGCAGGCCCTCGGGGCCGTTGCGCGGAATCGCGACCTCCGCCGTGCCGAAGGTGCGTTCGCGCTCTTCATCGCGGCGGAGCACGGCTCGTGGGTTGCGATCCTCGTGTACGCCTACCTTCAGGGTGGATCAGCAGAGGCCGGGATCGCTGCGTTCGTGCAGCTGCTTCCGGCGGCCCTGCTTGCTCCGCTCGCCGGCGCTGCCGCCGACCGTCTGGGCGCGGCGCGAATGCTTGTCGGTGGGTACGCCGCACAGACCTTTGCGATGGGCGTGACCGGCATCGCGCTCGCGGCGGGCGCTGCGGCCTCCGTCACCTACACGGTCGCAGCCGTCGCCGCGGTGACGATGACCGTGACAAGGCCCACCCAGGCCGTCCTGACGCCGGCACTCGCGCGGTCACCTGTCGAGCTCGGCGCGGTGAACGTGCTTTCGGGGTGGATCACCGCAGGCGGTGGCCTTGTCGCGCCGGCGCTTGCCGGACTGCTCGTTGCAGTCTCGAGCCCGAGTGCAGCGTTTTTCGCCGCCGCGATCGCCACCGCGGGCGCGACCGCACTCGCACTGCGGATCCCACGATCCCCGGCGCCGATCGAGGCGGGCAACCCGGTGCGCCGGGCGTTCGCCGATGTCGCGGAGGGGCTGGAGGTGATTCGGCGACACCGTCCGGTACGGCTCGTGATTGCGCTCGTCGGTGCGCTCTTTGTCCTAGTCGGCGCGGTCGACGTCCTCGCGGTCGTCCTCGCGCTCGGCAAGCTCGATCTGGGTCGCGGTGGGTCGGGCTACCTCTCGGCCAGCTTCGGTGCGGGTGGGATCGTCGGGGCGGCGCTCTGCGTCACGCTCATCGGGCGTCGTCGGCTTGCGCCGCACGTCGTCGTGGCGGCGCTCGTTTGCGGCCTCGCGCTCGTTTTGCTCGGGCTCTGGACGACCGCGGTCGCCGCGTTCGTCTTGTTCACGCTCGCCGGGGCCGGACGGATCGTCTTCGACGTCGCCGCCCAGACGCTCCTCCAGCGTGCCGCGCCGAGTCACGTGCTCAGCCGGATCTTTGCCGTCGCAGAGGCGCTCGCAATGGCCGGTCTTGCGGTCGGGTCGCTCGCGGTGCCTGCGCTCGTCGCCCTCGGGGGAGCCCGCGTCGCGCTGATCGGCGTCGGAGCGCTGCTCCCGGTGGTGATCGTGTTGCGACTGCGTGCGCTGATCGCAATCGACGACAGCGCAACGGTGCCGGTCGTCGAGATCTCGCTGCTCCGCACCATGCGCCTCTTCGCGCTCCTTCCCCCGCCGGCGCTCGAGGGCCTCGCCCGTGCGTTGACGCCGGTCGAGTTTCCGGCCGGAGTTGACGTGATCCTCCAGGGCGACGAGGGAGACCGCATGTACGCGATCGCGGACGGCGCGGTCGACATCGTCGCGTCGGGGCGGTTCGTGACGACACTCGAGCGCGGGGAGGCCTTCGGCGAGATTGCGCTCCTCTACGACATCCCGCGGACGGCGACGGTGCGGACGAGAACCGATGTGCGCCTCTACGCACTCGAGCGTGACGCGTTTCTCGTGGCCCTTACCGGACACGCGACCACGCACGTCGCGGCGCAGGGACTCGTCGACGCGCGTCTGATCGAGCTGCAAGCGATGCGCGACGAAGAGCTCAGTGTCGCGGAGCCGCGCCCGTGACGAACGCGCTTCCGACAGGCGAGGTCGTGTATTGCTTCACCGACGTCGAAGGGTCGACCCAGCTTGCCCATGACCTCGGACCAGGCTTCGCCGAGCTGAACGATGAACATCGCCGGGTCGTTCGCGCCGCCGTTGCAGACCACCGCGGCGTCGAGGTGTCGACCCACGGCGACGCGTTCTTCGTCGTGTTCACGACGCCCAGCGACGGAGCCGACGCGGCGCAGCGAATCCATCGCGACCTCGAGCGGGTCCCCATTCGGGTCCGCATCGGCCTGCACCTCGGGACAGCGCCGCTCGTCGACGGGACCTATATCGGGACAGAGGTGAATCGCGCGGCGCGGATCGGAGACGCTGCACACGGCGGCCAAACGCTTGTCTCGAGCTCCGTCAAGCACGGCCTCGTCGGCGTCGAGCTCACCGATCTAGGTCAGCACCGGCTCAAGGGCTTCGTCGAGCCGCTGCCGCTCTTTCAGCTCGGGCCCGGCGCCTTCCCACCGCTTCGGACCCTCCGGCAACGAACCCTGCCCGTTCCCGCCGACAGCTTCGTGGGACGGGCGGCGGATATGGAGCGGCTGCTCGCGCTTCTCGGAGGCGGACGCCTGATCACCATCGTCGGCGCGGGTGGGACAGGAAAGACACGGCTGCTCGTCGAGACCGCCTCGCGCTGCGAGGAGCAGTTCGCCGGCGGCGTGCACTGGGTTCCGCTTGCAGATGTCGACGCTGCGCCACGCGTGCCAGGCGAGATCGCACATGTGCTGGGGGCGGAGACGCTCGAACAACTGCCAGCGAGGATCGGCGATGCCGCCACGCTCCTGCTGCTCGACAATGCCGAGCATCTCGTGCCCGCGATCGCCGAGCCGATCGGCGAAGCGCTCCGTCTTTGCCCGACCCTGACGATCCTCGTCACGAGCCGCGAGCGGCTGCGCGTCCCCGGCGAGCAGTTGCTACCGCTTCAGCCGCTCGGGGAGGACGCCGCGGCCGAGCTCTTCCTTGCGCGAGCGCGTCAACTGAATCCGCTCTACGACGAAGCGACCGATGCCGTCGCGGCGCTGTGCGTCAGGCTCGACGGCCTTCCACTCGCAATCGAGCTCGCAGCTGCGCGAACGACGCTCATGACGGTGACCCAACTGACCGAGCGGCTCGCCGACCGTCTCGACGTACTGAAGTCCGGCGATCGCGATCCGCGCCAGCGCACGCTTCAGGCAACGGTCGAGTGGTCGTACGCGCTCCTCACCGACGAGCAGCGCGCGACCCACGCGCGAATGTCGATCTTCGCGGGCGGCTGCACGCTCGACTCGGCCGAGGCCATCACAGGGTCAGGTCCCGACGAATGCCAGTCGCTTGTCGAGAAGAGCTTGCTCGAGGTCGATCACCACTTCGCGCAGACGCGACTGACGATGCTCGAGACAGTGCGGACGGTGGCCGCGGCCGAGCTCGCCGGCGCGGGCGGTGACGACGAGCTGCTCGACCGGTATATCGACCACTACCTGGCGGCACTCGAGCAGCACGACGAGGTCGTGCGCCTCGGCGTGACGCAGCTCGAAGCCCTGCGCTGGTTCGACGAGGAGCTTGCCAATCTGCGCCATGCGTTCGACCGCGCTCAGAGCATGGGCGACGGGCACCGCGCCGCGCGCATTGCCGCCGCGTCCGCGTGGTCACTCGGGCTACGCGACCTGCGCGCTGCGTATGACCTACGGGCTCGTGCGCTTGCGCTGCCCTTCGACGACGCAGCACTCCGCATCAGGCTCCTCGCGGGTGCCGCCGGACTTGCTCCGCTCGTGGGCGAGGCCGGCGCGCTGCCGGCGTTGATCGCCGAGACCGAACGTGTCGCCAAGGCGAGCAGGGATCCATTCCTGATCGCGACCGCACTCGAGACGCGCGCGTACACCGTTCCGTACGACGAGGCCCGCCCGCTGCTCGAACAAGTTGTCGCGACGATGCGCGAGCTCGGTGCGCACGAGCAGGAGGTGCGCGCGGCGATCAACCTCGGGGCGATCGCGCTCGCGGCGTTTGCGTGGTCGGATGCGTCCGCGCAGCTGGAATACGCACTCGAGCTCGTGCGTGCGACCGGCAACCGAGACGGCATCGCGACGACCTCGATCAACCTGGCCCAGGCGCTGTTGCAACTCGGCGACGACACCCGTGCGCAAACGCTTGCTGTCGAGACGCGAGCGCTCGCGCTCGAGCTGGGTGACCGTTCGCTCGAGCCGATCTGCGACTACATCGACGCGGTGGTCGCCGCTCGGAGTGGCGACGGTGACGGCGCGACCGCGGCGTACGCCTCCGGCGAGCAGCATCTCGTAGAGCTCGGCTTGACGCTCGAGCCGGCAGAAGAAGAGCTACGCCGGGTGGCCCGCACTCTGGTTCAAGGAGCAGAACGAGGCTGAGGTGTGCGACGTAGCGCGATCGCGCCGGCCGCGCGCACGGCGGCCGAGAGTGTCTCGACGTCGTAGGCGCCGTAGTGACGGCGGCCGTTGATGAAGAACGTCGGCGTGCCGCTGACGCCGCTGAGGTCGGCGCTGTCGATGTCTTCGGCAACACGCTGCGCGCCGACGTGTGCGGCGACGTCTGTCGAGAACCTGTCGACATCGAGCCCGAGTTGCCGCGCGTGCTCGATCAGGCCATCCGGCTCCAGCGCGTCTTGTCGGGCGAGGAGGCGATCGTGCATGCGCCAGAACGCCCCCTGCACGGCGGCAGCCTCCGACGCCTCGGCGGCGAGCTGTGCGTTCGGATGCACGTCGTTCAGCGGTAGATGCCGCCAGACGTAGCGCACGTCCTCGAAGTCGCCGAGCAACTCGCGGATGATCGGTTCCGCGCGGCCGCAGAACGGGCACTCGAAGTCGCCGTACTCCACGATCGTCACCGGTGCGTCAAGTGGGCCGCGGATGTGGTCGAACTCCGGCTCGACGTCGACCGCGAGATCGGAGAGCGGATCCGCGTCGCCGACGAGCGCGCGGATCCGCCAACCGGCCGGAAGCATCGCCGTCAGGCGGAACACGAGCCACGTCGTTCCGAGCGCGGCGACCGCTGACGCGAGGATCCCCACCTTCGCCTCGTCGAGCGTCGGGCCGCTGAACGCCCGGCTCGCGATGAGCAGGGCGACCGTGAAGCCGATGCCCGCGATCGTGCCTCCGCCGAGGACCGACGCCCACCCGACGGGGGGCCGTAACCGGCCGCGGCTCAGCCGCGTGTTGAGCCACGACGTCGCGACGATGCCGAGCGGCTTGCCGAATGCGAGGCCCGCGAGGATGCCGAGCGTCACGGGCGACGTCGCAGCGTGGCGGATCAGCGTGCCGTCGAGCGTGATGCCAGCGTTCGCGAGCGCGAACAACGGCACGATCGCGTAGCTCGTCCACGGATGCCAGAGCTCCTGCAGCCGCTCGTTCAGTGACGTCGCCGACCGCAGTTGCGCGAGCGCAGCCCGCGCGAGGCCGGCCGTCGGCTGCTCGCGGAACTCCCTGAACCGTTCGGTGGCGAGCTCGAGCGAGGTTCGTCGCGCCGTGTACGCGAAGGTCAGGAGGCCCATCACGAGACCGACGACGACGGGGTCGACGCCCGACTTCAGGACGGCGACCCACGCGACGATGCCGAGCAGGGCGAGCACGGCGCCGACGCGAATCTGGAGGCGGCACAGCACGACCACGGCTGCGAGCGGGACAGCGGAAAGAAGCAGCGGCATCAGACGGAAGTTGCCGGTGTAGACGAGCGCAATCACCACCAGCGCGACGATGTCGTCCGCGACGACGACGGTCAGAAGAAACGTGCGCAGGCGATCGGAGTTGCGCGGCCCGACGAGGGCGAGCAAGCCGAGCGCGACCGCCGTGTCGGTCGACATCGCCGCACCCCACCCGTGCGCCGAGGCGTGTCCGGCATTGATCGCCAGGTAGATCGCGACGGCGGCCGCCATACCGCCGAACGCGGCGAGTATCGGTACGACCGAGCGGCGGCGCTCCCGCAGCTCGCCGAGGTCGAACTCGCGACGTGCCTCGAGGCCGACGACGAAGAAGAAGAAGGTCATCAGGCCGCTGTTGATCCACTCGCGCAGCGGGAGCGACACGCCTGAGTGGCCGATCGTCACCGCAACGCGCGCGTCCCAGGCGTGGCGGTAGGAGCCGGCGCCGAGATTCGCCCAGATGAGCGCCGCCAGCACGGCGATGAGCAGCACCGTCGCACCGCTCGTTTCCGTTCGGAGGTACGTGCGGAGAGGCGTCTGCACGGCCCGCGACCACGCCGTCCGCCCCGATTGCGAAACGGTTGTGCTCGTCGCGTCCGAGGACGGCACGTCCGTCATGCGCTCGGGGCGGCGAAGGTCGCGGCCGACGCTCCGAAGATGAGCAGCCTTAGCACCCGCAAAGTCTGGCACGGACGCCTGCCTTTGCGTGCGACCTTACGCAGAGTTGATCCTCACTCGACCATTCGCCGCTACCGTTATGCGGCTAATCCCCGAATTCGAGGAGTCACATGAAGTTCGTCGCACTTGCCGCAATCACCGCGGCACTGCTCGTTCCGTCAGCAATCGCCGCGACCCCGACGCTGAACGGAACCGTCGGCCCGGGGTTCACGATCTCGCTCAAGAAGAGCGGTGTGAAGGTCACGAAGTTGAAGGCCGGGACCTACATCATCAAGGTCGCGGACAAGAGCGACATCCACAACTTCCGCCTCAAGGGGCCGGGCGTCAACAAGACGACCACCGTTTCTCAGGAGGGCACCGTCACCTGGAAGGTCACGCTGAGGGCCGGCAAGTACACGGTCGTGTGCGATCCGCACGCCTCGATCATGAAGCAGACCTTCACCGTCTCGTAAGCGCGTTTTTGCCCGGCCGAGCGGGCGGCAGATCGGGAGACCGATTCGCCGCCCGCCGCCGGGGCTCTAGCCGAGCGTGACCGCAGTTCGGCCGCTGAATTGCAGACTGCGTGCACAGGCGGGAAGCCGCCGAGCCACTCCTTGCCGCGGCACGCGCGACATTCGTGCCGCGAGGTGCGGTCGCCCGTCGACGACCGCCTCGCCGCCCGTCCAGCCGATCTCCGCGAGCAGTTCTGGCACCGGCTCGGTGAGCACGACGTACGAGCCGAAGTTCGTCACATGTCGGCGCACTGGGCGCCAACCTGATGCAGCCGCATTCGTCGCGACGACGATCGCGGCCGCATGGACCCGCCCGCCCGTCGTCGTGACCACGCCGTCGGCAATGCCTGTCGCCGCGGTTTCTTCGTGCAGTTCGATGCCGGCTGCAAGCGCCTCTCGTCGCAGTGCGCGCACCAGGCGGGCCGGCTGCACCGTCGCGCACTCGCGGAAGAAAACACCGCGCCGGAACACCGGTGTGGAAATGCGCTTGGCGAGCTCATGCTCGTCGATGCCGACTGCCTCGGCGGCGCCGACCACTGCATCCGCGGCACCGATGGACTCGTCGATCGCCGCATCCTGTGACGGGGTCGTCGAGACCATCAACATGCCGCCTTCGCGCAGCCAGATCTCCGAGCCGAAGCGGCGAACGGCCGGAATGATCCCCTCGCCGGCCCGGGCGAGTGCCACAGCATCCGTGTCGCCGAGCGTCGCCCGTAGCCCCGCGATGCTCGCCCAGTCGCCATGCAAGAAGCCGCCGTTCCGGCCGCTCGGGCCGGCGCGGCAGCGGTCGGCCTCGACGACGACGATCCGCGCGGACGGCTCACGCTCGCGCACGGCAAGGGCCGTCCAGAGTCCGGTCAGGCCACCACCGACCACGCACACATCAGCCCGCGTATCTCCCTCGAGCGGCGCGGCGTCGCGATCCACGCCGTCGCGTTCGACCTCCGTCTTCCACCACGGGGGAAGCGCGGGCGAAACGGTCGGCGCGGGGTGTTGCACGACGCGAGCCTTGCGGATCGGCGAGGTCGCCGCAAATCAGCCGGTCCGCCGCAACGAAGGGCGTGAAGCGATGAGTTCTGGAGTGCTCCAGCGTCTAGTCTCTGACGAGCCATTTTGAGATCGCAAACGGGGGTAGCGGAGATGCACAACGAGTTGACAGGGCAACACCAGTGAGCGCGCACGATCAGGCCGCGCAGACGCGGCTTGCGCACACCGGCGCCCTCGCGCGCTTTGCAAGCGTCTGCGCCCACCACCCGTGGCGCGTCGTCGGCAGTTGGCTCGCCGTCGTCGTCGCGTTGATCGGCCTGAACGTCGCGTTTCACGGCAAGCTGATCAACGACTTCAAGATCCCCGGCTCGGACACGCAGCGTGCGACCGATCTCATCACCGCGAAGTTCGGTGCCCAGAAGGGCGCTGCGCTGCGCGTTGTCGTCGCGGCCCCGGCCGGCGGGCGCCTCGACGCTGCGAAGAATGCCGCCGCGGTTCGACAGATGCTCGCTGTGAGCAAGGCATCGCAACGGAAGCTCGATGAGCACCCGAAGGACGTCTCGGCGATCACGAGCCCACTTGAGGCAAACTCGACACAGCTTTCTGCGAGCGGACAGGTTGCCTACTTCGACGTGCAGTACGACCGCACGGGCTTCGAACTCCCACGAAGCGGCGTCGCCGCGGCGGAGGATCAGCTTCGCTCGATCGCCAAGACGGCAGGCCTCCAGGTCGAGTTCACCGGCGAGGCGGAGAACGCACCGCCGACGCAGGGAATCAGCGACATCATCGGCCTCGTTGCCGGCTTCTTCATCCTGATGGTGCTGTTCCGCGCGCTCGTGCCGACCATCATCCCGCTGCTGTTTGCGATCACCGCGGTCGTCGGCGCGTTCCTCCTGCTCTTCCTCGCCGCACGCCTGACGCACTTCAACACCATCACGGAGATTCTCGTGCCGATGATCGGCCTCGGCGTCGGCATCGACTACACCCTCTTCATCGTCACGCGATTCCGGCAGTTCCTCCACGAGGGGCTGTCGTCGCAAGAGGCGGCCGCAGCCGCAGGGGCGACGGCGGGTCGCGCCGTCATCTTCGCCGGGGTCACGGTTGCGATCTCGATCACGGGCCTCGCACTGATCGGGCTCGACTTCATCACCAAGCTGGGCATCGGCAGCGCTCTCGGCGTGCTCACGGCGGTGCTGCTTGCGAACTCGCTCCTGCCCGCGGTGCTGTCGCTCCTCGGCCAGAAGATCGACCGCGGCCGGCTTGGCCTCCCGAGCGTCGACGAGTCCCGCGAGGGGCAAGCGGGCACCCCGATCGCGGCCTGGGGACGCTTCGTCTCGGTGAACGCAAAGATCGTGCTGCCGGTCGTGATCGTCGCGCTCGTGCTGCTCGCTTCGCCGGTTCTCGCAGTCCGGCTCGGCCTCGCCGACGCGGGCACGGCGCCGAAGGCGCAAACGACCCGCCAGGCCTATGACCTTCTTTCGACGGGCTTCGGGCCTGGGTTCACCGAGCCGATCCCGGTCGTTGTCGACATGCAGTCGGATCACGCGGCCGCCGACAAGCTCGAGACCGCGCTGAAGGCGGTGCCGGGCCTGTCGCAGGTCGACAAGCCGATCTACAACGCGAAGACGAGCGCCAAGGCGTCGGTCGCGATCGTCCTCACGTACGGAAAGTTCAAGCCGCAGGACTCGAAGACCGACGATCTCGTCTCGGAGTTGCGCAAGACGGTGATCCCGCACACGCTTGCCGGTTCGAGCGCGCATGCGTACGTCTCTGGATCGAACGCCGCGTTCACGGACATCGGCCATCGGATCTTCTCGCACGCGCCGTGGTTCCTCCTCTACATCATCGGCATCACCTTCCTGCTGCTCGCGATGGCATTCCGGTCGGCGGTGATCGCCGTGAAGGCGGCGCTGACGACGCTGCTCTCGGCGCTCGTCGGGTTCGGCGTCCTCACGCTCGTCGTGCAGAAGGGCGTCGGCATGGGGATCATCGGCCTCGACCGCACAGGCCCGATCGAGAGCTTCGTGCCGCCGATCGCCTTCGCGATCCTGTTCGGTCTGTCGATGGACTACGAGGTGTTCCTCATGAGCCGCATCCGCGAGGAGCACGTCCACGGCGAGGACACCGTGGAAGCCGTGAAAGACGGCATCGCAGGCGTCGGCCGGGTGATCGTCGCGGCCGCGCTGATCATGTCGTCGGTGTTCTTCTCGTTCCTGCTCAGCCCCGACCGCGTCTCCAAGGAGTTCGGGCTGCTGCTCGGCGTGTCGATCCTCACGGACGCGTTGCTCGTGCGCATGACTCTCGTGCCGGCGCTTCTGACCGTGCTGCGCGAGCGCTCGTGGGCGATCCCGTCGTGGCTCGAGAAAGGTCTGCCGAACATCACGATCGAGGCGCCGGGGGAGCGCGCCTCGCGCGCCGTCCCCCAGACGTCGGGAGAAGTGGAGGCGGCGTCCTCGCCGACCTAAAGAGTCGGGTTCGCAGCCTTGGCGAGAAGCTCGTACGACCGGAGGCGTGCGGCGTGGTCGTGAATGGCAGCCGCGACGATCAGTTCGTCCGGCTCGACCTCCGCAACCAGTCGATCGAGGCCGGTGCGCACGGTTTCCGGCGAGCCGACGAACGAGCGTGCAAGCATCGCGGACGCGCGCTCCTTCTCAGCCGGCGTCCAGAACGTCTCGATGTCGTCGATCGGCGGCGGCAGCCCGCCGCGTCGGCCACGCAGGATGTTCGTGAACGACTGTTGCGGCGATGTGAACAGGCGGGCCGCTGACGCGTCCTCGTCGGCGACGACGACGTTCACTCCGACCATCGCGTACGGGTGCTGAAGCTGCGCTGAGCGCTGGAAGCGCTCCCGGTAGATCTCGAGCGCCGGCAGCAACGCCTCCGGCGCGAAGTGCGAGGCGAACGCGTACGGCAGTCCGAGCATCGCCGCAAGTTGCGCCCCGAAGAGGCTCGAGCCGAGAATCCAGAGCGGTACCTTCGACCCGGCGCCCGGGGTCGCGCGCACCGCCTGCCCCGGCTGAGCGTCGGCGAGGTACTGCTGGAGCTCGACGACGTCCTGCGGGAACGTGTCGGCGCTCATCGGGTCGCGGCGTAGGGCGCGAATCGTCAGCTGGTCGGTGCCGGGCGCACGGCCGAGGCCGAGATCGATTCGGCCCGGATGGAGCGCCTCGAGCGTCCCGAACTGCTCGGCGATCACGATCGGTGCGTGGTTTGGCAGCATGATCCCGCCCGCGCCGACTCGAATCGTCTGCGTCCCGCCTGCGACGTGCGCGATCACGACGGCGGTCGCCGCGCTCGCGATTCCGATCGCGTTGTGGTGCTCGGCGAGCCAGAACCGGTTGTAGCCGAAGCGCTCGGCGTGCTGCGCGAGGTCGAGCGAGTTGCGCAGCGCGTCGGCGGGTGTCGACCCCTCGACGATCGGCGCGAGGTCGAGGATGGAGAGTGGTGGGATCGCCATTAAGGCGAAGAGTGCCCGTCGGTGCCGTTCTGCCCACACGTATGGTTTGCGAATGACATCGTCCGCAGCGCGCCGGCAGGAGGCGGCCCGGCGGCGGCAGCGCGGCCGCCTGCGGGCGCTCGCGCTCGCGGTCGCGCTCGTCGCGCTGGCCGCGCTCGCCCTTGCAGCGGGGATCATCTGGTGGTCGGGTGCAACGCTCGCCGGCGACCCGGTCGCACTCGCGCGCGTCGAGGTGCAGCCGCTCGGCGGCTCGCTCGTCTCCGCACAAGCCTTTGGCGCGGGCGGCGCCCGGATCCCGCTTGCGACCGCGGGCGGCCGGCTCGAGCCGCGAACGCTGCTCGCCCCGGGTGAAGCCGTGACGGTCGTTGTCGTCGTGCGACGGCCGGGGTGGCTCGGCTGGGCGCTCGGCCACAGCCGGACGGAGCGGCTGTCGCTTCGCACCCCGGTGACGCGCCTCGAGCAGCAATGGCCGACGCTTGCAGCCCACGCGCCGCTCCGCTTGCGATTCGCGGCGCCGCTCGACCGGATCGGCTACCGGGTGCGCGGTCGCACGCGGGCGGTCAGCGCCGGAGGAGGTCGTGTCGTTTCGCTCGGGCCGCAGGCACCCTCGGGCACGATCGAGGTCGCGAGCGCCGCGCGTTCGTGGGAGCGCCTCGGTGAGCCGGTTCGCGTCACCTGGTTTCCGGCGTCACGATTGCCGGTCGTGCTCGTGAGCCCGCCGCTCGACAGGCCGGTCTCACCGCTCGCTCAGATTCGGCTCACGTTCTCGCGGGCAGTCGGCGGCGAACGACCCCATTTCTCGGCGCGGGTCCCGGGCAGCTGGCGAACTGCCGACAGCCACACGCTCGTTTTCACGCCGACCGGTTTTGGCTTGCCGCTCGCCTCCTCGCTGCGCCTCGAATTGCCGGCGCGATTCAGTGTCAACGCCGGCAGCGAGCCGGCGACTGCGACCCGCACGATCGCGGTGAACGTCGCCGGGGCGAGCTTTCTACGGCTGCAGCAACTTCTTGCCGAAGGGGGCTACCTGCCGCTCGACTGGCAGCCCGTCGACGCCGCGGTCGCGCGGAGCCCGCGAGCCGAGATCGATGCGGCGGTGAGTCCCCCGGACGGAACCTTCCACTGGCGATTCCCGAACACGCCGAGCGAGTTGCAGCGCAACTGGACCGAGGGCCAGCCCAACCAGATCATTCGAGGCGCGGTCATGATGTTCCAGCACGATCATCACCTCGTCGTCGACAGCTTCGCCGGAGCACAAGTCTGGCATGCGCTGCTCGCGGATGCGATCGCGGGAACGAAACGCACCGACGGCTACAGCTACGTGTACGTCCACCGCAACGTGCCGCAACTGCTCACCCTGTGGCACAACGGAAAGATCGTCCTCACCTCGCCGGGCAACACAGGTGTGCCCGCGGCGCCGACCCAACTCGGCACGTATCCCGTGTTCGAGCACATCCCGGTCGGGACGATGAGCGGCACGAATCCGGACGGCTCGCACTACAACGATCCTGGCATTCGCTGGATCAGCTACTTCCACCGCGGCGAGGCGTTGCACGCGTTCACCCGGGCGTCGTTCGGCACGCCGCAGAGCCTCGGGTGCGTCGAGCTCCCACTCGCGACCGCCGCGCAGGTGTGGCCCTACACGCCGATCGGGACGCTCGTCACGGTCGAGAACTAGGTCGAGCTACGTCGGCATCGCCGGCGGCTGGGTCGAGTCGTACGACTCCGACGCGGCTGCCGTCGTGCCGTTGTCAGCACCGTCTGCGGCCTTGGCGTGCGCCGCGCGGACACGCGCGGCAGCGTCGTCGAGGCCTGCGTGCGCGATCGCGCCGCTTTCGACGAGCTCGTAGGCGACCTTGCCGAGTTCGCCGTAGGCCTGGCTGAGCTCGCGCTTCGTCTGGACGTCGTCGACGCCCTCCTTCGCCTTCGCCGCAGCCTGCTCCGCTGCCGCCTTCGCCTTGTCGAGGAATCCCATGATTCGTCTCCTATTCGCCGAGGATGGTTCCGAGAATACCGCCCGCGCCGCCGCGTTCGTCCGCTCCACCGCCGGCGGCCTCGAGCACACGCCGCGCAGTGCGAGAGAACGGCAACGTCTGCAACGTCACGTGCCCCGGGCCCGTGATGTGAACGAGGAAGAGCCCCTCGCCGCCGAACAGGCTCTTCGCGACGCCCCCTTGCAGCTTCACCTCGTAGGTCACCGTCGGCTCGAGCATCACCATGCAGCCGGTGTCGATGATCAGCCGCTGCCCCGCGACGAGGTCGAAATCGAGGAAGTCGCCGCCGCCATGGAGCCAGACCGTGCCCTTGCCCTTGAGGCGCTGGAGGAAGAACCCTTCGCCGCCGCCGCGAATGCCCATCCCGAGGCGCTGAGCAAACGCGCTCTCGATCTCGACGTCGCCGTGATGGCCGAGGTAGGCGTGCTTCTCGCAGATGATCTCGCCGTCGAGCTCGTGCTGGCGGATCGAGCCGGGGAACGGCCCCGTGATCCCGACCGCACCGGGGCCGTTCGCGACGTAGCGTGTGAGGAACAGGCTCTCGCCGGCAAGCAGCTTGCGCTTCAGGCCGCCCATCAGCCCGCCGGGCATCTCGACCTCCATCGAGATGTCACCCGAGACGAACATCATCGCGCCCGCCTCCGAGGTCAACCGCTCGCCCGCCGCAAGAGCGACGACAACCGCGGGCGCCTGACCTTCACGAACGTTCGCCTCCATCACGGTCGATGCTAAACCGTGGCTACGCTCGGCGCGTGAGAGTGGTGCGGTTGGCGTCGCTGCGCCTTCGGGACGTGTTCGTCTGGCTCGAGGAGAAGCCCCTGCTCGTCGTGCTCGTTGCAGCGGGTGCGACGATCGCCGCCGCGCTCCTGCTCGCGGACTACGCGGGCTGGTCGCGCGTCCTCCACCGGATCACCGCGCCGCACGCGTGGGGCTGGCTGATCGTGTGCTTTTTCGGTGAGCTCGTGGCGTACTTCGGGTACGCGCTCACGATCCGCGACATCGCCCGCGTCGACGACGGGCCCGAGATGGACATCGGCATCTCGACCAAGACCGTCATCGCAGGCTTCGGGGTTTTCGCAGCGACGCGCACGTCGGGTGGCTTCGCCGTCGACTACTGGGCTTTCCGTCGCGCGGGCGCCGGTAAGCGCGATGCCGTGCAGCGGGTTCTCGCGCTCGGCTTCCTCGAGTACGCGACGCTCGGCACGGTCGCGCTCGTCGCCTCGGTGCTTCTCTTCCTGCGGCTCGACGGGCACGCGGGGTATGCGGTGACGCTGCCGTCCCTGACGGTCATCCCGCTCTTTCTCGCCGCGTTCTGGCTGACGTCGCCGACGCGGGTACGGCGGTTGAGCACGCATCGGCGCGATGCCGGTCGCGTGAAGAAGGGTTTCGCAAACGCGGTCGCGGGGGCACGCAACGTGCGGGTCATGCTCTCGAGCCCGCGGGAGCACGGCCTCGGCGTCGCGGGTAACACGCTCTACTGGGTCGGCGACATTCTCTGTCTCTGGGCCGCCCTTCAGCTCGTCGGCGGCAGGCACATCACGCTTTCGGCGCTCGTGCTCGCATACTCGAGCGGGTACGTCCTCACGCGCCGTTCGTTGCCGGCGGGCGGGGCGGGGATCGTCGAGGTCGCACTCACCCTCGCGCTCGTCGGCATGGGCGTCCACTTCGTCCCGGCCCTGATCGGCGTGCTCGTCTACCGCCTGTTCAATTTCTGGCTGCCGATCGCGCCCGCCCTGTTCCTGCTGCCAAGCATCCGGCAGCTTCGCGCGCTCTTCGCCACCGCCGAGCAGTCGGGCTGAGCGCCGGCTGCCGTCTAGCGGCGCAGCAGAATGCCGACGTCGTGGGCGACGGCGCCCGGCGCCGCTGTCGCGTCGTACAGCACCCGTGCTTTCAAGGTCGAGTCGAGCAGCAGCGTGAAGAGCGTGTGGTCGACGAGTGCGTCGCCCGCCTGGGCGCGCGACTTGACGCCGTAGGCGGCCCAGACCTTATGGAGCGTCGCCGCCGAGCCGGTCAAGTAACGGAACTCGGGCAGTAGGGCGTGGCCGCGGATGAAGCGGCGGACCGCGGCCGGCGTGTCACCGCGCGGATCGACGCTGATCGCAAGCACGCGCACGCTCGTGCGCTTCGGTCCGAGCAGGCGCAGCGCCTGGTTCAGATTCCGGCCGGTCAGCGGACAGACGTCGGGGCAGTGGGTGTAGAGGAACGTGACGAGTACGACCCGGCCGCGCTGACCCGCGAGTCGCACGGTCCGGCCGTCCTGGTCGACGAGCGCGAACGCCGGCGGCGGCGCGGGGTTCTTGATCGTCGGGCCGTCGAAGATCGGGCCGGCTGCCGACGCGAGCTGGGCCGCGAAAAACGCCGCGGCGAGGACGACAGCCGCTGCTGCCGCCCTCGCCATGACCGTTCGAGGTGCGTGCGCCACAGACCTCAGTGGACGACGATCGTCCCGTCCATGTGCGAGTGGATGACGCACTCGAAGTGGTAGGTGCCGGCCTTCGAGAAGGTCACCCGGAACGCCTGCGGTCCCGCCTTCGCCGGAGTCCCGCGCGGATTGAGGAGGCCGCTGTTGAGGTAGCCGTTACCGTGGTTCGTCCCGTCGTAGGAGACCGTCGGGCTGCCCGGCGCCTCGCTCGAGAATCCACCCCAAGGGTTCAAGAGGATCCGTTTGCCGCTCGGAGCGACGAACGTGTTCTCGATATGGCTGCGGAGTTTCGCCGGGCCGAACGTCACGGTGTGGATGTCGGTCTGGTCAGCGTTCCGGAACGTGACCGTGTCGCCGACCGCCACCGTCAGCTTCGCCGGGAAGAACGCGGCGATCTCGGCGCCGGTCCCGCTGCTGCCGGCTCCGACGAGCACGGTCTGCTTGGCGGACGGCTTCTGGTGGTTCAGCCGCTTGGAATCCGCGAGCGAGTGGTTGAGCTCGACCGTGCCCTGATGCGCCTGCGCATCGGCGGACGGAATGGTCGCCGTCGACGGCAGGACGCGCACGACGCCACGCATCGATGGATGGACGGCGCACTCGAAGTGATACGTCCCGGCACGCGAGAACGTGAGGACGTACGGCGCCGGGGGCGCCTTGGCCGTCGCGGTGAAGATTCGAACGAGCCCGGAGCTTCTCACCTGCGACGGGCTGGAGATCGTCGCAGCTCCCTGCGGGAGTGTCGAGAGGGGGCTGACGCCGAGGATCGGCAGGGTGCCGGCCCACCAGAACGGCTGGCCGCCGGCGTCCTTCACGGCCGGCTGCTTCCCTCCGACCGGCACGATGAAGGGATAGGGGCGCCGCGCCCCCGGGAACGTCACCGTGTGGAAGCCGCGGAACTGGAAGGTCACCGCGTCTCCGACGTGCACCGTCGCCACCTTCGGATAGAAGAACAGCGCGTCCGCCTGCTTTGGCACGCCGCGCGGTGGAGCCTGGAGATTTGGCCCTGCGTAGACGACGACGCCCCCGCTCGGCGGTGCGGCGCCGAGCGCCGTTGCCGGTAGGAGCGCACCCGTGGTCAGGACGAGACCGATGACAAGCCACGTGCGACGACTCACTTCGCCTCCTTGGTCGAATACCCGGACATCCAACTTCGATAGGGTTTGACCCTATCAATTATGACCCCCAGCGACAAACCCGAACGCCGACCCTATAACGCCCCTGGGCGGGCCGCTCGAGCATCGCAGTCGCGTGAGGCGATCATCCGGGCCGCGAAAGACGCGTTCGAGCGGGGTGGGTGGTCGGCGACGACGGTTCGCTCGATCGCAGCCGCGGCCGGGGTCTCACCGAAGACCGTCGAAGCGGCCTTCGGCACCAAGGCGGCGCTCCTTCGCGCGGTCGTTGACTTCTCGATTCGAGGCGACCTGCGCGACGTCCCGATCAACCAGCGTGAGGATGCGCTGCGGATCGACTCCGCCACCAGCGCGTCCGCGATGCTCGATCTCCACGCCGCGCACGTTCGCGGCATCCACGAGCGTACCGCCGCGATCGCATGGGTCGTGGAGGAGGCCGCACGGGGCGACCAGCACGTGGGGGAGCTCTGGGAGCGGATGACGGGCAACCGGAGGAGCGGCGTCGACTGGGCGGCAAGCGCGCTCCTCGCGAAGCCTGACGCTGATCCGCGGCTCGAGCGAGCCGACGTCGAGAGCACCTTTTGGCTCGCGCTCGAGTGGGGCACCTACCGAACCATGACCCTGGCGCGCGGGCTCAGCCCGGACGAGTTCGAGCTCTGGCTTCGCGCCTACTATCGACGGCTGCTCCTCGCCTGAGGCACGGGAGCTTGCGATTTCTTCACATCCGCCGGGCATGGTGTGCCGGGTGAAAGGAAGAGGGGTCTTCCTGCTGGCGCTCGCGGCCGCGGTCTTGGTCGTCTCGTCGTCGGGCTCAGCGGCAAACCGGCAGGCGCAAGCCGGCGTCTTCACCGGCTACGGGTTCGATGCCTGCACCGCACCGTCGACCGCATCGCTCGACGCCTGGACCGCGTCCCCCTACCGCGCGCTCGGCATCTATCTCGGCGGCATCAACCGCGCGTGCGCAGACGGGAACCTCTCCGCCCCCTGGGTCTCGACGACGCTCGCATCCGGGTGGGCGCTCCTTCCGCTCTACGTCGGTCTGCAGGCGCCATGCGTCAGTTCGACGGGCTTGCAGCGCATCTCGTCGACGCCTGCGACCGCGGCGAGCCAGGGCGCCGCCGCAGCCGACGATGCAGCGACGAAGGCAAGCGGCTTCGGCCTGCCGAACGGCAGCCCGATCTACTTCGACATGGAGGGCTACAAGATCGGCGTCGCGACATGCACCAAGGCGGTGCAGTCGTTCGTGGCCGCCTGGGTGAATGAGTTGCGCGCCGCCGGGTTCGTCGCAGGCGTCTACGGAAGCGCCGCCTCGACGGTCAAGGACGTCTCGACGCTCGGTGCGGCGACGCCGGACGCGATCTGGATCGCGAACTGGAACGGCGTCGAGGGAGTGTTCGGCGACCCGTATGTCAGCGACAGCATCTGGGCGAACCACCAGCGCGTCCATCAGTACCGGGGCGGGCACAAGGAGATCTGGGGTGGCGTCGCGATCAACATCGACAACGACTACCTCGACGGTGCCGTCGTCACGGGCGCCTCGACGCAACCGCCCCCGCCTCCGATCCCGCCCGCAGGCTCGGTCGGATCTGGTGACGGCAAGGCGACCGCGACGTGGACGAGCGATTCGTTCACGTCGACCGCAATCGTGACGTTGACCCCGACGTCGCAGGCCCCGTCGCCCAACGGCTACGCGGTGCAGTTGACGGTCACCGACCCGCAGACGTCGACGCCGATTGCACGGTTCGGCGCTCCGGTGAGCCTCCACCTCGCCGTCCCGGCGAACGGCCTTGCACCGTCGTTCTCGACGGACGGAACGACGTGGAAGGCGCTGCCGAAGTACACGCCGGGGGTCGACGCGGGCTACACGCTGCTCGGGGACGGCACGGTCGAGATCGAGACACTCGTGCCCGGCTTCTTCGGGCTGCTCAACGACACAGTCGCGCCGAGCCGTCCCGAAGCCGTGCACGGCACGTTCGTGAAGGGCGCCCTGCGACTCGCCTGGGCGGGATCGACCGACAACGCCGGCGCGATCGCGTCGTACGACATCTTGCTCGACGGCGTGCCGTCCGCACACGTCGCCGGCAGCGTGCGACACGTCACCGTTCGCGCGTTCCATGCGGCGGCGCAGACCGTGTATCGCGTGCGCGCGATCGACCTCGCCGGTAACGCGAGCATCTCGTCTCGCGCGGTCGTCGTCGTACCGGCGAAGCGTCCACTCGATCTTCCGAAGGCGCTGCCACGTTGGGCCTGGACGCTTTACACGTGGCAGCACGCCGGCGGGACGCGCCCCGCTGCCGCGCCCAAGAAGCCACCTGCGTGGTACTGGCACTGGGCTGCTTGGCGGTCGGCGCCGTTCAAGGTCAAGTAGCCGCGTTACGCAAAAAAGAAAATCCCGCCGGGTGGGTGCGCTTTCGTCCACCCAACCGACCGGCCCATTCGCGCTTGCACGCGCCTGAGTCGCTCGGCGGGGCTTCGACCTACTCGCGCTCCGCGTCCGACGGGAGTCGCAGATTACGACGTGCGATGCGATCGGCGCAAGAGCATCGGCGAACGGAAGACGCTCGTTGCAGAGAAAAGCTCGGTCGCGTTTACGGCTTCGGCCGAGCCTTGGCGTCGACAGCGGCGTAGTCGCGGGTTTCGAGCGCCTTCACGATCATGTTCAGACGTCGCGTCCGCGTCGCGCCTTTGGAGTGCTGAAGCCAGGTGATCCAGCTGTCCCAGCGCGTACGGCTGAGCCGCTGCCTCTGTGCCTTTGCGTCGGGCGAGGCGTTCAGCTTCGCCTTCAGGTCGTCGGGAGCCGGCAGCGGCCGCTGCACCGTGTACGCGCGTTCCCACTCGCCGCTTGCCTTCGCCGCTTCGACCGCCGCGAGACCGAGCGGCGACATCTCGCCTGCCGCGATCAGGCGCAGCGCGATTTGCTTGTTCACGTTCGACCACTTGCTCTTCGGTCGCCGCGGCGTCCAGCGCTGGAGGTAGCGGTGCTCGTCGAGCGAGCGAATCAAGCCGTCGATCCAGCCGAAGGACAGCGCCACCTCCACGGCGTCGGCCCATGCGATCGAGGGCTTGCCACTCGCTTTCTTCCAGTACATGAGCCACACGTCGGCGCGCGTCGTGTGGTTCGCCTCAAGCCAAGCGCGCCACTCCGCCGCGGTCTCGGCGGTGATGAACTCCGGCGGTTCGTGCGTCACGCGAACGCGGATTCGCCGGTGAGCGCGCGGCCGATCAGCAGCTTCTGGATCTGGCTCGTGCCCTCGTAGAGCGTGGTGACGCGCGCGTCGCGCAGGTACTTGCCGACCGGGTAATCGTCGACGTACCCGTAGCCGCCGTGTGCCTGCACCGCGGCGTTCGCGGCGCGCACAGCGACCTCGCTTGCGAAGTACTTGGCGATCGACGCCTCGACGGTGTGCTTCTCGCCGGCGTCTGCGGTTGCGGCGGCACGCCAAACGAGGAGCCTCGCCGCCTCGGTCTCGACGGCGATGTCGGCGAGCAGCTCCTGTACGAGCTGGAAGCTCGCGACCGCGCGGCCGAACTGACGGCGCTCCTTGGTGTAGGCGATCGATGCGTCGAGGCAGCCTTGCGCGATCCCGACGCAGCCCGCGCCCAGCGAGATGCGACCGTGGTCGAGCGCCGACATCGCGACCTTGAAGCCGCTGCCGAGATCGCCGAGGCGGTTCTCGTCGGGCACACGCACGCTGTCGAGAAAGAGCTCGGCGGTGTCCTGTGCGCGCAGCCCGAGCTTGCCCTTGATGGGCCGCGCTTCGAACCCGGCCGACGCCGTCGGGACGACGAAGCAGGTGATTCCGCGCGGGCCGGGCTCGCCGGTGCGCGCGAAGACGAGCGCATGGGCGGCCCAGCTTCCGAGGGTGATGAAGATCTTCTGGCCGCTGATCAGCCACTCACTGCCGTCACGTTCGGCGCGGGTTTCGAGGCTGCCGGGGTCGGAGCCCGCGCCCGGCTCGGTGAGCGCGTAGCAGCCCAGTTCCTCGCCGCGAGCCAGGCCGGGGAGGAGGCGAGCCTTCTGCTCGTCCGTACCCCAGCGGGCGATGCTCTTCCCGTACAGCCCGTTCGAGACTGACACGACTCCGCGCACGTTCGAGTCGGCCTTGCCGAGCTCCTCCACGATCAGCGTGTAGGCGACCATGTCGAGTCCTAGGCCGCCATGCTCCTCGGGCAAAGCGGCGGCCAGGAATCCGATCTCCGCGAGCTTGCCGACGATCGCACGGTCGATCGCCTCGGTGCGATCCCACTCGGTCGCGTGCGGCGCGATCTCCGCAGTGCAGAACTCACGCGCGGTCTGCCGGATCAGCTGCTGCTCGTCGCTGAGCGTGAAGTCCACGACGCGATCCTGGCATAAAAAAATCCCGCTGGGCCGGTGGCGTTTTCGTCCACCTCGCCAACTGGCCGTCTCGGGCTTGCGCCTCTAACAGTCACTCGACGAAGCTTCGACCTACTCGCGCTCCGTGCCCTGCGGGATCCGCAATGTACGACGTGCACCCGCCGACGCGCAAGGGTGTGCGCCGCGGCCGATGTGCGAAATGTCCGCTCGTTCCGCGTTTTAGTGCTTGCTCGCCCGAGCGCGACTGCTCGCCGTCAAGGCAACGCGACCCCTCCTCGACTGTCGCTCTAGGCTTTTCCCGTGACTTCGCCAGGCGAAACGACGGTGCGGCGTCTTGGGCCGGGCGATGAGGAGGTCGTTCGCGGGCTCGCCGAGGGCGAGCCGCAGACCGCGCTTCTCTCGGACGACCACACGATCTTCCTCGTGGCGTTCCGCGGGGTCGTGCCCGTCGGCTTCGTCTTCGGGTACGAGTTGCCGCGCCGGCACGGCAACCCGTCGATCCTCTTCGTCTACGAGGTGGAGGTGGACGCCGCGTGGCGCGGGCAGGGTGTCGCGACCATCCTCTTCCGAGAGCTCGATCGGATCGCGCGGAGCCGCGGCATCCGCGAGGGGTTTGTTTTGACGGAGCCCGACAACGAGCCCGCGTTACGTCTCTATGCGTCGCTCGGCGGTACCCGTGTCGATTCGGTGATGTGGGACTTCGCCTATGCGTGAGGCCGTCGTCGGCCGCGTGACGCGTGTGCGCCCGGCGAGCGACGATGACATCGAGCTGCTCGTTCGGTGGTGGGCCGATCCCGAGACTTCGCGGTACTGGGACGGCGAGACGTTCACCGCCAAGGAGATGCACGCGCGCCTGCGGCGGCCGGCCGTCGATGCGTGGATCGTGGAGACGGGTGGCGACCCGGTCGGGTACCTCCAGTCGTGGTGGGAGGACGACGAGCCGCTCCGCGGCGGCCTCGACGGCTTCCTCATCCCGGCGGCGCGCGGCCGGGGACTGATGCCGGACGCGGCGAGCGCGCTTGCGCGGTCGCTCCTCGCGGCCGGCTGGCAATCGGTGACCGTCGATCCGTATGCGTGGAACGCGCAGGCGCTCCGCGGCTGGGCGAACGCGGGGTTCGTGGAGGTCTCTCGCCACGAGCGCGACGACGAGCACGACCATGCCTGGGTGCTCATGCGCTTCGCACCTTCCAACCTGGCTCGCTCGTAACCAGGAACTCGGCAGCCTGCGTAACGCTTCCGTGACGACGGTTGCCGTCGGGCCGGAGCATTCGCGAAGCACGGCTTTGCGCGAGGAGCGAAGACATGTCCCACGCGTTGTCATCGTTCCACAGCCTGTTGTCCGTTCGAGACAGCGAAAGGAAGCGACGGTCGACCGTAAACGTCCTGTGGACATGGCCGAGCTGTGGACAGTTCGTTCGTGTGTCTGACACCGGCCGTGGCCCGCGGGGACATGGGCCGAGGGTGGGATTTGTGACATGCGGATCGCTGTCTGGATCTGACATCATCGGCGGCGAGATGGCGGACGACGGCACGGTTTACGTTCGCTACCTGATCGACGATGTCGAGGCGGCCAGCACGTTCTACGCCACGCACCTCGGGTTCGAGGTCGTCTGGAGCGCGGGCGCAGCGTTCGCGGAGATCGCGCGCGGGAACCTACGCTTGCTGCTGAGCGGCCCGACGAGCTCCGCGGCCCGGCCGATGCCCGACGGGCGCCGGCCTGAGCCGGGCGGTTGGAATCGCATTCACCTCATCGTCGAGGACCTCGCGAGCGAGGTCGAGCGCCTCCGCGCTGCCGGCGTCCCGTTCCGCGGCGAGATCGTGCGTGGCCCCGGCGGCTCCCAGATCGTGTTCGACGATCCGTCCGGCAATCCCGTTGAGCTCTTCGAGCCTTCGGGCTCCTGAGCTAGCATTCCCCCATGTACGCGACCCGGATCAGGCTCACGCTGACGCGCTGCCGCGCGCGGGCGACTGTCGCCGGACCGCGCGCGGCCTCTTAATCGGCGCCGGGAGCATTCTCGGCTGACGAGTCCGTGGCCTCCGGGTCAGGGACCGGCGACTCGTCGATCTCTTCGTTCCTGTCGTCTTCGCGGGGGTGATTACTCTTGGCTTCTTCCATGCACGTCCTGCTACCCGATTCCACAGCCCTTGAACTTCCCGATCGTGCGACCGGGCTCGATGCCGCGCGCGCGATCGGCCCGAAGCTCGCCGAACAGGCAGTCCTGATCCGCGCCGACGGCGCTGCGCAGGACCTGCGCGCGCCGCTCGCCGACGGCCAGCACATCCAAATCCTGACGACCCGCGACTCGGGCGATCCCGACGCGCTCTACGTGCTTCGCCACTCGGCCGCGCACCTCCTCGCGGAAGCTGTTCGGCGCCTCTATCCCGGCGTGAAGCTCGCAATCGGCCCGCCGATCGAGAACGGCTTCTACTACGACTTCGATTTCCCGACACCGATCTCCGACGCCGACCTCGCCGCGATCGAGGCGGAGGTGAACCGCGAGCTCAAGGACGGCCGCACCTGGGAGCGCGAGGAGATCTCGCGCGCCGAGGCGAAGGCGCGCTTCGAGGCCGAGAGCGAGCCGTACAAGGCCGAGCTCGTCGACAGCGCCGAGGGCGACATCACGCTCTACACCCAGTTCTCGCCGGCGGGCGCGGTGTTCACCGACCTCTGCCGCGGCCCGCATCTGCAGAGCTCGAAGCCGATCAAGGCGTTCAAGCTCACCTCGCTCGCGGGCGCCTACTGGCGGGGCGACGAGCACAACACGCAGCTGACCCGCATCTACGGCACCGCGTTCTATTCACAGGCGGATCTCGACGCGCATCTCGAGCGGCTCGAGCAGGCGCGCACGCGCGACCACCGGCGCCTTGGGGTCCAGCTCGACCTCTTTCATCTCGAGGAGATCTCGCCCGGGTCGCCGTTCTGGCACCCCAAGGGGATGGTGATCTGGAACGAGCTCGAGGCGCTACGACGGCGGGAGAACGAACGCCGCGGCTACGTCGAGGTGAAGACCCCGCTGATCTTCGACAAGGTCCTGTGGGAGCGCTCGGGCCACTGGGAGAAATTCCGCGAGAACATGTTCCTGATCCCGGAGGGCGACCAGACCTTCGCAATCAAGCCGATGAACTGCCCCGGCCACATGCTCCTCTTCGCGAACACGATGCGCAGCTACCGCGAGCTGCCACTTCGCTATGCCGAGGCCGCGCCGTTGCACCGAAACGAGCGCGCGGGGACCTTGCACGGCCTCACGCGCGTCCGCCACGTGACCCAGGACGACGCCCACATCTTCTGCACGCGCGAGCAGATCGAGGACGAGATCTTCGGCTGCCTCGACTACGCCAAGTTCCTCTACGACCTCTTTGGGCTGGACGCGCGGTTCGAGCTCTCGACGCGCCCCGAGAACAAGCTCGGCACCGACGAGGAGTGGGACTTCACCGAGGGCGCGCTCCGCTCGGCGCTCGAGCGTCAGGGGCTCGCCTACGAGCTGAACGAGGGCGACGGCGCCTTCTACGGGCCGAAGATCGACCTGCACATGAGCGATTCCCTCGGCCGGTCGTGGCAGATGGGGACGATCCAGCTCGACAGCCAGCAACCGGACCGCCTGGACTGCCGCTATATCGGGGCCGACAACGCCGAGCACGTGCCCTACGTCGTCCATCGCGCGTTCTTCGGGTCGTTCGAGCGGTTCATCGGGATTCTCGTCGAGCACTACGCGGGTGCCTTCCCGTTCTGGCTGGCACCCGTTCAGATCCGCGTGCTCCCGGTGGGCGAGGCGCACCGCGCAGCCGCGGCCGACCTCCAGGCCCGCCTGCGGCCGGTCCGGGTCGACGTCGACGCCTCCGACGACACGGTGGGGAAGCGGATCCGCAACGCCGAGCTCGAGAAGATCCCCTTCGTGGTCGTCTACGGCGCCAAGGAATCGGACGAATCCCTCGCGATCCGGGAGCATGGCGGCGAGCAAAGCACCCTCACACTTGCCGAATTCCGGGCAAAGATTGCTACGCTTGAGCCCTGGCAAGCAGGGGCGGAACCGTCTCTCACCTCCTAGCTCACGCTTCGGAGGTTCAATCTGTGTTCGAGACCCCTCAGGTTGATGAGACCCCGTGCCGCTGCGAACCAGCGGTTTTTCCACATTCTGAGGAGGTCACAACGAGCTTGGTGAAGATCATTTGAGGCCGCGTAGGCGTTCCGGATTCGAACCGCCGCGCCGTCCCGAGCCCCAGACGCGCATCAACGATGCGATTCGCGTCCCCAAGGTGAGGTTGATCGGCGAGGACGGGGAGCAACTCGGACTCAAGACGACAGACGAGGCTCGCGAGTACGCATACGGGAAGAACCTCGACCTGGTCGAAGTCGCGGCCCAGGCGGATCCACCGGTTGCCCGGGTGATGGATTACGGGAAGTACAAGTACGAGTTGGAGCAGAAGGCAAAGCTCGCCCGGAAGCACCAGACGCAGATCAACGTCAAGGAGATCAAGCTCAGACCCAAGATCGGAATTCACGACTACGACACCAAGAAAGGCCACGTCGAGCGCTTCCTGAACCAGCGCGCGAAGGTCAAGGTGACGATCATGTTCCGGGGCCGCGAGCGCGAGCATCCGGACCGCGGGCGCGACTTGTTGATGCGCCTCGCGGATGACGTCAAGGAGATCGGCCTCATCGAGACCCAGCCGCTGCTCGAAGGGCGGAACATGACCATGGTGCTCGGCCCAACGAAGAATGCAGGAGTCAAAAGAGATGCCGAAAATGAAGACACGCTCGGGAGCCAAGAAGAAGTTCAAGGTGACGGGCACGGGGAAGCTGATCCGGCGGGCACAGATGTCGGGGAAGCTCATGAACAAGTCGCCGAAGCAGAAGCGCCAGTTCAGTAAGGATCAGGCGGTCGACGGGGCGAACACGAAGACCGTCAACCGGATGCTGGGGAGGAACTAGCAATGGCGCGCGTCAAGCGGTCGGTTCATGCGCGCAAGAAGCGGCGCAAGGTCCTGGAGCAGGCGAAGGGTTACTGGGGCCTCAAGAACAGCAACTACACCTATGCGAAGGAGCAGGTCGAGCGCTCGCTCGCGTACGCCTACCGCGACCGGAAGGTGCGCAAGCGGGAGTTCCGGAAGCTCTGGATCATGCGCATCAACGCCGGGGCACGCGCGAACGGCCTTTCGTACAACCAGTTCATGTCGGGCTTGAAGATCGCGAATGTCGAGCTCGACCGGAAGGTGCTCGCCGACCTGGCGGCCACCGACCCGGGCAAGTTCAGTGAGATCGTCGAGCAGGCGCGCTCGGCGCTCGCCGCCGCGAAATAACGCGTCAACGAGAGATCTTCCAACGCCAGGCCGCGTATTGCGACGGTCGCTCGCCGCTCTACGCGGACCTCTGTCGCGGGTTCGCGGATGATCCGCGGGTCGGCGACATCGCACCCGAGCTCGCGTGGGATACGCCGCTCCGTCTACTCGCCGGCTTGCACTACCTCGTCCTCGCAGGTGACGCGTCGTTCGACGCGGTCGGCGTCGCGCTCGATGAGCAGCAAGCGTTCCTCGCCCGTTGGTGCGCGGAGCAGGGCGTACAAACGAACGAGGTGCAGCGAGCCTGGGGCATCCTGCCGGGCTTCCTGTCAGTCGCGGATGGGCGGCCGATCGACCTCCTCGAGCTCGGCCCGTCGGCCGGGCTGAACCTCGTCTGGGACCGGTACAGCTATCGCTACTCCACGGGGACGTGGGGCGAAAGCATGCTCGAGCTGACCGGTGACGATCGCGTGCCTCCGCCTGCCGGGTTGCTCCGTCGGCGAGTCCAGGTCGCGCGGCGCCGCGGCATCGACCTCAGCCCGATCGACGCGACGACCGCGCACGGGGCGCGCCTCCTCGAGTCGTTCGTGTGGGCCGACCAGGCGCCGCGGATCGAGCGTCTGCGGAGCGCGATCGACATCCTTCGCGACGATCCGCCCGAACTACGGCGCGGCGACTATGTCGAGGCGTTGCCCACCCTTCTTGCCGACCGCCTGCCGGATACGCATCTCGTCGTCTTCCAAACCGCATCGACGATGTACGTCGGCGCCGACGGGCTGCGGCAACTCGCGCGCGTGCTGCACGAGGCCTCCCTCGAGGAGCCGTTCACCTTCCTCGGCACGGGCCAATCGCCGGGCGACGACGGGTACGGTCTCGAGAGCCAGAAGCTGCCGGGGAGCGAGCGCCGTCGGCTTGCGGTGTTCGACTTCCACGGCGACTGGCTGGAGTGGGGAGCATAGGCCCGACATGATCGTTTCGAAGGACAACGACCGCCTCAAGCTCGTTCGCAAGCTCCACGCGAAGTCGTGGCGTGACAAGCTCGGCCTCTTTTTCGTCGAAGGCGAGGATGCGGTTGTTGCGGCAACCGTCGCCCCCGTCGATCTGTTGCGCGCCGGCGAAGACGTCGAGCCGAAGCTGCTCGCCGAGGTTGCGAGCGCCCCGCACCCGCCACGCGTGATCGGCGTCTACCGGCGAGCCGATCTGCCGGCCTGGGAAGAACGCCCCGCGACGCTCGCGCTGTGGCGCCTCGCCGACCCAGGCAACGTCGGCACTCTGATTCGCACCGCGGATGCCTTCGGCGCGGCCGTTGCCCTCTCCGACGGCTGCGCCGACCCGACCTCGCCGAAGGCGCTGCGCGCGAGCGCCGGCTCGATCTGGCGCGTCCCGATCGGCTCGTGGGATTCGCTCGCCGGTCTCCGCGTTGCGTTGGACTCTCACGCGACGAAGCCGCTCGCCTCGGTCGACCTGTCGGGTCGCGTCGCGTTCCTGCTCGGCGCTGAGCGGGAGGGGTTACCGGAGGAAGTGGAACGTGACGTCGACGCTCAGATCCCGATTACGGGTGTCGAGTCGATCAACGTCGCTGCGGCGGGTGCGATCGCGCTCTACGAGTGGCGGCGGCAGATCCACACCGAGTCTTCACCGCCGTCCCACGGCGCACCGTCAAACCAGCCGTAGAGCGCCTCGACGTCGAAGCCTGCGTCGTCGAGAAGAGCGCGCCATTCCGGCACCGAGAGCCAGGCAAGGGACATCTCCGCCTCGCCGCCCGCGCCGCGCACGCGCAGGATCAGCGTTCGCGTCCGCTCGTTCCAGTCGGCGCGCTCCCAGATGCCGGGCTCGCGTTCGAGCCACCGGCCGTGCGTGTCGGCGATGTCTTCGGCTCCCGGCGTGAATACGTCGAAGACGAAGCACCCTCCCGGCGCGAGGTGGGCTCGCACCGCCGCCAGCACCGCCCGCCGGTCGGCGTCGGTCTCCATGTGCAGCAGGGAGCGAAACGGAATCGCGACGAGCGGGAACTCACCCTCGACGGGCGGGTCGCGCATGTCGCCCTGGCGGAGATCGACGAGGCCGCTGACACCGGCAGTCTCGGCGTGCTCGCGGGCAACCTCGAGCATGCCCGCCGAGGAGTCCACGCCGATGACCGCCACGCCGGCTGATGCGACCGGCACTGCGATCCGGCCGGTTCCCACTCCGAGTTCGAGCATCGGCCCGCCGCGCTCGACGGCGAGGCCCACGTAGAACGCAACGTCCTCGACCACCGTTCGCGACCACGGGTCGTAGATGCGGGCGATCTGGTCGTAGGCCGACACGCTCGCTATCGTCCCACCTTGGATAGTGTCGCCGCCGTGAACTGGGAGGCGTACGAGAGCGAAGGACTTGCCGCCGTCCGCGGTGCGCCCGGCGACGCCGGGCTCGACGACGCCCGCGTCCGGTTCCTCGGCCGCAAGTCCGACCTCGCACAGGCGTTGCGCGGCGTGCGTGACCGCGAGACCGGGATGCTCCTGAACGGCGTTCGGTCTCGGCTCGAAGCCGCAGTCGAAGCTCGTGAAGCTGCGTTGACCGAGCTCGCCTACGAGGCGGCGGCAGGCTCGGGCATCGACGTGACGATTCCCGGCACGCCGGTCGCCCGCGGTCGCCTGCATCTGCTCACGCAGGTGCGACGAGAGATCGAGGACATCTTCCTCGGCCTCGGCTACGAGGTGTGGGACGGCAACGAGGTCGCGACCGTGTGGGAGAACTTCGACGCGCTGAACGCCGACCCCGGGCATCCGTCGCGGTCGCCGTCCGACACGTTCTACCTCGACGAGACGACCGTGCTGCGTACGCAGACCTCGCCCGACCAGATCCGCGCGATGTTGGCGCGCACGCCTCCGATCTACATGATCTCGCCCGGCCGCGTGTATCGCCGCGACACCCCCGACGCGACGCATTCGCCGACGTTCCTCCAGGTCGAACTGCTCGCCGTCGACAAGGGGCTGACGCTTGCCGACCTCCAGGGAACGGTGCTGCATTTCTTCCGCGCGCTCTTCGGCGCAGAGCGTGAGGTGCGCATGCGTACGAGTGAGTTCCCGTTCACCGAGCCGTCGGTCGAGTTCGACGTGACGTGCTTCATCTGCGGCGGCGCCGGTTGCGCGACGTGCAAGCACTCGGGCTGGATCGAGATGGGCGGCGCGGGCTGGGTCGACCCGCAGGTCTTCCGGAATGTCGACCTCGATCCTGCCGTCTGGTCGGGCTACGCGTTCGGTCTCGGGATCGAGCGGATCGCGATGCTCCGGCACGGCCTGCCCGACCTGCGCGCGTTCTGGGAGAACGACCTCCGCGTACTGGATCAGTTTTAGTGCAAGTCCCCGTCAGCTGGCTGCGCGAGTACGTCGCGTTCGACTGGCAGCTCGAAGAGCTCGCGCGGAAGCTCGTCTTCACGAGCTGCGAGGTCGACCGCATCGTCCGCCGCGGTGTGCCCGACACCGAAGGCAACCTCGGCTTTTTCCGCGTCGGCCGCGTGCTCGAAGCCGGCAAGCATCCGAACGCCGACAAGCTCCAGTTGACGAAGGTCGACGTGGGCGAGGACGAGCCGCGCTCGATCGTCTGCGGCGCCTGGAACTTCGGCGTCGGCGCCACGGTCGCCGTCGTGCTCCCCGGCGGCGTCATGCCCGGCGGCGAGTTCACGATCGAGAAGCGGAAGCTGCGCGGGGAGGTCTCCGACGGGATGATCCTGTCCGAGCGCGAGCTCGACCTTGGGCTCGACCACGGAGGAATCATGCTGCTCCCGAGTGATCTCGAGCCGGGCACGCCGCTCGCCGACGTGCTCCCGGTCGGTGAGGATGTGCTCGAGATCGAGACGCTCTTCAACCGGCCCGATCTGATGTCCGTCTACGGGATCGCGCGCGAGGTCGCAGTCCTCACAGGAGCAGAGCTCGCGCCGATGCCGGGCGTCGATCCCGCGCGCGACGCCGACGAGCCTGTCGCGATCACGATCGACGACCGCGATCGCTGTCCGCGCTACGTCGGTCGTCTCTTCCGCGACGTGCAACTCGGTCAGTCGCCCGCGTGGCTGAAGTCTCGCCTGCTCGCTGCGGGCATGCGGCCGATCTCCAACGTCGTCGACGTCACGAACTACGTGATGCTCGCACTTGGCAGCCCGCTTCACGCGTTCGATTTCGACACCCTGGCAGGCGGGCAGATCGTCGTCCGGCGGGCCCGGGCCGGTGAGGAGCTCGAGACGCTCGACGGCACGCAGCGCACACTCGACCCCGACGATCTCGTGATCGCGGACGCCGACAAGCCGATCGCAATCGGCGGCGTCATGGGCGGCGGTAACAGCGAGGTCTCCGATGCGACGACGAACGTGCTGCTCGAGGCCGCGAACTTCGATCCGTTGACCGTGCTGCGAAGCGGCGAGCGTCAGCGCATGCGCACCGAAAGCCAGACGCGGTGGGAGAAAGGCGTCGATCCGGAGCTCGCCGGACCCGCCGCCACCTTTGCGTCGCAGCTCCTTGTCGAGCTCGCAAGCGCGCGCTGGACGGGCGAAGCCGACGTTCGCGGCGAGCTGCCGGCACGGCCGGTCGTTCGCTACGACCCCGCATATGCGACCGCGGTGCTCGGGCTCGAGATCGACGCGAGCGAGCAGCGAGAGCGCCTCGACCGGCTTGGGTTCGAGGTCAAAGACGACTGGACGGTGACGACGCCGTCGTGGCGCGCGCGCGACGTTCGTCGCGACATCGATCTCGTCGAAGAAGTCGGGCGTTTCCGGCTTGAAGACGTTCCCGCAACGCTGCCGCGGCGACAGGCGATGTTCGGGCGGCTCACGCACTTCCAGCGGCTGCGGCGGATCGTCGAGGACGTGCTCGTCGGCGCAGGCTTCTACGAGGCTTACACCTATTCGCTCCAGCCGACCGACCCCGACCCGAACGCGCTCGAGCTGCCGGTGCCTCTCACCTCACAGCAGCGTGTGCTGCGGACGACGCTCGGGGTCGGGCTGCTCGGCGCCGCCGCGCACAACGTCGCTGCGGGCAACGATGACGTCGCGCTGTTCGAGGTCGCGCATGTCTACCTCCCGACCGGCACATCCGTTCCCGACGAACGGTGGCGGCTCGGCGGCATCGTCAGTGGCGATCTCTTCCGTGCCAAAGGCGCGGTCGAGGGGATTTTCGCCGCGCTCCACATCGAGCCGCAGTTCGAACGCGCGCGCGTGCTGCCTGGGCTTCCGCTCGGCGCGACGGTGCAGAGCGGTTGGATCGCAGAGCACGGCCCGTTGTCGATCGACGGCCGCTGGGCGGCGTTCGAGCTCGACCTCGAGGAGCTGTTCTCGTTCGTGCCCGAGCGGATCCTCTATCGCGACGTCATCACGTACCCGGCCCTTCGACTCGACCTCGCGTTCGTCGTCGACGAGACACTCCCGGCGGGCGAACTGATGGCAGCGATGCGTGAAGCGGCGGGCGGCGAGTTGCGCGAGCTGCGGTTCTTGAGCGACTACCGCGGCGATCCGATTCCCGCCGGCCAGAAGTCGGTCGCGGTGGCGGCCGCGTTTCAATCAGCCGAGCGGACACTCGAGGAGGCCGACGGCGCGCGGCTGCGCGACGCGATCGTGAAGCTCCTCGCAGAGCGGTTCGGCGCGACGCTGCGCAGCTAGAGGGCCGTCAGGCGGTTCGACGCGAGGGCTTCGTCAGGCCGGCATGCTCGCCACCCGCCGCGCGGACGGCGGCGGAGCGGGCGAACTCGGAGTTCAACTCCGCGCCGAAGAGCAGAGCCCAGGCGGTGTAGTTCAGCCAGAGCAGCAGGATGACGCCGCCGGCAAGTGAGCCGTACGTCTTCGAGTAGCTGCCCGCAAACGTCACGTAGAGCGCGAAGAGACCCGAGAGAGCGAGCCACAGCGCTGCGCCGACGAGCGAGCCGGGCGTCACCCACTTCCAGTTGCGCTGCACCACGTTCGGGGCGAAGTAGTAGACGAATGCGAAGAGCAACAGGACCGCCAGGAATGCAACGGGCCAGCGGAGGATCGCCCACGTCAACGTGAACGCCGCGCCGCGGTGCGCCTTGTCCGCGAGCGCGTGGCCGAGCGGCGCGCCAAAGACGATGAGGGCGGCGACCGCCACGAGCGTGACGCCGAAGAGAACGACGAGCACGATCGCGATTCCACGCACCTTCCAGAACGGGCGCGTCTCGAGCCGCTCGTACGCGCGGTTGACCGCCTTGATCACCGAGCCCATCGCGCCGCTCGCGGCCCAGATCGCACCGGCACCGCCGACCACGGTCGCAACGATCTTCGTTCCGCCCTGCGAATCCTTCTGCAACCCCGCGATGAATTGCACGACTCCGTGGGGGGCAACGGTGCCGAGAAACGACTGCACCTGGTCGAACAGGTGCAGGATGCCGAACAGTCCCAGCAAGAAGGCGATTGCCGGGAAGAACGCGAGGAGGGCGCTGTAGGCGACCTCCTGAGCGAGTCCCATGCAATCGTCCGCGAGGAAGCGGGAGCCCGTCCGCTTGACGGCCCCGATCCAGTCGCCGCGCGAGAGCCGCTGCGGCGCGCGCGGTACATGCTCGGCGATTCCCATGCTCTTTAGCGCCGGTGCAGCAACGACCAGCGGCCGGCACGAACCTTCTCACGGCCATCGCGACCGCGCTGCGCGACGTAGCGCATCGTCGCGCCGATGCCGCCCGCGGCGACAAAGCCCGCCGCCGCAGCACTTCCGGCGACGAGAGGGAGCTTCGCCTTCAGCTTCTTCCGGAGGTTCGCGGCCTCGCCGAGCTCGCCACGAAGTGCGTGGAGTGCTTTCGCAAGCTGCTCGCGCTCGGTCTCCAGGTCGCCGCGCACCTGGGCTTCAGTGCGTCTTCCCGCCGTCAACGCTTCAAGACCGCCTGCGTGAGTTTTGCTTCGCGGATTGCCTGTGCCGGCACGGGTGGCGAGCCGCGCTTGATCCGCCCGATGGCAAGCAACCCCAGCAACCCGGAAAGAACAAGCAGGGTGACAGTGACGATGAGGAGCGCCATCCACGTGGCCAGAAACGTTGCGAGGGCGGCTGCGATCGTCGCGAAGAGGAACCCAAGCATGAGCACGGCGAAGAGGGCCGCGCCCGCTGCAAGGGCTATGCCGAGCCCAAGCGCCGTCCCCTTCTTCTTCAACTCGAGCGAGGCGAGCTCCGCTTCGAGACGCGCGATCGCTGATGCCCGCGCGGCGACGCGCTTGAAAGCAGAGCCGATGCCGCCACCCTGCTCGGCGGTGCTAGCCGCGCGGATGGGCGTGACCCCTCCAATCGATGGTCTTCGCGAGCACGTAGCCCGCGACGAATGCGATGCCGAGGACGCCCCACGGGCTCAGCGCGCCTGATCGCCGCGCGCGAGAAGCGTTCGGTCGATCGAACTGCGGCCCCGACGGTGCATTCAGCGGCGAGCCGGGCTGCTGATCCGTCGGCGCCTCACCCTTGGCGCGCGCAGCGATCAGCGTCGGTTTCAGCAGGCGGATGAAGTCGGGATCGTCGGCGAGCGCATCGCCGAGCTTCGCCTTGAGGCCGCTGCCCGCTCGAGCGTCCCGGACGAAGGCCTCGAGCTTGTTCGCTGCGCGTTCGACCGCCAGGTCGCCCCGACGTAGTGTCGTGGCGTTCATCGCTTCGTCGGCGGTGCTTCGCCGGTTGCGACGCGCCAGATCCTCGATGCCAGCCGTCTCGCCGCCATCGTCGACGCGGCTCCGAGACCGGCATAGAGACCCGTCCACACAGCTTTCCGCAGCATGCGGTCTTGATTGCCCGCATCGCGCCCGCGTAAACGTTGTCACGCTGCGTGTGAATGAGTCATGCTCGCTCTATGCAGCGCGGAATCGAACGCCAGTTGTCCAAGGCCGAGCGCCAGCGGCTCGTTGCGAGCCTCGTCGAGCGCATGCGTCTCGGGACCCAGCAGGAGTTGCTCGACGCGCTCGAGAGTGCCGGCTGCCAGGTGACACAGGCCACGGTCTCGCGCGACATTCGCGAGCTGGCGCTCGAGAAGATGCACGACCCATTCGGTCGCATGCGATACGTGCTCCCGAATCGCGAGCGGCGGATCGATCCGCGGGAAACGCTGGCCGCACTCCTCGCGCAGTTCGGCCGCGAGGCGATCGCGGCGCAGAACGTCGTCGTCGTCCAAGCCGAGATCGGATCCGCGCCTGCGATCGCCCGTGCACTCGACCGGCTCGATCACCCGCTCGTGATCGGCACGATCGCGGGCGACGACACCTGCCTCGTGATCGCTGCCGACCTCACCCGCGCGCGCGAGCTCGCACGCGAGCTCGGCGACATGATCGCGTAGCCAGACGCCCCGTTACAACGACGGGAGCCGATTGGCCCATGGGTGGGCCGCTTCCAGCTGCGCTGCGAGCCGGATGAGTAGCGCCTCACCGGCGGGCGGTCCGATCAGCTGCACGCCCGCCGGTAGCCCGTCGACGACGGCGAAGGGAACGGCTGCAGCCGGCTGGCCCGTGACGTTCACGATCGGCGTGAACGGCGTGAACTGACCTCCCCGGGCAAACTGCTCCCACGGGTCGGACGGCTCGAACACCCAGCCGATCTTCGGCGGCGCCATCGCGAGAGCGGGGGTGAGGACGACATCGATGTCCTCCCAGAACGCGACGATGCGCCGTGCTGCGCGCTGCAACGCCGCGACTGCCTGCGCGAAGTCGACACTCGACGTCTCACGTGCAGCCTCGGCGAGGCTGCGGTTGATCGGCATCAGCTGAGAGAGGTCATCGACCGGATAGAGCGCCGGCGTCAATTGCCAGAGCTTCGCGAACGCCGAGAGCGCGCCCTCATCGACCCAAGGTGGCGTTGCTTCGCACACGTCGTGGCCGAGCGCAGCGAGTGCGTCCGCGGCCGCACGTGCGACACCGACGAGGGCCGGATCGACGGGGTGCGGCACGGCGGGCTCGGCGGTGAACGCGATCCGCAGCCGTCCCGGATCGGCGCCGACTTCGTCGAGAAACGGTCGCTCCGGCGGCGGCGCCCAGTGCGCGTCGCCGGGCTCGTAGCCCGACAGCACATCGAGGAACGCCGCCGCGTCACGCACCGTCGCGGAGATCGGGCCGCTCTGCGAAAGCTCGAGCGAGCCGCTGACGAACGGCGCGGGCGAGACCCGGCCGCGCGACGGTTTCAGCCCGAAGAGGCCGCAGCACGACGCAGGTATGCGAATGGAGCCGCCGCCGTCCGAGCCGTGCGCGAGCGGCAGCACGCCCGCGGCAACGGCCGAGGCCGCACCGCCCGATGAGCCGCCCGGCGTCCGCGACGGGTCCCAGGGATTCCGACACGCCCCGTTCAGGTCGGATTCGGTCACCGCCGTGATCCCGAACTCGGGCGTGTTGCTCTTGCCGATGATCACGAAGCCCGCGTCTTTCATCCGCCGCACGACGGCCGCGTCGTTTGTCGGCACGTAGTTCGCAAACGCGCGTGACGAGAACGTCGTTCGGACACCGGCGGTCTCGTTGAGGTCCTTCACGAGCATGGGCACGCCGGTGAAGGGGCCGTCGGCGGGAGTCGCCTCGCGCGCCTGCTCGAAGCAGTCGGTGACGAGGAAGTTCAGTTCGGGGTTCGCCGCCTCGGCGCGGTGGATCGTGTCGTCGAGCAGCTCGGCGGCGGAGACGTCGCCCGCGCGTACCCGCGCGGCGAGCGCCAGCGCATCGGTCACGATGCGAGCGTCACGCGGCCGTCGACGATCCCGCCGACTCGCTCGGCGGCCACATACTCGCCGTCCACCGTCAGGCCGTCCCAGATATCTCGTTCCTTGTCGCCCAGAACCGCATCGACGCGTCCGAGCTTCTCACCGTCGGGCCTGGCGACATCCCAGCCGGGCTCGATCATCAGCCAGGAGACCGGGTCGGCCATCAGACGGTTCTACCGGCGTCGAGCCAGACCGGGCCTTGCGTCGCCGCAAGATGCGAGTCCGAGAGCGCCCGCAGAACGAGTACCGAGCCGCGGATTGATTCCTCGTCGCAGCGCTCGAGGCAGCGACGCACCATGCCCGGCGCGGCTCCGTAGCCCGCCGTATGCGCGACCCGGAAGCGCATCGCCGACCGGGCGCCGTCGCGGCGTGGGTTCATCTGGATGCAGAGGACGGCGGCTCGTTCGACGTAGTCCGACGAGAGCAGCTCGAGCTCGCAGAAGAGATCGCTCCAGTCGGCGGGCAGGCCGGCGACCGCGGCATCCCACGACTCGACGAGTGAGGTGAGCTCGCGCTCGGGCCGTGCGGGTGCCGACTGTGAACCGGCTGTCACAAGCTTCCCGCCGATCCGTGCGTCGTCGATGCGCGCGAGCAGGCGGTTGATGCCGGTCGGCCCCGTGGAGCTGCCGTCGAGGGCGACGGTGAGCCGCAACACGGTGGGCTCGGCGCGGTAGGGCTGCGCGGGGCCGAGCAGCGCGGCGGCCCGATCGGCCGTCTCGCCGTCGCGCAATTCGAGCCGCAACCCGGCCGTCGTCCAGCCGACTGGCAGCTCGGCCTGCAGTGCGGACCATTGGCCGACGAGGCTCACGACGCAAAACGTACACTGCCGGAGTCGTGGCGAAGGTCGAGAAGAAACGCGCCCTCAACGAGGAGACGCTGCGCGAGTTCCTGCGCGAGATGCTCCTGATCCGTCGGTTCGAGGAACATGTCGAGGAGCGGTTCCGCGCCGGGGAGCTACCGGGCTTCCTGCATGTAGCGATCGGCCAGGAAGCTGTCGCGGTCGGTGTCTGCCAGGCGATGGAGGACGGGGACGTCTTCGCGTCGACCCATCGCGCCCACGGGCACACGCTCGCGCGCGGGACTCATCCGAACGCGGTGATGGCGGAGCTGTACGGCAAGATCGAGGGCTGCTCGCACGGCTACGGCGGCTCGATGCACCTCTACGACGTCGAGCGCGGGAACATGGGCGCGAACGCCGTCATCGGCGGGGGCCTGCCGGCCGTCACGGGCGCCGGCCTTGCGTTCAAGCTCCGCGACGAGCCTCGCGTCGCCGTCGCATTCTTCGGCGACGGCGCCACGAACATCGGCACCTTCCACGAGTCGCTGAACCTCGCGCAACTCTGGAAGACGAAGACGGTGTTCGTCTGCGAGAACAACCATTGGGCTGAGTCGACTCCGGGCTGGCAGCACTCGCCGGTGTGGGACGACATGTCAAAGCGCGCGCTCGCGTTCGACATGCGGTCGATGAAGGTCGACGGCCAAAACGTCGAGGAGGTCTACGAGGCCGCGCACGAGGCGCTCGAGTACGCGCGCTCCGGCGAGGGCCCGGTGTTCATGGACGTCGAGACAGCGCGCATGCACGGCCACTTCATCGGCGACCCGCAGGTCTACCGCACGAAGGAAGACCGCCAGGCGGCGGCCGACAAAGACCCGATCACGCTGCTGCGCGAGCGGCTTGCGCTCGGGGATTCCGAGTTCGAGTCGCTCGATTCTGAGGCCAACGAGATCGTCGAAGCTGCGCTCGAGTTCGCGAAGAACGGCACCGACCCGCAACCCGAAGACGCGATGAAGAACGTCTACGTCTGAGCCGCATGCCTGAGATGACCTACAGAGAGGCCGTGCGTGACGCGCTCGTCGAGGCGATGCGCGCCGACGACGACGTCTTCATCATGGGCGAGGACATCGCCGAGATGGGCGGTTCGATGGCGGTCACGCAGGGGTTGCTCGACGAGTTCGGCCCCGAGCGCGTGCGCAACACCCCGATCTCCGAGATGGCGATCGTCGGCGCCGGCATCGGCGCCGCGATGGCCGGGATGCGGCCTGTGGTCGAGATCATGTACGAGGACTTCCTGACGCTCTCGCTCGAGCAGATCGTGAACCAGGCTGCGAAGCACCGCTACATGTCGGGCGGGCAGGTCAAGGTTCCGCTGACGATTCGCACCCAGGGCGGCGCGGGCTGGTCGCCGGGCGCGCAGCACGCGCAGCAGCTCGAAGCGTGGCTCGTCCACATCCCAGGGCTGAAGGTCGTGTTCCCGTCGACGCCCGAGGATGTTCGCGGTCTGCTCTGGACTGCGATCCACGACGACAACCCCGTCGTCTTCTTCGAGCACCGGCTGCTCTACCCGGTGAAGGGTGAGGTGCCCACCGAGATCGAGCCGATCCCGCTCGGAAAGGCCCGCACGATTCGCGAAGGCACCGACGTGACGGTGATTGCGATGGGGCCGCTCGTTCACCGCGCGCTCGAAGCCGCGAAGCGGGCGGAAGAAGACGGGATCTCGGTCGAGATCATCGACCCGCGCACGTTGCAGCCGCTCGACGAGGACGCGCTCGTCGCGTCGGTCAAGAAGACCAACCGCGTCGTCGTCGCACACGAAGCAGTCACGCGCATGGGTTTCGGCGCCGAGGTGGCAGCCGTGCTCCAGTACAAGGCATTCGACTATCTCGACGCACCGATCGAGCGCGTCGGAGCGAAGTTCGCGCCGCTCGCGTTCGCACCGGTGATGGAGGCGTTCATCATCCCGCAGGTCGACGACGTGCTTGCGGCGATCAACCGCACCGTCGGCAAGGAGTAGCGGTGGCGAACGAAGTGAAGCTGCCCCGCCTCGGGCAGGGAATGGAAGCCGGGACGATCACGAAGTGGCTGAAGTCCGTCGGCGATACGGTGGCGAAGGGCGAGCCGCTCTTCGAGATCGACACCGACAAGGTGACGCAGGAAGTCGAGGCCGACTACGCCGGCGTGCTGCTGAAGATCGAGCTTGCCGAAGGCGAGGCTCCGGTCGGCCAGACGATCGGCTGGATCGGTACGGCGGGCGAGGAGGTTCAAGCGGCCACGAAGCCGGTGGCGGCGGTACCCGAGAAGGTGCGTGACACCGCGAAGCCCGCGGCGGAGAGTGCCAAGCCGGTCTCGGACAGCGCGAGGGCTGCGAACGGCGGGCGCATCAAGGCATCGCCGCTCGCGCGGCGGATTGCGCGCGAGCGTGGCATCGCCCTCGAGTCGCTGCGCGGCACCGGGCCGGACGGACGGATCGTCGCCGAGGACGTCGAGCGCGGCGAGGTCGGCACGTCCGGGCCTGGCCCGGTGGCTGCCCCGGCCGGCGAGATTGAATCGGTCCCGCTCACGTCGATTCGTAAGACGATCGCGCGCAGGCTGACGGCCGCATGGCAGGCGCCCGTCTTCCAGCTGACGGTCAGCGCCGACATGACGCGCGCGAATGAACTCGTCGCGCGCGCGCGCGAGCTGAACCCCGACGTGCGCGTGACGGTGACCGATCTGCTCGCGAAGGTCAGCGCCCAGGCGCTGATGCGCCATCGCGACGTCAATGTGCAGTTCGCAGACGATGCACTGCTCCGGTTCCCGACGGCGAATATCGGCATCGCGGTCGCGGCACCGCAAGGCTTGGTCGTCCCTGTCATCCGATCCGTCGAACGGCTCGCACTCGCCGACGTCGCAGCGGCGCGAGGCGAGATCGTCGGCCGCGCGCGCGACAACAAGCTGACCGCGCAGGACCTGGAGGGCGGCACGTTCACGATCTCGAACCTCGGCATGTTCGGCATCGAGCAGTTCGTCGCGGTGATCAACCCGCCGCAGGCTGCGATCCTCGCCGTCGGCGCGACGATCGACACTCCTGTCGCCCGCGACGGCGCCGTTACAGTGCGCCCGATCCTGACGATGACGCTGACCGTCGACCATCGTGCCGTCGACGGCGCTGCCGGAGCCGACTTCCTGCGCACGTTGAAACAGTTCGTCGAAGAGCCCGCGCTCGCGTTGTAATTGGCCCGAGTCTGGTATCTCGTTCGGGACTTCGACCGGGGTCGGGATTTCTACAAGCGTCTGCTCGGCTTCGATGAGACTTACGTCGATTTCGACGACAAGTGGTCGAAGCTCGAGCACGGGAAAATGCTGATCGCGCTCGGCGAGGGAGACCCGGTCGAGGCGGGCGTCGCGATGATCGACGTCGCGGACGTGCTGGCCGAGGCCGAAAGGTTGCGGGCGGAGGGCGTCGAAGTCGGCGTCGTCGTGGAACTGACCGGACAGATGCGCCTCGTCGACGTCTACGACCCCGACGGAAACCGAATCCAGCTTGCCGAGGTGATCGGGGAATGATTCGTCGCGGTTCGCACGCCGATGTTCCGTTCATGCGCTCGATGCTGCCGCACGCCTACCGCTGGCGCGTCAACGCACTCGACGCCGAGATCCCGCTGACGCGTTACATCGACAACTGGGGCCGGCCCGGCGACCTTGCGCTCGTTGCGACCGAGACGGGTCATCGTGTCGGCGCCGCCTGGTTCCGCGTCTTCCGCACTGCCGAGCCGGGCTACGGCTTCGTCGACGAGGCGACCCCCGAGCTGACGATCTCGGTCGTCCCGTCCCGCCGCAAGCACGGCGTTGGGCAGGAGTTGCTCGACGCGCTCCTCGCGAAGGCGCGCGAGGAGGGCCACATAGCCGTCTCGCTCTCGGTCGAGCACGACTCGCCGGCGGTGCATTTCTACGAGCGGAACGGCTTCGAGAACGCAGGCGAAGCAGCCGGCGGCCTCATCATGAAGCGCGCGCTCTGAACCTCAACCTGGTCGACCAGTTGATGAGTTGCACCCGTACGAGACGCGTCCCGGGGACGAATCGTCACGCCCTCGTAACGGTGCCTGGCACCGGACATGTCCTATCGCGAACGGCTCTGGCGCGGGGTTTCCTCCTGCCGTGGACGAATCGTCACGCTCTCGTAGCCGTGCCTGGCACCAGCCGTGGCTCCGCATGACGCGTCGGCCTCGGACGTGTCCCGCCTACGTCGTCTGGTCGCAAAGCTTGATCAACGCTGCTGCGACGGCGTCGGGGGTCGGCGGGCAGCCCGGGACGCGCACATCGACCGGCAGGATGCTCTCCACGGGGCCGGCGAGCTCTGATGCCAGGCCGAGCAAGCCGACTCCGAGCGCACAGTCGCCGAACGCGACGACGCGGCGCGGCTCCGGCATTGCGGCGTATGCAACCCGCAGCGGCTCGAGCATCCGCACCGTGACGGGGCCGGTGACGAGCAAGACGTCCGCGTGACGAGGAGAGGCGACGATGCCGAATCCGAAGCGCGCAAGGTCGTACTGCGGCGCCGACGCGAGCGTCAATTCGTGCTCGCAGCCGTTGCACGATCCCGCGTCGACGTGACGGATTGCGAGGCTGCGTGCACGGTCGGGAGCGGGGAGCGCGAGAGCGCGACGGAGCTGGCGGAGGTCGCGGAGGAGAGTCAGCATCAGCGGTCCGCGCAGGCGTAGCAGAGCTCGAAGCTCTTGTTGATCAACGGGAAATCCGGGAGCAGGTCGCCCACGGCCGCGTGCGCGACGACCGGCCAGTTCGCGTACGAGCCTGTGCGAAGGTGCAGCCGTTCGATGTGCGCACCCGCGCGTTCGACGACGCACAATGTCGCGCCACGAGGACTCTCGACGCGGCCGACGCCGACCGGTCGCACATCCGCCGTGCTCTCTGCGTGCGACGGCGCAATCGCCCCATCGAGCAGCGCGTCGAGCAGATCGAAGCACGCGTCGAGCTCGAGAGCGCGCTGTTCGAGGCGCGCACGCGCATCGCCGGTCGGCCGTGCCAGGGCCGCAGGTATGAAACCGTCATAGGACAGCCGGTCGCTGGTCGCACGCACGTCCTCGGCGATCCCGCTCGCGCGCGCCGCAGGCCCGACCGCCCCCAGCGAGCGCGCGTCTGTACGCGAGACGATGCCGATGTCCGGTAAGCGGTCCTGGAACGACGAGTTGAAGAGCAGCTCACGCCAACTTTTGCGTGCCGCGGTGGCGACCCGCGCCATCTCCGCGCGCGCGGCGTCGATCGTGGCGCCGTCGAGCGCCAGCGCGCTGCCGCCGACGTGGATCGACCCGAAGCCGAATCGGTGCGCCGTAATCGTCGCGTTCAGTCCTCGTACTCGCTCGGTGAGCGCCGCGAACGACGTCGCGCCTGCGGCGAGGCCAACGCCGGAGCACACGGCTGCGATGTCGTTCAGGTGGTTCCAGGTGCGCTCCAACTCGAGGAGGAGCGTGCGCACGCGCGCAAGGTCGGCTGTCGGACGCAACCCGAGTGCATCCTCACAGGCATGCGCATACGCGACGGAGTTGGAGACGGCGCAAGCCGCGCATGCGCGCATCGCGTACTGCAAGCCCGCGTCGAGCGTCTGCCCTTCGGCCGCCCGTTCGAGCCCGCGATGCTTGTAGAAGAGACGCGCGTCGACGTGGAGGATCCGGTCGCCGACGACGTGGAACCGGAAATGTCCGGACTCGATCACGCCCGCGTGAATCGGCCCGACGGCGATCTGATACGGATCGTTGCCGCAGACCGGAACGGTCCAACGCGAGAGCTCGAGATCGTGGTCGACGAGCGGTCGAAGCGGCTCGTGGCCGTCGAAGCCGATGCCGTACAGGTCAGCGGCTTCGCGCTCGTCCCAGCCGGCTGCTGGGGCAAGATCGACGATCGAAGGCACGTGGCCGTCGCGGGGCGCGACAGATTCGAGGTGGATCGCGCCGTGCGGGGCGGTGAACGCCACGCGGACCTGAGCGCCGCCCGCCGTCGCGTGCAAGCCGGCAAAGCGGCTGCCCTCGGCCAGCAGTTGCGTGACGCGTTCGCGATAGCCCGCGGTCATCCCATCCCCCGTGCGAGTGCTCGAGCGATGCCGCTTCCGGGCAGCCAGAACGCCGCGGCCGCCAGGACAGCGAGTGCCGCGACCGAGACGGCGCCGACGACGACGACCGACCGCAACCCAAGAGCGCCGCGCGATCTGCTCGCGCGCGCCCTCCCACCGAGCACCTCGAGGAGGGCTTGGGAGAGGCCGAGAAAGCCGAGCGCGAGCAGCGCCGCCGCGATACCCGCCGTCCACGGCCGGCCCGCCTCGACACCTCCGGCGACGATCAGCACCTCGCTTGCGAAGAGCGGTGAGGGGGGCAGGCCTGCGAGGGTCGCAAGTGAGATGCCCATGACGGCACCGAGCGCCGGTTCGCTGCGTGCGATTCCGCGCGCGGCAAAGTCGACGGCGCGCGGCTCGTGGGCGAGAAGCGGCGTGGCCGCGTAGAACCCGAGCGCCTTCGAGACGGCATGCCCGGCGATGTGCAGGGCGACGCCCGCGAGGGCGAGCGGTGTGCCGAAACCGATCCCGAGCGCGATCACACCAATGTGCTCGAGGCTCGAATACGCCAGCAAACGCTTCCACGGCAGCGGTTGCCAGAGGAACGGCACCGCAACTCCGACGGAGAACAGGCCGAAGCCGACCAGCACCGAGTGGGCAGTCGACCGTCCGATCGCGGGCGAAAGCGCCTCGCACGAGCGCCAGGCGACGAGCAGCACGGCCGGCAACAGCGCGGCGGAGAGCAGCGCGGACACAGGCGCCGGCGCCTCGGAGTGCGCGTCGGGTAGCCAGTTGTGCACCGGCGCCCAGCCGATCTTCGACGCGAGACCGGCGAGAAGCAGCAGGTACGCGACGAGGATCGCGGTGTTTCCCGGTTGCAACTCGGCGAGCCTGCGCCAGGCGAGCGCGTCGAGGCCACCGTGCGCTGCCGCCGCCGCGAGGATGACGATTCCGAGCAGAGCGATCCCCAGTCCGAGCGAGGTGAGGATCAGGTACTTCCAGCCGGCCTCGAGGGCGCGCCGTTTGCCGCTGAAACCGACGAGGAGAGCGGACGCCGCCGTCGTCGCCTCGATCACGAGCCAGGCGCCGCCGAGGTTGCCGGCGAGCGGCACCGCCGCGAGGAGCGCCCAGAAGGCGAACAACAACCCGTAGTACACATGCAGCTTTCGGGTGGGGCGCACGAGAGAGGTCTCCGCCGATGCCAGGTACGCCGGTGAGACGAGCACGCTCGCGAGCCCGACAGCGCCGATCACACCGACGAGGATCCCGCCGGCCGCGTCGACCACGACGTAGTGGCTGACGTAGAGATGTGACGGCCGTGCCAGCGACACCGTCGCGAGCGTGCCCGACGCGGCGCCGGCCACGATGGCGCCGGCGACTGCGAGGGGCGGGACGAAGCGCCGCGGCGCGAGGGCCGTGACGAGCGCGGCGAGTGCGGGGGTCGCGACGACCGCGAGCGCAAGGATCTCGCGGATCGTCATCGCAAGCTCCGGAGATGCGCAGAGTCACCGGCGCCGAACTCGGCGAAGATCCGCTCGTGGAACACCGATGCGACGAGCGCGACCAGCACGAGGTCGAGCCCGACGCCGAACTCGATCGCCGTCGACGACCCGCTGCCCGGCAGCTCGAGCGCGGCGAGCGCCAGGCCGTTCTCGACGAGCACGACGCCGAGGACCTGAAGCAAGGTTGCGCGGCGCGTCGCGACAGTCATCACACCGAACGCGACTAGCGCGAGCACGCCGCGCTCGGCGTTCCGGGAATCGAGCCCGATCACCGGCACGAGCCAGGTCAGGGCCAGCGCGAACACGATCGCGAGGCCACCCCGCGCAAGCGGTGCGATGCCTGCGCGCACGGGTCGCGGCTCGCGCGTTCGCGCGACGACGAGCAGAAGCAGGGCGGCGAGAGCGGCGGCGCGAATCGCAAGAGCGATCGCGGCGGCGGTTTTGCTCGCGGTCGCCGCGTTCAGGGCGCTACCGGCGAGGACGAGCGCCTGGGTCGTCACGAGCGCGACCGCGACCGAGCGCCGTCGCACGATCACGACACCGAGCCCGAGACCAACGAGCAGCCAGACGAGCGCTCCGCTCATTGCGCCTGCACCAGCCACGTCACGACGCCGAGCAGGGCGGCCGTCGCCCCGATCGCGAGCAGTCGTGGGGCGAGGAGAATCCGCATCTTCGCCGTGACGGTCTCGATCACGGCGAGGGCGGCGCAGAGAATGACGAGCACGATCGGCAGAAACGCGATCTGCAGCCACGGGCGCGTTGCGTGTGGCAGGAAAACCTGCGCCGCGAGCACGAGCACGAGCCAGTGGCGCGCCGCCGCCGCCCACTGAAGGAGCGCCAGGTCACGGCCTGCGTACTCGAGCAGCGGGCCCTCGTGGATCATCGTCAACTCGAGGTGGGTGTCGGGGTTGTCGATCGGTTGACGCCCGGTCTCTGCGATGACGACGATCGCGAACGCCAACGCGCCGAGACCGAGAGCGGGATCCGACCAGGCGCCACTTCCTGCGGTGCCGGCGACGATTCCGGTGAGACTCGTCGTGCCCGACCGCAACGCGGCGACCGCAACTGCGAGCACGAGAGTCGCCTCGACCGAGACGGCGATCGTCAGGTCGCGGCTCGCGCCTTGCAGCGCGAACCCATTCGCGGTGTCCCAGGACGCGACTGTGACCGCGAATCGGGCGAGGGCGAGCAAGCCCGCGAACGCGAGCACGTCACGTCCGACGCCAAGGTCCGTAGCGTGCGATGCGACCGGGACAAGCAGCACCGCGACGCCGACTGCTGCGGCGGCGGCCGCGGGCGCAATTCGATAGACGAGGGTCGTGCCGGCCGGATCGACGACGGTCTTCGCCCACAGCCGTCGCAATTCGCGGTACGGCTGCAACGGCGTTGGCCCTCGCCGGCCCTGGAGCCGCGCCTTCCAGTGCTGGACGAGCCCAGGCAGGAGCGGGGCCAGCAGCAAGCCGCCGCAAAGCTGCACCGCGACCGAAGCGGCGGAGAGCCCGCTCATCCGATCAATCCGATTTTCGCGGCGGTGAGCAGCGCGAGCACGAGCGCGATCAGATAGCCGACGTACGTGCCGAGGTATCCGGTCTGCAGCCGCCGTGCGTGCGCCGCGCCACGGAGAGCGCGCCGAACGACAGGGCGGTAGACGCGCTCTTCCAGCAGTTGCGGCACGCGGCCGGTGTACGACACGTCCTGCACGACGCCGCCCTTCGTGCGGACGACGATCTCGCGCTCGGGACGAAGCACGGTCTCGAGGATCAGCCGAAGCGGCTTCGTGAAGCCGGCGCTCGTCCAGAGGAGCGTCGGCTCGACGAGTTGCCCCGACGCCCAGCTCGGCGCGGGTGCAGCGGCACGCCGGCCACGGAGGAGGAAGAGCGCCGCCGTCAGCGCAACGAGCGCGACCGCGATTCCCGCCGTCGGCAGGCCACCCGTTCCCGGCAGATGGAGGCCGATCGCCGTCGCGGTCGGGTCGTGCCACGGCGCAAGCCCGACGAGCCGCCCGAAGAGCAGCCCGGGTGCCACGCCCAGCACGACGCAGCCGGCAGCGAGCAACACCACGGCGGCGCGCATCCCGACGACCGCCTCCGTCGCCGCGGCGACGGCGGGTATTCGCGGCGGGCCGAGCAGGACGAGCCCGATCACCTTGACGAAGCACAGAACGGCAAGCCCCGCCGTCGCGGCGAGTGCAGCGAGTGCGATCGACCCGGCGATGCCCGTGCCCAAGCCTCCGGCCGCGGGGACGTGCAACAGGGCCTGAAGCGTCAGCCACTCCGAGGCGAAGCCGTTGAACGGCGGCAGACCGGCAATCGCCATCGAGCCCACGAGGAACGCGCCGCCGGTCCAGGGCATGCGCCGCAGCAGCCCGCCCAGCCGATCGAGGTCGAGCGAGCCGGTGGCACGTTCGAACGAGCCTGCACCGAGGAAGAGCAGGGATTTGAAGACGGCGTGATTGAGCGTGTGGAGGAGCGCCGCTGCGAGCGCGAACGCCGCCCATGTGTCTTCCCCGTGCGCCCGGAGGAGCAGGCACGCGCCGAGGCCCAGGACGATGATCCCGATGTTCTCGATCGAATGGAACGCGAGCAGTCGCTTCAGGTCGTGTTGGAAGAGCGCGTATACGACCCCGCCGACGGCCGATAGCGCACCGATGCCGAGGACGAGCGCCCCGATCCAAAGCGGCAGCACGCCGAGCCAGTCGACGAGCACGCGAATGAGGCCGTAGATCGCGACCTTGATCATCACGCCGCTCATCAATGCGGACACCGGCGCAGGCGCGATCGGGTGCGCCCGCGGGAGCCAACTGTGCAGCGGCATGACGCCCGCTTTCGTCCCCATCCCGACGATCGCGGCGAGTGCGATCGCAATCTGCAGTCCCGAGCCGCGCGCGATCGCGCCGCCGCCGCCGAATGCCCGGGCGTGCGCGAGCAGGAGCACCGCGATCCACGTTCCGGCTCCTGCCAGGTGGGTCACCGCGACGTAGACGAAGACCGTTCGCCGCGCGCGCCGGTCGGAACGCGAGACGAGAATCATCGCCGCGGGGATCAGCGTCATCAGCTCCCAGCCGGCGAGGAACGTCAGGGGGTCGCGCGCGCAGAGGACGCCCACGAGCGAGAGGACGAAGAAGCCGATCAGGATCGCGGTTGCGCGACCTCGCGCGTCACGGGGGAGGTAGTCGGCTGCGAACGCGAGCGAGGGGGCCCCGACGACGCCCAGCATTGCGAGAAAGAACGCGGTCAGCCCGTCGATTCCGAACCGGGGTGCGAACCCGCTCGCGAACCCCGCGCCGTAGCGCTCCCCGGTGCCGACGATCCAGAAGCCCACGAGCGTGAGCGCGGCGAGGCCCGCCGCTTGGAGGCGCAGGAGGGATGTCGTCACGGGGCCTACGGTACGTCGCTCGAATTTGTGGCGCGACTGAGTCTCGGATCGCTCCGCACGGCGATACCGTTGCAGCCCGCCGCCGTTTCCGCGTCAGCAGAAACCCCGGATTCGAAGCCTTATCCCGGTTGCGCCGTTTCGAGCCGTACGAGCCAATCGCGCACCACGACGAGGAACTGCGGGTCGAGCGTGTGGGGAAGCGGGTACTCGCGGTAGAGCACCTCACCGCCGGCTGCCTCGAGCGCGTCGCGAGCGGCGCGGCCGAAGTCGACGCCGATCACCGGATCGAGGCTCCCGTGGCCGATCGCGACCGGCGGGAGCGGGGGTGAAAGATCCGGCTCCCATCCCTCGACCTGCGGAATGAAGCCCGAGAACGCCGCGATCGCCGCAGGGCGCCGACGGCCGATGCCGAGACCGAGCGCGTAGGCCATGACGGCGCCCTGCGAGAAGCCCGCCAGGACGAGGTGCGCGTGCGGCAGTGAGTCGAGCCATTCGGACGCCTTCCGGTACGACGCCTGGAACGTCGCGGTATCCGGATAGCCGACGCGCGGAACGATGTACCAGTGCGCGCCACCCGGCGGCAGCGACAGCGGCCCTCGCGGGCAGTAGCCGTCGAGCCGCCGCTCCGGATCGAGGACGTCGAGCAGCGGAAAGAGGTCATTCTCGTCGGCGCCTCGCCCGTGGAACAAGACGAGTGCGCCACGCGCCCCGTCCGTCGCCGGCCGTTCGCGAACAATCAGCTTCGCATCCACGAGCACACCGAAGATATCGGTCGCGAGCGGTGGCCGGTGCCCGATCGTCGCCTCGCGCGTGTTTGCCAAATCTTTGCGATTGAGCAGCAAAGGCCTGGTGATCCGCTCGCCCGCTCTTTACGTGTGGCTGCGTAGGTTCGGAGGCGTCAACCCCGAGGAGGTCTCCGATCATGAAACCGACCCACGCCCTCGCGATCGCAGCCGTTCTTGCCGTCGCCGCCGTTCTTGGTGTCGTCGCGGCAACGAAGACATCGCAGCTGGGAGCGACGGCCAAGCTTGCGTCCGCCGGCACGATCGCCGCTCGGGCGCACAAACTTGATTCCTTCGAAGCTGCGCTCAAGAAGGCGCTGCTGCACAAGGTCCCGGCGCTGCCGAAGGTGCCGGCTGTCCATCAGGTGAGCCATGCCGGTTCAGCTCAGGTCGCCGGATCGACGTCGCTCGTGAGCGCATCTGCGCCACGGGTGATCTACCACCGCGCTGCGCCGATCATCATCCACACGCACGCTCGTCACGGGGACGACGGCGGCGAACGCGAGGCCGGCGGAGCTAACGCCCACAGCTTCGCGATCGGGGGCGGCCTCGATGACTAACCACGTCGGCCGCCTGTACAGCGCGGCGCTCGCCCTGCTCGTCTTCTTCATCTTGTGGGTCGGGATTGCGGCGCACCCGTGGGCCGCTGCCACCACCGACCCGCGGGTCGCGGCACTCGCCGCGCGGGAGCAGCAGCTTCTCCATGACAGTGTGGTCGTGAAGAGGATCGTTGCCGCCCGCTGGTCGCTCTACAAGGTGCAACTCGCAGAGAGAAACAAGGCGATTGCGGTCGCGAGACGGCGTCAGACCCAGTTGAACGCGGCGAGCACCGCTGCCCCCGCCGTTCCAGCGCCGCTCGGGACGGCCGGCTCCAGCGGTTCGGCGAGCCCCGCAGTTCAGATCGTCAACCTGCCCCCGCTGACGATCACCAGGACCTCGTAATGAAAGATCCGACCTTCTGGATTCTCGCGCGGGCGAGCGGTCTTGCCGCCTACGTGCTGATCACGCTCAGCATGCTCGCCGGGCTCGTCGTCAAGTCGCGACCGTTCGGCCGCGCGGTGAAGGCGGCGTCCGTCGTCGACGTGCACCGGTTCCTGACCATCCTCGCCCTGGGCGGGGTCGTGATCCACGCGGCCGCGATCCTGCTCGACTCGACAATCCATATCGGCCCGGCCGCGCTGCTCGTGCCTGGAGTCGCGACCTACAGGCCACTCTGGACCGGTCTCGGGATCGTCGCCGCGGATCTAGCCGTCTTGATCTGGATCTCATTTCCGTTGCGAAAACGGATCGGCGCTCGGGTGTGGCGCAAGCTGCACTGGGCGACCTACGGCGTGTTCGTGCTCGCTACGGCTCACGGCCTGATGGCCGGCACCGACGCATCGCAGCCGTGGGCGTTCGACCTGTATCTCGGTGCGGTCGGGAGCGTCGCCTTTGCAACCGGGTGGCGCGCGCTCGTTCGCCCTAGCCGCGCGCGGGCCGCCGCTCCCGCGCGGCCCGCTTCGCCCGCAACGGAAAGGAGCGCCTGATGGAAGGGATCGAGCTTCTAGGCCGATAGGCACTTGCCCTGGCTGTAGGCCCGATACTCGGCCGGGGAGAGGATCCAGCGCCACGAGCCGTTCAGCGAGATCGCGTGCATCGTCGCGGTCGTCACTCCGTCGTCTGAGGTGGTCTGAACCGAGACCGCCGTCGACGGCGTCGCCTTGCCTGCGACGTCGACGGTTTCCCCGTATGTCTCGAGAACATTGAACTTCTTCAGGTCGAAGCCCGCGTTGCTCTGGCACTCGGTGTAGCGAGTGCGGCCGACGACAGCCTGATCGGCGGGATGCAGCGTGTCCCAGAGCCGGCCAGACTGGCCGCGGAGAACTGCGTCGTCACCTCGCCGACGAAGTCGGCGGCGGTCTGTTTGCCTCCTCCGGTTCCTCCACCTGTTGTGCTTGCGCTTCTGCCACACGCGGTCCCCGCGGGTGACGTCGCCTGGGCCGTGCTCTGTGCGTCCATGATTGCTTCGCCCGGCCCCCTGGGGCATCGGTGGGCGCGCTGAGGGCAGACGGGGTTTTCCCGCCGGTGGCGCTCACGTTGCGGGTCTTCCGAGTCGCGATTGGCCCGCCGATTTCGACTCGCTCGTTTGCTTCCGCGGGTGTCGGACGCCGCGTGCTCCGCGCTCGAGGAGCTCGGCGTGCGCTTCACGGCTCGTGCAAGATCGGCTCTGCGACCATCGACGCCGACGGGGCTGTCATCCGGACATCAACCGATGGTGATCTGCGCGCCGATGTCGTCGTCTCGGCCGCCGGTTTCCGCGCACGAGTCTCTTGCCCGAGCTGGCCGGCCCGGACGCGAGCTCACTCACCCTCGCTGCCGACGCGCAATTGCGAGTGAACGGTCGCGCTCGTGTGCGCAGCGTCTACTGCCGCTGCGGCGCGCGTGGGTTCGGCAGCGGCGTCAGCATCTTCTCCACCTGATCGCGGTACTGCTCGTAATTCGGCGGCAGAGAGAGCTTCTCGCCGAGGGACTCGAGCGGCTCGTCGGCGGTGAAGCCGGGGCCGAGCGTCGCGACCTCGAACAGCACGCCGCTCGGCTCGCGGAAATAGATCGACTTGAAGTAGAAGCGGTCGATCACGGGGGTCGGGTGCCCGCCGCCGTCGCTCACTCGCTGCCGCCACGCCTCGTGCTCGGCCGGCTGTGACGACCAGGCGATGTGATGCACGGTGCCTGCCGCCTGCAGCCCGCCCTGCTCGGGCGGCGCGTCGTAGACGTAGAAACCACTGCGCTTGTCGCCGCGTGCGGTCCAGCCCGGCTCGAACCCGAGCGTCTCGAGCAACGGGGCGCTCCGATCCGGCCGCGAAGCGTAGGCGCGCGCGCCTGCGAAGCCGCGGATGCGGTTTGCTGCGGGGATGTCGGCTGCGTCGGCCTCGAGTGGCTCCTCGCCGGAGTCGTCGATGAGCAGTTCGAGCGATAGTCCTTCGTTGTCGGGGAAGACGAGCGAACCTTCGGTGCGCTCCCCACCGACGCGCTTCTCCCAGAAATCGAGTGCGGCTTCAGAGGCGACGCGAAAACACACGCGGTGCACCATTCCGTCACCCGCGCGGCCGGGTGGCGCGCCCCGATATTCGAAGAACGTGATGTCGGATCCCGCCGACCCACGCTCGTCGGCGTAGAAGAGGTGGTACACGGTCGGGTCATCCTGATTGACCGTTTTCTTCACCATCCGAAGGCCGAGTGTGCCTGCATAGAACTCGACGTTCGCCGGCGCGTCGCCCGTGATGCACGTGATGTGGTGGACGCCTTCGAGCCTCATCGCCGTAGCATGCCGGAATGCGCGCCGCCGTCATCGCCGCAGGACGCCTGAAGGTCGAGGAGCGCTCCGATCCGGTGCCCGGAGAGGGCGAGATCCTGATCCGTGTCCACGCCGCGGGCGTGAACGGGGCGGACGTGATGCAGCGCGCCGGGCGCTACCCGCCACCGCCCGGGGCGCCCGTCGACATTCCCGGGCTCGAATGCGCAGGCGAGAACGTCGCGACCGGCGAGCGCGTCATGGCGCTTCTGCCCGGCGGGGGCCATGCAGAGCTGGTCGCGGTGCACCACACGCACGTGATGCGGGTCCCCGAGCAGGTCGCGTGGCCGCAGGCCGGGGGGTTTGTCGAGGTGTTTGCGACCGCCCACGACGCGCTCTTCACGCAGGCGCATCTGGTTCCCGGCGAGCGGCTGCTCGTGAACGGCGCCGCCGGCGGCGTCGGCATCGCGGCGGTTCAGCTCGGCGTCCGGGTGGGCGCGCAGGTGACCGGAACGGTGCGGCATCACCGCGCCGAGGTCGAGGCGCTCGGCGCCACGACCGAGCCGGCCGGCGAGTACGACGTGATCGTCGAGCTCGTCGGCGGCGACAACCTGACGACAAACGTCGAGCGTCTCGCGTCGAAAGGCCGGATCGTCGTCGTTGGCACGGGCGGTGCAGGCTCGAAGGCCGAGATCGACTTCGGCTTGCTGATGCGCAAGCGCGGCCGGATCTCGAGCTCGACCATGCGGTCGCGCTCCCGCGAGGAGAAAGAGGATGTGATGCGCCGCCTCGAGGGCCACGCGTTGCCGATGCTCGCCCGGGGCGAATTGCAGGTGCCGGTCGAGGAGACGTTTCCCTTGGAGCAGGCGCAGGAGGCGTACGACCGGTTCGCGGCGGGCGGGAAGTTCGGCAAGATCGTGATCGTCCCGTGACGCGGTTGCCTCGCTACCATCGCGGCCGGAAACCAAAGAACCTGAGGAGCTGAGATGGAAGTCGACGTTGCCGTCCTGGGTGGTGGCCCTGGGGGCTACACCGCAGCGATCCGCGCAGCCCAACTGGGCGCGAAGGTTGCGTGCATCGAGAAGGAGCCAGAGCTCGGCGGCACCTGTTTGCGCGTCGGGTGCATCCCGACCAAAGCGTGGGTGCAGACTGCCCACCTGCTGCATCAGGCGCACGACAACTTTGCGAAGCTCGGTGTGAAGGTCGACGGGACGCAGCTCGACTTCGCGGCCGCGAACGAGTGGAAGGCCGGCGTCGTGAAGCAGATGACCGGCGGCGTCGCCGGACTCTTCAAGGTGAACGGCGTCGAGTGGGTGAAGGGCACGGGCGCGTTCAAGGATGCGAACACGATCTCGGTCGAAGGCGGGGAGGACGTGACGTTTCGCACCGCGATCGTCGCGACCGGCTCGTTCCCGCTCCGGCCGCCGATCCCGGGTCTCGAGTCCGACCTCTGCGTCGATTCGACCGGCCTGCTCGCCCAGACGGAGGTGCCAGAGCGGCTCGTGATCCTCGGTGGCGGCATCATCGGCTCGGAGTTCGCGTCGATCTTCAACCGCTTCGGCTCGGAAGTGACGATCGTCGAGATGCTCGACACCTTGATCCCGCAGGAGGACGCTGACGCCGCGAAGGAGCTCGCCAAGGCCTTCGGCAAGCGTGGCATCTCGCTGCAACTCGGTAAGCAGTGCACGAAGGTCGAGCAGCAGGGGAACGCCCTCAAGGTCTTCTTCGGTGACGGCGAGTCGGTCGAGTGCGACCTCATGCTCGTGGCGGTCGGCCGTGGGCCGCTCGTCGAAGGCATCGGCCTCGAGGCCGCCGGCGTCGAGTTCGACAAGCGCAAGGGCATCGCCACAGACGAGCACCGGCGCACGAAAGTGCCTCACATCTACGCGGTCGGTGACTGCGCCGGCTACTGGCAGCTCGCGCACACCGCGTTCCGCGAGGGCGAGGTCGCGGCCGAGAACGCCTGCGGTCATGAGGCGATCGTCGACAATCGCGCGGTGCCGCGTCCGATCTACACCGATCCGGAGGTCGCCGGTGTCGGCCTCACCGAGGCGCAGGCGCGCGAGCAGTACGGCGACGACGTCGCGGTCGGCGTCTTCCCGTGGGTTGCAAACGCGCGCGCGGTGATGCAGGCAGAGACGGTCGGCTGGGTGAAGTCGATCCACGAGACGAAGTACGGTGAGTTGCTCGGGATGATCATGGTCGGGCCGCACGTCACCGACCTGATCGAGGTGGGCACGGTTGCGATCGACGCAGAGTCGACGGTCGAAACGGTCGCCGACGGCATGGCGGCGCATCCGACGCTGAGCGAGGCGATCAAGGAAGCCGGCCTCGTTGCCCTCGGCCGCGCGATCCATCTCCCGAACAAGAAGAAGGCTGCCGCGAAGGCGTAGAGCTCGGTTCAGGCGGCGCGTGTCGCCGTGACCGGTGTCGCGACGTCGGCATCGGTCACCGCGCGAACGCCGGGAACGAGCGCGACCGCAAGACTCGTCAGCACGGCGATCGCCGCGGCTCCGAGCAGCGTCGGCTCGACGCCGAGCGGTTTCGAGATCAGCGGGAAGGCGATGAATCCGATCGGCATGAAGACGAACGACACCAAGATGTCGTAGGAGCGGACGCGTGCGAAGACGCCCTCGGGGATGTTGCGCTGGAGTGCTGTGTCCCAGTAGGTGTTGCTGAGGGCGACCGAGGCGGTGCCCGCGCTCCAGGCAACCGCGATCGCGATCGCCGGCAACGGCGGAGCGAGTGCGGCGATCGGCGCACCGATCAACATTGTTGCGATGAAGCCGAAGCTCAGCGGGTGGCTGGGCCGCAGTCGGACCGATGCGAGGCCGCCGATGATCGCGCCGATCGCGCCGCACGCCGAGACGATTCCCCAGTTGCGCGCGCCCCCGAAGTGATCGCGGAAGACGATCGGGCCGAGCACGATGAACGAGGCGACACAGAAGTTCGTGATCGCAAAGCCGATGATCGGAGCGCTCACCCATGATCGCGAGGTCACTTCGCGGAAGCCCTCGTGGAGCTCGCGAACGAAGTGGCTTCGCGCTGCGCGCGCGTGTGCAGGCAGCTCCAGTTGCAGAAGGAAGAATGCGCTCGCGACGAAGCTCGCCGAGTCGATCGCGAACACCCAGCCGGTCCCCACGACGGCGACCAGCACGCCCGAGATCGCCGGCCCGAACACGTTCATCGCATTCCGCGAAAGGCCAAGGAGCGCATTCGCGGGCTGGAGGTTGCGCGCTGAGATTGTCCGCGGGACGAGTCCGTCGGACGCGGGGCCGAAGAACGCGGACGCGGCGCCGAAGATCGCGCCCGTGACGAAGAAGAGCGGCAGCGTCATGTGGTGCGTCAGGAGCATCGTCGCCGTGAATGCCTCGACCGCGGCACGCACGCCGTCGCAGACGAGCATCACCGCGCGCCGGGGCAGCCGGTCGGCGACGACTCCGCCGACGAGTGTGAAGCCGACGCGCGACGCGGTGAACGCCGCGAGCACGCCGCCGAGCGCGAGTTGCGATCGGTTGACCGAGAGGACGGCGAAGGCGAGCGCGACCGGGACGATGGCGTCACCGACCGCCGACGAGGTGCGGCCGAGCCAGAGCAGCCGAAATTGGCGCTCATGCAGCGGTGCAAAAGCTCGTTCCAGGCCCACCACCCAGTGGCACCATAGCCTCGACCCCGGAGGCAAACCAGGGGTTTTCCCGAGGCAGCGGCGCGGGTGCTCGTGCCTCGCGCAAGTTTTCCGCGTGAACGGCGTCTTAGCTCTACGGACGTGCCCTCGTCCCGCCGGGGAGCTTCGCCCGCCCGCAAGGTTTCCCGGCATTCTCAGTGGGGTCCTGCCCTTGCCGCAGAGGGTGGGGCCCCTTTTTTTCTTGTCGGTTTGCGCCGTGGCGATTCGGGGGTAGAGTCGTGGCGTGGGTATCTTCAATCGTCGCAACGCAGCCGTCGGCTGGCTGGCCGTGACGGTCGGCAAGCGTGTGCTGAAGAAGAAGGCCAAAGGCGCTGTGCCGGCGATCGATACCGAGTCGAAGAAGCCAAACAAGAGCGCAGTCGCCCTGGCCGTCGCGGGCGTGCTCGGCGTGCTGACCTTCTGGCGCAAGCGCTCGGGCGACGACACCACCCCCGAGCTCTAACCCGCCGCCAGTTTTCCCGGTCCGTCCCTGTCCCCACCGGACACGTTCGACGGCAGCCGTCGCTACCGAAGTGTGCCAAGAGCGTGTCAATTGCGGGACTGCGCCCGCCCCAAATGGCTCATCGCAGCAAGAATCTTTGGGTTAAACCGCTTCGGAGCGAGATCCCCGGCGGTCGTTCGTCGCTGCGTCCGAGTCGGTGAGCCCCAACGGCAGCCGTCGTGTCGAAACACAGCCGAACGTGCCACGGATGTGTGTTCGCCGCGTGGCGGTCGCTTGCCGCGGATTACCCGTCTGGACGATGTCGCGGTGTCCGCACGCACCGGTACCGTCGCGGCGATGAGTCCCTTCGAAGTGCGTGAGCTCGTGCGGCGGTTGCGTGCCGCCTATCCCGACCCGCCGCTTGCCGAGGAGACCGAGAAGCTCTACGAGCGCATGCTCGTCGACCTCGAGTTCGCCGCAGTCGACCCCGTCGTCGACGAGCTGATCGCGACGACGATGAAGCTCCCGACCGTCAGCCGCATTCGCCGCGCGGTGATCGAGCCGACGCTCGCGATCCCGACCGCTGACGAAGCATGGCTCGCCGTGCAGACCCGCGAGGGCTCCGCGCACGAGCTCGTCGCGCACGTCGCGCGTCTCGTCGGGGGCGGGTACAACATCCGCACCTCGAGCGATCCCGAGCTGACCCGCGTTCGCTTCGTGAAGGTGTACGACGAGCTACGCCGCAAGGCCGTCGACCGCGCTCTCGCCGACGGCGTTCGGGCACAGCGCCTGAAGCTCCAGCAGGTCTCCTAGCGGCGCCCGTGCCCACCGCGCACGAGGTGCTCGCCGAGCGGTTCGGCTTCGCGTCGTTCCGGCCCGGCCAGGAACAGGTCGTCGATTCGCTCCTCGCCGGCCGCTCCGCGCTTGCCGTGTTCCCGACCGGAGCGGGCAAGAGCCTCTGCTACCAGTTGCCGGCGCTCCTCCTCGACGGCGTCACGGTCGTCGTCTCGCCGCTGATCGCACTGATGAAGGATCAGATCGACTTCCTGACGCGCCAGGGAGTCGATGCTGCCCGGCTCGACTCGAGCCTCGACGCGCTCGAGGTGCGCAGTGTCTCGGAGCGGCTCCGCTCCGGCAGATTGAAGCTGCTGTACGTCGCGCCCGAGCGCTTCAACAACGAGCGGTTCCTTGCGCAGCTCGGCGAGACGAAGATCGCGCTCTTCGCCGTTGACGAGGCGCATTGCATCTCCGAGTGGGGTCACAACTTCCGGCCCGACTATCTGAAGCTCGCCGCGCGCGCCCGCGAGCTCGGCGCAGAGCGTGTGCTTGCGCTCACAGCGACGGCCACACCCGCGGTCGTCGCCGACATCCGCGACGGCTTTGGGATCGAAGAGCGGGACTCCGTCGTCACCGGCTTCTACCGCCCGAACCTGACGCTGCTGACCACGCCGGCCCGTTCAAGCGAACGCGACCAGCTGCTGATCGACCGCCTCCGCGAACGTCCGTCCGGCTCGACGATCGTCTACGTGACGCTGCAGCGCACCGCCGAACGCGTGGCGGCGCTCCTCGCCGCGGCCGGCCAGCCGGCGCGCGCCTACCACGCGGGCATGAACGCGGATGATCGCGTCGCCGTCCAGAACTGGTGGACCGCCTCGGACACGAACATCGTCGTCGCGACGATCGCGTTCGGCATGGGAATCGACAAGGCGGACGTGCGCTACGTCTACCACCTCAACCTGCCGAAAGGGCTCGAGTCGTACTCACAGGAGATCGGGCGTGCCGGCCGCGACGGCGAGCCGAGCATCTGCGAGCTTTTCGCGAGCGCCGAGGACGTGCCGATGCTCGAGAACTTCGCGTACGGCGACACGCCCACCCGCGAGGCGATCGACGGCCTCCTTGCCGAGGTGCTCGCGCACGATCTCGGCGCGCAGTTTGCCGTCTCCGAGTACGACCTCTCGTCGCGGTATGACGTGCGACCGCTCGTCCTGAAGACGATCCTCACCTACGTCGAGCTCGACGGCTATCTCGAACAGGGCACTCCGTTCTACGCCGGTTACGCCGTCCGGCCACTCGACGGTACGTTCGCCGACGTCGCCGCGCGATTCGATCCTGCCCGCGCCGACTTCCTGCGCCGCGTGCTCGCGAGCGGTAAGGAGGGGCGCACGTGGGTGACGGTCGACCCCGAGGCGTCGGCCGCCGAGCTCGGCGAGGAACGCGACCGCATCGTCGCCGCGCTCGGCTACCTCGAGCAGCAGGGCCTCGTCGAGCTGAAGGCAACCGACGCGCGCCAGCGCTACACGCTGCGCGCCCGACCGCCGTCGCTGGCCGCGCTCGGCGACAGCCTCGCCGAACGATTCGACCGGCGCGAGCAAGCCGAAGCAGCGCGAATCGCGCGCGTGGTCGAGTTCGTTACGCCTGAGGGCTGCCAGGTGCAGGCTCTCGTCGGCTACTTCGGCGAGACGCGCCAAGGGCCATGCGGTCACTGCACCTTCTGCCTGACCGGTCACGCCCAGCACCTGCCCGAGCTCGAGCATGTCGCGCCGATCGACTTCGACGAGAGCGCACTCGACGAGCTCGTCGCGGAGCATGGAGCCGCGCTCGCGACGCCGCGTCAGCGCGCCCGGTTCCTCTGCGGGCTCACGAGCCCGGCGACGACCCGCGCGAAGCTCTCGCGCCAGCCGCTCTACGGCGCGCTCGCCCAGCAGCGCTTCGCGGAGGTGCTCAGCCGGTGTGAGAGCGCCGCCGGAGCGCGATCCCGGTGAGCATCTCGCGCACGACGCGCTCGCCCGCAAGCGCGGTGATGTCGGCTGATCCGACGGCGCTCGGAATGACCTCGACGAGGTCGGCGCCGACCAGGTCGAGTTGCGATGCGAGCAGCCGCACCGCCTTCAGCAGCTCGACGGTCGTCATCCCGCCCGGCTCGGGTGTGCCGGTGCCCGGTGCGAACGCGGGATCCAGGACGTCGATGTCGACGGTGAGGAACACCGGGCCTCGCCCGACGATCTCGATCGTGCGCTCCACAATCGTGTCGATCCCGAGGTCGCGCACGTCGTGCATGAAGAACGACGTGATGCCGCGCTCGCGCTGCCAGTCGAACTCGGCGGCGCCGGGCCAGTAGCCGCGAAGACCGATCTGGACGTAGCGTGTCGGATCGATGAGACCGTCGCGTACGAGTCGGTACATCGGCGTGCCGTGCGAAACCTCGACACCGAAAACGACGGTGCCGGTGTCGGTGTGGGTGTCGAAGTGCACGAGGCCGACCGGCCCGTGGCGCTGCGCGCATGCCGCGACCTCCGGCTCGGTGATCGAATGATCGCCGCCGAGGACGATCGGCACGAGACCGGCGTCGAGCACCTCGCCGACGGTTTCCTTGATCGCGAGGTGCGAGCGCGCGGGGTCGGCCGGCAGCACCGGCGCATCGCCGTAGTCGACGATGCGCAGCTCGGCGAACGCATCGATCTTCGCCTCCAGATGGGGGCCCGGTGGGCAGCTTGCCGCTCGAATCGCCCGCGGCCCGAATCGGGTTCCCGGCCGGTCCGACACGAGGTCGTCGGTCGGTGCGCCGATGATCGCGACATCGAAGCCGACGAGCAGGTCTTTGTCCTGGGTGTACGGCGCACTGCCGTAGCTGATCGGCCCGGCGAAATCCGGCTTCTCACCGTGCTCGCGCCAGCGCTGTAGCGGATCGATCATGACGGGATCGTCGCACGATCGAGCCGTGCCTGCACGAGCGCGTCGGCCGCCTGACGCGCGCCCGCGTGGCCGGTGAGCGCGGCGAGGAACGCCGGCCCCGCGAGCGTGTCGAGCCGGCACGCCGTGCGAGCGATGACCGTTGCCGTGCGCGGGATCTGGCGGAGGAGGGCAATCTCGCCGAAGGAGTCTCCGCGGCCGAGCGTGGCCAGGTGGATTCCATTCCCAGTCACGTCGAGCTCACCGCTGGCGATGACGTAGAACCGATCGCCCGGTTCGCCTTCTTCGACGACACGTTCGCCGGGCGCGGCCTCGACTGGCTCGATCGACCGCGCGAGCGCCTCGATTTCGGGCGCGGGGAGCATGGCGAGCATCGGCAGACGGCGCAGCCTCGAGATCTCGACCACGGGTCGTGCTGCTCCATCCGCCGCAAGGAGACTCCGCAGCACGACCAGTGTTGCGAGTGGCAGCACCGCCGCGAGGCAGACGAACGCGAAGCGTCCGCCGGCCAGCCCGACGAAGATCGGCGCCGCCGCGGAGCCGAGCGCGAGCCCGGCCATCGACACTGCTTCGAGAAGCCCGAACACGCGCGCCAATGCCTCGGGCGGTGCGATCCGCTGCAGCAGCGTGCGGCCCGCGACGTCGAGCACGGTCCGGCCGACGCCGGCGCCGGCAAGCAAAGCCAGCGCTCCGACGGTCGACGGGAGCACGCCGACGCCGACGAGTGCGACCGCCCAGACTGCGAGCCCGGCGACAAGCGCGGGACCGAGCCTCGTGCGGCCCACCAGCGCGACTGTTGCGATGATCCCGACAACGCCGCCGGCGCCGAAGGCGGCGTTCAGGTATCCGGCCGTCGACCCTCCGCGGTGCAGGACGCCGATCGCGAGCACGACGTAGAGAACGTCGAGCGCGCCGATTGCCACAGCTTCGAGGCCGAGCAGCCACACAAGCGCACGCGGCCCAGGTTCGTGCGCGACGATCCGGAAGCCCTCGATCGTCCCGGCGACGACCGTGGTCGACCGGCCCGTGGCCGCAGGGCCTGTAACTCCGGCGACGAGGAGCGCCGCCATGCCCGCGACCGCAGCCATCAGCGCGAAGACGGTGCCCGCTCCACCCACCGCGAGCAGCAGTCCGGCGAGCGCCGGCGCTGCGAGGATGCTGAAGCTCTCGATCCAGCCGGCGACGACGTTCGCCGCGGTCAGTTCCTCCGGAGTCTGAGCGAGAGCCGGCAGCAAGACCGCCTGGGCCGGTCGTGTCACGGTGACAGCCGTCGCTGCGACGGCGGCGAATCCATACGCCGCGAGCGCGGGGCCGTGGGAGAGAAGGACTGCCGCGGTCGCGCCCATCCCGACCCCCTGCGCCACGTACGCACCCGTCAGCACGCGGGTCGGGCGGCGGCTGTCTGCGAGCGATGACGCGAAGGGGGCGAACAGAGTCGCGGGCACGAGTTGTGCGAGTGCCACGAGCCCGGCCGTCGTCGCGCCGCCCTGGCCGTAGGCGTAGACGAGCATGGCGATCCAGACACCCCACTCGGCGGCGTTGAAGCCGAGGAATGCCAGCGTGACCCGCCGCAAATCGCGGTTGCGAAGGACGCCGACAACGACGCGCGCGATCATGGCCGGGTAGTTCACCGTGCGCGGCGCAGGCGGTCATGCGCGAGGAACCGAAGCTCACGCTCCAGTCGTGGCGCGGCTGCAAGCAGTTGCGCAAGCGCCGCGGGATTGACCACGCGCAGGAGCACGTCGTCGCGTGCGACGGCCGTGGCGCTTCTCGCGCGCGCGAAGCCCGCACCCCATTCGAGAGCGGCGATCTCGCCGAAGAAATCACCGTCGCTCAGCGTCGCGACAGTCACTCCGTCCGCGGTGACGTCGACTGTCCCGCGCTCGATGACGTAGAAATCGCGGCTCGTGTCCCAGCGCTCGACGACCGTTTCTCCCGCGGCGGCTCGGCGCTCGGTCGAAAGCGATGTGAGCAGGTCGGATTCGTCCGGCTCCAGGCGCGCGAAGAGGGGCGCGGCCTGGACTCGCGTATCGCGCTCGGTCAGCGGAGCCGCGACTATCGGCTCCGCGGACTCGAGGAACGCCAGCACCCGCGTCACGTCCTCGGCGGTGCTCGTGTGGTTCAAGATGCAGAGACGCAAAGCCCCGCGTCCGTGCACCCGCGTCGAGGAGATGAACCCGAGCCCGCTCGCTTCGAGGGCGGCGACGAGCCCCGACGTGAGCAGCTCGTCGTCCTCACCGATCCGGCGAAAACAGATCGTGCCGAGCGACGGCGGCGAGGCGAGCTCCAGGCGAGGGCTCGCGTCGATGTACTGGCGCGCGAGCTCCGTGAGGTCCAGGCAGTCGTCGATCGCGGCGCGGAACGCATCGAGCCCGAACGTGCGGAGCGAGAGCCAGAGCTTGAACGCACGCGACGAGCGACTGAGCTGGATTCCCAAATCCGCGAAATTGACCTCATCGGTCGTGGGCTCTGCGTCGCGCAAATAGTCGGAGCTGATCTCAAACGCGCCGCGAAGCGCGCTGCCGTCGCGAACCAGGAGGCAGCCGCATTCGTAGGGCTGGTACAGCCACTTGTGCGGGTCGAGCGTGACCGAGTCGCCGAGCTCGATGCCGTCGAGCGCGCGACGTCCCCGATCGGTCAGGATCGCAAAACCGCCGTATGCCGCGTCGACGTGGAGCCAGATCCCGTGCTCCTGACAGAGTTCGGCAAGCTCCCTGAGGGGGTCGATCGCGCCCGAGCTCGTTGCGCCGGCGTTCGCGACAGCGAAGAACGGCTGCCGCCCCGCCGCGATGTCTGCCTCAATCGCGGCCGCGAGCGTCGCGCACTCGAGCCGGAGGTCGTCGCCGACCGGCAGGACTCGTACTTGGGCGGGTTGGAAGCCGAGCAGGCGAGCACTACGCGCGATCGACGAGTGCGTCTGATCGGAGACGTAGACAACGAGGTCGTCACGCATGGAGCCGACGCGTGCCTCACGCGCGCACGCGAGCGCATTCAGGTTCGCGGCCGAGCCGCCCGTGACGAGCGAACCCGCCGCGTCCGACGGGTACCCGACCCAATCCTTGAACCAGCCGAGAATCTCGAGCTCGAGCTGCGTCGGCCCCGCAGACTCCATCCACGAGCCGGCGTAGAAGTTGCACGCGCTCGCTACGAAGTCGCCTAGAGCGCCCGGCCACGTGCCCGCGAACGGGACGAATGCGAAGAAGCGCGGGTGCCCCGACCGGCTGGAGAACGGGATCACGTCGCGGAAGAGGCCCGCAAGCACCTCGGCGTACGGCTCGCCCGCGGCCGGTGCCGGGCCGCCGAGACGGCGCCGGAGCTCATTCGGTGTTGCGCGCCGGATCGGAGGTTCTGACGTGTCGCTGAGCCATTCTACGAGGGCGTCCACGGTGCGATATCCGGCCGCACGCATGGCCTCGCGGTCAAGCGTCAGTCCTCTGCCGGCGTCCCCTGGTACGTCCTTGATGGTCGTAATCTGGCACACGAACGGTGCGGGTGGCCAGGTGGCGTATCGTGGACGGATGGAATCGCCTCTCGCGCCGAAGAAGCTGTCGTTCGAGCAGGGCGGCGCCTTCATCGCCGAGACGCGCCGCGACGTCGAGCTGTATCTCGCCTCGCGCCGCACCCGCGCCTGGGGCCGCGCCCAGCTCTACGCGAAGACGTTCGTCGCGTTCGCGATCGTCGCCGCCTCATGGTCAACGTTGATCTTCGTGCGACCCGGGCTCCTCCTCGGGATCGTGGCGCTTGCGGGCGTCGCATTTGGCGCGATCCTCGTCGGGTTCTGCGTACAGCACGACGCGAACCACGGGGCGTACTTCCGAACGCGACGCTTCAACCACCTCATGGGGTGGACGACCGACTCGCTGCTCGGCTTCTCGAGTTACACATGGCGCGTGAAGCACAACGTCGCGCATCACACGTACACGAACGTCGAGGGCTACGACGACGACATCAACCAGGCCCCGTTCATTCGCCTGCTGCCGACGCAGCAACCACGCTGGTGGTATCGCGCCCAGCACATCTACATCTGGCCGCTCTACAGCCTGATGGTTCTTCGCTGGCAGACCGGCGCCGACATCGCGGCGCTCATCCGCGGTCGGATCGCGAACAGCCGCATGCACGCACCCAAGCGCTGGGACCTCGCGGGGCTCATTGGCGGCAAGCTGATCTTCGTCACCTGGGCGATTGCGATCCCGCTCCTCGTCTACCCATGGTGGGTCGTCGCGATCGGGTACACGGCGTTCGTGATGACGACGAGTCTCGTTACCGCGACGACGTTCCAACTTGCGCACTGCGTCGAGGAGGCCGACTTCGCAACGCCGGCGGACGTTGCGGCAGGCAGGAAGACGTGGGCGGTCCACGAGGTGGAGTCGACGGTCGACTTCTGTCCGCGCAACCCCGTTCTCACGTGGGCGCTCGGCGGTCTCAACTACCAGATCGAGCATCACCTCTTCCCGCGCGTTCCGCATACCCATTACCCGCGTATCGCGAAGATCGTGCGCCGCAACGCGGCGAAGCACGGTGTCCGCTACACGGCACAGCCGTCACTCGTGCGCGCGCTCCGCTCACACCAGCGGCATCTTCGCTCGCTCGGGCGGCGAGGGCTGCCGGTCGAGATCGAGATGGGGTGAGTCGGCTCAGCCGACGAGGTCGATCGACCCGGGCAGCACAATCGTCCGGTTCAGGCTCGCAAAGACAAGCTCGGGGCGATAGTCGCCGTAGGGCAGCACTGCTCCCCGCGTATTGCGACCGTGCCAGGCAAACAGCTTCTCCCCCGGCGCGAGCAGGCGATCGTGAGCGAGCGTCGCCACCGTCTCTCCCGACGCATTCACGATGCGAAAGGTGACGGGCTCGGCCCGGAGGAGCCGGAATGCGATGCGGGCGACATCGCGTGGACAGTGACAGGCGGGTGAGAGCTCTTTGCTGACCTGCGTTTCGCCGACGAGCGCCTGGCGCAGGTGCGAGCCGGTCGTCGTGGCGAACGCAATCGCAGCGGCCGCGACCGCCGCCCCGGCAAGCGCCGCCGACAGAGCCCAATGCCGTCTTCGTTGCGCGGGCGCCCGTTGCGCCTCGTGGGCCACCACCCTGACAACGAGTTTCTCGGCCGCGCGATCGGCGAGTTCGAGCGCTTCGAGTGCGCTCGAAGCAGTCGCGATCACGTAGCCGCTGCGATCCGCATCGACCTGCACTGGCCGGAGCGTCGCCCCGGGGCCGACGTAGACATCCGCGGCCAACACGCCCGGCGAGGCCCGGACAGCGTCAAGTCCGTCGATCGCGGTCACCCTCCCGACCGGCAAGACGCCCGGACTTGCGGTGAGAAAACGGATCGCGATCGGCCGCGTGAAGCGCCGGCTGACAAGGCTCGTCCCCACATCGTCGCCGAGTGCCTGCGCGAATGCGATGTCGAACACGTCGATGCCGGTGCCGTAGGCAACGAGGTCGGCCATCTGCCCTGCGGCAATGCGCGCAGCCACCTCGATGATCTGCACGCCGTCACACGTCGCGATCAGTTGCGGGAAGGCGATGCCGTCGCGCAGGCCGAGGGCGCGCACGGCAGAGACCGCGAGCGCTTCGGCCTCGTCGAGCGTCGACGCGGGCAGGACCGAGGGGAACGCGTGGATCCAGCCGACGCCAAAGCCGATCCCGCCCGGCCGCAGCCGGTCGGAGAGGGTCAGCACCGCCGCCTCGCCGCGTCGCATGGCAAGCAAACAGTTCAGTTCGATGCCGATGAGGTACTCCTCGAGAATCGCCTGCCCGCTGCGCGAGAGTGCGAGTGTCTCAGCGAGATGCGACCGAACCTCGTCGGCCGTGTCGACGAGGAACAGACCCCGTTGCCCGCCGGAGTCGGCCGGCTTCAGGACGACCGGAGGTGTGAACGCTGCGAATGCGGCGTCAACGTCGTCGGACGATCTGACGACGCGGGAGCGCGGTTGTGCGATTCCGGCTTGGGCAAGCCGGGCGCGCATCTCGCCCTTGTTCGTGAAGCCGCGCGCAACGTTGACGCCGATCCCCGGTAGGCCGAGCGCCTCTGCAACGGCGGCAGCGGGGACGACCGCGCGGTCCGTCGAGATCGCGAGCACTCCGTCGACCCGCAAGCGTGCGCCTGTCTCGACCACGCGCTCGATGTCGGTGAAGTCGACCACCTCGGCGACATCGACATGCTGGAAGGCGACCGCGTCGGGATCACCGTCGACGGCGACGACCCGGTAGCCCGCCGTGCGGGCGTGCAGGATCGCCGGGAGCTGAGAGACGCTCGCGCCGAGGAACAAGAGCGTGCGCCGGGACACCCTGCGACGGTACTCCCGTCGTTGCGTCGTGAACGCGCCAGTCCGACGGCGTTCAGGGGTTGTTCAGGGTTGCTCGTCGTAGGCGCGGCGCTTCGCGGGCCGCGCGTCGAGTCGGTCGAGATACGTGCGGACGTTCGGCGTTCCGGGCAGGACGTCGTACTGCCGGGCGCTCAGCGCGACGCCGCCCACGATCACGTCGGCGATCGAGAACTGGCTTCCGGTCACGTGCTCGTTGCCGTCGAGCGTCTCGCCGAGCGCCGCGAATGCCTTCACCAGGCGAGCCTCCGCCGCTGCCGTGGCGTCGGCGTCGTCACGGCGGCGCGTCTGCATGGCGCGAATCATCGCCGGTTCGAGCTCGGTCATCGCAAAGAGCGACCACTGGTAGGTCAGGCCGCGCTCGTACGTGCCGAGCGGAGGGATCAGCCCCGCGGCTGGGTTGAGGTCGGCGACGTGCAGGCAGAGCGCGGCCGACTCGTAGAGCAGTCCCTCGTCCGAGGAGAGCACGGGCACGCGTCCGAGGGGGTGCCGTCGTGCATGCTCCTCGCCGTGACCGGTCTCGTCGTCCATCACGATCCACTCGTACGGCGCGCCCGCCTCCTCGAACGCCCAACGCACCCGTCGCGGGCGTCCCGCTCCCTCGCGGTGATACAGGCGGTGCACGCCGCCGACCCTATCCCGTCGCCGCAACCCGGAACTCTAGGACGCGCTCGCGCGCCGTTCCCAGCGCTCGCCCCACGCGGCGCGCGTGAGCGCCGAGATGACCGCGCGGCGGAGCAGCCGCCCGTCGCGGCTTCTCCCGAGCAGGTGGACGCGCAGTGGGTTGTCGCCGAGCGGTAGCTCGACGGTTGTCGCCTCTGGCGCGAGCGTCAGAGTCTCGCGCACCTCGTAGTCGGCTCGTGCGTCGGGACGCTCGCTGAAGCGCACTTCCCACCCGGCGATCGCGGGCGCCGTATCCCAGGCGAGCACGAACCGGTCGCCGTCGCGCTGCTGGCGCACGTCCATGTTCGCGCTGATCGTCGGCCGCGTGCGAAGCGCGGTGCGCAGCGAGGGTGCGGGCGGGGGAGGTGTCGGTGCGACAGGCTCGCGGCCGACGAGCGTCCGCGCGCGATGAACGCTCACCACGCGCTCGAGCTGCTGCAACGCGCGCTTCTCGGCCGCGGCGTCGCCTCCGGCCGCGCGAATGCGAGCCTCCAGCGCCCGCTGGTCGGGCTCTCGCCGCCCGGCCACGGCCGCGCGGGCCTCGGCGATGATCGCGGCGTAGGCGTTGGCAGCCATGCGCGAACGGTAGCCGCCGTGGACAAATCGTCACGCTCTCGTAGCCGTGCCTGGCACCGGACATGTCCTTCGGTGAACGGCTCAGGCGCACGAAAGTGCACTTGTGTGGACGAATCGTCACGCTCTCGTAGTGGTGCCTGGCACCGGGCGTGGCGGCAACGGACGCGGCAATCTGGGCCTTCGCCGAATCGTCACCGGTCGGGGTGTTCGTCCTCGATTCCGACCGCGTAGAGGTCGTAGGGCAGGGCGTCGAGTACCCGCCGGCGCGGTTCCTCGACCGTGAAGAAGCGCGGCAGCGACCGCTCGCGCAGCCAGGCTAACTCGCGCCTCTCGGCGAGGACGCGATCGATGGCGGTGCCGTCGCCGCCGAGCGCCGCGAACTGAGCGCGGTCCCGCCACGGCCCGAGCACGCGCACGGCGACCTCGGCTGCCTCCTCGATCAGCGCCTTCGCCTGCTCGTCGCGCCGCCGCCGGAACCGGTTCGCCGACGAGCCGCCTTGTTTGTGGCGGTTCTTCACGAAGCGCGAATCGGCCTTCGACGCGATGAGCTCTTCGCCGTCGAACACACCGATGGCGTAGCCTCCGAGACGCACGAGCACGACCGCGACGAGATGATTGCGCCCGATCTCGTCCAGCAGCGGCGCCACGTGCACGGATCCGTACGCGCCGGTGTGCGCGAGCCCGAACGACGGACGGACGACCAGGTTCTCTGACGCGGATTCGATGCGCACCGCGCCGTCGGCATACACGGTGCGGCCGGCCGATCCCTCGAGCGGCTCGAGCCGCTTGCGCACGTTGTCGCGCCCGATGAAGCGCAAGCTCACTTGGACGAGCCGAGCTGCACGAGTGTCGCGCCGTCTTGCGACTCGGACGTACTCGACTCGACGAGCGGATGCTTCTTCAACTCATCGCGCACAGCGGCACGCACCGCGCCGGTGCCGCGCCCATGAACGACGCGCACGCTCGAGAGCCCCGCAAGCGATGCGTCATCGACGAACGCACGTACCGCCTCACGTGCATCCTGCGCGCGCTGGCCGCGCACGTCGATCTCGTCGGAAACGTCGCTGCGTCCCCCCGCGTGGATGCGGACCGCGGGCTCGCGCGGCTCCTCCTCCCGCCGGCTCGGCAGTAGCCGCGCGAGCGCAATGCGCACGCGATGCCCGCCCGCTCCGATCACCTCGGCCTCGTCGCCGTCGATCGACGTGATTGTGCCGCGCACCCCGATCTCGGGCGCCTCGACCGGATCGCCTGGTTCGAGCGGCGCGAGGAGCGGCAGCGGCTCGTCGAGCGCGCGCAAGGCACGATCTGCGCGCCGTGCGCGGGTCGCGGCCTCACCGAGTGCGCGATCGGCCGCGGGTGACGCGGCCGGCGCGCGCCGAGCCGCACGCATCTCGTCGCGCAGCGCGGCGAGTTCTGCGCGGGCTTCCGCGAGCTCCCTCTGCGCAGCCGCAGCCGCAAGCTCTCGCTCGCGCGTCGCTGACGCGCGCACCTTTCCGATCTCCGCTTCGAGCTCTTCGCCGCGCGCCGCCGTTTCGCGTGCGAGCAACGTGGCGTCGGCGCGCGCAGACGCCGCCGCCTCCAACTCGTCCCCCGCAGCCCGCTCGGCCGCCTCCGCCTCTGCGAGCAGCTCGGCGATCTGCAGACGCTCCGGCGCGACGTGCGCGCGCGCATCCGCGACGACCGTAGCGTCGAGCCCGAGCCGCGCAGCCGTCGCCAGTGCATGCGACGTTCCCGGGCGGCCGAGGGTGATCCGATACAGCGGTTCGTGGGTCGCCGGATCGAGTGCTGTCGCCGCGTTCGCCGCATCGTCGCGCGCGCTCGCCCATTCCTTCAGCTCGGGGTAGTGCGTCGTCACGATCGTCAGCCGAGCCTGAGCGGCGAACCGATTGACGAGCGCCTGTGCGAGCGCCGAGCCTTCGACCGGATCGGTGCCCGACGCGACCTCGTCGACAAGCACGAGCGAGCGCTCGGTCGCAGCGTCGAGAATCGCAACGAGGTTCGAGATATGCCCGGAGAAGGTCGAGAGGCTCATCTCGATCGACTGCCGATCGCCGATATCGGCGAGCACCTCGTCGAACACCGGCAGCACTGCGGTCTCGGCGGGAACCCGCAGCCCCGACTGGTGCAGCAGCGCGGCGAGCCCGAGCGTCTTCAGCGCCACCGTCTTGCCGCCCGTGTTCGGCCCGCTGATCACGAGCGCGCGCAGGTCACCGAGGTCGAGATCGATCGGCACCGCGGTCGCCGGGTCGAGCAGGGGGTGCCGGGCGGCGAGCAGCCTCACCTGCGGCGCAACGGTCACCGCAACCCCGCGCCATGAGCGCGAGAGCGCGGCGCACGCGACGGCGACGTCGATTGCGCCGGTCGCCTCGACGAGCGCATCGAGCTCACTCGAACGAGCGCCAATCGCCGCCGAGAGCTCGCGCAGGATACGCGCGACCTCCTCGCGCTCCGCGCTCGCCGCCTCCGACTGGCGGTTGTTCAGCTCGACCACCTCGAGCGGCTCGACGAAGAGTGTCTGCCCGGAGGCCGAGACGTCGTGCACGATCCCGGGCACGTTTCGCCGCGAGCTCGCCTTCACGGCGAACACCGGACGCCCGCCACGCTGCGTGACGAAGTCCTCCTGCAGATGCTCCTGCAGACGTGAGGTGCGTCCGAGCCGGCGCAACTCGTCGGTGACGCGCTGGCGGCCGTCGCGAAGTTCTCGCCGCAGCTTGCGCAGCGCTGGTGACGCGCTGTCTCGTACGTCTGACCCGTCCTCCTCGACGCAGCGCGCGATCTCGTCCCCGACTGGCCGCAGCGACGGCTCGATCGCAGCGGCGATTCCTGCGAGGAGCGGCGCGACGGCGGCGTGAACGTCGAGTGCCGCGCGCGCGACGATCCCGCCCGCGATCGTCGAGGCGACGTGGGCGAGGGCGAGCGGTGAGAGGGCGCCGCCGCGAGCCGCATGCTCCGCCGAGGCGCGGGTGTCGAAGATCCCCTGGAGCGGCGGCTCGGACGAGAGCTCGAAGAGCGCCGTCACCTCCGCGGTCAGCGCTTGGCGCCGCCCGACCTCCTCGGCGTCGCCTGACGGGACGAGACCCTGTGCAAGCTCCTCACCGTAGGGGGTCTCCGCCACGGCCGCGAGCCGGGCGTTGATCGCCGCGAATTGCAGACTTTCGAGTGCCGATTTGTCCACAGTGCGAGTGTACGAGCGCGACGGGTGCCCCTCTGTGCCTATCTTGGAGGGTTGATGTCGGAGCCCGAGATCCCCCAGTCACCCTCATTCGAGCTCGTTTGGCACCACGACGCGACCGCGTGGGCGTTCGTGCGCGCCGCCGACAGCACATGCGGGGAGGGCGGCCTGCAGGTCGGCGCGCCTGCGCAGCTCGAGCTCGAGGCGGCCGGCGCCGCGTTCACCGCCCGGCGCATCGGCATTCCCGAGCTTGTCGCGCTGGCAGACGCGCCGCCCGGCGATCTGGCACTCGGTGACAGCGCACGCTGCGCCTTCGCGCTCGTCACGCTCGCGCGCCGGACGGTGTCGGAAGGGATGGTGCATCCGCAGCTCTCGCGCGGGGGCTCGAGTTGGTTCGCGTTCTGGGGCGCCACGCTCGACGACAGCCTGCAGGCCGAGCTGAACGGCATCGCGCACGCGCTCCCCGCGGTGTGTGCGGAGTTCTTCCTCGGCGACAAGACGGCTGCTGCGAACGGTCTTTATCCGCAGCTAGTCGACCGCATCGCGCGCGACCGGCTGCGTGACGCGGGCGTTCAGATGGGCAACGCCTCACGCATCGGACGCTCGCCGGCGCTCGAGTCCTTTCTCAGCGGCCTCTCTGCGGTCGACCCGGAGCTGCCGGCGACCTACAGCTACGCGACGCTTGCCGGCCGCATCTCGAGGTGGGTCGATGACGGCCTCGGGCACATCAAGGAGGCGCGCTGGAAAATAGGCCTGCATCTGGACGAGCACTCGGCGGGCGGCGATCTCGCGCTCGAGCTGTGGCTGCATGCGGAGGACGATCCGTCGCTCAGCCTGCCCGTCGACTTGCTCTGGCGCGGCGGCGAGGACGGGTTCGCGTTCGTTCGCGCGAGCGACCCGTACGAGGATCTCGCCGCTCAGCTCGAGGAGCTCGCGCCGCTGCTCGCAGAGCACGGGATCGAGTTCGACGAGGACGAGCCGTGGGCGGTCGAGCTCGAGGCTGACGTAGTCGAGTCGTTCCTTCGTGAGCTGATGCCGTCGCTCGAGGCGCTTGGCGTACCGGTACTGCTGCCGTCGGCGTGGGTGCGCTCCTCGCGCACCTTGCGCGCGAACTTGAAGGCGTCGACCGAGTATCGCCCCGCGAGTGGTTTGCTTTCGACGGCGGAGCTTGCGACTTTCGACTGGCGTGTCGCCGTCGGCGACGTCGAGCTGAGCGACGAGGAGTTGCACGCGCTCGCCGCGGCGAAGACGCCCGTCGTGCGGGTCGCGGGCCGGTGGCACGCGCTGCGGCATACGGACGTCGAGCGCGCGCTGAAGTTTCTCGAGCGGCGGCACCGTAGCGGGGCGGGAATCGTGGACCTCGTGCGTGCGGTGTCGGGGCTCGAGACCGACGACTACGGGCTCGAGCTCGGCGATGTCTCGCTCGACCAGTCGCTCTCGGATCTGCTCGACGGCGACGCGCGCTTCGAGCCGATGCCGACGCCGGCGGGGATGTCGCTCGACCTCTTCCCGTTCCAGGAGCGCGGCCACGGCTGGCTGAGGCTGCTCGGCGACTTGCGTATCGGCGCGATCCTGGCCGACGACATGGGCCTCGGGAAGACGGTGCAGGCGATCGCGATGCTCGTGTCCGAGCGTGAGGAGTTCGGCCGCGACGCCCTGGGGCCAACGCTCGTCGTCTGCCCGATGAGCGTTGCGCGGCAGTGGGTGAAGGAGGCCGAGCGGTTCGCACCCGGGCTACGCGTGCATCTGCATCACGGCAGCGACCGGCTGTCCGACGAGGCGCTCCTCGTAGCCGTGCAGAACGTCGACGTGGTCGTGACGTCGTACGACATCGTCACGCGCGACGTCGAGACGCTCATGCAGGTGTCGTGGGACCGGCTGCTGATGGACGAGGCGCAGGACGTCAAGAACCCGGCGACGAAGCGCGCGAGGGCACTTCGGATGTTGCGCGCTCGGCGGCGTGTCGCAATGACGGGTACGCCGATCGAGAACCATCTCGGTGAGCTGTGGGCGCTCATGGACATTCTCAATCCGGGGCTGCTCGGCTCGCGCGAGGCGTTCACGCGAACGTTCGCAAACCCGATTCAGCTCGGAAACGACGAGGCGGCGCTCGAGCGGCTGCGGTCGATCGTGCAGCCGTTCATCCTGCGGCGGTCGAAGGACGCGCCGGAGGTCGAGATCGACCTGCCGCCGATCACGGTCGAGAAGGACTACTGCCGGCTGACGGTCGAGCAGGCGAGCCTGTATCAGGCGACGGTCGACAACTGGTTGCCGCGCGTCGAATCGCACGAGGACCGGTTCGGCCGTCGCGGTGCGGTGCTCGCGATGCTCGGGCACCTGAAGCAGGTGTGCAATCACCCGGAGATGCTCGTGCACACGGGCGCTCCGCTCGACGGGCGGTCCGGGAAGCTGGAGCGGCTGGTCGAGTTGCTCGGCGAGATGCCCGCGGCTGACAAGGCGCTCGTCTTCACGCAGTACCCGAGCTTCGACCGCCTCGTGCCGCACCTCGCGGAGCGGCTCGACCGGCGCGTCGGGTTCTTCCACGGGCGGCTGAATGCGAAGCAGCGCGACGAGCTGCTCACCGCGTTCGCGTCGGACGACGGCCCGAGCCTCCTCGTCATCTCGCTGCGCGCGGGTGGCCGCGGCCTCAACTTGCCCGCGGCGAATCACGTCTTCCACTTCGATCGCTGGTGGAATCCCGCGGTCGAGCAGCAGGCGACCGATCGTGCGCATCGGCTCGGGCAGCGCAAGCCGGTGTTCGTGCACAGCCTCATCTGCCTCGGCACCCTGGAGGAGCGCATCGACCAACTGCTCGACTCGAAGCGCGAGCTCGTCGAGAAGGTGATGGCAGGCCGTTCGGAAGACTGGCTCGGCGACCTCGACCTGGGCGCGATCCGCGCCGCCGTCGCGCTGTCGCCCGAGTCGGTCGAAGCCGTGGAGGATGCCGCGTAGTGGGCCCGTGGTCGAGATCCATCGTGTCGGCCATCGTCGGCCGCACAGAGCGCCCTCCGGATGCGCTGCTCGCCGCCGTCCGCGATCTGACGGTCGATGTCGGCGTCATCCGCGCGCAGGTCGGCGACTGCATGGTGACGCTCGGCGCCGACCCTGTCCCCCCGCGCATCTGGGCGGCGATGACCCGCTTCGCGCGCGGCCGCGGCCCGCTGGAGGAGGCGGTCGCGGGCCGCATCCAGTCGGTGCACCTGGAGCACCTGATGGCAGAGGACTGGGGCGAGCCGCTCGTTCCGCGCCCGCGGTCGATCACGCGCGCCTGTTCGTGCGACGGAGGGGACGCGTGCGAGCACATCGTCGCGGTCGTGTTCGCTTTCACGGACGAGGTCGAGGGGGATCCCGCCGTGCTGCTGCGGTGGCGCGGGTGTGTCGAGGATGTTCCCGCCGTCGAAGCACGATCGGCAGTACGGTCCGAGCAACGAGCTCACGATCCGTGGGACGGCGGTGCGCTTCCTGGGCCGGGCGTGCCTCGCGAGCTCGCAGCCGGGGCTGTTCTGAAACGACTCGGGCCGAGCGAGGTGCGCGTCGATGACGAGGATCTCAGCCAGATCCTGATCGCAGCGTACGATCACCTCGGCTCGTCTGATGGTGACTCGAGGTAGCGACGCGATGAGTTCGCGCGTCGCCTCAATCTAGTTCTGAAGGCATAAAGTGTTCTTCGAACGGCGCCGATACAGCGTTCGGTATCCGTCCCGTGCAAGAGAGGAACCACGATGCGCCGCAGGTCTTCCAGGTTGATCGCCATCGCCACCCTTGTGGGGATCGCCGCTCTGACCCTCACAATCGCGGCGCTCGCGGACAAGGAGAAGATCCAGCTGAACGCAACCGACCGGGCGTTCGCGCGCGCGAGCGTGCTGAAGAAGGCCGACCTCGGCACCGTCGGCACGTGGGCCGGGGGAGCGGTGAAGCCGGACCTGAGCTCGACGACGCCTTGCGGCACCCTCCAGCCGAAGCAGTCGGATCTCGTCCTCACCGGCGCGGCGGAGACGAAGTTCCAGCAGCCGGGAATCGAGTTCGACAGCGAGGCGCAGGTGTTGCAGACCCCGGAGATGGTGAAGCTCGACTGGCAGCGAACCGTTCTCGCGCCGCAACTCCTTCCGTGCCTACGCGTCGGCCTCGCGAAGACGGTCCCTTCCACGAAGGCGACGATCGTGTCGGTCCGCCGCATCGCATTCCCACGGATCACTGCGCAGACGGCTGCGATCCGCGCGCTTGTCGACGTGAAAGCCGGCACGTCGCCGGTGCCGGTTCGCCTCTTCGTCGATATCGTCCTCGTCGGTCGCGGCCGCACCGAGATGTCCCTCACGACGACCGCGCTCTACGTGAACGACAAGGTCACTCGCGCGGCGGAGGCGAGGCTTGCGCTGATCCTCGCCTCGCGCGCCCGCGCCTAGTCTGAGTCGAGCGCGGGTCGGAACCCGTGGATCGTCGCCCGCACCACGCGCCAGCCGCGCACGCCGCGACGATCGAGGCTGACCATCAGCACGCCGGTGCGTGCCGTGTTCGCCGAGATTGCCGGGAAGACAAAGTTGCCGAGTGTCCACGCGACAACGCTCCGCCGCGGCGCCGTCTCGACGCGGCCGAAGACGTGCGGATGCGCGCCGAGCACGACCTGGGCGCCCGCGCCGAGCGCGGCGGCTGCCAGCTGGCGCTGCCGTGACGACGGCTCCGGGTGCAACTCCGTTCCCCAGTGGAACCAGACCACGACGACATCGGCGCGGTGTCGTGCGCCGCGCACCGCTGCCGCCACGATCGCCGAGTCGGCGGCCGCGGTGCCGGGTGTGCGCAGGCCCGCGTTGAACCCGTACGGGTTGACGTCCGAGAACCCGACGAACGCGACCCGCAGCCCGCCGACCGTCGTGATCGCCGGCCGCACCGCAGCGCTCGCGTTCGCGCCGCCCCCGACGACCAGTAGGCCGGCCGCACGCGCGTACCGCACCGTGTCGAGAAGCGCCTGCGGGCCGAAGTCGCCGGAGTGGTTGTTCGCGACCGTGACGACATCGAGCCCGCCGGCTGTGTGCGCCGCGTGCAGAAGTGACGGCGGGCCACGAAAGTGGAACTCCTTGTTCGGCACCGGGTAGCCGCGGGACGAGATCGAGCCTTCGAGGTTCGCGGTCGCAAGATCCGCATTGCGCAGAAGCGAGCCGACGTTCGACCACGAGTACGCAGCGCCGAGCGTCGACACGCTCGCGCCGACCTGCTCGCCGCTCGTCACGTCACCGACGGCAGCGAGGGTGACGGTATGCGTCACCAACACACCGACGCGGCGTACACGGCCGTCGCTCTCGATCGACACGGCGTACCGGCCCGGGTGAGGTGCTGCGAAGTTCAGGTGGAAACGCCCGAGCGTTCCCGATGTCGTGCGCGCGGCGACGGATCCGCGCAGCCGCGCACGCACCGGCCGGTTGGCGCCTGCAAAGCCCGACACCGAGACGCGCACGCCGGGCGCGACCCACAGCGGAAGCCGCGTCGAGACGCGGAGCGGTGCGCTCGACGGCGCGCTCGCAGCAGGAGAGGCGAGCTTGATTGCGACGACTGCGAGCGCGATCGCCCCAGCGACCGCCGCGAGGGCGAGTGCGCGCGACACAGCGACCAGTTCGGGCGGCGACGCCAGGTTCCTTGCACCGCGCCGTATCCGTAGGATCACCGCGCGATGGAAATCAAGGCAGCCGTTCTCGAGCAATTCGGCGCACCGCTTCGGGTGCAGACCGTCGAACTGGCCGAGCCGCGGGCAGGCGAAGTGCTCGTGCGCCTCGTCGCCTGCGGGGTCTGCCACACCGACCTTTACACGGCGTCGGGCGTCGACCCGTCCGGCTATGCGCCGACGGTGCTCGGTCACGAAGGCGCGGGCGTCGTCGAGAAAATCGGTGACGGCGTCACCTCACTTGCCGTCGGCGACCACGTCGTCACGCTCTTCTCACCGCAGTGTCGGTACTGCGTGCACTGCCGCAGCGACCGCACGAACCTCTGCCTTGCGATCCGCGAGCAGCAGAACAAGGGCTACCTGCCCGACGGCACGACCCGCCTTTCGAGGGATGGCGAACCGGTGCGGCACTTCATGGGAACGTCGACTTTTGCCGAATACACCGTCATGCCCGAGATCGCGCTCGCAAAGGTCAACCCTGAAGCTCCACTCGAGGGTGCAGCGCTCTTTGCCTGCGGCCTCTCGACGGGCCTCGGTGCCGCGATGAACACCGCGAAGGTCGAACCGGGCTCGACGTGCGTCGTCTTCGGCGCGGGCATGGTCGGTCTCGGCGCGGTGATCGGCTGCCGCTTGCAAGGCGCCGAGCGCATCGTCTGCGTCGACCTCTCGGACGAGCGCCTTCGTCTCGCAACGGCGCACGGAGCCACCGAAACGATGGTGGGTGGCCCCGACACGGTCGACCGCATCGTCGAGTCGACCGGCGGCTTCGGCGCCGACTACACGTTCGAGGCGACCGGCAACGTCGTCGTGATGCGCCAGGCCGTCGAGTCGGCGCGCATGGGCTGGGGCCTCTGCACCGTCGCGGGTGTCGCCGGCCAGGGCGAGACGCTCGACGTCGTTCCGCGTTACCTGATCACCGGCCGTCGCATTGCCGGCTCGTCCTTCGGCGGCGTGAAGGGTCGTGACGGTGTGCCCGCACTGGTCGAACGTTGGCTCGCGGGCGACATCGATGTCGACTCGTTCATCTCTCACCGGTTGACGCTCGACGAGGTGAACCGCGGCTTCGAACTGATGGAGGCGCAGGACGGCATCCGGAGCGTGATCGAGCTCGCATGATCATCGAGCGCGCCGAGCATCCGACCTGGACGTCGAATGCCTACCTCGTCGCCGACGGCGACGGCGGGCACGGCGTGCTCGTCGACTCCAACGGTGTCGAGGATCCGCTGCTCGCGCGGGTCACGTCGAGCAACCTGATGATCACGCACGTTCTCGTCACCCACCAGCACGCCGACCATGTCGTGAACGTCGCCGGCCTCGCACGTCGTTTTGGCGTGCCCGTCGTCGGCTCGCGGTTGACGAAGGAGGCGGGCGTTCCGATCGATCAGACGATCGGCGACGGTGACGTCATTCATTCGGGTGAACTCGAGATCACCGCGATCGCGACACCGGGCCACTGTCCTGACCATCTCGCGTTGCTCGTCAACGGGACCGATTGCCTCACAGCCGACTGCCTCTTCAAGGGCACCGTCGGCGGAACGGGGGGCGGAGGCACGACCGGCTACGCCGATCAGGTCAACTCGATCATGAAGCGGCTGATGACCCTGCCACCTGGTACACGCATCCATCCGGGCCACACGCTGCCCTCGACGGTCGGCGAGGAGTGGGAGGGGAATCCGTTCGTTCGCACCTGGCGCGGCCTCGATCCCGAGGGCACGGAGGCCTGCCGGGTTCGTGGAGAGGTGGCGACGCTCATTCTCTTCGGCCCTGACTACGACGGAACCCACAAGGCGTGGGTGCGCTACCCGGACGGCCGTGACGCGATCGTCGGCGGCAGCCAGATCGAGCGTTAGACCCAGGAAACAGCTCGCGAGCGACGAAGTCGCATCGCTCCCGACTCGATTATGGAACACTTCGCGGCGGGAAACGGGGGCCCGTCGGTCGAACGATCGCGACGGAAAGGAATCCCATGATTCGAAACAAGCGCTTTGCGGCGGCGTCCATCGTCGCGGCGTTCGTTGTGATCGCCATCTCGGCGACGGGAGGCGCGGTGGGTTCGACCGGGCCGTCGCAGATCCGCATCACCGACGTCCAGGTCTCCGACCGCGTCATTCCGCCGGTCGACGGCGGCCGCGCGGGCACGATCGAGACGATCAGGCAACAGCTCTACAACCCGAGCCGCTCGCGTCTTTCGATCGGGCGCAGCCTGATCGTGTGCATCTCATCCGACTCGAGCGACCGGATGTGCACCGGCACGTTCATCCTCCCGAAGGGCACCCTCGTCGTCACCGGCGCGCTTCAGTCGCGGCTCCTCTACGAGATCCCGATCGTCGGCGGCACCGGCCTCTTTGACAACGCGCGCGGAACGCTCACCGTCACCGCGTCACATCTTCGGCCACGCCACGAGGTGCTCGTCTTCCGGTTGGTCGGGTGACGCCAGGCGTTTTGGCAGCACGACCGCGCGTCCTCGTCGTCGACGACGAAGCGCCACTGCGGGAACTGATCGTCGTGACCCTTGGCGAGGCGTTCGAATGCAAGGAAGCGGCCGACGGCGAACAAGCACTCGCGATGGTCACTGCGGACCCGCCCGATCTCGTATTTCTGGATGTGATGCTGCCTGGGATGAGCGGCATCGACGTCCTCCGCGCGATGCGCGAGAACCCGGATCTGAGCGAGGTCGCGGTCGTGGTCGTTTCCGCATGGCAAGGCCCGCAGGATGTCGCGGCCGCGCTCGAGAGCGGCGCCGATGGGTTCCTCGAAAAGCCGTTCCGCGTCGACGAGCTCGCATCGGTCGCGCGTGGCCTCGTCGGCAGACGCCGATGAGGTCGTTCTCACTCGTCCGCCGCGTTGCTCTCGTCGCAGCGGGGATTGCCATTCTCGTCGGCATCGCGTTCGGCGCTGCACTGATCGCGATCCTCTCGCTGCGCCACGCGGACGCGCGCGAGACGAAGTCGAAGGACGTGACGGTGGCAACGCTGCGCGTTCGCGCCGTCTCATCGGAGCTCGACTCGGCGCTCCGCGGGTACGTCCTCACGGGCTCGAAGCGTTTCCTCAGACTCTTCAACGAGTCACGCGCGCACGTCCCGAGCGACACAGCGCGACTCGCTGCGCTCGTGCACGGCGACATCCCGCAGAGTCGCCGCGCCCTTCTCGTCCGTAGCCGGCTCGAGAGCTACCTCAGCGACTACGCCGACAACGTGATCGTGATCGAGCAGGTCTCGCGCCAGGCCGCGCGTTCGACCGCAGCCGGCAAAGAGGACAAGCGGCGCACGAGTGAGATCACAGCGACGCTGAACGAGATCTTGACGGCCGAGGACCGTCGTGCTCGTCGGGCCTCGTCCCACGCCCGGGCGGTCACGCGGATCGCGGTGTTCATCGGGATCGCCGCGCTCGCTGTCTCGACCGCGCTCATCCTTCTCTTCGGCGCCTGGGTGGCGCGCGGTGTCGCGCGGCCGATGCGCCGGGTCGCCGGCGCGGCTGTCGACGTCGCAGGCGGCGATCTGGCGATTCGGCTCGAGGAGGGCGGATCGGCCGAGGTCGGCGCGCTCATCACCGCCTTCAACACGATGACGCGTGCCCTCGAGGTCGGCCGCCGCGAGCTGCTCACCCAGAACGAGCAGCTGCGAGCCGGCGAGGAGCACAAGCGGGACCTGATCAGCATGGTGTCGCACGAGCTCCGCACGCCACTCGCATCGGTTCTCGGCTTCACGTCGCTCCTGCTGCAGCGCGAGTTTCCGGCGGAAGAGCGGCGACGCTACCTCGAGATCATCGATACGCAGGCGCGCCGGCTGGCGGCGCTCGCCGGTGACTTCCTCGATGTGCAGCTGCTCGACGGCGGCTCGCTGATGCTCGTGCGAGCCCCGTTCGATCTTGTCGAGCTCGTCCGCGAGCAGGTGCAGCTCTTCTTCTTGCAGCTGACGACACACCGGCTCGTGATCGATCTGCCGGACACCCCGCTCGTCATCGACGGCGACCGGGACCGGATGTCGCAGGTCGCCGGGAACCTGCTCTCGAACGCGATCAAGTATTCGCCCGACGGCGGCGAGGTGCGTGTTTCGGCTCGGCGGTCGGGGTCGGATGCGGTGTTCACGGTCTCCGATCACGGCGTCGGGATCCGGCCCGAGGACACCGAGCGCATCTTCGAGAAGTTCTTTCGCTCGTCCGAGGCGACGCGAACCGTCGGCGGGACCGGCCTCGGCCTCGCTGTCGCGCGCGAGATCGTCGTGTCGCACGGCGGCCTGCTCCAGGTCGACTCGACGCCCGGTGAAGGATCGACGTTCATCGTGAAGGTGCCGCTCCAGGCGCAGCCGCTCGGTTCCTCCAACGTGTCCCCGGAGGACATGCCTGTGGATGAATCGTCACACGAGACTGTCCCAAACAGCCGATGACAAGCGCGGCCTGAGCCGCTTTCATGGTGCCGATGAGTGAAGCCGACCTCGACCTTCTCGACGACTACGTCTTCGAACCGACCGCGTGGGACCTCGCGTTCTCGATCGGCATCGGCGTCGACCCGGACACCGACCCGCCCGTGCTCGACGAGCTCGCCGACGCAATGCTCATGTGGGCGCCGGAGCCGACGCTCGAGCGGCTGACCGCGCCCGCACTCGAGCTCCTCTGGAACGACGAGCTCGCGGGGATGATCCGAGGCGGGCTCGAGCGGCTCTCCGGGCAGGAAGGATGGGAGCGTGCTGCTGCGGCGGCACTCGTCGCCTTCGATCAGGCCCCGCGCGAGTCCGAGGTCGCGCGGGAGATGATCCGCTGCCTCGCAATGCAGGTCGGCGGGGCGGACGAGCCCGGGTTCTTCTGCCTCGACTGCCTCGACGACGGGCTCGTACGCGCCGACCCCGCGGAGCGACGCGCGCTTGCACGGCGCGCGGTCGTCGTGGCGCGGCGCAATGCGGCCGTTCCCGACGACGAGCTGCGGGCCGCGCTCGCGGAGGTCGCGGTGCGCTCACCGCTCGAGGCGCTGGGCACACCCGAGCGTCGGGCGGCAGTCCGCGCGCGCCTGGGCCGGCTGGGCGAGCTCGGCCGCTCGTCGATGCCCACACTCGCGCACGAACTCCGAGCACTCGCGGCGGAGCCCTTACCCGAGCGGGCCGAGGACGACGACGTGTGGGAGGAGGTGTGCACGCTGCTTCTCGCGGGGTTCGCACGACCCGATCTCAACTGAGCCCGATCACAGCTGAGCCCGATCACAGCTGAGGCTGCGCGACTTGCGGCGCGGAAGTCCGGGGTCGTTCGTCGGCCACGCGCGGCGGTGCACACCGCGCGTGGCCCGAATGAGCGGACGAACGTTACGTCTTCGTGGCCCCGGGATCCTTCGCGGCGGCCTGCTTCGCGGCGGCCTGCTTCGCGGTGGCCTTCTTCGCGGTGGCCTTCTTGGGAGCCGAGGTCTTCGTCTCCTTCATGACCTCGCCGGGCATCCCGCCACGGTCGAGGGCCTTCGCGGTCGGGAACGCCGCGGGCGCCACCGCGACGTGGACGTTCCCGAGCCCCGCGAAGTACGCCGCGGAGTCGGTGCCTACCCCGAAGACGTCCGAACGGCCCGCCGCCCAGGACGTCGCCGAGAGCGCCGCCCCGAGACGCGGCTGCGTGAGGATCCCGCCCCGGGACTCCCAGCCGGTCCAGTGGTGGCCGTCCCAGGCCTGATGCCAGAGGGCTGAGTCCGAGCCGATCGTGTGCAGGTCGAGGCGGTTCGGCGCCCACGAGCTCACTGCGATCTCGCTGTGGCAGACGCCGCCGAGCGATTCCCAGCCACCCCACGCATGGCCGTCAAACCAGCGATGCCAGCACGCGTGATCCTCGCCGAGCGCGAAGATGTCGAGCCGGCCTTCGTCCCACGAGACGACCGTCGGATCGGAGGTGAGCACACCGCCGAGCGACTCCCAGCCACCCCACGCATGGCCGTCCCACCAACGGTGGTACAGCGCATGGTCGGTGCCGAGCCCGAAGAGGTCGATCCGGTTCGGGCCCCAGCAGGTCGCGGTGATCTTCCCGACGAAGATGCCGCCGAGCGACTCCCAGCCGCCCCAGTGGTGGCCGTCCCAGAAGCGGTGCCAGCACGCGTTGTCCTCGCCGAGCGCGAAGATGTCGAGCCGGTCGGGTGCCCACGACACGGCCGTCGGCTGCGAGCTCAGCGTGCCGCCGAGACTCTCGAAGCCGCCCCAGTGCGCGCCGTCCCACCAGCGGTGGTAGAGCCCCGAGTCGGTGCCGACGACGAAGATGTCGAGCCGGCCCGGCTCCCAGGAGACGACCGCGGGGGGTGATTGGCAGAGCCCGCCGAGCGACTCCCAGCCGCCCCAGTGGGCCCCGTCCCAGAAGCGGTGGAAGAGCGCCGAGTTGGTGCCGATCGCGAACGTGTCGAACCGATTCGGCGCCCAGCTCACCGTCACCGGCGCCGACTCGACGATCCCCCCGAGCGACTGCCAGTTGTGCCACGTCTCGACGCCGTCGCTGCGCGGGAACGGGTTGTCGGTGGCGACGATCCCGGAGGGATGCCCGGGTGGCCACTGGCGGTCGACGAACGCCTTGAAGTCGGCGTACGCCGTCGTTCGGCCGGTCAGCCGCTGGTACGTCCCGGCGAGCGTCGCCTGGCCCTTCCCGGCCTTGACGATCTTGGCCCACGTAAGCCCGAGCTGGTAGCGCAGGTAGAAGAGAAACAGCGTGCCCGCACCGATCGAGACGTAGTTGCGGTCGGTGTTCTCGGTGGTGCCGATCCAGTCGGCGCGGCCACCGTCGAGCCACGAGGCAGCGGTCGCGTAGCCGTCGAGCGCACCCGGGTACATGATCTCGGCCATCACACGCGACAGCGCCTCACCGTGACTCTGGCCGCAGCCCCAGCCGGTGTACGACGCCTCGAAGCACTCCTCCTCCTCGGCGATCACGAGCATCTTGATCGTGTCCGCCGAGGTTCCCGCATCGGCGCCGCAATGCATCTCGGTCGCCGTGCAGTTCGCGTGGTATGCACCACCCACCCCGGTGACGATCATCACCTTGAACGGCATGTTCGCCGGCGTGATACCGCCGAAGTAGCCCTGCAGGCGGAAGAACTCCGCCTCACACGTCGCGAGCACGTCGTCGGCGAGCGTCGCGCCGTGCGCGCCGAGCACGTTCTCGTAGTAGACCTCGAAGTGCGGCGTCGTACCGCGCTTCGTATACGGCCCTCCGTCCTGCACGACCTTGAGCGTCTCGGGCGGAATGTCCAGCCCGTCCTTCACGAAGACGTGAAGGGGCTCGGTCTTGACTTGGGGCACGATCACCTCCTGACATGGAGGCTCGTAGGGATTGCCGCACTACCCCGAGCGAGCGGATGTACCCTTCGACACTAGATCTCACCCTCTCTGGGGTCAAGGCCGTATCCCGGTGCGGTCGATACCCGTTAGCGAGAGAGATGAGGGACTTCGTCGTGCGGAACGAAGGAGCAAGCTGATGCTGGGCGGCATGAACGACTACACGAGCTGTCCGGATTGCGGCACGTCGGTCGATCTCGCGAGCCTCGATTCCGCACTGCATCGCTGCGACGGCCGACATCGTGACGAGCACGCGATCCGGCTGGCGCTCTCCGAAGTCGCGCTCTTCGAGCGTGAGCTCGCCGACTATCTCGACTCGCCCCAGGGGCGGTTCGAGCTCTACTACGCGGCGCGCAGCCGAGGCTAATCAGGACCACGACCGGCGCCCGCACGTTCGCGGACGCCGGCAGCGGCGCATCACTCAACCCGTGCCGACAGCCTTCTGCAGCTCGCCGACGTGCTTTTCGAGCACGCCTTCGGCGGCCTTCAGGAACTGATCGGCGACGGCGCGGTTCTGGATCCGGCCGACGTGATCGACGACGGCGACTGCCGCCTGCAACTCACTCAGCGTCTCAGGATTCCAGGGCGGCACACGCTTGATGTGCACCTTTCCGTCGGAACCGATGTAGATGATGAACCCACCTGCGTCGGTGAGCACACCCGGCGACATGAAGGCAATCTCCATCTGACCCTCCCCGCCGCAGCTCGTGTGTGAGCGCCGAGCTTACGACTCACGCGCAACGCACGTCAATGGTCCGCGCATTGCGTGGGCGCCGTGGCGAGGTTAAGCTCGGACGAGATCCAAGACACGCGCCGTTCGGCCACGGCAACGTCTGCTGGATCGCGCGCTTGAAAGCTGCGGCGCGTTCGAAAGGAGACGTTGTGCCCAGCTGGCCGATCTTGCTCTACAACCGTGTCGCCGAACGCGTCGACCGCCGCGTGGGGTGGGACAAGCTCCCCAAGCCGATTGCGATGCTCGTCCTGATCGGGCTGCGCAACATCCTGCGCGAGAAGAACCTCCACGACACAGGGCGCGGCCCACTCGACAAGCCGGATGTCTCCGATCATCCGCGCCATCTCACCGCCCGCACGTTGGACGGCACGTTCAACAACCTGGACGACCCATTGATGGGGAGCCTCGGTAGCCGGTTCGGTCGCAACGTGCCACTCGCGTACACCGTGCGCGAGCGCGACCCGATGCAGCCGAACCCGCGGGTCGTGAGCCGCGAGCTGCTCACGCGTCGCGAGTTCATTCCCGCGACGACACTGAATCTCCTCGCCGGTGCGTGGATCCAGTTCGAGGTGCACGACTGGTTCAGTCACGGCAAGAACGAGACCGAGAACCCGTGGCTCGTGCCGCTCGACGACGACGATTCCTGGCCCGCGCATCCGATGCCGATCGCGCGCACGCGGCGCGACCCGAGCGCCGATCCCGACGGCCCGCCAACCTTCGTCACCGACGACACGCACTGGTGGGACGGCTCGCAGGTGTACGGACGCGACCCCGCGTTCGCGGCGGCGATTCGCAGTGGCGACCACGGCAAGCTGAAGCTCGACGAGCAGGGCTTGATCCCGCGAGAGATCGAGGCGCATGTCAACCTCGCGGGTGTCGCGGGGAACTTCTGGGTCGGGCTCGCGCTCCTGCATTCGCTCTTCATGCGCGAGCACAACGCGGTGTGCGACCACCTGCATGCGACGCACCCCGAGCTCTCCGACGACGAGCTCTACGACAAGGCGCGCCTCGTCGTCGCAGCGTTGATGGCGAAGATCCACACCGTCGACTGGACGCCGGCCATCATTGCCCACCCGACGACGGTGACCGCGCTCCGCACGAACTGGTGGGGGCTCGAGGGGCGCCGCCTCGACCGCTTGATCGGCCGCCGCACCTCGAACGAGGTCATCCGCGGCATTCCCGGCTCGCCGACCGACCTGCACGGCGTGCCCTTCCAGCTGACCGAGGAGTTCGTCGCCGTCTACCGCATGCACCCGCTGATCCCGGACGAGTTCAGCTTCCGCTCGCTCTCGAACGACGCGACCCTGCAGGACCGAACGCTGCCGGAGATCGGCGTGCAGCATGTGCGCGAACGGCTCACCGAGATGTCGATGGCCGACGTTCTCTACTCGTTCGGGACGATGCATCCGGGCGCGATCACGCTGCACAACTTCCCGCGCTTCCTGCAGCGCTTCGATCGCGCGGACGGCTCGCTCGTCGACCTCGCATCGATCGATGTGCTGCGCGTCCGCGAGCGCGGTGTGCCGCGCTACAACGAGTTCCGGCGGCTCCTGCACCTGAAGGCGTACGACACGTTCGAGGAGATGGCAGACACGCCGGAGCACGCTGCCGACCTGCGTCGCATCTACAGCGACCCCGAAGAGGTCGACACGATGATCGGCATGTATGCCGAGCGCAAGCCGAAAGGGTTCGGCTTCAGCGACACGGCGTTCCGCATCTTCATCCTCATGGCCTCGCGGCGGCTCGAGAGCGACCGCTTCTTTACGAACGACTACCGGCCCGAGATCTACACGAAGGAAGGCATCGACTGGGTCGAGGGCACCTCGATGAGGACGCTTCTGCTGCGCCACTTCCCCGAGCTCGAGCCGGCCCTGCGCGGAGTCGAGAACCCCTTCGCCCCCTGGCCGCGTGCAAGCGCGTGACCGAGCTTGCGCCCGGAATCCACAGCCTCGGTCACCGCAAGGGTGGGCGCGTGCACGCGTTCCTCATCGACGACGGCAACGAGCTGAGCCTCGTCGACACGCTGTTCGAGAACGACGCGCGGCAGGTGCTCGAAGCGATCCGTGCGCTCGGCCGGCGGCCGTCCGACCTGAAGCGCATCGCGATCACGCATGGTCACCGTTCGCACCTCGGCGGCCTCGCGGCGTTGAAGCGCGCAAGTGGCGCCACCGTTTACGCCCACCGCTTCGAGGCCGACATCGTCGCGGGCGACCGTCGCGCGCAGAGCGTCAGCATCCTGCCCCGGCAGTCGTTGAAGCTGATCCCGTTCCAGCTCGGCCTCTGGTTGGACCGCCCAAAGCACGTCCCATGCGCCGTCGACGAGCTGCTCGACGACGGCGACGGGTTCGGGCCGCTACAGGTGCTCCACGCGGCAGGTCACTCACCGGGGCACCTTGCGTTCTCGTGGCCCGAGCGGCGCTTCGCGATCGTCGGAGACGCTGTTGCGACCTGGCCACAGCTCTGTCCCGGCTGGCACGCGTTCAACCTCAACAAGCGCCAGCACCACGCGACCCTGCAACGCCTCGCTGCGCTCGAGCCTGCAATCGTCGGCGTCGGCCACGGCGACCCGATCAGGACGGGCGCCGACCAGACGTTGCATGAGCTCGCGAGCAGGCCTGTCCCTTGATCGAGCGCGGATCTGGGCGTACGCTGCTTGTGCAACTGCGGCTGATCGACAGGAGGTCTCGATGACCGAAATGACGCAGTCGCTTGCCTCGGTGCCGTCCGAGACGCATACCTCGGTTTCGAACGCGGCAGCCGCCCGCGTGCCGTCCTTTCCCGAGCTCGTTTACGCACACTTCGACTGGTGGCGCGAGACGCGCAGCGGCGCGCTCACCGAGGCGACGAAGACTCGCTACGAGCATGCGCACGAGGCGTTCGAGGCGACACACGGCGAGATCGTGAAGGCGTACTGGTGCTCGCACATCGAAAGCGCAGTCGTGATGACCGAGAAGCCGGGTCGGTTCTGGTGGTCGGGCCCGCGTTGCGGATTCCACCGCGAGAGCGACTGGGCGACGCAGGACTGGCCCGACATCGCCGCCGAGTTACATCGTTGCGACGAGCTCTCGGTGCGCGCGAAGACTGTCCTCACCGGCGTGCGGCAGCGAATCTGCATGAGCCTCGTGATGGCGAGCGCATCGCATCTGATGAGCCTCGTCGACCGGCGCGCGGCGAACGCCGACAAGATCGCGAACGCCTCGTCGCTCGCGCAGGAGCAACTCGCGCTCGCGAAAGCCGAGGGGTACTACGACGACGCCGCGAACGGCCAGGCGCAGATCGTCTACTTCGTCGGCATGGCGGCTGTCGCCCTCGTGCTCGGAGTCGGCGCCGCGATCTGGCTCGGGCTCTCATGGGCGAGCCCTGTCGCGGCACTCGTCGCGGGCGCGACCGGTGCGGTCGTCAGCGTCATTCAGCGCATCACCGCCGGCAAGTTCGCGCTCGACTACGACGTCGGCCGGCCGTACGCCGTCTTCCTCGGCGGGCTGCGCCCGCTGATCGGCGGGGCGTTCGCGATGGCGATCACGTTTGCCTTCACCGGCGGGCTGCTGCACCTGCCCGTCGCCGCAGGGGAGTCCGAGGACCATCGCCGCTTGGCGCTCGTTGTGGTCAGCTTCTTCGCCGGATTCAGCGAGCGGTGGGCGCAGGACACACTCGCCGCGGCGCTGCCCTCGATGGCCCCCAAAGCGGCCGCGTCAAAGGCCGATCCCGCTCCCGCCGTCGTGACGCACGCGTCGGAGCCGACGCCGGGAGCGGTCGCCCACTAGATGAGTTCCCTGGCGTTTTAGGAAACCTGGCTGACCACCCAGAAGTCACTCGCGAGCGAGGCGGACGTGATGTACGACGCGGGCATCCAGAAGTAGCCCTTGTCGCCCCAGCCGGTGCCCCAGGAGTTGCGGCACTCGAAGTACAGCTGTCCCTTGATCTGCTTGTACCCGATCGCGACGACCGCGTGTCCGCCGAGCACCTTTTCGTCGGGCTGAGGCATCGGCACGATCCCGTTCGAGCCGACCTCAGTCTCGAACGAGCTATACACCGTGAAGCCGAACGAGATCGCCTCGCTGCCCGCGAGCACGGTCTGGAGCGCGAGCGCATCCTGGACGACGCGGGCGTAGCGCAGCGCAAGATGCTTCTTTGCCTCGCTGTACACCTTGGCCGTCGGCTTCTTCGAGAACTTCGTGACGTCGTACGGCCAGCTGGTCTCGGGCGGCGCGCCGAGTTGCGCAACCGACTTGATCCCGTCTCGGATTTCCGCGCCCGCATCCTCCGCCACGGTGCCTTCCATCACGCGCTCGTTGTAGTAGATGAAGAGCCGCGATGGAGTGGCCGCGTTCTTCTCCTGCTGCTTGCGCTCGTTCAGCTCGAGGATCGCGCCGATCGAGTTGGCGGTGCACGAGCCCAGCTGGCCCTGGTCGTAGACGGGCGGCATCTGGGAGCGCAGGCTTGCGCTCGTGGGCAGCGTCTTGGCCGGCGCGACGGCGAGCATGTAGTCGCGCTGGTCCGGGGTGTCCGGGCGCCAGCCGTAGCGCTTCTGCTGACGGATCGAGAGCCCGGTCGGGGCAGTGCTCACGTGATGTACCTCCTGCGGTCGCAGCCGGGAGATCACGGAAGGACGTGCCTGCCGCGGCCGCAGAGCCTCGGCTTATGGTGAAGACGTCGCGCTCATACTCGTCCGCGAAGCGCGTGAAGTCAACGATGCGTCTTACAGCGCGCGCGCGAGTCGCTGCAGCCACGTGTCCGCCGGGACGAGCAGCCCGCGGCAGGTGAGCCCGACCATGCGATCGAGCGCCACCACGTAGTTCGACCGCAATTCGGAGTTGTCCTGGAGCGCCCAGAGCGCTTCGGCGTTCGCCCAGGCGGCGTCGCGGGCGCGTGCGACGTCCCACATCGCGACGATGTCGTCGAGCCGGTCGATGCGATGCACGAGCCGGTCGAGTGAGCGGAGGAACCCGGTGAGGTACTGCGCCTTCACCTGCCCTTCGACCTCGGCGAGCACCGCGTTCACATGCTCGAAGTCCTGATGTTGGGGTGACCCCTCGTCGAGCGCGATCCCGAGCTCGGTGCAGGTCGCGACGAGTGCCACCGGCAGATCGCGGTTGATGTGCGCGCTCATCCCCGCGAACGCGAACTGCAGCGGCGCGATGCCGCGCGCCGAGCGCGCATCGACGAGCGGCGCCCACGCGCGCGGGAGACTCTGCGCGTCTTTGGCGGCTGCCGCGTCGAGTGCGGTGAAGAAGAGGCCGGCGAATGCAACATCGAGTCGCGCGAGGAACTCCGCGTCGGCGAAGACGAAGCCCGCAAGCCGCTCTTGCACGCCCTCGGTGACCGCGAGGTAGAGGCGCGTGAAACAGGCGACACCGTCGCTTCTCGGCAGTGGCGCGAGGGTCGACTGCATGCGTGCGATCACTTCTGCAAGCGAGCCCGGTGTCGTCACAAAGGTGAATCTAGAGGGTTGAGCCCGTCACAACGAGGTGCCATACTGCGAATTGGTTCTGCGGCAGAGCAACCGGAAGGGTGGGTGGTTGAGATGCCGGACGAACGCCATCGCGCGGACGGAGTCTTCGAGGGTGGAGGCGTCAAGGGAATCGCCTTTGCAGGAGCGATTGCCGCCGCAGAGCAAGACGCGGGCGTGCGCGAGTGGGTGAACCTCGCAGGCACGTCGGCAGGGTCGATCGTCGCCGCGTTGCTCGCGGTGGGCTACGACTCCGCAGGACTGCAGAAGATCCTGAACGACGCGAAGTACCCGAAGTTCGCGGACTGCGGCTTCGGCGGCAAGTGGGCCGGCGGGCTCGTGAACGCGCTCGCACGGATTCGCGGGCTCGCTCCCGGCAACTACTTCTCGCAGTGGATGAGTGAGCAGCTCGCCGCATCGCCCCTTGCAAAGGAGCTCGGGAAGACCGAGTTGACGTTCGCCGACGTGAAACGGCGAGACCTGCCGCCGCGCTCCGAGCTACCGAACATCACCGACGCGCAGTACGAGCGGGCGACCTACCGCCTGCATGTCATCGGTTCCGACGTGACGGGTGGCCGCATGCTGCTCATGCCCGACGCGCTCCGAAACTACGAGGACAAGCACGGCAAGCCGCTCGACAAAGACGCGTTCCCGATCGTCGAGGCCGTGCGGATGAGCATGAGCTACCCGTTCCTGTTCACACCGGTGCGGCTGTACAAGGCCAAGCGGCCCTACTACATCGTCGACGGCGGCCTGCTCTCGAACTTCCCGATCTGGCTGTTCGACAGTCCGAACCCGAAGCGCCCGACCTGGGGCTTCCGGCTCCATCCCGGCGCCGACGCGACCGAGGGCCTGCCGCATCGCGCGATTCCGCGCCCCCTCTGGGCGGTGCCGCTCCTGAAGGCGATGTTCTCGGCGGCGATGGAGGCGTGGGACCGCGAGCACATGGGGCAGGCCGTGTCGGCACGCACCGTGAGCATCCCCACGCACGCGGTCTCGACGACGGACTTCAACCTCTCGCAGGAGAACGCGAGCAACCTCTACCGCTGGGGACAGGAGGCGGCGTCGGCGTTCTTCAACGATCCGGCGCAGAAGGGGTACCTGAACTCGTTCGGGCAGTCGGTTGCTGCGCCGACCGCGGCGGTCGCCGCCGCACCTGAACCGTCCGCGACGCCGGTGCCCGCGGGCAAGACGTAGGCGCACGTTGAACAGAATCGTGGTGGTTCTCGTCGTGGTCGGCGCGCTCGCGCTTGCACTCGCGGGCTTCCTCTCGTCACCGGCGGGGAGGACGGTGACAGTCACGGTGACGGTCGGCGCAGCGCCGACGAGCAAGAAGCCCGGCGCGCCCGTTGTCGTGACGATCGATCCGTCCCGCGACGACGGGCGCGTGCCGGGCCTCAAGGTGCTCAAGGGTGCGAGCGCGTGTGGAACCGAGCGCGGCGCCGTCAAGCACCTCACCGACGGCCTTCTGCTGCCCACCGACCCGGCGGTTATGACACCGGATGAGCTCGTCTCGCTGCCGGCGCCGCCCGTGACGCGGGACTCGCCGCGGTTTCCGGTCGAACGGCAACTCGTCGTGATCGAGAACGTGCACGTGATCGCAGCCAAGCAGGAGGGAGACTCAGATCTGCACGTCATCCTCACGACGGCGACCGGCGCCGAGTTGAACGTCGAGGCGCCGCAGGCGCAGTGCGACTCGTCGTCTCCCTACGCGACGTTGCTTGCGCAGGCGCGACAGGCGATGGATCAAGTGATGCCGAACGTGTCGGGCTCGCACTACACGCCGCTCGACCTCCGGGCGACGATCGAGGGTGTGCTCTTCTTCGACGTTCTTCACGGCCAGCGCGGCGCGCCGAACGGTGTCGAGCTCCATCCGGTGACGTTCTTCTCGACCGCCGGCGGCCCCGCGCCACCCATCTCGACAACCTCGACGACGACCTCGTCGACGACCTCGACGAGCATCCCGTAACGTCGAAGCACCTGCTCGCAGGGGCCTTTCGAGACCCGTCAGGACCCGAGCGTACTATGGGCCTCCGCGATGCCCGCCGCCGATTTCGTCCACCTCCATGTCCACTCCGAGTACTCGATTCTCGACGGCGCATGCCGAGTTCCCGATCTCGTCGCGCGGGCGGCGGAGTTCGAGATGCCGGCGGTCACACTCACGGATCACGGCTCGATGGCGGGCGCCGTTCAGCTCTTCAAGGCGGCGAAGGGAACCGGTGTAAAGCCGATCGTCGGCTGCGAGGTCTACGTCGCCGACGACCGCCACGCGCAGCAGAAGGGCTACGCACATCTCACACTTCTTGCGGCCGACAACACCGGCTACTCGAACCTGATCAAGCTCTCCTCGCTCGGTTACCTCGAGGGCTACTACTACAAGCCGCGCGTCGACTGGGAGCTGCTCGAGCGCCACAACGCGGGTGTGATCGCGCTTTCGGGTTGTCTCTCGGGCCGCGTCAACAAGGCGCTCGAGGAGAACCGCCCGGGCGACGCGCACGGCGAGCTCGACCGGCTGAGCGCGGTCTTCGGTCGTGACAACGTCTATGTCGAGCTGCAGAACGCGCACATGGAGATCCAGCAGCGGCTGAACCCGCAGCTGATCGCGCTCGCCGCGAAGGCGAAGATGCCGCTCGTCGGCACCGGCGATGTGCACTACCTCCGCGACACCGACGCACGCGCGCACGAGGCGCTTCTCTGCATCCAGTCCGGCGACTCCCTGAAGAACCCGAATCACTGGAAATTCGACACCGACCACTTCTTCTTCAAGTCGCCCGCCGAGATGCTCGCCGACTTTCCGGGGCAGGAGGACGCGCTCAGGCGCTCACTCGAGATCGCGGAGCGCTGCAACGTGGAGATCGAGCTCGGCCAGATTCACCTGCCGCGCTTCGATGTGCCCGAGGGCCGCGACTCATTCGATTACCTCGTCGAGCAGTGCGAGCGCGGCCTCGAGAAGCGCTACGGCACGGTGACGACCGAGCTCCAGGAGCGCCTCCGCTACGAGCTGAAGACGATCAAGGAGATGGGGTTCACCGACTACTTCCTCATCGTCTGGGATTTCATCCGGTTCGCAAAGACGAACGGCGTCTCGGTCGGCCCGGGCCGCGGCTCGTCGGCGGGCTCACTCGTCGCCTACACGCTTGCGATCACGGACATCGACCCGATCCGGTACGACCTGATGTTCGAGCGCTTCTTGAATCCGGGCCGCAAGTCGATGCCCGACATCGATATCGACTTCGCGGTCGAAGGTCGCGAGCGCGTCATCAATTACGTGCGCGAGAAGTACGGCAGCGATCGTGTCGCGCAGATCATCACGTTCTCGACGATGGCTGCCCGCGCCGCCGTGCGCGACGCGGGTCGTGTCCTCGAAGTTCCCTACGGCGTTGTCGACAAGATCGCGAAGCTGATCCCGGAAGGCCCTGGGCAGACGCTCGACGAGTGCATGAAGCCGGGCGGCGAGCTGCGGAAGATGGTCGATTCCGATCCGGTCGCGCGCGAAATCATCGACCTCGCCCAGCCGCTCGAGGGCCTGACGCGCGCCGATTCGATCCACGCCGCCGGCGTCGTGATCGGCGCCGAGCCGCTCATGAACGTCGTACCGCTGCAGCAGAAGGGCTCCGATCAGGAAGTCGTGACGCAGTTCTCCATGAAGGACATCGAGGCGCTCGGACTTCTGAAGATGGACTTCCTCGGCCTGCGCAACCTCGACGTGATCGACAAGGCGAGCGCGCTCATCGGGGGCCTCGACATCGCGACGATCCCGCTCGACGACAAGAAGACCTACGCGATGCTCGCGAAGGGTGACGCAGCCGGCGTCTTCCAGTTCGAGTCGTCAGGCATGCGTGAAGCGCTCCGCCAGGTGAAGCCGACCGTGTTCGAGGATCTGATCGCGCTCGTCGCGCTGTATCGCCCAGGCCCGATGGGCTACATCCCGGTCTACGGCAAGCGCAAGGCCGGCCAGGAACAGGTCACGTACGTCGACAAGCGGCTCAAGCCGATCCTCCAGGACACCTACGGGATTTGCGTGTTCCAGGAGCAGTACATGCGCATTGCGCGTGACCTGGCCGGCTTTTCGATCACCGAGGCGGATGACCTGCGCAAGGCGATCGGCAAGAAGATCCGTTCGCTCATGGACTCGCTGAAGGACAAGTTCATGAACGGCGCAGCGGAGCAGAACGTCACGCCCGCCGCTGCGAAGCAGTTGTGGGAGGACGTCGAGAAGGCTGCCGACTACTCGTTCCCGAAGGCGCACGCTGCCTGCTACGCGCTGATCGCCTACCAGACCGCGTGGCTCCGTCAGAACCATCCGTGCGAGTACATGGCGGCGCTCATCAGCTCGGTGATGAACACGAAGGATCGCGTGCCGATCTACGTCAACGCCTGTCATGAGCTCGGCATCGAGGTGCTGCCGCCCGACGTGAACGAGTCGCAGGTCGACTTCGCCGTCGTGGACGGCAAGATCCGCTTTGGCTTGAACGCCGTCAAGGGCGTCGGCGAGGGCGCGGCCAAGGCGCTGATCGCAGCTCGCAACGAGGGCGGTCCGTTCGAATCGATCTGGGACTTCACCGAGCGCGTTGACCCGATGGTCTCGAACAAGCGCGTGCTCGAAGCGCTCGTGAAGTGCGGCGCGCTGCCGGGTGCGCGCAAGGGAATGCTCGAAGTGCTCGAGCAGGCAGTCGGCTGGGGCCAGAAGCAGCAGTCCGACCGGCTCGCGGGCCAGGGCTCGATCTTCGACCTCGGGCCGGCCGACGAGGAGAAGCCCCGCCACCACCCGACAACGCCGACAGACGAGTTCGAGAAGAGCGATTTGCTGAAGCTCGAGAAGGAGGTGCTCGGGCTGTACGTCTCGGAGCATCCGCTGTCGGCGATTCGCGACCAGCTCCGGCGCAAGTCCGATACGACGATCGGCGAGCTCGAGCGGCGGCGCGACGGCGAAGTGATCACTGTCGGCGGGATCGTCTCGGGCGTGCGGCACATGACCACCAAGCGCGGCGACGCGATGGTGTTCCTGCAGTTCGAGGACGTCACCGGCAGCGTCGAGACCGTCGTCTTCAACCAGATCTACGAGAAGGCGCGCGAGCTCTGCACGAGCGATCGCATCCTGATCGTGAAGGGCCGCATCGATCGCAAGGAGGGGGAGACGAAGCTCGTCGCGCTCGAGCTCGCCGCGTTCGAGGCGGTCGCAGAGAAGCGCGAGGTGCGCCTGCGGATCGACGCGACGAAGGCTGCCGCGGGGACGATCCGTGAGCTCGCCGCCCTGATCAAGGACTTCCCCGGCGAATCACCGGTCTACGCGGACCTCATCACCTCGCACGGCAAGAAGGTCTATGCCTTCGGGCCGCAGTACAAGGTGAAGCCGGCACCGGACTTCTACGCCGAGGTGAAGATGCTGCTCGGCGAATCCGCCGTCGCCTAGCTCGGCCGATCGACCGGGTCGCGTGCGACGGGGTGTGGACACATCGTCACGCTTCCGTCATCGGGCCTGGCACCGGACATGTCCACCGCCGAATGGCTCTCCTCTGCGCTTCACGCGGGGATGTGGACGAATCGTCACGCTCTCGTAGTCGTGCCTGGCACCGGACACGGCGGCGCCGGCCGCGCCCCTTAGGGGCGGGTAGGGGGCGGAATCGCGACGCTTCGACGAGCCGTGGGTGGCGCCGACGCGCTAAGTTGCGGACACCCTTCGGGGCCGCGCGCTCGTCGGTGGCCGCCAAGCCCGGCGCGAACTGACGAGCACGCGCACTGTGTGATTGCGAACCCGGCTCGATCGAGTTCGGCGACCGCCACACACGCGGCGGATGACCGAAAAGGGCTGTAGTTAGCGGTTCGTAAATTCTCAAGATCCCCCGGCATGGGGAGAACCGGACCGCCGTTGTTACCGAATAGATGGTCGAGGAGATGAGTATCTGATGGCAACTGCGGAGATCAACGTACGTCCGAGCGAGCAGGAGCTCGTCGAGCACTGGCGCGCTGAACGGCTCGAGCTGGCGGGCTATCCGCCGGCCGACGCAGCCAAGCTCGCGGCCCGCGTGGACGTCGACCTGCATCACGCCGCCGAGCTGCTCGCCAAGGGCTGCTCGGTCGAGCTCGCGCTGCTGATTCTGCTGTAGCCGAAGAACTCGGGCAGAATCCCGCCCGTGACCTTCGCGAGCAGCGTTCTCGGCTACATCCCGTCACCGCACACCGGCGTGATCCATCTCGGGCCGCTGAAGCTGCACATGTACGGGCTGACGCTGCTCGTCGCGATCCTCGCCGCGATCTGGCTGACCGGTCGTCGCTGGGTCGCACTCGGTGGTGACTGGGACCTCGTCACTCGGGTCGCCGTGTGGGGCGTCGGCTTCGGTGTCGTCGGCGCGCGCCTGTACCACGACGTCACGTCGTGGAGCGAAGTGCCGAGCCCGAAGTGGCAGGGGATCTTCGAAGTGTGGAAGGGCGGGCTCGGTGTGTGGGGCGGGATCGCGCTCGGCGCGCTTGCGGGCGTGCTCGTCATCCGCCGCTCCGGTGCGAGCGCGGCCCTGTTCGCCGACGCCGCGGCGCCGGGCATCCTGCTCGCGCAGGGGATCGGGCGCATCGGTAACTGGTGGAACCAGGAGCTCTACGGCAAGCCGTCGACGCTGCCGTGGGCGTTGAAGATCGACCCGGTGCACCGGCCGTTCAACGACTTCAACGTTGCGACCTACCACCCGACGTTCCTCTACGAGCTGATCTGGAACGTCGTCGGCGTTCTCATCCTCCTCTACGTCGGGCGCCGGTTCGTGATCCGCCCGCCCGCGCTCTTTGCGCTCTACGTCGCCTGGTACACGTTCGGGCGGTTCTTCGAGGAACTGCTGCGGATCGACCCGTCCCACCACATCGCGGGCCTGCGCCTCAACGCGTGGGTGTCGATCATCTGCTTCGTCGCCTCCGTCGCGTTCTTTGTCTGGTGGCAGTTCTTCCGGCGCGATCCAACGGTGCGCGTGCACGAGCCACGGAAAGCCACCGGCCCCGCCATGGCGGTGCCGCGGGGCCGCGTCCGGTAGCGGCAGTACTCTGGCGCAGTGCCGGTAGCCGTCCGCGAACTGGAGCTGGACCTCGACGCCTTCGAGGGGCCGTTCGATCTCCTGCTCTCGCTCGTCCTCCGTGAAGGGCTGCCCCTGCGGGAGGTCGACCTCGCCGAGATCGTGATCGCCTTCGTCGAGCATCTCGACGCAAAGGGCGAGCTCGACCTCGACGCCTGCGGCGAGTTCCTCGTCCTCATCTCCGCTCTGCTCGAGTTGAAGGCGCGCGCGATGTTCCCCGAGGAGGACGCCGAGCTCTCCGAACTCGAGCCCGAGGCGGCAGCCGAAGAGCTTGCGCGGCGGCTTGCCGAGTACCGTCGCGCGAAGGAAGCTGCGAACTGGCTGCGCGAGCGCCTCACCGAACGTCGCGACCTTTTCTTCCGCACCGGCCCGGCTCCACTTGCTCCGAAAGCCGAGCGCAAACTCGCGCCACAAGAGCCGCTGAAGCTCGCCGCGGCATTACGCGGCCTCGCCGTGGAGCCGCCTGCACCGTCGACCGCGCACATGGCTCTCCGCTTCCCGCCGGTGTCGCAGTTCCTCGACCGCTGGCGGGCGCTCCTTCGGCGGCGCACGCGCTTCGACTTCGACCAGGAGGTCGTCGGCTTGTCGCGTGTCGAGATCGCAGTTGCCTTCCTTGCGCTCCTCGAGCTGCGCAAGCAGGACGAGATCGCGATCGCCCAGTCCGGTCCGTTCGCACCGATAAGGATTTCCCGAGCCGACGCAGAAAGGACCCTCTCTTGGACCGCACACTCCGCCTGATCCCGACCGAATCGACGCCCGCAGCCGAGCTGGCGCGGACGATCGAGGCGCTGCTCGTCGTTGCCTCGCAGCCGCTGCCGGTCGCCGAGCTCGCTTCGGCGGCGGCAGTCGATCCGTCGGATGTCGAAGAGGCGATCGAGGTGCTCGCCGAGCGGTTCGCCGAGGGGCGTAGCGGGATCGTGCTGGAGCATGTCGCCGGTGGATTTGCGTTCCGCGCGTCCGCGGCAGCATCGGAGGCCTGCGCCCGCCTCTTCGACAAGCCGGCCGAGAAGGGACTCTCGCAGGCCGCGCTCGAGACGCTCGCGATCGTGGCGTACCTGGGTCCGGTCTCGCGCCCAGAGATCGCGCGCATCCGCGGCGTGAACGTCGACGGCGTAGTCGCCGGCCTTGCCGAGCGCGGGTTGATCGCCGAAGGCGGCCGCGATGACGAGTTCGGTGCGATCCGCTATCGCACGACGCCGCTCTTCGAACGCATCTTCGGGCTCGAGTCACTCGCTGCGCTTCCGCGCGTCGACGACCTCGGCGACGACGTCGCCCAGATCCGCGAGCGGCTCGAAGCGGTCGCCGAGAAGCGCCCCGCCTAGCACTCGCACTCGCGTAACGTCAGTCCCATGAGCGACCGGCGGAGTGGGTTCGACACGCGGCAGGTGCACGCGGGCCAGCGGCCCGATCCCTACACCGGCGCGCGCGCGATCCCGATCTTCCAAACCGCGAGCTACGTGTTCGAGGACTCCGAGTCCGCGGCGGCGTACTTCAACCTCCAGGAGTACGGCAACACCTACTCGCGGATCATGAACCCGACAACGGCGGCGTTCGAGGAACGCGTCGCGTCGCTCGAAGGCGGCGTGGCCTGCAGGGGCTCGAGACGCTTTCGTTGCGCATGGACCGGCACGTCGCGAACGCCTTCAGGGTCGCGGAGTGGCTCGAAGGTCATCCTGCGGTCGACCGGGTGCGCTTCGCCGGGCTCGACTCGTCGCCGTATCGTGCGCTGGCACGCCGCTACCTGCCGCTCGGAGCCGGCTCGATCTTCGCCTTCGACCTCGCCGGCGGCCGCGACCAGGCGCGCGCTTTCGTCGAAGGGCTGCGCGTGTGGAGTCACCTCGCGAACGTCGAGCACGCCCGCTACCTCGGACGGATGCACTGGCTCGGCTTCAACACGGGCGAGATCACGTCGTCGCGCACGCACGGCTGATTCACTACGCGCATGCGCCTCAATGCCTGGCTCGCGCGCGCGGGGGTCGCCTCGCGTCGCAAGGCCGACGAGCTGATCAAGGCCGGCCGCGTCACGGTGAACGGCGAGCCGGGGCAGCTGAACACCTTCGTGCAGCGGACCGACGAGGTGAGCCTCGACGGGCAGCCGCTTGCCAAGCAAGGGCTCTCGTACGTCCTCCTGCACAAGCCCGCAGGCGTCGTCGCGACGGCGAGCGACCCGCAGGGGCGAACGACCGTCCTCGACCTCGTCGATCACCCGAACCGTGTCGTTCCCGTCGGGCGGCTCGACGCCGACACGACCGGGGCCTTGCTCCTGACGAACGACGGCGATCTTGCGCACCGGCTCGCGCATCCATCCTACGAGGTCGACAAGGTCTACGTCGCCGAAGTGTGGGGTCAGCCGACCGACGGGACGCTGCGCAAGCTCGCCGAGGGTGTGAAGCTCGAGGACGGGAAGACCGCGCCGGCCACCGTGCGGCGGCTCGGCGATGGCCGCATCGAGCTCACGATTCACGAGGGACGAAATCGCCAGGTGAAGCGCATGCTCGAAGCGGTCGGCCACCGCGTGCAGACCCTGCATCGCAGCACCTACGGACCTCTGAACGTCGAAGGGCTCGAGCCCGGCGCGTGGCGCGAGCTCGAGCCCTCCGAGGTGGAGCAGTTGCGTCGGACCGGTGGAGCTAGCCCGAGCCCTTCGGGCCGACGAGGTCGCCCATCGGCGTGACGTTCGCGGCATGCCCCAGGCGACCGAGGTTCCAGCCGTCCTCGATCGTCGCGAGCGCCGAGTAGTGGTTGTACGGCACGTCCGACGTGCGCGCCGCGTGATCCGAATGTGAGAGCACGAGCCCGAGCACATGCCCGCCGCCGGGATTCGCGTCGCAGCACCCGCTCGTGTCCCCGAAGCCGAAGTCGGTCGGGGAGCCCGTGAAGTCGCTCTCGTCCCAGACGACGAAGATCGCCGAGTTCCCCGTCCAGGCCGGGGACGACGTGATCTCGTCGATCAGCCCCTGCAGGAAGCTGTCCCCGAGCTGAATGATGCTCTGCTCGTGCGAGAAGTCGCATGGATCGGCAGCGGTGGCGGCCCGTCCGTGCATGTCATGGCACTGATCCGGGGCGATGAAGTTGTAGTCCGGTGCGTTGCCGCTCCAGAGGTCGCTTTGCAGCTGGTCGAGGTCGACGACATTCGCCATCCGCGACGGGCTCGAGGCGACATCCGTGAATGAGACGAACGGGTTGTGCTTCCGCTCGTACAGCTGATTGCCACACGCATGGGCGAACTTGTTCCCGTTGCATAGCGAGAGCGACTGCTGGTAATCGCGCCACGTCTTGCCGTGCGACTCGAGCTGGTCGACGATGTTCGGCAGGTCGACGGTGACGTCGTTGTCATTCGCGACCCCGGCCGTCGTGCCGGCGGTGATCGCGACGTAGTTCGGTTGGCTCGGATGTGCGACGCCGTAGTAGCTGGTCGCGTAGCCGACCGTCTGTGCGAGTTGGTTCGTGTACGGAGCGTTCGCGTTGCCGATCAGGCTGTGGTCGCTCGTGTTCTCCATCATCACGACCCAGACATGCTGGAAGTTCTTGATGTCGTTCCTCGGCGCGGACGCCGAGGCCGAGGTCACGGCGACGACGACCCCGAGCAATGCCGCTGCAAGAACGGCGATCTTCTTCATCTGGACAGTCCTCCCCTGTTGAGTACCGCGGTCAAAATGGTGGCGGCGACTCGCACGCTAACGCGCGGGCCGCCACCATTCAAACTGCTACGTCTGCGGCCGGCACGGGAAGGTCACGGTCGCACGAAGCCCATTCGCTCGTACATCGCCTCGAGGGTCGACGCCGAGGTCTCACGCGCCTTCGCCGCGCCCACGGCGAGCAGCCGCCGCAACTCGCCCTCGTCGGCGCGCAGCTCGGCGTAGCGAGCCTGCATCGGCGCGAAGAGCTCGACCACCGCGTCGCCGACATCGGTCTTCAGGTCGCCGTAGCCGCGGCCGTCATACGCCGCTTCGACCTCCGGGATCGGGCGTCCGCTCGAGACGGCGAGGATCTCGATCAGGTTCGAGACGCCGGGCTTCTCCGCGGGTGAATAGCGAACCTCGCGGCCCGAGTCGGTGACCGCGACCTTGAACTTCTTGCGGATCGCGTCGGGCGTGTCGAGCACCATCACGGTCCCCTGTTCGGTCCCGCCGGTCGTCGACATCTTCTTCGACGGATCCTGGAGATCCATGATCCGCGCGCCTACCTCGGGGAAGACGCCCTTCGGAATCGTGAATGTCTCGCCGAAGCGCGAGTTGAACCGCTGCGCGACGTCACGGGCGAGCTCGACGTGCTGGCGCTGGTCGTCGCCGACCGGGACGATGTCGGTCTGGTAGAGCAGGATGTCGCCGGCCATCAGCACCGGATAGGTGAAGAGGCCGGCCGCGACGAACTCCTTGCCCTCGCCCTTTTCCTTGAACTGGGTCATGCGGCCGAGTTGCCCGAACCCGGTGACGGCCGAGAGCAGCCAAGCCGCCTCGGCGTGGCCGGTGACGTGGCTCTGCAGGAAGAGCGTGCACCGTTCGGGGTCGAGCCCGACTGCGTAGAGGAGCGCGGCGAGGTCGAGCGTGCGGTCGTGGAGATCCTGTGGGTCGTACTCGGTCGTGATCGAGTGCAGGTCGACGACGCAGAAGAAGGCGTCGCCCTCGTCCTGGGTCGAGACGTACTGGCGCATCGCGCCGATGTAGTTGCCGATGTGTTTGGCACCCGTTGCCTGGATGCCGGAGAAGACGCGCATGGGGTTCACCTCGTGGAAGTCGTGTTCGCGCCGGGACGTGTCAGCGAACGAGGCGGCGTTAGCGCAGGGCTCCGCCTCGCCCGCAGCGCCACGACCAACAGTTGCGGGAGGCGGAAGTCATCGCGGGAAGGATAGAGGAAATCCGCGTAGCTACTCTGAGCCCATGGCAGTGACGTCCTCGAACTGGTCGCCGACATCCTGGCGCGAGCGCTCTGCGCTCCAGCAGCCGGAGTGGCCGGACGCCGCACGCGCAGACGCCGCCGTCGCGAAGCTCCAGGCGAGCCCGCCGCTCGTGTTTGCCGGCGAGGCGCGGGCGCTGCAGGCGGGCCTCGCCCGCGCGCTCGAGGGTAGGGCGTTCCTCCTTCAGGCGGGCGACTGCGTCGAGTCTTTCAACGAGCTCTCGACCATGCGCATCCGCGAGAAGCTGAAGATCATGCTCCAGATGTCTGCCGTGCTCACCTACGGCGCCACGCTGCCGGTCGTGAAGGTGGGGCGGATCGCGGGCCAGTTCACGAAGCCGCGCTCGGAGGCGACCGAGCCCGACACCGGCCTGCCGAGTTTTCGCGGGCACATGGTGCACGACGACGCACCCACCGCCGAGGCACGGATCCCAGACCCTCAACGTATGGTCGAGGGTTACAACCAATCCGCGCAGACGCTCAATCTGCTTCGCGCGTTCACGAAGGGTGGCTACGCCGACCTGACGCAGGTCCACCTCTGGAACAAGGATTTCGTCGCGACCTCGCCGGAAGGGCAGCGCTACGACCAGCTGGCCGGAGAGATCGAGCGCGCGCTTGCGTTCATGGCTGCGTGCGGGATCGACCTCGCAAACGAGCGGCGGCTGCACGAGGTCGACGTCTTCACGAGCCACGAAGGTCTGTTGCTCGACTACGAGGAAGGGCTGACCCGCAAGGACTCGCTCACGGGCGACTGGTACGACTGCTCGGCGCACCTGCTGTGGATCGGCGAACGGACCCGGCAGCTCGACGGCGCGCACGTCGAGTTCTTCTCCGGCGTCAACAACCCGATCGGTGTGAAGCTCGGTCCGAACGCGACCCCCGCCGACGCTGTCGAGCTCGCCGAGCGGCTCAATCCGCTCCGCATCCCCGGCCGCCTCACCTACTACGCGCGCATGGGGGCAGAGCACGTGCGCGAGCTTCTGCCGCCGCTTCTCCACGCGGTGAAGGACGAGGGCCACCCGGTGCTCTGGGCGTCCGACCCGATGCACGGCAACGGCATCCGCACCGCGACGGGGGTGAAGACGCGCCGGTTCGACGCGATCATGGCCGAGCTCGAAGGATTCTTCGCGGCCTGCTGGGAGGTCGGCGTCTGGCCGGGCGGTGTGCATCTGGAATTCACGGGCGAGGACGTCACCGAATGCCTCGGCGGTGCAGACGACGTGCTCGAAGAGCATCTTGCTTCGCGGTACCAGTCGCTGCTCGACCCGAGGCTGAACGCTCGCCAGTCGCTCGATCTCGCGTTCCGCCTCGCCGAGTTGATGCGCTCCGCGCCGCGTTGACCGTGACAACCCGGATCGCAGTTGTCGGCACCGGCCTGATCGGTGCCTCGATCGGCCTCGCTGCCAGGGCGACAGGCGCCGATGTGCGCGGGTGGGATCCTGACGCCGAGTCGCTCGCCCTTGCCGGGGAGCGCGAGGCGGTCGAGCCGGCGTCATCGCTCGCCGAGGCGCTTGCCGATGCCGACCTCGCGGTCGTAGCCGCACCCATCGGCTCGCTGCCTGCCACGGTGCAGGAGGTGCTCGCCGCTGCAGGCGAGCGCACCACCGTCACGGACGTGGGCTCGACGAAGGCTGCCGTCTGCGAGGCCGCCTTTGGCTCGACGCGGTTCGTCGGCGGGCACCCGATCGCGGGGCTCGAGGCCCGGGGGCCGAGTGCGTCCAAAGCCGACCTCTTTCGCGGCGCGACCTGGTTTCTCGCGCCACTCGCGACGACCGACCCCGACCGGTACCGCGCAGTGCATGGATTTGTCGCCTCGCTCGGCGCGACGCCGGTTGCGATCGACCCCGTCGCACACGACGCGCTCGTCGCGATGACGAGCCATGTTCCCCACGTGCTCGCCAACGTGGTTGTCAACCAGGCGGGAGCAAACCGGGTGGAGGGGCACGAGCCGCTCGCACACGCCGGTGGTTCGCTGCGCGACATGACGCGCGTCGCGGGCGCGAACCCGCGCATCTGGGTGGACATCTTCCTCGACAACGCCGAGCCGGTCCGGGCGGCTCTTGCCGAGCATCGGCGTCGCATCGAACAGGTCGAGGCGGCGCTTGCAAGCGGCGACGCCGGCTTCCTGGCGCGCTGGATCGGTGAGGCATCGGCGAACCGGCGACGCATGCTCGAGCGGGAGTACCCGCCGGGCGCTTTGCAACAGCTGCGCGTGCACGTGCCCGACCGTCCCGGCGTGCTTGCCGGTATCACGCAGGCACTCGGCGCCGAGCGCATCAACATCGAAGACTTCGAGCTGCATCACGTCTCGCCTGAACGCGGCGGCACGCTGACCGTGCTCGTCACCGGCGAAGGCGAGGCGCGCCGCGCCGCCGACATCCTCGAGGCGCAGGGGTACGGCGTCGTCGTCAGCGCGATGCTCGAGGGCGAATGAAAGTCGAGCCCGCCGCGTCGCTCGACGGCCACTTCGCCGTTCCCGGCGACAAGTCGATCAGCCACCGCGCACTTCTCCTCGGCGCGGTCTCCGACGGCGACACGGTGATTCGCGGCTTTGGCCGCTCGGCCGATACCACCTCGACACTCGAGGCCGTGCGTGCCCTGGGCGTCGACGTGGGCGAGGGCGGTGAGGAGCTGACGGTGGCGGGAGTCGGTCTCCGCGGCTTGAGGTCTGCGGAGATCGACTGCGGAAACGCCGGCACGTTGGCGCGGCTCCTGCCCGGACTGCTCGCGTTCCAGAACGGCACGTTCACCCTCACGGGCGACGAGTCGCTCTCGTCCCGGCCGATGGAGCGAATCGCCGAGCCGCTGCGGCTCATGGGCGCGAAGGTGGAGACCACCGACGGCCGTCTGCCGCTCACGATCACCGGCACCCCGCTGACGGCGATCGACTACGAGTTGCCCGTCGCGAGTGCTCAGGTGAAGTCGGCGATTCTCTTCGCAGGGCTCGGCGCGACCGGGCGAACGACGGTCATCGAGCCGGCGCCGACTCGCGACCACACCGAGCTGATGCTGCGCGCGGCGGGAGTCAACGTCTCCACCCGCCCCAATTCGGTGAGCATCGACCCGCCCGACCACATCAGACTCGGCTCGGTCGACGTGCCGGGCGACTTCTCGTCGGCGGCGCCGTTCATCGTCGCCGCGACGCTCGTGCCGGAGTCGCGGATCACGATCCACGACGTGAACCTCAACTCCCGGCGAACCGGATTGCTCGACGTGCTCAACCGAATGGGCGCGCGCGTCGGGATCCTCGCGCGTCGCCGTGTCGGCGTCGAGCAGGTCGGCGACATCGAAGTTCGTTACGCCGAGCAGCTCACGGCGACGAAGATCACCTCGCCCGAGGTGCCGACGCTCGTCGATGAGCTGCCGCTCTTCGGCCTGCTTGCAGCGTGTGCGCGCGGCGAGAGCTGGGTCTACGGCGCGGCCGAGTTGCGCCACAAGGAAACCGACCGCATCGAGGCCCTTGTCGACGCGCTCCGCGCGATCGGCGTCCGCGCGAAAGGCCACGACGAGGGCTTCTCGGTCGTCGGCGTGCCGACCCGCCCACGAGGCGGGCGCGTGATCTCCCACGGAGACCATCGGATCGCCATGCTTGGGGCCGTTGCAGGGGTCGTCTCGCGCGAGGGCGTGCAGATCGAGGGCGCGAACTGCGTGGCGGTATCCTTCCCCGGCTTCTACGACCTCCTCGACCGACTGGTGCAGCGATGATCGTGGCAATCGACGGACCGGCTGGCGCCGGCAAGAGCACGGTCGCCCGCAAGCTCGCGGAGCGGCTTGGTTTTCGCTACCTCGATACCGGGGCGATGTACCGGGCGCTCACGTGGCTTGCGATGCGCGAAGGAATGCCGCTCGCCGAAGGCGAGCCGCTCGGCACGCTCGCCCGCCGCAACCCGGTGACGTTCGACGAGGAGGGGCGCGTACTTATCGCCGGCGTCGATGTCACATCGGCAATCCGACAGTCGCGCATCGACCGCATGGTCTCGGTCGTCGCTCGCCACCACGACGTCCGCGACGTCATGCGCGAACGGCAGCGCGAGCTCGCAGAGCTCGGGAACGCGGTGATCGAGGGCCGAGACATCGGCACCGTCGTCGTGCCCGACGCCGAGGTGAAGGTCTATCTGCAAGCCGACCCGACAATCAGGGCAGGCCGCCGCCAGGCGGAGCGGCCCGACATCGGAGCGGACGCACTCGCCACGGATCTGCGCGTCCGTGATTCGAGAGACCGAGAGCGCATGCAGCCCGCCGGAGACGCCGAACTGATCGACACGACCAACCTCGAGGTCGACGATGTCGTCGGGCAGATCGAGGCGCTCGTGCGAGCCCGCACCGTCGCGGCGCCGTGAGCGGCGTCGACATCGCCTGGGCGATCGGCCGCCGCACGATGGGTTGGCCGACGCGCCTTGCAGCGCGTGTGCGCGCCTACGGGCGCGATCGCGTGCCGGCGACCGGAGGCCTCGTCTACGCGGTCAATCACATGCATTGGTTCGACATTCCGCTGCTCGGGGTCACGTCGCCGCGCAACATCGACTTCGTTGCGAAGTTCGAAGCGGTCGTGTTCCCCGGCCTCGGCCGTTACCTGCGGTGGCACGGCACGATCGCGGTGCGCCGTGGCGAGTCGGATCGGGACGCGGTTCGCCAGATGAAGCAGTCGGCGCACGACGGTCGTGTCGTCGGACTGTTCGTCGAGGGGACCCGTAACTCCGCCGGGCGGCCGGGCACCGCGCAGCCGGGTGCCGCGATGGTCGCGTTGCAGGAGAGCGTGCCGGTGATCCCGATCGCGATCTACGGCACGCAGTTCTGGAAGATCGGGAACTTCGCTCCGGTGTCCGTCGCCTACGGCGAGCCGGTTCGCTTCGACGGACTGCCGAAGAACGGACGCGGCTACAAGGAAGCGACGGTGGAGATCGAGCGGCGGATCAACGTGCTTTTCGACTGGCTTGCCGACATCCACGCACGTGGCCGTCCCGTGGGAAGCGTGCCGCCGCTGTGACCGAGCACGACGACGCCGACGTCGAAGAGATCGACGACGACGCCGACGACACCGTCGAGCCGCTGACGCTGCGCGGCACCGTGGCGATCGTCGGCTTCCCGAACGTCGGCAAGTCGACGCTGATCAACCGGCTCACCTCGTCGCGTCAGGCGGTCGTGCATGACAGCTCGGGCACGACTCGCGACCGCAAGGAGCTCATCTGCGAGTGGAACGGCGAGCACTTTCTGCTCATCGACACCGGCGGCGTCGACATCGCCGACCCGAGCCCGATCACCCGTCAGATCGCCGAGCAGGCGCGCGCGGCGATCAACGAGTCCGACCTCGTCCTCTTCGTCGTCGACGCACGACAGGGCATCACGCCGGGCGACGAGGAGCTCGCACAGATCCTGCGGGAGGCGAAGAAGGAGGTGCTCGTGCTCGCGAACAAGGTCGACGACCCCGGCGAGACGAACCTTGCCTACGAGTTCCACTCGCTCGGCTTCGGCGATCCCTTCCCGATCTCGGGGCTCCATGGCTCGAACACCGGCGACCTGCTCGACGAGATCCTCGATCGCCTGCCGATCGAGTCGTCGCGGACTGCCGCCGGCGACGCGATCCGCGTGGCGATCCTCGGCCGGCCGAACGTCGGGAAGTCCTCGCTCTTCAACAAGCTTCTCGGGGAAGAACGCACGATTGTCGACTCGGTCCCGGGCACGACGCGTGACACGATCGACACGACGATCGAGCACAACGGTCGTACGTTCATCCTCGTCGATACGGCCGGGTTGCGCCGCAAGCGCAAACAGCGTCAGGGCATCGACTACTACACGGAGTTGCGTGCTCTCGACGCGGCGGATCGCGCTGATGTTGCGCTCGTGCTCATCGACTCCCACGACGGGATCGTCGAGGGCGACGTCACCGCGGTCGAAGTGGCGCGGAAGTCGCATTGCTCGACGCTGATCGTCCTCTCGAAGTGGGACATCTCCGAGATCACGATCGAGGACGTGCGCCCCGAACTGCAGCGGCGCTTTCGGCAGCGCCCACCGTTCATCACTATCTCGTCGCAGACGGGCCGGGGCGTTTCACGGCTCCTCGACAAGGTGGCCGAACTCTACGACGTCCACGTGAGCCGCGTGCCCACCGGCGAGCTGAACCGGTTCCTCGGCGAACTGAAGGAGGCGCGTCAGCCACCGTCGAAGGGCGGCCGCCGCCTCAACCTCCTGTACGGCGCTCAGGTCGCCACGCGCCCGCCGCGGTTCCGGTTCACCGTCAACGATCCCGGTCTCGTCACGCGCGACTACGGCTATTGGGTCGAGAACCAGATTCGGGAACGCTTCGAGCTCGAGGGGGTGCCGGTGGCGATCGACTTCAGAAAGCGCGCGTGAAGGTAGTCGTCGTCGGCGGGGGCGCGTGGGGTACCGCGTTCGCGACCATCCTTCGAGAGCGGGGCCACGACGTCACCGTCGCACTCCGCGCGACGATCGACGACGCGCCATACGAGGAAGCCGAGTTCGTCGTCATCGCGGTGCCGAGCAGCTCGTTCCGTGAGGCGCTCGGGCACATTCGCGGGAGCGCACCGGTGTTGAGCCTCGTCAAGGGGCTCGATCCCGAGAGCGGTGAGCGGCTCTCGACGCTCGTCGTCGACCGTCCCGTCGCTGTTCTCTCGGGACCGAATATGGCCGAGGAGGTGGCCGCGGGCCTGCCGGGCGCCGCTGTGATCGCAGCCGACGACGATGGGCTCCTGCAGTTCCTGCAGCAAGCAATCACGTCGCTCGCCTTTCGGGTGTACACGAACCCGGATCTGATCGGCGTCGAGCTGTGCGCTGCGGCGAAGAACGTGATCGGGCTTGCAGCCGGCGGCGTCGACGGTCTTCGGCTCGGCGACAACGCGAAGGCGGCGGTCATCACCCGCGGTCTCGCCGAGATGGCCCGACTCGGCGAGGCGTCGGGGGCGCAACAGGAGACGTTCTCGGGGCTTGCCGGGCTGGGCGATCTCGTCGTGACGTGCTGGCATCCGTCGGGGCGCAACCGTCGGGCAGGTGAGTTGATCGCGCGCGGCGCGACCCCGGAGGAGGCGAAGACGCAGATCGGCCAGGTCGTCGAAGGACTGACGACGGCGCCGGTGCTGCGCGATCTTTCGCACCGCCTCGGCGTCGAGCTTCCGATCACCGAGGGTGTGTGCGCCGTCCTTGGCGGGATGCCGCTGCACGAGCTTTTCGCCGGGCTGATGGGGCGACGGCCGAAGGACGAATGACGCACACCCGGGTCGGCGACCGGTCCCGCTAAGGTGCCCCGGTTCACTATGGCTGAGCGCACCTTCCTCTTCACCTCCGAGTCGGTCACCGAAGGTCATCCGGACAAGATCGCGGATCAGATCTCCGACGCCGTCCTCGATGCCGCCCTGGCGAACGACCCGTTGAGCCGCGTGGCGTGCGAGACGCTGATCACGACCGGGCTCGTCGTCGTCGCCGGTGAGATGACGACGGAGACCTACATCGACATCCCGCGGGTCGTCCGCGACACGGTCAAGGAGATCGGTTACACACGCGCCAAGTACGGGTTCGACGCCGAGACCTGCGGCGTCATGGTCGCGATCGACGAGCAGTCACCCGACATCGCGCAGGGTGTCGACTCGGCGTACGAGGTGCAGCACGACCCCGCCGACGACGATCCCCTCGACCTGGTCGGCGCGGGCGACCAAGGGATGATGTTCGGCTACGCGTCGAACGAGACGAGCGAGCTGATGCCCTTGCCGATCATGCTCGCGCACCGGATCGCGAAGCAGCTTTCCGTGGTGCGCAAGACCGACGTGCTCCCGTACCTCCGGCCGGATGGCAAGGCGCAGGTGTCGGTGCGGTACGAGGTCGACGCCGACGGTCGCCAGCGCCCGGTCGAGATCGAGCGGATCCTGATCTCGACGCAGCACCGTGAGGGGCTCGATCCGGAGAAGAGCATCAAGCCGGATCTGATCGAGCAGGTGCTACGCCCGATCCTCCCAACCGACATGTACGACGAGAAGAGCCTCGAGGATCCCGAGTTCGTCTACGTCAACCCGACCGGGAAATTCGTGATCGGCGGCCCGATGGGTGACACAGGACTGACCGGCCGCAAGATCATCGTCGACACCTACGGCGGTGCGGCTCCGCACGGCGGCGGCGCGTTCTCGGGCAAGGATCCGACGAAGGTCGACCGGTCGGGGGCGTACGCGGCGCGGTACGTGGCGAAGAACGTCGTCGCCGCGGGTCTCGCCGATCGCTGCCAGATCCAGGTCGCGTACGCGATCGGGGTCGCGCACCCGTTCTCGATCCTCGTCGAGACGTTCGGCACCGAGCACATCGATGTCGTGCGGATCGAGGAGCTCGTGAAGGAGCACTTCGACCTGCGTCCGGCGGCGATCTTGCGCGATCTCGACCTCCGGCGTCCGGTGTACGGAAAGACCGCCGCGTACGGCCACTTCGGGCGCGATGATCCCGGCTTCACGTGGGAGCGCATCGACAAGGCCGAAGCACTGCGCGAGGCCGCGGGCCTCACCGCCGCGACCGTTTAGCGGCACCGCCCGGGCTGCGTTCCCCCTCGTCTCGAGCAGCCAGTCCGTCGGCAGCCGCCGTGACGAGAGTGAAACAAATGTGTGTCAACATCGCGCCGAGCGGGCTGTCGAGCTGTCGTTGAAAGCGACAATGGCGCTGCAAACCGCTTCGGATTGACATCCCCGGCGGTCGTTGACGGCTGCCCGTCAAGCGCGAACTCGTCCTTGGCAGCCGTCGTGACGAGAGTCGAACACCCGTGTCGCGGAATGCTTACGCCGCGGCGCGCTTGACGAAGAGGCCGTCGGCGGCTTTCTCGCCGATTGCCTGCTCGCGGCCCGCGACGACGACGCGGAACTGCCCTGCGGCCGGCTCGGCCGCCCGCAGCTCGACCTCGGTCCCCGGGACGAGACCCTCGTCGTAGAACCAGTGGAGGAGATCGCCGTCATGCTCCGCGAGCCGCACGATTGTCGCGTGCGCGCCCGCCTCGAGCGCGGACAGCGGCTGTAGCTCGCGGTTCTCCGCCTGCTCGACATCCGGATCGACCGGCCAGCCGTGCGGGCAACGCTCCGGATGCCCGAGCTTCTCGTCGATCCGCTCGACCATGTCGTCGGTGAACGTGCCGCCGAGCTCGTCGGCATGAATGTGCGCTTCGCCGGCCGTGTAGCCCATGAAGTCCGTGAGCAGGCGCTCGATGATCCGATGCTTGCGGACGACCTTCCGCGCTCGCTCGGTGCCCGCCGGCGTCAGGATCGCCTCCTTGCGCTCGCCCCGCTCGACGAGCCCGTCCGCCTCGAGGCGCTTCAGCATCTCGCCGGCCGAGGCCCGCGACACTCCGAGCATCTCCGCGACGCGTGACGCAAGCGTCGGCGAACCGGTTGTCTGGGGCCGGTACTCGCCGATCGGAAACGCGAGGAAATAGATCGTCTCGAGGTACTCGTCAGCGTCGTGACCGGCGGCCATGCGTCGATGGTAGTGACGCGACCTCCTGTAAGGTGACCCTTACAAGCATTCGCATGAGCACTGCCCAAACCCTCATCCTCGGCGCCGTCGCCGGACTCACGATCTTCGTCGGCCTCCCGATGGGGCGCGTTCGCAGCACGTCGCCGAGCCTCCGCGCATCGCTCACCGCAGTCGCGACAGGCATTCTCGTCTTCCTCTTCTGGGACGTCGTCACGCACGGCTCGGCTCCGGTCGAGAGCCACCTGCGGGCGCACTCGTGGGCCGCGTTCCTCGGCTACGGCGCGCTCCTCGCCCTCGGCTTCACGGCCGGCATGATGAGCCTCGTCTACTACGACAGCTGGCTGAAGAACAAGCGCTCGACGCCGCTCGTCGGGCCTGGCGCGGCGGCAGTCGACGAGTTCGCCCACCGCAGCTGGTTCGAGTCGCTCACGCCCGGCCGCCGCCTTTCGCTGCTCATCGCGACCGGCATCGGCCTGCACAACTTCGGCGAGGGGCTGGCGATCGGCCAGTCGTCCGCCGCAGGCGAGCTGTCGCTCGCGCTCGTCCTGATCATCGGCTTCGGCCTGCACAACGCGACCGAGGGATTCGGGATCGTCGGCCCGATGGCCGGCGAGCCCGAGATGCCGAGCTGGGGCTTCCTCGGGCTGATGGGGTTGATCGGCGGCGGGCCGACGTTCCTCGGCACGCTGATCGGGCAGGCGTGGGTGAGCCCCGCTCTCGAGACGGTCTTCTTCGCGGTCGCCGGCGGCTCGATCCTCTACGTCGTGATCCAGCTCTTCGACGTGTGCAAGCGCTACGGGATGCCGAAGCTCGTCAGCTGGATGCTCCTCCTCGGGCTCATCCTCGGTTTCGGCACCGACTGGGTGCTCGTCGCCGCAGGCGCCTGAGCCGACCCGCCGCAGTCATCGGCCGCACGCTGCTCTAGCCTGGGCGCCGAATGGGTCATTTCTTCCACGCGGTCGGCGTCTTCTTCCACCACCTCGCTGCGGTGCGGTGGGACTTCCTCAGCTACGCGATCGCATGCCATCTCGTCAAGCTCCTGTTCCGCGCCGGAGCCTGGCGCGCGATCATCAACGCCGCATACCCGGACGACCGCCTGAAGTTCCGGCACGCGCTCGGCGCGTATGTGGGGGGCGTCGGCGTCAACTCGATCGTCCCGGCGCGCGGTGGCGACGTCGTGAAGCTGTACCTCGTCAAGCAGCGGCTGCGCGAGGCGAATTATGCGACGCTGACTCCAACCCTGATCGTCGAGACGCTGTTCGACTTCGTCACCGCGGGCGCGTTGATTGTCTGGGCGCTCACGACAGGGATCCTGCCGACGCATCAGCTCTACTCCCGCATCCCGACCGTCGACTGGAAGTTCTTCCTGCGCCACGACCGGTTCACGGAGATCGGCCTCGCCGTCCTACTCGTCGCCGCCGTGGTGGGTTTCCTCTGGCTCCGGCGTCGGGTCGACGACTTCCGCGCGCGCGTACGTCAGGGGTTTGCGATCCTCGGCGACCGGCCGCGTTTCCTTCGCTCGGTGATCCTCCCGCAGTCGATCTCGTGGGTCTTCCGGATCGCGTCGCTCTTCTTCTTCCTCAAAGCGTTCGGCGTCACCGCAAACGTGCACAACGCGCTGAGCGCGCAGGTCGTCGACTCGCTCGCGACGCTGTTCCCCGCGACCCCGGGCGGCGCCGGTACGAAGCAGGGCCTGACCGAGTTTCTCTTTCGCGGTCGCGGCGTCTCGAACACGCTCCTGCTCGCCTTCAGCGTAGGGATGAACATCGCCATCGTCGTCGTGAACCTCTTGATCGGCCTGATCGCGATCGGGTTGATGGCGAAGACGCTGTCCTTCAAGCGACTGCGGCATCATGCATCGCAGGCCGAAGAGCAGCCCGCAAGCCCCTGATGCCGTTCGCAGCCTGTTACCCACTCGTGACGGCACGAGCCGTCGCGCGCGAGTTCACGTACGAGGTCGATGAGACGGTTCGCGTCGGCGCGATCGTTCGCGTTCCGTTCGGGCGGTCGCGCGCACGCGCGATCGTCGTCTCGCTACACGACGCACCGCCGCCCAGGGTGACCGCGCGGCCGATCGACTCCGTGCTCGGCGAGATCCCGGCGCCGCTCGTCGAGCTCGCTCTGTGGATTGCCGATTACTACGGCTCGACGCCGGCGCGCGCGCTCGCGCTCGTCGCGCCGGAGGCACCGAAGAGGCGTAAGGAACAAGCGCCGCCGGCCGAGCGCCAGTCGCTCGGCGGCGAGGCGGAACCGCTACATCTTTCGGACGCTCAGCGCGTTGCTGTCGATCGCATCGTCTCCGCGATGGACGCCGGCTCCGGGAACCTCCTCCTCTACGGCGCGACGGGGTCGGGGAAGACCGAGGTCTACCTCCAGGCGTGTGCCGCCGCGCTCGAGCGGGGACTCGGTGCGATCGTGCTCGTGCCCGAGATCGCGCTCGCTCCACAGACGGTCGGACGCTTTCGTCGGCGCTTCGGCGAGCAGATTGCGATCCTGCATTCCGCCCTCACCGACGCCGAGCGGCGTGACGAGCGCGCGCGGATCGCGACCGGCGCGGCACGCGTTGTCGTCGGTGCGCGCTCCGCGATCTTCGCACCGATGCGCGGCCTCGGGCTCATCGTCGTCGACGAGGAGCACGACGCGTCGTACAAGCAAGACTCCGATCCGCGCTACGACGCGCGCACCGTCGCCGCGAAGCGTGCCGCGCTCGAAGGTGCGGTCGCCGTCTACGGCTCGGCGACGCCACGGCCCGAGAGCTGGGCGGCCCTGGAGCGGCTCGAGCTCGGTGGGCGCATCGGGGCGTCACTTCCGCCGGTCACCGTCGTCGACCTGCGCCGCGAGGCCGGCTATCCGCTGTCGGCCCCGTTGCTCTCGGCGCTGCGGGTCGTGGCCGAGAACCGCGGGAAAGCGATCTTGCTCCTGAACCGGCGCGGGATTGCGCCGGCCATGCATTGCCGCGCGTGTGGCACGACCATCCGGTGCCCGAACTGCGACGTCGCACTCGTTCTGCACGGCTCGTCGTCGCTCCGCTGCCACCACTGCGGCCACAGCGAGGCTGCGCCGGCGAATTGCCCGGTCTGCGAGTCGCCCGACCTCGCTCGCCTGGGGGCGGGGACGCAGAAACTCGAGCGTGAGCTCCAGCGGGAGCTCCCCGAGCTCGAATTGATCCGCCTCGACGCCGACGCCGTGGCGAAGCCCGAGCAGATGGCCGAATCGCTGCGTCGCTTTCGCGACGCGCGGTCCGCCGTCCTACTCGGCACGCAGATGGTCGCAAAGGGCCATCACTTCGCGGGCATCGAGCTCGCGGCGGTGATCGACGCCGACACCGGGCTCGCGATGCCGGACTTCCGGGCCGAGGAGCGCACGTTTCAGCTGATCACGCAGCTTGCCGGCCGAAGCGGCCGCGACGCGCCGGGGCGCGTGATCGTCCAGACGTTCCAGCCCGACTCCCGCACCGTCGCGCATGCCGCACGGCACGACGTCGAGCGGTTTCTCACCGAGGAGCTCGACCGCCGGCGAGTGCTCGGCTACCCGCCGTTCACGCACCTCGTGCGGATCGTCGTTACCGGGCCTGAGCTCGAGCCAGTCAACCAGGTGCTCGGCGAGCTGAAGGCCGGAATCACGGGAGCGGATCTCCTCGGCCCGGCGCCGCTCCTGCGGCTCCGCGGCCGCTACCGCGCCCAGCTCGTCGCAAAGACGGAGCATCCCCGTCGCATCGCCTCGCAGGCGGCGCGACTGCTCGCGGCGGCCGCCCCTGCGATGCGCCGTGCACACCTCACGGCGGTCGTCGATGTCGATCCTCAGAGCCTCTGACGATGGCACCATGGCGGCGTGAAGAACGCGCCACCTCGTCCGGAGGATCTGCTCGGCGAGTGGGGGATTCGCGACGTCACCCCGCCCTCACAACGCGAGCGTGAGCGGCTCGAGGCCGACTTCGATCTGAACCCGCTCACGGGCAAGCGCCTGCGTCGGCGCATCCGCAACTTTCGTGCCGAGGCCGACGGCTACATCGCGTCGCTCGGCGGCCCGCTGCCGTACATGCAGCGGCTTCGCCTGATCGAGGCCGAGACCGAGGCCCACCTCGAACGGCTCGCAGAAGCCTACGAGGAGCACCAGGGCGATCCGGGCGGCTGGCAGCGGGCTGCCGAGCGGTGGGACTTCGGGGCGGTGAACGACCTGATCGAACGGCACAACCGCTGGTATCCGGTCGAGGCGCGGCTCGCGATGGATCCGCGCACACGTGATTTCGTGAAAGTCGGCGGGAAGCCCTACGAGCGCGACGTTCTCGACGCGCGCTGGATCCTCGAGCGGTTCCCCGCCCGGTAACTACACTGCACCCGCCTGTGACCCACGACCACGACCACGAGCACGACCACGATGACGACGACCACGACCACGGCGACCACCCGTCGGTCGAGGACGAGCGCGCCGAAGCCGAGGCGGATGCCCGCCGCCGGCTCGCCCTCGCGCAGGTCCGTCAGTACCCCGACAGCGCGTTGCGGCTCGTCGCGAACGAGGTGACGGAGATCGACGACGACGTGCGCCGTCTCGTCGAGCGCATGATCGTCGTCATGCACGACGCCCAGGGCGTCGGGCTAGCAGCGACGCAGGTCGGCGTGCTTCGTAGGCTCTTCGTCTTCGAGCCCGACGAAGACGGGCCGCGGGCGATCGTGAATCCGGTCGTCGTCGAGCGCGGTGACGAAAGCATCACCGACGAAGAAGGCTGCCTCTCGTTGCAGGGAGTCCGCGTGCCCGTCGAGCGCGTCACCAGCCTGACGCTCGAAGGCAAAGACGAGCAAGGCGCCGATGTGCGGTTCGAGTTCGACGCCTACGCAGCGCGGATCGTGCAGCACGAGCTCGACCATCTGGACGGCGTGTTGATCATCGACCGCACTGACGAAGAGCACCGCAAAGACGCGCTCTCGACGCTGCGGCCCCGCGTCGTCCTCCGTTGAGGATCGGCGTTGCCGCCACGGCGCCGCTCGGCGTCGACGTGCTGGAGCGGCTGGCCGCGACGAACGAGATCGCCTGGCTGCTCACGCGCCCCGACGCGCGGCGCGGCCGTGGGCGCACGCTCGCCCCGCAGCCTGCGAAGGAAGCGGCGGAGCGCCTCGGCATTCCAGCTCACCAGCCGGAGAAGCCCGACCTGCCCGACGACATCCCGGCGGCGATCGTCGTCTGCGCATACGGGCTCTACATCCCGACTCGGCTGCTCGACCAGTCGCTGTGGCTGAACGTCCATCCGTCGCTGCTTCCACGCTGGCGCGGCGCGGCGCCGGTCGAGCGTGCGATCCTTGCCGGCGACGAGCAGACGGGCGTCACCATCCATCAGACGATCGCCGAGCTCGACGCAGGCCCCGTCGCCGCCCAGGAGGCCTTCGCGCTCGGGACGCTCGATGCGGGCGAGGTGTACGCCCGCGCCGCCGAGGTCGCGGCGCGTCTCATCGACTCGGTGCTGCCGGGGCCGGCATTTGAGGCACAGGCGAGCGAGGGTGCGACGTACGCCGAGAAGATCGCCCCCGCCGACCGCGAGCTGAACCTCGACGATCCGCTCGACGCATGGCGCCGTGTGCGTGCCCTCTCGCCTCACATCGGCGCGTGGACGATGCTCGCCGGCCGACGCGTGACGATCTGGCAGGCCCGTCTCGATGACGGCCAACTTCTGCCCGAGATCGTCCAACCCGAGGGACGCGGCAGGATGAGGTACGACGAGTATCTGCGCGGGCTCCGTTGATTGCGCCTGCGCGCCGCGCCGCGTTCGAAGTCATACGCCGCGTCTTCGAGGAGGACGCATATGCGGACCGCGCGCTCGCCGCCGCGGTCGAAGGGCTCGACGACCGTGATCGCGCGCTCGCCCAGCGACTTGCGTACGGCACGGTGCAGCGAGTGCGCACGATCGACTTCGGGATCGAGCAGCTCGGCAAGCGACCCGTTCGCAAGCTCGACCCACCGGTCCGCACGGCCCTTCGACTCGGCGCCTATCAGCTCGCGTGGTCCGATCAGGCAGTGCACGCGGTCGCGGACGATTCGGTCGAGCTCGTGCGGGCGGCGCGCCGTGAGCGTGCGGTGCCGTTCACGAACGCCGTGATGCGCCGGCTTGCAACGGGGCTGAACGGGCTCGTCGCCTCGCTGCCGGAAGGAGCACTGAAGCATTCGTATCCCGATTGGATTGCCGAGATCTGGGAGCGCGACTTCGGGCACGAAGACGCGCTCGCGCTGATGCGCGCGCAGAACGAACGGCCGGCTCTCGAAGTGCGCTCGGCGGTTCCCGTTGGGCAGGCCACCGACGTGCCGGGCGCCTACATCGTCGAGCACATCGATCCCGAGCGGATGCGGCCGATGAGTCGCGCATCGCAACTCGCCGCGATCGTCGTCGGCTCGAAGCCGGGCGAGCGGATCCTCGACGGCTGCGCGGCGCCTGGGGGCAAGTCGGAGATGCTCGCCGGCGAAGTGACCGCCGTCGAGATCAACCCGGGGCGCGCGCGCGCGATGGCGGAGGAGATGCCGCCGAACGTGCGCGTTGTCGAAGCCGACCTGCGCGAGCTCGACGAGCGGGACTTCGATCGCGCACTCGTCGACGCACCCTGCTCCGGGCTCGGCGTGCTCGCCCGGCGCCCCGACCTGCGCTGGCGCGGGCGGCCGTTGCCCGACCTGCAGCTCGAGCTACTGCGTGCCGCGGCCGAGCGCGTGAAGCCCGGCGGGACGATCGTCTACTCAGTGTGCACGCTCAACGCCGACGAGAACGAGGCCGTCGTCGACGCATCGGGCCTCAGTGTCGAGCCTCTCGGCCCCGAATGGCCGCAATACGCGCACCCACGGCGGCCCGAGTTTCTCCTCACGCGTCCCGACCGTGACAACACGTCCGGGTTCTTCCTCGCCCGGTTGAGGTCATAACATCACCGGGATGAAAGGGAGCGAGTGGTCACGTGCATTCGAGATCGAGCCGTCGCTGTACGCCGCCGACTTCGCGAATCTGGGCGCGCAGATCGAGACGTTGCTGCGCGCACAGTGCCGCGTGTTCCATTTCGATGTCGGTGACGGTCATTTCGTCGAGCCGATCACGATGGGGCCGATCGTGCTGCAGTCGATCTCGCCGCTCATCCACGAGCACGGTGGCGCCGTCGACCTGCACCTGATGGTCGAGACGCCTGCGAAGTACTTCGAGCCCGTCGCGGCCGCGGGTGGCGACAGCGTCACGTTCCATTTCGAGGCAGTCGACGACGTGCCCGCGACGATTGCGGCGGCACACGGGCACGGGCTACGGGCGGGCGTCGCGTTCAATCCGGAGACCGAGCCCGAGGCTGTCGCGGCGGTCGCCGCGGACGCCGATCTCGTGCTCTGCATGTCGATCCATCCCGGCTATTCGGGCCAGACGTTCCTGGAGGAATCGTATGACCGGCTCCGTCGTCTTCGTGCGGCACTCGGGCCCGACGCCCACATTCAGGTCGACGGCGGAATCTCGGGTGCTAACGCGCGCGCGGCGCATGACGCGGGGGCGACGTTACTCGTTGCCGGGGCAGCGATCTTCGGGCACGACGACATCGCGGGCGCCTACGAGCAGCTCGTCCACGCGCTCGCTTGACCCTCGCACGGGCGGTCGAGCTCGCGCGCGCAGCGCATCATCGGGCTTACCCCAAGCCGACGGTGGGGGCCGTCCTCGTGCGCGACGGCGAAGTCGTCGCCGAGGGGGTGACGGAGGCCACCGGGCGGCACGCCGAGCGGGTCGTGCTCGACGCCGCGGGGGAACGGGCGCGCGGCGGCACCCTGTACGTCTCGCTCGAGCCGTGCGCGCACCACGGGACGACGCCGCCCTGCACGGACGCGATCCTCGCCGCCGGTGTCGAGCGTGTCGTGGTCGGCGCTCGCGACCCGAATCCGGTGGCTTGCGGTGGGGCGGAGCTGTTGCGCGCCGCGGGCATTGACGTGGAGGAGATCGATGCGCCGGAGGCGCGGGCGCTCGAGGAAGCCTGGCGGACATGGGTTGTGAGGCGCCGCCCCTTCGTGATCTACAAGGCCGCGATGACGCTCGATGGGCGCGTCACGGTGCCCGGCGAGCGTTGGGTGACCGGGGAGGAGAGCCGCCGTCGCGTCCACGAGCTTCGGGCTGAGGTCGATGCCGTCGCGGTCGGGGCCGGCACGGCCCGCATCGATCTGCCGCGGCTCGATGCGCGCGATGTCGACACGCCGCGCGGCCAACCCCGGCGGCTGGTCTTCGCGCGCGGTGCGCTTCCCGCGGGCCTCGAGCTCGAAGTGCGCTCGGGGCCGCTCGTCGAGGAGCTTCAGGCGCTCGGCGCCGAGGGGGTTCAGTCGCTGCTCCTCGAGGGCGGGCCGACGCTCGCCGCGGCGTTCCTCGCAGCCGACCTCGTCGACAAGGTGCTGCTCTTCGTTGCGCCCCGGCTGGTGGGCGAGGGGCCGGGCATCCTCGCTGCGCTACCCTCGGCCCGGACGCTCCAGCGACCCACGGCCACGCGGGTCGGTGACGACGTCCTTCTCGAAGCGTATGTCCACGAGCCCTGACACCCAGCGCGCCGACGACCAGCTCATCGCCCATCTGAGCCACTGGCTGACGCGACAACTCGGGAACGACGAGCTGCGGCGCAAGGTCGAGGCGATCGACACGGACGAGCTCGCGCCTGCCGGCCGCGAGGCGGTGCGCGAGCTTCTCGTCGAACTGCGGACCGCGGTGCCCGGCGAGCGCGGCCAGCTGGAAGTTCTCGTCCGTGAAACGGTCGAGACGCTCGTCTACGGCGACTGATCGGGCCAAGCTCCACCCCCGGTGGACAAATCGTCACGCTCTCGTCGCCGTGCCTGGCACCGGACATGTCCCGCCGCAAGTGGCTTTCCTGCACGGTTTGTCCGCGTCGGTGGAGGAATCGTCACGCTCTCGTAGCCGTGCCTGGCACCGGTCGTGGCTCCGCCGGTCGTGTCCTCCTTGGACCGTCGGTACCGTGGCGGCGTGTTCACCGGGCTTGTTCGCGAAGTGGGGCTCGTCCTCTCGGTCGAGGGTGGAAACGGCGGCGTTCGCCTCACGCTCGAGGCGCCGATCACCGCTCGCGGCGCCGGGCTCGGCGACTCGATCGCGATCGACGGGGTCTGCCTGACCGTCGTCGCCCGAGACGACTCGACACTCGCTTTCGACGCGGTGCCCGAGACGCTTGCCCGCACCTCGCTCGCAACCCTCGAGTCTGGGTCGAGGGTCAATCTCGAGCCGGCGCTGCGTGCAGGCGAGGCGCTCGGGGGCCACTACGTCCAGGGCCACGTCGACGGCGTGGCTGCCGTGCGCACGAGCGAACCGGAGGGCGATGGCAAGCGGATCTGGTTCGACGTTCCACCCGAGCTCCTACGCTACATCGTCGAGAAGGGCTCGATCGCCGTGCAGGGCACGAGCCTGACCGTGGCGGCCGCAGACGGCGTGGGGTTCGCGGTCGCACTCATCCCGCACACGCTCGCCGCCACCAATCTCGCTGACCTCGACGAGGGCTCCCGCGTGAACATCGAGGTGGACGTGCTCGCGAAATACGTCGAGAAGCTGCTGCCGCGCTAGCCTTCCGCGATGGCCGTGACAACTCCATTCGCCACCGTCGAGGACGCGATCGAGGACATCCGCGAGGGCCGGATGGTCGTCGTCGTCGACGACGAGGATCGCGAGAACGAAGGCGACCTGACGATCGCCGCCCAGTTCGCGACGCCGGATGCGATCAACTTCATGGCGATGCACGCGCGCGGCCTCATCTGCCTCTGCATCACCGAGGAGCGCGCCGACCAGCTCGGCCTGCGCCCGATGACCGACCACAACGAGGCGCCGCTCGGCACCGCATTCACGGTCTCGGTCGAGGCGCGCGAGGGAGTGACGACCGGGATCTCGGCTGCCGACCGGAGCCGCACGATTCAGGTCGCGATCCACGCCGACTCGACGCCGCACGACCTCGTGCAGCCGGGGCATGTGTTTCCGCTCCGCGCGAAGCCAGGCGGTGTCCTCGAGCGCATCGGCCAGACCGAAGCTGCTGTCGACCTCGCACGCCTTGCGGGCCTGAACCCGTCCGGTGTCGTGTGCGAGATCATGAACGACGACGGCACGATGGCCCGTGTCTCCGACCTCGTCGGCTACTGCGAACGGCACGCACTGAAGATGATCACCGTCGCCGATCTGGTCGAGTACCGCCGCCGGCACGAGAAGCTCGTCGAGCGCGGCGCCGCCGTCAGGCTGCCGACCGAGTTCGGGGAGTTCACCGCTGTCGCGTTCCGCGAGAAGCTGAACGGCAAGACTCATGTCGCGCTCGTGAAAGGTGACGTCGCGGGCGTCGAGAACGTGCTCGTCCGCGTCCACTCCGAGTGCCTGACCGGCGACGTCTTCCATTCGCTTCGCTGCGATTGCGGCGAGCAGCTCGAGCAGGCGCTTGCGCAGATCGACGCCGCCGGGAGCGGCGTGCTCCTCTACATGGCGCAGGAGGGGCGAGGCATCGGTCTTCTCAACAAGCTCCGCGCCTACGAGCTGCAGGAGCAGGGGTTCGACACTGTCGAGGCAAACCTCGAGCTCGGCTTCCCCGCCGACGCGCGTGACTACGGCATCGGAAACCAGATCCTCGCCGACCTAGGACTGTCGACGATCCGCATCCTCACGAACAACCCGAAGAAGCTCATCGGAATCGACGGCTTCGGGCTGACCGTCGTCGAGCAGGTGCCGATCGAAGTGCGGCCCGGGAGCGAGAACGAGCGCTACCTCGCGACCAAGCGGGATAAGCTCGGGCACCGCCTGCACCATCAGGATCTGAAGAATCTCGATTACGAACCGGAGGCCGAGTGAGCGAGCCCGACGACCAACTGCCGCCCGTCAGCTCGACGAGCGAATCTTCGACGCCGTCGTCCGACGAGGCGCCGGCGCCCGAGGCCGAAGCGACCGCCGACGATTCGGTCGTCACCGAGGACACCGACGAGCGGCCCGGCGACCCGTTCGAGGGCTGGCCCGCCGCGGAGTCTGCCGCCGAGATCGAGGAGTCGCTGCCCGACGGCGCGAGCGTCGAGCATGTGCGCGGCGAGGTCGACGTCCCCGATGGCTACACCGTGCTCGAGGGAACCCCGCTCGGCAACCGGCGCTCGGTCGGCGTCGTCGTCTCGCGTTTCAACGGCGGCATCACGAACCGAATGCTCGCAAGCGCGCTTGAAGCGCTGACCACCGCCGGCGTCGCGCAGGACGCGATCACCGTCATGCCCGTGCCGGGGGCCTTCGAGTTGCCGCTCGCTGCGATGGCACTTGCGAAGACGCGGCGCTACGCCTGCATCGTCGCGCTCGGGGCGATCGTGCGAGGAGGCACGCCGCACTTCGAGTACGTCGCATCGGAGTGCGCGTCGGGGCTGCAACTCGCGGGGATCGAGACCGGCGTCCCGGTCGCGTTCGGCGTCCTGACGGTCGACGACGTCGACCAGGCGGAGGCCCGGATCGACAAAGCCGCGGAAGCCGCCCGCTCGGCGCTCGAGATGGCCGATTTGTTCGCCCGCCTTCGGGCGAGCGCGAGACAGTAGCCCGCCGGCACCCGCTACACTTCCGCCCGCGATGAGCAAGGTCTGCGCAATCTGTGGCAAGAAGCCGTCCTTCGGGAACCATCGGTCGCATTCGATGGTTGCGACGAAACGGCGCTTCGACCCCAACCTTCAGCGCGTCCGCGTGCTGCTGAAGGGCTCGCCGACCCGCGCATACGTCTGCACCCGTTGCCTCAAGGGCAACAAGGTGCAGAAGGCCGTTTAGGCCTCGCTTAGACCTCGCGCAACTTTCAACGCCCGATTTCGGGTCTAATCACCTGCCGTGGCGGATGACCTCACGCAGGACCTCCCCGACGGGCGGCTCACCATCTCCCGTGACGCGGTGGCGGAGATCGTCGCCGAGACCGCGCTCGGCTGCTACGGCGTCGTCGGCATCTCCGCCGGCACCCGCGTCGGCCGGATCCTGCGGCGCGACGGGATCAACATCGAGGGCGGCGCGGCTGCGCTCCGCATCGAATTGCATGTCGTCGTCGAGCACGGGCTGAACCTGGCCGAGGTCGCCTCGACCATCCGCTCACAGGTCGGGTACGACGTCGAGCGTCTGACTGGTCTCGGCGTGTCGGCCGTCGAAGTCGTGATCCAACGCGTCCGGCAAAGCGCATGAGGAAGCGCGTTCGCGAGCTCGTGAACGGCGCACGTGCGGCGATCGAATCGAACCGTGGGCGGATCGACGACCTGAACGTCTACCCGGTGCCCGACGGTGACACCGGCACGAACTTGACGCTGACCGTGCGCGAGATCGCCGACTCGCTGGACGGCGACGGTCCCGACGACCGCGCTGGGCTCGCGAAGGAGGTGTCGCGCGCCGCGCTGATGGGAGCTCGCGGCAATTCCGGCGTCATCCTGTCGCAGATCATTCGCGGCGCGACCGAGTCGCTCGCCGTGAGCGACGATCTCGCCAAGGCGTTTCGGTCGGCGAGCGACGCCGCATACCGTGCCGTGAAGAAGCCGGTCGAGGGAACGATGCTGACGGCGATTCGCGCGATGGCCGACGCTGCGGAGAAGAAGGAGGAGCTCGCGAGCATCATCGCGGCCGGGGACGCCACGGTCGTGAAGACCCGCGAGATGCTGCCGGTGCTGAAGGAAGCCGGAGTGGTCGACGCCGGCGCCGCAGGCCTCGTCGAGATCGTGCGCGGGATCGCTGCCGCGCTCAGCGGTGAGCCGCTCGCAGAGATGCCCGAGCACGACCGCGGCGAGGTCGGCATCGAAGCGATTCACCAGGAGTTGTCGCGGTACCGCTACTGCACCGTGTTCGTCGTCGAGGGCGAGGACCTCGATGCCGACGCGCTCGAGGAGCAACTCGAGGCGATCGGCGACTCGTTGCTCGTCGTCGGTGACCCGGCTGCGCTGAAGGTGCACGTCCACACCGACGACCCTGGCCGGGCACTCTCCCTTGGTGTCGCGCGCGGTTCGATTGCGGGAGTTGAGATCGCGAACATGCACGAGCAGACGCTCGAGCGCGAAGTGCGGCTCCTGCATGCCGTGCCGGATACTTCGGTCGCCCGTGCTGCCGTCGTCGCGGTCGCGTCAGGTGAGGGCAATCGCGAGCTGATCGAGAGTTTCGATGCCGTCGCCGTCGACGGTGGAAGCACGATGAACCCGTCGACAGCCGATCTGCTCGCGGCAATCGAAGCCGTGCCGGCTGCAGAGGTCGTCGTGCTGCCGAACAACGGGAACGTGATCATGAGCGCCGAGCAGGCCGCCGATCACTCGTCGAAGACGGTGCGTGTCGTGCAGACGAGGTCGCTGCAGGCGGGCCTTGCAGCGCTCGTGGCGTTCGATCCGACGCTCGGTGCCGAGGCCAACGCCGCCGAGATGCGCGAGGCCGTCGACGCTGTGGCAACCGGGGCTGTCACCGTTGCTTCGCGCGATGTCAATCTGAACGGCGTCGCGGTGCGGAAGGGCAAGTGGCTCGGCCTCGTCGACGGCGAGCCGTTCGTCGGTGGTGAGACGTTCGACGATGTCGCGCGTGCCGTACTCGATCGACTACTCGCCGAGCCGCGCGGCGTGTTGACGCTCCTGACGGGCGACGAGCCGCCCGCACTCGACACGTTGCTTTCCGGTCTCGCCAGTGACCATCCAGAGATCGAGTTGGACGTTCACGCGGGCGGCCAGGCGCATTATCCACTGCTCCTCTCCGCCGAATGAGGCCGCGGTGTCGCGCGTGCCGGTCTCCCGTACGCTTCCTTGCGTGAGCGACCCGATTCGCGTCGTCCTCGTCGAGGACAACGACACCTTCCGTGAGACGCTGCAGCTGCTCTTCGGGATGCGCAAGGAGATCCAGGTCGTGGGCAGCGTCGCCACCGGGCACGAGGCCTCGACGCTCTGTGTGGAGCTTTCGCCCGACGTCGTGCTGATGGACTACCGCATGCCGGGGATGAACGGCGCCGAGGCGACGCGGGCGGTGCTCGCGGCCGCGCCCGGGACGCGAGTCGTCTGCCTGACGGCGTCTGTCACAACCACCGAGATCGAGGAGCTGCTCGACGCGGGCGCGGTGGCGTGCCTCACCAAGGACGAGGATTTCGACCGCATCGTCGCGGCGGTGGAGGACGCCGCTCGCCGATGAGGCTGACCGCTGAGAACACCGCGGTCGTGCTCGACTCGACGGCCGACTTCCCGGAGGCACCGGAGCGCTATCCCAACTTCCGCGTCGTCCCGCTGTACGTGCGTTTCGGTGACGAGAGCTACCGCGACTACGTCGAGATCAGCGCGGAGGAGTTCTATGCGCGCCTTCAGACCGCCCCCGAACTGCCGACGACGTCGCAACCGACCCCCGGCGACTTCCTTGCGGTGTACGAACAGCTGGGTCAGTACGAGCGCGTCCTCTCGCTCCAGATCTCCTCGACGCTCTCGGGCACCTTCGCGAGCGCCGGGATCGCCGCCGAGACGCTTGGTGAGGAACGCATCCGTGTCATCGACACGCGCACCGTGTCCGCCTCGATCGCGCTGATTGCGATCGGCGTCCAGGAGCGTCTCGAGCGCGGGACGACCGACGAGGAGATCGACGCGTTCATCGCGCGCTACCAGGCCGGCCACCAGCTGCTCTTCACGGTGAATACCCTCGAGTATCTGGCCAAGGGCGGCCGCATCGGTCGGGCCGCGGCGCTCGCGGGGAACCTGCTGAACGTGAAGCCGATCCTGACGATCCGCGACGGCGAAGTCGTGCCACTGAAGCGCGTGCGCGGCAACCAGAAGGCGTTCGCCGCATTTCGCGAGCTCTTCGAGTCGACGACGACAGACTCGCCGAACCTGCGCGTCGGGATCGCGCATGCGATGGCGCCCGAACGGCTTCAGGCGTTGCGCGAGCTCGTCGAGCATGTGCGGCCGAAGGCGAAGATCGAGATCGCAACGACGCTCGGTGCAGTCGTCGGCACGCACGCCGGCCCCGGCACCGTCGGCTTCTTCTGGTTCGAGGACGTAGAGGACTAGTCGTCCGAGCTCGTGCTCTGGTCGCCCGTGTGCGCGGGGGCCGGGAGGGGCTGTGGCCTACCGGTCAGCGCGGGAAGGTGCGTGACGGGGCTGAGGCGTCCGACGGGGTCGTGCCGGTCGCCGCCGTAGGCAAGCAGCAGGGCATTGACGGCGACGACGGCGACCAGTGCCAGAACGACCGCTCCGGCCACCCACTTCACGCCGCAAGCTCCCGGCGAAGCGACGCGACCTCAGCCGTGCGGTTCGCGGCCAGTGCTGCAAGCAGGCTTCCGTCGTGATCGCGGTAGCGAGCGGTGAAGGATTGCTCGTCGCCGTCGAGCGCGACTGCGTGCCACGAGTCGGCGTGGCCCACGTGCTGGAGGCGAAGGCCGAACTGATCGGACCAGAAATACGGCGCGCCGACATGCGGCTCCTCGGCGCCGGTGATCGCAGCGGCGACTGCGCGCGCCTGCCCCGAGGCGCTCGTCCAGTGCTCGACCCTCCGCGTGTGCCCGTCGTTGCTCCACGCCGCGACGTCTCCGCACGCGAAAACCCCGGGGGTGTCCGAGCGCCCGCACGCGTCGACCTCGGTGGGCTTGCCGACGCTCCCGATGCCGACGACCACGATGTCGGCCGGCACGACGCCGCCGTCCGAGAGTCGAACACCCGTGACGCGGGCATCGCCGGTGAAGCCCTCGACGCCGGTGTCGAGCCGAAGGCTCACGCCGTGCGCGCGGTAGCGAGCTGCGAGGAGCGCGCCGACCTCGGGGCCGAGCACTCGTTCGAGCGGAGTTGCGCCAGGCTCGATCACCGTCACGCTGCCAACCATGCCAGAGAGCGTCGAGGCAACCTCACCTCCGATGAAGCCGGCGCCGACAACGACGACCCGTGCGTCCGTCGTGAGCTCGCCTTGCAACCCTCGGGCGTCGTCCAGCGTGCGCAAGTGGTGAACGCCTGGTGGCCCGTCGAGGCGGCGCGCGCGCACTCCGGTCGCGATGACGAGTGCGTCCCAGTCGATCTGGTCGTCGCCCACCGTCGCGGTCCGGCCGCGCGTGTCGATCTCCTCGACGCGCCGGCCGAGCAGGAGCTCGATTCCCTGCTCGGCCCAGAATGCATCCGGCCGTAGAGCGATGTCGTCGCGCTCGCCCGCGAGCAGCTGCTTCGAGAGCGCGGGGCGCTCGTAGGGTGCGTGCGGCTCGTCACCGACGAGAAGCACGCGCCCTTCGAAGCCACGGGCGCGGAGCGTCTCTGCGCAGCGCGAGCCGGCGAGTCCCGCGCCCGCGATCAGCACCGTGCCCGTCATGCCGCCACCGCCTCGGTGACGACGATCGCGCCCATGGGGCACGCATCGGCGGCGTCGAGCGCCGCGCCGTCGTCTGTCTCGGCCGTCACCGTCCGAGCGACGCCGCCAGGTGCGAGCTGGAACAACTCGGGCGCCAGGTCGACGCAGGCGCCGAAGCCGCTACAGAGTGAGCTGTCGATCGCGATGCAGTACTTGCTCATGTCGTTGCTCCTTCTTATGACCGCCCGGCGGGCGGGGGGACGAGGACGGTACGGGCGAGTAGCCAGAACGTCGGGGCGCGGTGCATCAGAGACCTCCGGTCGTGAGTGTCCGGCCGTCGTCGGTCACGAGCACCGCAGGCCGGTTCGCGGCGATTGCTTCCTTGCTGCCGCTGAGGAAGAGCGTCTTTGCGATTACCTCGGCCTGAACGGCATCGGCGGCGATCGCGGTCACGCGGATCAGGTCGGTGCGCGACGGGAGCCCGGTCGTCGGGTCGATCAGATGGTGTTGCTCGAGCCCGGCTCGCTCCCAACGACGCCGATCGCGCCCCGAGGTTGCGAGGCCGCCGCGCTCGAGGCCGAGGGTGAGCGAGTCGTCGACGGCGACGGCCCAACTCCCTTCGGCGGGGATGCCGCGCACTGCGACATCCCCGCCGGCGCTGACGAGGGCGGGGCCGGTCAGCGCGAGTTGTGCGGCGACCCGCTCTGCTGCGAATCCCTTGCCGATGCCGCCCAGGTCCACCCGAACGCCGGGAGCGAGGACGATCCGCCGCCCGTCGATTTCGATGCCGCCGCCGCACGCCCGCGAAGGGGCCGCCGTCGGTGCATCGTCGTCCGCGGAGAGCTCGTCGAAGCTGCGGTCATAGCCGGCGGCGACAAGCGCGTCGAGGATGGTCGGGTCGAAGCGCCCGTCCGTGCTCTCGCGAGCCTCGACGGCGGTCGTGATGATCTCGGCGAGCTCCTGCGACGCGTCGAGTGCCCCGCGGCCGTTCAGTTGCGACAGCTCGGAGTCGGGCCGGAAGCGAGACATGATCTGCTCGAGACGCTCGAACTCCGCCTCTGCCTCGTCGAACGCGGCCGCGGCCGCGCACGAGTCGTTGGTTTCGAGAACGAGCTCGATCGTCGTGCCCATTGCCTGGAAGCTGCGCCGTTCCATTAGGAGGAGCCCGCGACGACGCCGATGCCGAAGGTCCGCGCGATGAGGAGTGCGTCCATCTGTTTCATGGGGCGCACGCTAGGACTCGCTTGGAAAGGTTCGGGCAAGCGGCAGGCGAAGCCTTGGCAAAGACTCGGTTAATCACCGACGCGGAACCGATCCAGGGCTGGAACGATGAGACCGTGCATGTGCTGCTCGTCGAAGACGATGATTCGATCGCCGAACCGCTCGCGGAGGGACTTCGCCGCGAGGGGTTCGAGGTGGAGCGCGCCGCCACGGGTGCGGCGGCGCTGGCGGCCGAGCCGCCCGACCTCGTCTTGCTCGATCTGCGGCTGCCTGACATCGACGGCTTTACCGTGTGCCGTGAGCTGCGCAGCCGGTCGGACGTTCCGATCATCATCGTCTCGGCCCGGGGCGAGGAAGTAGACCGGGTCGTCGGTCTCGAACTGGGTGCCGACGACTACATCGTCAAGCCGTTCGGATTGAGAGAGCTCGTGGCACGCATCCGTGCCGTGAGCCGAAGGACAGGCGGTGGGCGGGAGAGCTCGGACGAGGTTGTTGCCGGTGTGGTTCGCATCGACCTGCGCGCGCACCGCGTGACGGTCAGAGGCGAAGAGGTTCAGCTGACCGGAAAGGAATTCGACCTGCTGACCGTTCTCGCCCGCGAGGCGGGCGCGGTGGTCGACCGCGAGCGAATCCTGCGCGAGGTCTGGCAGACGACGTGGTATGGCTCGTCGAAGACTGTCGACGTGCACGTCGCCGCGCTTCGTCGAAAACTTGGTGACCCGCGCCTGATCGAGACCGTGCGCGGGATCGGCCTGCGCCTCGTCGCGTGAGTCGGCGGCTGCTCGCGAGCTATCTCGCGCTCGCCGTCGTCGTGCTCGTTGCACTCGAAGTGCCGCTCGCAATCGTCGACGCGCGGACCGAGCGGCAGGATCTGACCGCGAAGGTCGAGCGCGATGCGTATGCCACCGCATCGCTCGCTGAGGACGCGCTTCAGTCCGACGTGCGCTCGGCCGCGCTCCAGCGGATCGCAGTTGCGTACCGCGCGCGAACCGGCGGTCGCATCGTGATCGTCGACCGGAGGGGGCGCTCGATTGCCGACTCGCATCCGGTCGTTCCGAACGAGCATCTCTTCGCGTCACGCCCCGAAATCGCTGCGGCCCTCGCCGGCCGCACGGTGGCGGGGATCCGCAGCTCGAAAACACTCGGCGGCAAGCTGCTCTACGTCGCGGTTCCCGTCGCTTCCGCGGGCCGTGTGTTCGGTGCGGTTCGCATCACCTATCCGACCTCGACGCTCGATCGTCGCGTGCGCCGGTACCGCATCGCTCTTGCCGGTGTGGGGCTGATCGTTCTCGTCGCCGCGGCGGGAATCGGATTGCTGCTCGCGCGGTCGTTCTCGCAGCCGCTCCGCCGGCTCGAGCTCATGGCCGGGCGCGTGGGCGCGGGCGAACTCACGGCGCGCGCGAGCGAGAATGACGGACCACCCGAGATCCGCAGCCTCGCGACAGTCCTGAACCGCACCGCGGCAACGCTCGGAGAGCTTCTGACGGCGCAGGAGCAGTTCGTGTCGGACGCTTCGCACGAGCTGCGTACGCCTCTGACAGCGCTACGGCTTCGGCTCGAGAACGGCGACTCGACCGAGGCGCTCGCCGAGGCCGAGCGCCTCGCGCGGCTCGTCGACGAGCTACTTGCCCTGGCGCGAGTCGACGCGCTTCCAACCGCCGCCGTCGACGTCGACCTCGCCGCGCTCGCCGCGCATCGCCTTGAGCTCTGGGAGCCGCTCGCGGCCGAGCACCGGATCCGCCTCGCATCGAGCGGCGTCGGCGGGATCGTGCGAGCCGGGCCCGAGCGGGTCGAGCAGGTGCTCGACAATCTGCTCTCGAACGCCATCGACGCGACCCCGCCCGGTGGTGCCATCACGATCTTCTTGCAGGGGCCCGAGTTGCACGTGATCGACGAGGGCGACGGGTTGACCGACGAGCAGCGGTCGCGGGCCTTCGACCGGTTCTGGCGGGCCGGCATCGGGACGGGATCCGGGCTCGGCCTCCCGATCGCACGGCGCCTCGTCGAGCTCGACGGCGGCGAGATCGAGCTGCGCGCCGCCCCGACCGGTGGCGTCGACGCCGTCGTTCGCTATCAGCTTCGTCGTTTCTAAGCTTCCGGGTGTGGCGGCGCCCGCGGAATCTCGTGACCGCATCGTCCGGTCCTGGTCCTATGCTCGACCCAGGTGGCGACGATGACCCGGATGCACGCGGGTTTCACAGGTGTGGTCCAGGACCGCTGGCCACGCCCGCGCGCGTGGGCGCGGCCCGAACGCCTCGACCTCGGCCTGGAGACGCTGCCCGGCGTCGGCGCGACGCTCGCGAAGCGTCTCAGGGTGCTCGGCCTCGACACGGTGCGCGACCTGATGCTGCACCGGCCGCGTCGCTACGAAAGCGCCGTCGACGAGATTTCGATCTCGCAGCTCTGGGGTGACGGCGAGGTCGCGATCGCAGGCGAGGTGGTCAACGTAAGCACCCGGCGGATCGGCGGACGGCGCACGATCGTGACGGCGCAGATCAAGGACGCGAGTGGTGCGATCGGCGCGTCGTGGTTCAACCAGCCGTGGCTCGCCGACAAGCTGACGCCCGGGACGCATTTGCGGCTGCGCGGCAAGCTCGGCCGGCACGGCTTTGATGTGAAGAGCTTCGACGTCGGCGCGCTCCGCGCGACGGCCGACTTCGCGCCGGTCTATCCGGCGAGCGAGCAGGTGCCTTCGACAAAGCTGCGCGAGTTGCTGCGCGCTGCGCTCGCCGACCACGCACGCGACTTCCCGGACGCCCTGCCTGCCGAGCTCGATCTGCCGCTGCGACGTGACGCGATTGCCGCCCTGCATTTCCCGCGCGACGAGGCCGAAGCCGAGACGGCGCGCCGACGACTCGCACTCGACGAGCTGCTCGCCCTGCAGCTCGTCGTCGCGCGCTCGCGTGATGACGACTCGGTCGCGTCGTCCCTCGCGACGCCGGGCGACCTCGTTTCGAGGTATCGCGAGGTGTTGCCGTTTGGGTTCACCGAGCACCAGGAGTCGGCGATCGCAGAGATCGACCTCGACCTCGCACGCACGGTTCCGATGCAGCGCCTCTTGCAGGGTGACGTCGGCTCGGGAAAGACCGTTGTCGCGCTCTACGCGCTCCTGCGCGCGGTCGAGAACGGGCGGCAAGGCGCATTGATGGCGCCCACCGAGACGCTTGCCGAGCAGCATTTCCTCACGCTCGAGCCGCTCTGCGCGCAGCTCGGTGTGCGCTGCGTCCTCCTCACAGGATCCGCTGGGTCGAAGAAGATCCGCGACGAGATCGCAAACGGCGTGGCGCAGATCGCCGTGGGAACGCACGCGCTGATTCAACGCGAGGTCGAGTTCTGCGACCTTGCGGTCGCGGTTGTCGACGAGCAGCACCGCTTCGGGGTCGAGCAGCGAACGGCGCTCGCCGAAGGGCGCTCGCCGCACGTGCTGCACATGACGGCAACGCCGATCCCGCGCACGCTCGCACTGACGATCTACGGCGACCTGGCGGTCAGCGAGATCGCAAAGCCGCCCGCGAGCCGCAAGCCGATCGTGACCGCCTGGGTCGGCGCCGAGCGGTCGTCTGACGCATACGCGCGACTGTGCGTGCATCTCGACGCAGGCCGGCAGGCGTACGTCGTCTGTCCGCTGATCGAGCAGTCCGAGACGCGCCTTGCGCGCGCGGCAGAGGAGGAGGCCGATCGCCTGCGCCGCGCGGAGCTGAAGAACTACCGCGTCGGGTTGCTGCACGGCCGGTTGAAGACTGCCGAGCGGCGCGAGGTGATGGCGCAGTTCAAGGCGGGCGAGCTCGACGTGCTCGTCGCGACGACCGTGATCGAGGTGGGCGTCGACGTGCCGAACGCGACGATCATGATCGTGCAGGAGGCTGACCGCTTCGGTCTCGCGCAGCTGCATCAGCTGCGTGGACGCGTCGGGCGCGGGGCGGAGCAGAGCTACTGCCTGCTCATCTCGCGCGACAAGCTCGAGCTCACAGACGTCGCGCAGTCACGGCTGCAGGCGCTCGTCTCGACGACCGACGGGTTCGAGCTCGCCGAGGTCGATCTCGAGCTGCGCGGCGAGGGCCAGCTCCTCGGCACCCGCCAGTCGGGCTGGAGCGACCTTCGGTTCACGAAGCTCCGCTCCGACCGCGATCTCCTCGAGCGGGCGCGCGAGCTCGCGCGGCAGCTCGCCGACGAGGACGGGCCGTGGCAGGACGAGGCCGACCGCCTCGTCGCCCCGGCGGCGTAGGACTCACGACGCTCGGGCGCTAGCCTGCCGTTCGATGCGGATCATCGCCGGCACTCACCGCGGGCAGCGGATCGCCGCGCCCCGCGGCCGTGACACGCGGCCGACCTCCGACCGCGTGCGCGAGAACGCCTTCAACCTGATCGGCCCCGTCGACGACGCCGACGTGCTCGACCTCTACGCGGGCTCGGGAGCACTCGGTCTCGAGGCGTTGAGCCGCGGCGCCGCCACGGCGGTGTTCGTCGAGAACGATCGTGACGCGTGCCGCACGATTGAGGCGAATCTCGACAAGCTCGGGCTGAAGGGCAGCGTCGTTCGCCAGGACGCGAGCCGGACGGTCGCGCAGGAACGGCGCAGCTACGACCTGATCCTGTGCGACCCACCCTACGATTTCGGCGGCCACGATCGCATCGCGCCGCACCTCGCCCGGCTCCTCACAGCCGACGGGGTCCTGGTCTACGAGAGCGCCGGGCGGGCCGAACCGCCCGTTGTCCCCGGCCTCGAGGTACGCACCTCACGCAAGTACGGCTCCGCACGGCTTACTCTGTTCGAGCATTGATCACCGCCATCTATCCCGGGACGTACGACCCGCCGACCATGGGGCACGTCGACGTGATCACGCGTGCAGCGCGGATCTTCGACCGCGTCGTCGTCGGGGTCGTCGGCAACCCGCACCACAAGACGCCGCTCTTTGGGGTCGAAGAGCGCTGCGTGTTCCTCGAGGAGGCACTCACTGACCTTTCGAACGTCGAGGTCACCGTCTTCAGCGAGCTCGTCGTCGACTTCGCGCGGCGCTGGGACGCGAAGGTGATCGTGAAGGGCCTCCGCGTCGTCTCGGACTTTGAGTGGGAGTTCCAGATGAACCAGCTGAACCGCCACCTGGCCCCCGATATCGAGACCGTCTACGTCATGGCGAGCCCGCAGGTCAGCTTTGTCTCTTCGAGCGGGGTAAAGGAGATTGCCCTGTTCGGCGGAAATGTCGAAGAGCTCGTGCCCAAGGCCGTCGCGCGCCGCTTGCGGGAGATGTTCCCGGACGGACGCGGCGGCGCTCCGTTGTCGGACCAGGAGTAGACTTCACCTATGGACGTCCTCGTTTTGATCGACAAGCTCGACGACCTCGTGCACAACGCGAAGGCCGTGCCGCTCACGGACCAGGTGCGGATCGACCGCGAGGAGATCTACGACATCCTCGATCAGATGCGCGCCACGATCCCGGAAGAGATCAAGCAGGCGCGCTGGATCGTGAAGGAGCGCCAGGAGATGCTCGCCGAGGCGAAGCGAGAGCAGGACCGGCTGCTCCAGGAGGCACGCGAGCAGGCCGTGCGCGAGGCGTCACAGACCGAGATCGTGAAGCTTGCCGAGCGTCAGGCGCAGGAGATCATCGACGAGGCCCGGCGTCAGGCGCGCGAGATGCGGCTCGAGATGGAGGACTGGGCCGACGGGATGCTCGCGACGCTCGAGACGAACCTCGACAAGTTCCTCACAGCGGTTCGCCGCGGGCGCGAGCGGCTGCACGAGCGGTCGCAGGAGTCGGTCGTCGCGGGCATCGGTCCGGTCGACCTCTCCGACAACGGCTCGAGCTACTAGCTCTTCGCTACCCTCGTCGTATGACGAGCTTCAGCCTGCGTCAGGTGAAGCTCCGTCCCGGGGAGCAGCACCGTGAGGAGCTCGAGGTCGAGATGTCCGCTCTCGACTTCGGCGGCCAGCGCTACCTGCCGGTGCCGGACAAGGCGCCGGCGGCGTTCGAGATCACGCGCGCGAATACCGGGACGGTCTTCACGATCGCCTTCACTGTCCGCCTGCACGGGCCTTGTTACCGCTGCCTGGGCGACGCGGTGCTCGAGCTCCCGATCAGCGCCCGCGAGTACCAGGACGAGAAGCCGGAGGACGAGGAGATGACGACCGAGTACATCGAAGGCACCACCCTCGACGTCTCGGCGTGGGCACGCGACGCCATCGCGCTCACGCTCCCCGACAAGATCCTCTGCCGGCCGGACTGCGCCGGGCTCTGCTTCATCTGCGGGAAGAACCTGAACGACGAGCCGCACACGCACGAGGAATCGGGCGGCGACCCCCGCTGGGCGGCGCTCGAAGCGCTTCGCAAGCCTCTACAGCCCTGAGCGGCGCTCCATCAGGACGACGTCGCGCCATTCGCCGCGCTTCTCGGCGATCCGCTCGCGGATCCCGACGACGCGGAAGCCGCAACGCTCGTGGAGTGCGACCGACGCGTCGTTCCCGGCCAGGATCCCGGCCTGGATCGTCCAGACGCCGGCTGCGTCCGCCCGGAGCACGAGCTCGGTGAGAAGGGCCCGGCCGACACCGCGCCCGCGGGCGGCGCGGGCGACGTAGATCGAGTTCTCCATGACGCCGCGGTAGCACGGCCTGCGCGAGACAGGGCCGAGTGCCGCCCAGCCGAGGACGCCCGCACCGTCCCGCGCAACGAGCCGCGGCTCGGCGAGGTGCGTCGCGTCCCATTCGGCCCACCCCGGCACCGACTCCTCGAACGTCCCGACATCGAGGCCTTCCTCGTAGATCCGAGCGCAGGCGGGCCAATCCGCCTCGTTCATCGTCTCGACCGTCATCCCGGAATCGTAGAAGGAGCACGCGCGACCCACTCGGCCTGTGCGCAGTCCGCTTCACCGTCGTTTGGCGAAGGGACGTGGCCGGCGGAGACAGGGCGACCACGAGCTGTCGCGCCGATTCCTCAGGCCTGTGGAAAAAAAGTCGGAGTTCTGTAACCCTCGTTTGGCGAAGGGACGTGGCTTGACGGGACGGTCATCTCGGACTCGGTAGAAGTCACACAACCGGCACACCTGGTCCGACCACAGCGGGTCGAGGCGGCGATCGACTCCTCTCCCGCAGATCCGCCAGGCCGCCGTCGTCGTCGGCTAGACTGGCCCGCTCTATGGCCGTCCCTAAGAGAAAAACCTCCAAGGCACGCCGCGACCAACGCCGCGCGCAGCACAAGATCGAGGCCCCGCGCGTCAGCACGTGCCCGCAGTGCGGCTCGCCGAAGCGGTCGCATCGCATCTGCCCGACCTGCGGCACGTACAAGGGCCGCGAGATCGAGCCGCTCCGCTTCCAAGCTCCGTAGCGTGGTCCGCGTCGCGGTCGACGCATTGGGGGGTGACCGGGCGCCGGGCGAGGTGATCCTTGGCGCGCTCGATGCCGCTGCGGACGGGATCGACGTGACGCTCTACGGCCCGGCCGGCCTCGATACGCGGGGTCTCCGGCTCGTCGTGGCCGCCGACCGGATCGAGATGGGCGACAAGCCTGCCGAGGCCGTGCGCGCGAAGCCCGACGCGAGCCTCGTCGCCGCCGTGCGTGCCGTGGCCGAGCACGAGGCCGACGCGGCCGTCTCCGCCGGCAACACCGGCGCCATGCTGGCAGCGGGGCTCCTCTACATGCGCCGCCTGCCGGGTGTGATGCGACCTGCGATCGCTGTCCCGATCCCGGCCCGCTACGGCCCGTCCGTGCTCCTCGACGCAGGCGCGAACGCCGACGCGAGGCCCGAGCACCTGCTCCAGTTCGCCCACATGGGATCGATTTTCAGCGAGGAGATGCTCGGCGTCGCGACGCCGGAGGTACGGCTGCTCTCGATCGGCGAGGAGGACGGCAAGGGAAACCAGCTGACGATCGAGGCGTTCCGCCTGCTTCGCGAGGACGATCGCCTGAATTTCGCGGGTAACGCCGAGGGCCGTGACCTGCTGCGCGGCGCGGCCGACGTCGTCGTCGCCGACGGCTTCACGGGCAACATCGCCCTGAAGCTCCTCGAGGGCACGATCCGAGAGCTGCTCGACGCGATGCGGCAGGAGATCTCCTCGACGAGGACGGGGAAGCTCGGAGGTCTCTTGATTCGCCCATCGGCCCGTCGCCTGCGGGCGCGCTACGACCCGGACACCTACGGCGGCGCCTACCTGCTCGGACTCCGCGGCCTGGCTGTCATCGCCCACGGTAATTCGGGCCGCAAAGCGGTCGCGAACGCGATCAGGCTCGCCGCCAGGGGGGTCGAGCACCGGGTCGTCGAACGCCTCGCAGAGCGGCTCCCCGAGCGCGTCCGTGTATGATCGGCGCCGCTTCAGCCCCCTACGAATCAATGAGGTGAAATGGCAGCGTCGCGTGAAGAGGTCTACGAGCGGGTCAAGGAAGTACTGACCGAGCAGCTCGGAGTCGAGGAGGACCAGATCACCGAGGAGGCATCGTTTCAGGAGGATCTCGATGCCGACTCGCTCGACCTCGTCGAGCTGATCATGGAGCTCGAAGACCAGTTCGGGATCAAGATCTCGGACGAGGATGCCCAGAAGATCACGACCGTCGGGCAGGCCGTCGACTACGTCACCTCGCACCAGTAAGGCCGAGTCGAATCGTCTGCGGGAGCTGATCGACGAGCTTCCGGCGGAGCTGGCGGAGGCGGTCTTCACGCATGCGTCGTGGGCCGCCGACCGCACCCTCTCGTACGAGCGCCTCGAGTTTCTCGGGGACTCCGTGCTGGAGCTTGCGATCGCCCGGACGCTCTTCGACCGGTTCCCCGAATTCTCCGAGGGGCGCATGGCGAAGGTGCGTTCTCACGTCGTCTCGCGTGCAAGCTGCGCGGTGGTCGCGATCGAGCTCGACCTCGGTGAACGGCTTCGCGCTGCGGGGGCCGGCCTCGCCGAGGACGAGGTCGACCGTCTCGCGCACAACCGCAACGTCCTCGCTGCGCTGCTCGAGGCGGCACTCGCCGCCGTCTACCTCCAGCACGGCTTCGAGGCGTGCGAGCCGGCCGTCGTTGCCGCGTTCGAGCCACGAATCGACTACGCCCTGAACACCCACGTCGACCACAAGACCGAGTTGCAGGAGCGCCTCGCGCGCCTCGGACGGTCTGTGTCCTACACGACGTTGAGTGTCGAAGGCCCGCCGCACGACCGGTCGTTCACCGCGGCGGCGATCATCGACTCCGAGGCGGTCGGCACCGGGCAGGGACGCTCGAAGAAGGACGCCGAGCAGGCGGCGGCCGAGCAGGCGCTCCTCAGCCTCCCGGCTAGCGCAGCAGGCGCCGATGAAGTGCCTGCGTCGGCTCCGACGGAGTGACGCCGACTCGTCGCGTAGCAGGCCGCGGAGCGCGTCGAAGACGAGGAGCGCCTCGGCCGTGTTCCCCTCGGCGTCGAGCGCCTCCATCAGAAGGCGGTAGCCGCTTTCGCGATAGGGCTCGAGCCGCACCAGTTGCCGCCCGGCCCGAACCGCGGCGGTCAGCTCCGTGCCGCCGACCCCGAGCGTCGCGCCGCCGTAGGCCTCGATCGCGCGCACGTGGAGCTCGGCGAGTCGCCGCCGCCACTCGTCGATCCACATGGCCTCGTCGCCGGCGAGGAACGGGCGCGACGCGACGAACATCGCGACCTGTGCCGGTGCCCATGCCCGCCGCGCGTCGCCGAGCGCGAGGGCGCTCTCGGCTCGGTGGACCGATTCGTTCGCCGCTTCGATGTCGACCCACAGCTCGGCGACGGCCGGACGCAGCCCGTCGAGTGGCACGGCGCGCCGCAGCTTCGAGAGCAGCGACGCGAGGCCGCCGTCGCGTCCGTCGGGCCAGAGCGCCTCGAGCAGCTCGTCCCGCGTCACGGTCCGCAAGCGGTTTGCGACGAGGTAGGCAAAGAGGAGGCGGCCCTGCCGGCCGGGAAAGGAGTCCTCGATCCGACGGCCGTCGAGCTCGACGACGAAGCGGCCGCAGAGCTGGACTTTCCCTCGCGCCAAGTCCGCGCCAACATAGCCCCAACGTGCGCGTCGTACAACGATCCCGCACCCAACGAGAGGAGCGAGCGATATGGCGAAGCAGATCACGTGCGAGTGCGGTCAGGTGATCCGTGGCGAGACCGACGGCGTGGTGATCGACGGCGCGCGTGAGCACATGCGCACCGACCATCCGGAACTGCTCGAGCAGGTCAGCGAGGCAGACCTCCGTGGCTGGATCGAGGAGGTCTGAGATGGCGGTGACGTCGTTCGATGCAGAGAACTACAAGGAGACGACCCGGGCGCAGTGGCAGGATGCCGCCGACGCCTGGCATCGCTGGGATCCCGTTTTCGACCGCTGGCTCGGTGAGGGGACGTTGCTCCTGCTCGACATCGCCGGCGTGACGGAGGGAAGTCGCGTCCTCGACGTCGCGGCCGGTTCCGGTGGTCAGACGATCGCAGCTGCTCGCCGCGTCGGCGCATCGGGCGCGGTGCTCGCCACCGACATCTCCTCGAACATCCTCGAGCACGCTGGCGCAGCTGCACGCGCCGCGGGGCTCGCGAACGTCGCGACGAGGGTGATGGACGGCGAGAGCCTCGAGGTCGACCCGGGCGCGTTCGACGCCGTGATCTCGCGGCTCGGACTCATGTACCTGCCCGACAAGAGGAAGGCGCTCGAGCAGGCGCGCGCGGCGCTTCGGCCCGGCGGCCGGTACGCGGCGCTCGTCTTCGCCGAGCCCGATCGGAACCGGTTCTTCTCGGTGCCGATCTCGATCATCCGCACGCAGGCCGAACTGCCATCGCCGGCGCCGGGGCTGCCCGGCCCGTTCTCGGCGGTCACCCTCGGCGACATGCTCGAGCAGGCGGGGTTCACCGACGTCACGGTGACACGCCTGGAGGCGCCGTTGCGCCTCGCGACTGCCGCCGAGTGCACACAGCTCGAGCGCGAGTCGTTCGGGGCGCTTCACCAGATGCTCGCGGGCCTCGACGCAGCGGCACAGGAGGAGACCTGGGCCGAGATCGAACGGGCACTCGGCGAGTTCGAGGGTCCGGACGGCTTCGTCGGGCCGTGCGAGCTGCTCGTCGGCGCCGGGACGCGGTAGAACCCGCTCCGAGCAGGGACAACGTGAACGTCGCGGGCGGCGTCCGCGCCGCCCGCGATACTGGTCTTCCGCGTGCATCTGAAGGCCATCAAGCTCCGGGGGTTCAAGTCGTTCGTCGACGCCGTCGAGATTCGTCTCGAGCCTGGCGTCGCGGTCGTCGTCGGTCCCAACGGCTCCGGCAAGTCGAACGTCTCCGACTCGATTCTCTGGGCGACCGGTTCGATGAGCCCGGGCGAGCTGCGCGCCGAGAAGCCTGACGACGTGCTGTTTGCGGGCTCGGTCGGACGTGCGCCGCTCGACACGTGCGAGGTCGACCTGCTCTTCGACAACGCCGACGGCGCGTGGCCCGACCTGCCGTACAGCGAGGTCTCGGTGCAGCGGCGACTCCATCGCGGCGGCGAGGGCCAGTACCTGATCAACAAGACGCCGGTGCGCCGCGTCGATCTCGTCGAGTTGCTCTCCGACGTCGGGCTCGGCGGCGGGCTCCGCTCGGTGATCTCGCAGGGCCGCGTCGAGACCGTGCTCAACTCGAAGCCGTCCGAGCGGCGGGAGCTGATCGAGGAGGCGGCCGGTCTCGGCCGCTTCAAGCGTCGGCGCCACCGCGCAGAGCTGAAGCTCACGCGTGTCGGCATTCAGGTCGAGCGCGCACGCGATCTCGAAGACGAGGTGAAGAAGCGCCTGCGCCCGCTCGCGCTGCAGGCGACCGCGGCCGAGCGCGCCGAGAAGCTCGGTGTCGAGATCGCACGCCTGCAGGCCGCGATCGCCACGCTCGATCTTGCGCGTCTCGCCGAGCGACGCGCCGAGGCCGACGTGCGCCGTACGGCGACGGCCGAGGAACGGCGGGTGCTCGACGCGAAGATCGCCGCGCTGGTCGCCGAGCGCGAACAGGCCGAGGAAGAATTGACCGACTCTGCGGGCGCACGCGAGCAGGCAACGGCTGCTCTGTACCGGCTGCGCAGCGGCGGCGAGCGAATCGTCCTGCGGCGAGAGTCCGCCGCGTCCCTCACGGCCGCACTCCAGGTCGAGCTCGATGCTGCGCGTGCGTACGACCCGTCGGCTTCGGTCGAGCTAGAGCAAACGGCGCGCACCGCGGCCGGTGTGGCGCAGGTGGCCGCAGCCGAACGCGCACGGCTTCAGGTCGAAGCCGAGGAGCGGTGGGCGCGTGTGGCCGCGATCGAGCGTGCCGCGCAAGCAATGCTCGCGTACGAGCTGGATGAGATCCTCGCGCGCCGCTCGCAGGCCGAGGCGGTACTCACCGGCGGGAGCCGCGACGCGCTGCACGCCCTCCGCGGCGCGGCCCAACGGCTCGGGTTGCGTCACGAATCCGCGCAGCGGCTGCTCGCGGAGTTGCGTGTGGAGCTCGCCGAGTCGCAGCATCGGCCCATCGGGCCGTCGCCGGCCGAGCTCGGCCAAGCGGCCGACGACGCCGACGCTGCCGCGCGGACCGCCGCGCGCGAGCGCGACGACCTGGAGGCACGGGTGAGCCTGGCGCGCGAGCGGCTCGCCGGCCTCGAACAGTCGCTCGCCGAACGGGAAGGAATCCCGCCCGCCGCCCGCGCACTCGCCGAGGAGGGCGAGCAACTCGCGCTCCAGCTGCTCGACGTCGCACCCGGCGCCGAGCGCTCGACCGCCGCCGCGCTCGGCCACCGTGCTTCGGCCGTTCTCGCCGCGAGCCCGGCCCGCGGGCTCGAGCTCGTTGCCAGGGCGCAGTCGGCGGGGCTCGGCTCCATCCTCGTTCTTGTCGGGCAAGACCCGCGCGACCTCGTGCAGTTGCCGGTCGTGCCGCGCGACGAGCTGCTCGCCTCGCAAGTGCCGGCCGTGACGAGCGACGGCATCGGCTGGGACCCGGCTCGCGGCGAGCTCTGGTTTGCCGGCGAGACGGCAGAGGCCGTCCTGCTCGAGCTCGAGGCGCGGCGGCGCGAGCTGCGCGCGGAGGTCGAGGAGCTCGACGCTCGCGCGGAAGCTGCCCGTGCCCGCGTGGAGGAGACCGGAGTGCAGGCGGAGCAGGCTGCCGCGGCGTTCGCGCCCGTCGCCCATCTGCGCAACGTGCGTCATGCCGACGCCGCGCGGTTGCGCCGCCTCGTCGCGGGTGCAGAACGCTTGGACGAGACCCTGCGCGTCGCCGCCGGCGCCGCTGCGCGGCTCGAGTCGCCGCTCGCCGAGCGCGCCGGTCGGCTTGCCGAGGACCTCCGCGCGATCGCGCTAGGCGAGGGCGAGCTACGTCATTCCGCCGGTGAGGCCGATCGTCGTGCCCTCGCCGCCGAACGTCGTGCCGGCGGTCGCACGGCCGCCGCGGGCGGCGATCTCGAGTCCCTGCGCGCGCAGGCCGAAGAACTGTCGTCGCTCGCCGGTGAGGCGGGGCAGACCGCCGAGCATGCAGCTGAACGCGCTCGTGTTGCCGCTCGCGCACTCGCGGATGCCGACCCATCACACTCTCGGCGGCCGAACGAGCTCACGCTGCAGCAGTTGCTATCGGGCGCCCTGCGGCTCGAGGGCGCGCTCGGTGTCGATGTCGAGCGGTTCGAGGTGCCGGTGCGCGAGCGCGCCGAGGCTCAGGCGACGCGCACGACGGAGCTCGGCGCCGACCTGCGCCGCCTTGGTGCCACGGAAGTCGAGTTGCGCCAGTCGACCGCGCTCCTCGGTGAACGCCTGTCCGCGGTCGATGTCGAGCTTGCCCGCACCGACGCCGAGCGTGACGAGGCGCAGCGACGCCTCGTTGCTGCCGACTCGGAGCCGGCCGAGGGTGAGAACCGCGAAGAGCTCGCGGAGAAGCTCGAGCGCTACGACCGGCGCCGCGAGCAGCTCGGCCAGGTCAACCCGCTTGCGAAAGAGGAGTACGACGCCGAGAAGGTGCGGCTCGAGGAGCTGTCGGTGCAGCGCATCGATCTCGAGAAGTCGCTCGGCGAGCTCGAGAAGCTGCGTGACGATCTGACGAAGACGGTCGAGACGAGGTTCGAGGAGACGTTCGCCGCCGTCGAGCATCACTTCCACGAGGTCGCCGCGACGCTCTTCCCCGGTGGCGAGGGGCGGCTGCGGCTGACCGAGGATGAGGAGGACGGCGAGGAGCCCGGGATCGAGGTCGAGTTGCGTCCGGCCGGCAAGCGCGTCACGCGGCTCAGCCTTCTCTCCGGTGGCGAGAAGGCGCTCGGCGCGATCGCGTTTCTCTTCTCGTTGTTCCTCGCGCGGCCGAGCCCGTTCTATCTCCTCGACGAGGTCGAGGCTGCGCTCGACGACACGAATATCGGTCGCTTCACCGATCTCCTGCGCACGTACGCCGATCGCGCGCAGTTCATCGTGATCACGCACCAGAAGCGCACCATGGAGGCGGCCGACGTGCTCTACGGCGTCACGATGGGGCCTGACGGCGTCTCGCAGATCGTCTCGCGCCGGCTGCCGCGCGAGGAAGAGGCGGCGATCGCATGAACGATCTCGCGTTCGTCGAGCGGGTCGTCTCGCTGCTCACCTCGCGCGGGATCGATACCTGGGTGTCCGGCGGCTGGGGCGAGGAGCTGCGCGGTCTGATCCTGCCGCGCGAGCATGTCGACGTCGACCTGCTGTATCCCGCCGAGAACTGGGATGCGGTCGACGCGAACCAACTCGACTGGATCGACGCCAAACGATTCCCGTGGAAACGTGCGTTCCGCCTCGAAGGCATCGCCGTCGAGCTCTTCCTCGTGCAGCGTGACGCGCGTGGGTGGTACACCGAGCTCGAGCGACGCCGGCACGACTGGCCGGAGAACCTCCTCTCAACCAACGGCAGGCTCCCCATTGCGAGCACCGCCGCCCTCGCGAGCTACCGGCACTCCTACCGCGTCGACGCGGTCGCGTAGCTGCCTGCCGGCGAACGACGACCGCTACCGTGCGGCGCTGATGTCGAGAAGCTGGGGAGAGTTGCTGGGCGACGCTGATGCGCGAGCCGATCGCGCGGAGACCGAGCCCGGGCTCTTCGGGCGGCTGCGCGACTCGCTCGGCAAGTCCCGCCGCGCGCTGACGGAGCAGCTTCAGGTCGCCGCGTTCGACCCGAGTGACGATGCGTCGTGGGAGCGGCTCGAGGAGGCGCTCATCTACGCCGACGTCGGTGTCCGCGCGACCGCCGAGCTCATCCGCCGCCTCGAGGCGCGCCAGGACCTGACCGAACTGAACGCAGCGCTCGCCGAGGAGATCGCAGCGCTCTTCGGCGATCCGGCGACGCTCGACCTCGCGCATTCGCCCGGCGTCGTGCTCGTTGTCGGCGTCAACGGCACGGGCAAGACGACGACGATCGGCAAGCTCGCGCAGAAGCTCCGCGAGCACGGCCGGACGGTCACCCTCGGCGCCGCCGACACGTTCCGCGCGGCCGCCGAGGAGCAGCTCGAGATCTGGGCGGAGCGCTCGGGGTCACGCTTCGTCGGCGGCGAACGAGGCGGCGATCCCGCGGCTGTCGCGTACGACGCGGTCGGCTCGGACACCGACGTCGTGATCGTGGACACCGCCGGCCGCCTGCACACGCAGACGAATCTGATGGACGAGCTTGCCAAGGTGCGCCGTGTGATCGCGGGCCGGCTCGACGGCGCCCCGCACGAGACGCTGCTCGTCGTCGATGCGACGACGGGTCAGAACGGCTTGCAGCAGGCGCGTCTCTTCAACGAAGCGGTGGGGGTGACCGGCGTCGCGCTGACGAAGCTCGACGGCTCGGCGAAGGGCGGCATCGCGGTTGCGATCGCCTACGAGCTCGGCCTGCCGGTGAAGCTGATCGGCGTCGGCGAAGGTCTCGACGACCTGCGGCCGTTCGACGCCGCCGATTTCGCGCGAGCGCTCGTCGCGGATTAATGCGCGTGCTCTGCGTGCGCGACATAGCGTGCGACGAGCGTGATCTCGGCACCCGTGAGTCGCCGGCGGCCCGGCATCACGCGCGTGAAGCTTGCGACTTGGGCCGCCGTCAAGCTGCCGATTGCGAGGTCTCCGCCGTCGGCCTTGGTGTCGTGGCCGGTCAGGGTGTGGCAGTGGGCGCATGCCCGGTCGAAGATCGCGCGTCCGGGGCTTGCGGTGCTCGCTCCACAGCTACAAAGGACGAGCGCAGCCGTCGCGGTACCGGCGGTACGTGTCAGGCGCTCGAGGAGCGGGCCCACAGATTGATCCCGCTGTCGGTCGCGTGCCGGTCGATCTCCGCGAGCTCGTCGTTCGAGAGCTCAAGCTTGTCGAGCGCGCGCAGCGAGTCCTCGAGCTGGTGGACACTCGACGTGCCGATCAGCGTCGAGGTCATGCGCGGGTCGCGAAGCGTCCACGCGAGTGCGAGCTGCGCAAGGCTCTGGCCGCGCTCGTGCGCGATCGCGTTCAGCGCGCGAATTCGTTCCATCGCGTCGTCGGTGATCAGATCGGGCGAGAGCGACGAATTCTCCGCGGCACGTGAGTCCTCCGGGATGCCGTTGAGGTACCTGTCGGTGAGCATGCCCTGCGCGAGTGGCGAGAAGCCGATGCAGCCGACGCCGAGCTCGCCGAGGGTGTCGAGCAGCTCCGGCTCGATCCACCGGTTCAAGAGCGAATACGACGGCTGATGGATGAGGAGCGGCGTGCCGAGCTCGCGCAGGATCGCGTACGCCTCGCGCGTCTTCTCGGCCGAGTACGACGAGATGCCCGCGTACAACGCGCGTCCCGAGCGCACCGCGGTTGCGAGTGCGCCCATCGTCTCCTCGAGGGGCGTCTCCGGGTCGAACCGGTGCGAGTAGAAGATGTCGACGTAGTCGAGCCCCATGCGCGCGAGTGACTGGTCGAGCGACGCGAGCACGTACTTGCGCGAGCCCCATTCGCCGTAGGGGCCGGGCCACATGTCGTAGCCGGCCTTCGTCGAGATCACGAGCTCGTCGCGGTAGGGGCGCAGGTCGTCGCGGAGCACCGTCCCGAACGTCTGCTCGGCCGAGCCGTACGGCGGGCCGTAGTTGTTCGCGAGATCGAAGTGGGTGACCCCGAGGTCGAAGGCGCGGCGGAGGATCGCACGCGGTGTGTCGATCGGCCGGTTGCCGCCGAAGTTGTGCCAGAGGCCGAGCGAGATGGCGGGCAGCTGGAGGCCGCTTGTGCCGCAGCGCCGGTACTGCATCGATCCATAACGGGCTCCGTCAGCGGTGTAGCTCATCTCGCGCAGATCGTACAAGTGGGTGTTGACCGACGGTTCGCTCCCTTGTAGCGTCTCGCACGTGACGTTGAGCGAGTTCCTGCTGAAGCTGGCGGCCGATCCCCATCTCCTCGAGCGGTTCCGCGAGGATCCTCAGGGGGTCGCAGACGAGTACGACCTCGAGCCTGAGCAGCTACGGCTCCTCGGCGCTGGCAAGCTCGAGGAGATCCGTTTCGAGATTCGCGCCGAGATCGGCGCCGACGACGAGCGTGTGTCGGTGATCTGGATCCACTCGCTGCCCAGCGTGCCGTGGCTCTTCAAAGGGCCCGATCCCGCCGCCTGACCCCGCCGCCTGACCCCGCCGCCTGACCCCGCCGCACCGCCCGGTTCGCTCACCATCGTCGGCACGGGCATTCGGATCGGTCTGCAGCTCACCCCGGAGAGCCGAGCCGCGATCGACGCCGCGGATGAGCTGCTCTACCTCAACGCGGAGCCGCTCGCCGACCTCTGGCTCGCGTCGCTGCATCCGCAGGCGCGCAGTCTGGCGCCGCTCTATCGCGTCGGCGCCGAGCGTGACCACGTGTACGAGGCGATTGTCGAGGCGATGCTCGAGCCGGTTCGCGCCGGCGGGCGGATCTGTGTTGCCTTCTATGGGCATCCCGGGGTCTTCGTCCGACCCTCGCATGAGGCGGTGCGCCGCGCCCGCAGCGAGGGGTTGGCCGCTCGAATGCTCCCGGCAGTGTCGGCGGAAGATTGCCTCTTCGCCGAGCTCGGAGTCGATCCCGCGACCCACGGCTGTGCGAGCTACGACGCGACCGGGTTCCTGCGCCGGGCGCGGAACATCGACTCGACCGCGGCGCTGATTCTTTGGCAGGTGGCTGCGATCGACGAGTCGCGCGCAGTCCCGGCAGGCGAGCACGGCGGAAACCTGCCGCGGCTGCTCGAGCGGCTCCTCCTCGATTATCCGGCTGGGCACGAGGTCGTTCTCTACGAGGCATCGCCGTTTCCCGCAATCGAATCCCTCGTGCAGCGTCTGCCGCTGGGGTCGCTCGGTGGCGCCTCACCCACGCCGCAGGCGACGCTCTACGTTCCGCCGCTGCCGACTGTGACGAGCGGTGGCGCCGCGACGCGCTGAAGGCCGACCACATGCCCTTTTGCGCGGTACAGGGCTTCGGCACGTCGCGCAGCGGTTTCCGCGTCCGCCCGTCGCCCTGCCGAGGCCAATACGTCTCGTAGGCACATGAGCGCGTCGGCGTGGAGCGTCGTCACCTCGGTCTGCTCGGCGATCGCGACCGCCGCCTCGGCCAGCTCGATCGCTTCCGCCGGTGAGACTCCCGCGAGCGCCGTACGCCACTGAACCTGCGACATGAGGTCGATCGTCGGGGCGTCGCGCCGGCTCGACTGGGCCCACGTCCGCGCCTCATCCGTGCGGCCTTGGGCCTGGAGGGTGGTCGCGAGCAGCGCGGCGACGGTGGAGAGGGTGCCCGTGTCGCTCATCGTCGCGAGTGTCCGCGCCGACAATCGCAGCTCACGCTCGGCTGCGACGGCGTCGCCGGCCAGCAACTCGGCCAGCCCGGCGTAGTAGCGCTGCACCGCGAGAAGGCGTGTGCGGCCGAGTTCTTCGAGGAGCGCGTGGCCCATCCCGTACTCCCGGCGGGCGTCGTCGGGGCGCCCTGCCATTGCATGCAGCGCCGCGCGGACGCCGTGGATGACCGCCTCCTCTCCGCCTTCGGCAGCGATCACGTCGCAGCGTTCCAGAGCGTCGTCAACATGGACAGGGCCAAACACGAGGCTGCGGACTGCGAGCACGAGCAGGTCGCCTACGTGGCGCCGGGCGCCGCTCCGGCGTGCGTGACGAAGGGCGTTGTCGAGCGACACCGTCAGATCACGAACTCGGCCGCTCACATAGTCGTGCGCGACGATCACGAGCCACGCCCGTGCGATTCCCGCCTCGTCGCCGGCAGACTCCAACGTCGAGAGCGCCGCTCTCGACGTCGCGACCGCCGTTTCCACCCACAGCATCGGTTGGGATTGGAAGTGGACGTGCAGGCGCTCGACACTGGCCCGGGCGGCGAGTCCTTCGTCGCCAAGCTCCGCGGCCTCTTCGCCTGCGCGGGCGACAACGTCTTCGGCTCGTGTGGGCTCGCCGCGCTCGAGTAGAGCGGCGACGAGGTCGAATCGGACGCTCACACGTTTGCGGTCGAGCTCGGTAGGCAGCGCAAGGGCGCGTTCGAGTAGCGACTCGGCTGCGGGCGCGTCGCCGCGACCGAGTGCCTCATGCCCGACGAGCACGAGCGCGGCGAATGCGCGGCCCGCCAGCACAGAATCGACGATCCCGAGCTGTCGTCGCGACTCGTGCGCTTGCTCCAGGTGCCAGGCGATCAACTCGTCAGCCTCGCGGCGGGTCTCTGCGGCCGCGGAGCGCGCGAGCCAGTCGGCAAGCCGGACGTGGAGCTCCGCACGGACGGCCTTTGGGAGGGCCTCATACGCGGCATCACGAATCAGCACGTGTCGGAACCTGTAGCCACCGCTGCCCGCGAACGGAACGTCGTGGGAACGGATGAGATCCTTGCGCTCGAGCTCCGGGAGCGCGTGGGGAGCCGCGGCACCCGCGATCGCCGCAACTGCGTCGGCCGAGAAGAACCTTCCGGCGACAGCCGCTGCGGCAAGTGTGTCGCGCTCTTCGCTCGAGAGGAGCTCGAGGCGCGCGGTCAGGAGTGCCTGCACGGTTGGCGGTACGGCGCCTTCTGCGCCTTCGTCGACGACCATCGCGACGATCTCTTCGAGGAAGAGCGGGTTCCCTTCGGCGACGTCGGTGATCGTTCGCCGCGTCGTACGGTCGAGCTTGTCGCCACCGAGCTCACGCAGGAGCTCCTCCGATAGCGTCGTGTCGAGTGGTTCGAGCAGGATCGTCGTGGCGTTCAGCTTGCCGCCACTCCAGCCAGGATTCTGGTCGAGCACCTCAGGCCGCGCCAGACACAGCAGCAGGATCGGCGCGTCGCGCGCCGAGTCGGCGATGTGATCGACGAGGTCGAGAAAGGCGCGTTCGGCCCAGTGGATATCTTCGAAGACGAGCAGCAGCGGGCGTTTGCGCGCAGCGGCTTCGACGAGCCGACGGAATGCCTGTGCCGTCTCCTCCGGCGCCGCACTCGTGTGACCATCGCCGACAGTGGCGCGTACGACGGCCTCGTCAGGTTCGCCGACGAGCGCGCTCACTTCGCCGAATGCGCGAACCACGTCGCGTAACGGCCAGTAGGTGATCCCTTCGCCGTATGGCAGGCACCGACCGACGACGACGGCCGGGTCGCCGGGAAGTGACGCTTGAAGCTCGCCTGCAAGCCGCGACTTGCCGACCCCTGCGGCACCGAGAATCGTGAAGAGGTGACACGAACGATGCGCGAGTGCGCGGCCGTACGCCTGCTGCAGCATCGCAAGTTCCTCGTCGCGCCCGACGAGCGGCGTATCGAAACGCCGGGCGCGTCCCGGCACGTCGGGGAGAACCGCCACGACGCGCCACGCGGTAATTGGATCGGTCCTACCGCGGAGCTCGAGCGACCCCACCGGCTCCGCGATCACGGCGTCGCGTACGAGCACGTGGGTTGCCTCGCCGATCAGGATCTCGCCGGCCGCTGCCAGTTGCTCCAGACGCGACGCAACGTTGACCGCATCACCGGTGGCGAGGGTATGCCCTTCGCCGACGACGACCTCGCCCGTGTTGAGGCCGATTCTGAGCGAAATCGGATCGACCAGCTCCTCGTTGAGCTCCGCAAGCGCAACGCGTATCTCTCCGGCGGCGCGGACAGCGCGCAATGCGTCGTCCTCATGCGCGGTCGGGATGCCGAAGACCGCCATGATCGCATCGCCGATGTATTTTTCGACTGTCCCGCCGTGGCGGGCAATCACGGTGCTCGCGCGCTCGAAGTACGCGGCCATGAGCGCTCGAACGGCTTCGGGATCGCGGGCTTCGCCCAGGGACGTGGAGCCGACGACGTCGGCGAAGAGCACGGTCACCGTTTTCCGTGCGAGCTTGCTCATCAGACGAGTCTAGGACGTGGTCGGAGAATTGCGAGGGCGGCGGTCGCGGTAAGGGCCGGTGCGGCTCAGGACGGCGGCGCGGCTACGATGCGCGGTCGTGTTCGACAGCCTTTCCGACAAGCTTCAGGGTGCCCTCGGCGACCTCCGGAAGAAGGGATCGCTCGACGAGGAAGCGATTTCGCGCGCGATGCGCGAGATCAGGCTCGCCCTGCTCGAAGCCGACGTCAATTTCACGGTTGTTCGCGATTTCGTCGCCCAGGTGCGCGAGCGCGCACTCGGCGAGGAGGTGCTGAAGAGCCTCACGCCCGGTCAGCAGGTCGTGAAGGTCGTCCACGACGAGCTGACCGAGCTGATGGGCGCCGGCGAGTCCGGTCTCGCGTTCGGCAAGTTCACGGTCATCCTGCTCGCGGGCCTCCAGGGCTCGGGCAAGACGACAACCGCCGCGAAGCTCGCGCTTCATCTCCGCAAGGCGGGACGCAAGCCGGGCCTCGTTGCCGCCGACCTGCAGCGCCCGGCCGCGATCGACCAGCTCGAGCAGCTCGGCAAGCAGATCGATATCCCGGTCTTCCGGACCGACACCAAGGACGCCGTCGAGGCGACACGCAGCGGCCTCGAGCGCGCGCGTTCAGCGGGCCTCGACACCTTGATCGTCGACACGGCCGGACGCTTGCAGATCGACGAAGAGCTGATGGACGAGCTCCAGCGCGTGCGCGACGAGGCGAAGCCGCTCAACGTGCTGCTCGTCGTCGACGCGATGACCGGGCAGGAAGCAGTCAACGTCGCGCAGGCCTTCGACGAGCGGATCGCGTTCGACGGCGTGATCCTCACGAAGCTCGACGGCGACGCGCGTGGCGGCGCGGCGCTGAGCGTCAAGGCGGTCACGGGCAAGCCGATCAAGTTCGCCTCGACGGGCGAGAAGCTCGACGCCCTCGAGGTCTTCCATCCCGACCGGATGGCCTCGCGGATCCTCGGCATGGGCGATGTGCTGACGCTGATCGAGCGCGCCGAGGCCGCGGTGGAGGCCGACGACCAGGCCGACATGGAAAGGCGCATGCGCGCCGGCCAGTTCACCTTCGACGACTTCTTGAAGGCCTACAAGATGCTGCGCAGGATGGGGCCGTTGCAGGGGATCCTGAAGATGATCCCCGGCCTCGGCTCACAACTCGGCGACCTCGACGTCGACGAGCAGCAGTTGGGGCGCGTCGAGGCGATCGTGCTCTCGATGACCCCGAGCGAGCGGCGTACGCCACACTTGATCGACGGCAAGCGCAGAATCAGGATCGCGAACGGCTCCGGTGCGACCGTCGAGCAGGTGAACCAGTTGCTCGAAGCACGCAAGCAGATGGAGAAGATGATGAAGCAGATGGGACGGGGGAAGATGCCGGCCCTCCCGAACCAGCAGGCGCCCGCCTCGCTTTCCGCGAATCGGAAGTCGGGGACGAAGCGCAAGAAAAAGAAGGCCGGGCGGAGGTAAAGGAATCAGATGGCTGTGAAGCTCCGGCTCACTCGCGTGGGCTCCAAGAAGAACCCGATCTACCGCGTTGTCGCGGCCGACTCGCGGGCGCCGCGTGACGGCAAGTTCCTCGAGATCGTCGGTCGCTACAACCCGCAGACCGATCCGTCGACGATCGACCTCGACGCGGCGAAGGTGAAGGAATGGCTCGGCAAGGGCGCGCAGCCCACCGAGGCGGTCGCGAAGCTCATCAAGATCAGCGGCATCGAGAAGTAGGCGATCGGACGGTGACAGAGTTGCTCGCGTACCTCGCGCGCGAGCTCGTCGACGACCCCGACGCGGTGCGCGTGGACACCGAGGAGCGCGACGACACGCTCGTCCTCGTGCTGCACGTCGCGGCCGAGGACATCGGCAAGGTGATCGGCCGCCAGGGCAGGATCGCGCGTGCCCTGCGCACGCTGGTGCGCGCGAGCGCCGCCCGCGACGGACGGCGCGTGCTCGTCGAAATCGCCGACCCGGAGTAGATGCGGGTCGCGGCGCTCTACGACGTCCACGCGATGCCGTGGGCGCTCGAAGCGGTTCTGGCAGAGCTCGACGCCGACGCGATCGTGATCGGCGGCGATTTTCTCTACGGGCCGTATCCGGCGGAAACCCTGCGCCGCGTGCGTGCCCTCGACGCGGCGATCGTACGCGGCAACTGCGAGGAGACTCCGACTGACCATGACCGCAGCGTCCTCACCGAAGAGGAGTTGGCGTGGGCAGCGGCGTTGCCACTCGCCGTCGAGCTCGACGGCGTCGTCTACTGCCACGCGACACCGACCGACAATCGACCGATCACAACCGCGGTGACCGACGACGCGACTGTCAGGAAGACGTTTGCCGGTGTCACGGGAACGGTCGTGATCGGTCATACGCACCATCAGTTCGATCGGGAGATCGGTGATCTGCGAGTTGTCAACGCCGGTTCGGTGGGCATGCCCTACGAAGGCGACGTCGCGGCGTTCTGGCTGCTCGTCGAGGACGGTGACCCGCATCCGATGCGGACGCCGTTCGACGTCGGGCGTGCTGCAACCGAGATTCGCGCGAGCACCTGGCCGACTGCCGAGGAATTCGTCACCGACAACGTCCTACGAGCCGTGGAACGCGACGACGCGATCGCCGCCCTCGAGGCGCGCCGGTGAGGGTCCAGATCGGCCGCGTTGGCAAGCCGCACGGCATCGACGGTTCGTTCTTCGTCGAGCAACCCTCGGACGACGAGCGCTGGTGGCAGACCGGTGCGACCTTCTTCGCAGGCGGTCGGCCCGTCGAGGTCGTGGCGCATCGGCGATCGTCCGGCCGCCCGGTGATCAAGCTCGACCACGACGTTCCGCGCGGCGCGCTCCTCGAGGTGAGCCGGGACCAGCTGCCGCCGACGGACGAGGACGAGTACTACGCCTTCCAGCTCGCCGGTCTCCGCGTCGTGGAGGAGACGGGACGCGAGCTCGGAAGGGTGCAAGCCGTGAGGCCCGGCGTCGCGAACGACGTGCTCGAGCTCGACACCGGCGTCCTCCTGCCGATGATCGAAGACTGCGTGCGCGGCGTCGACCTCGAGGCAGAGTGCATCACCGTCGCCCCCGGGTTCAGCGGGGCCGAGTAGTGCAGCTCGATGTCTTCACGCTCGTCCCACATGCGTTCGCCTGGCTGACCGAGCAGCGGCCGGTCTCGACCGTGCTCGGCGGCGAGCTCGACCTGCGGCTCTTCTCCTACCGCGAGACGACCCCGCTCCGGAACGGCCAGGTCGACGACGAGCCGTATGGGGGCGGCGCCGGCATGGTGCTACGGGTCGACGTCGTCGCCGCAGCGCTCGACGCCGCGTACGGCGCCGACAGGCCCCAGCGTGTCGTCGCCCTCTCTCCGCAAGGCCGGCAGCTCACGCAGGCGATCGTCGAGGAGCTCGTGACCGAGCCGCATGTGACCCTTCTTTCCGCTCGTTTCGAGGGGTTCGACGAGCGGATCGTCGAGCACCTGGCAAGCGACGCGATCTCCATCGGCCCCTACGTCCTCTCGAACGGTGATCTGCCGGCGATGGTGCTGGTCGACGCGATCGCGCGGCGGCTCCCCGGGGCGCTCAGCGAGGGCTCCGGCGAGCTCGAATCGTTCTCCGACGAGCTCGGAGGCGGACTTGAGTACCCTCACTACACGCGGCCGGCTGAGTTCAACGGTTGGCAGGTGCCCGACGTGCTGCTCTCGGGCGACCATGCACGTATCGAGAGTTGGCGGAAGGAGCACGTGCGGTGAGAAACCCGATCGACTACCTGACCGAGGGGCTGCCGCACGGCTGGCGCATCACGATCGACTGGCTCGTGACGATCGTCGGGGCGATCGCAATCGTGCTTGCGATCAAAGCCTGGGTCGTGAACCCGTACCGGATCCCGTCGAGCTCGATGGAGCCGACGCTTCATTGCGCCCGTCCCGGCTCCGAGTGCGAGGCGGGGTTCTCCGACCGCGTGCTCGCGTGTCGCTTCTGTTATCGCTTCTGGTCGCCGAAGCGCGATGACATCGTCGTGTTCCACACGCCGCCGCTCGCGGCCGTGCGCTGCGGGGCCGGCGGGACGTTCGTGAAGCGCCTGATCGGCCTGCCCGGCGAGACGTGGGAGGAGCGCGACGGCTACGTATACATCAACGGGAAGCGGCTCGACGAGCCTTACATCAAGAAAGAGCGGCGCGACACCCGAACGGTTGCCGCCCAGCGGATCGCCCCGGGCCACTACTTCATGATGGGCGACAACCGCGTCTCCTCGTGCGACTCGCGCTCCTGGGGCACCGTCCCGCGCGGGAACCTGATCGGGAAGGTTTTCGCGACCTACTGGCCGCCGAGCCGGATCTCGATCCGGTAGAAGCTTCCGTTCCGCGTGGAGTTCGCTACCATTCCGCCCGGCCCAATCCCTCTGCCCGGCCCCTTTTCACATGAGCACAATCATCCAGGACATCGAGCGCCGTCAGTTGCGCGAAGTCCCGCGGTTCAAGGCGGGCGACACGGTGCGCGTGCACTTCCGGGTGATCGAGGGCACGCGTGAGCGGATCCAGGTCTTCGAGGGCCTCGTGATCAAGCGGCAGGGCGCCGGTTCCCGCGAGACGTTCACCGTCCGCAAGAACTCGTTCGGCGTCGGCGTCGAGCGCACGTTCCCGCTCCATTCGCCGAAGATCGACAAGATCGAGGTTGGGGCGATCGGCGACGTGAACCGTGCGAAGCTGTACTACCTGCGCGGCAAGGTCGGTAAGAAGGCTCGCGTCCGCGAGCTGCGCCAGAACTGACGCGCCTCGCCGGCTTCGCTGCGATCGCCCTGCTCCTCGTAGGCTGTGGCACTCGCGCTCACACTTCGGCGGTCGCGCATGCGAAGGCGTGGTCGGTTTCGCACGGCGACCCGGGCAGGGTCACGTGCTCGTCGGGCATCGGCGGCTTCCGCCCCCAGACTCGGAGCCCCGACTTCCTCTGCCTGATCCGTCGCTTCGCCTCCGACTGCGACGAGCTGCGCGTTCGGCGAGTGAAGGGAGTCTGGCAGGTGGCGTTGCGCCGTCGCAACGTCGATTGTGTGCTTGCGGGGTAACTTCTTCGCAAGGAACGAGAAACGCACGGGCTGACGGCTGCCACCGGGGCTATCCTCGGCCGATGGCACCGAAACGCCGTGCGACCGGCCAGAAGCTCCTGCGGCACGACCGTGCGCTCGACGTGCGTCTCGTCGCCGGGGCAGACGAGGCCGGACGCGGGCCTCTTGCCGGGCCACTCGTCGTCGCCGGTGTGCTGCTCGACTACGAGCGCCTGCGCGACCATCGAGTGCGCCCGCTCGCGCGCTTGAACGACTCGAAGCAGGTCGATGCCGCGACGCGCGACGAGCTCTACCACGCGGTCATCTCATGCGCGGAAATCGTGGCGGTGCGCGTGTTCCCGGCATTTGTGATCGACCGCGACGGCCTGCACAAGTGCAACCTCCGCGGGCTCCGAGAGGCGCTCTGGGCCTGCCAGCCGGCCGACGTGTCGCTCGTCGACGGCTTCAAGCTCGGGCCGACAGCGCCACCACATCGCGCGATCGTCGACGGCGACACGAAGAGCGCGGCGATCGCGGCCGCGTCGATCATCGCGAAGGTGACGCGCGACCGTTACATGCGCGCCGCCGATGCGATCTATCCCGGCTACGGATTCGCCTCGCACGTCGGCTACATCACGCCGGCGCATACGCGCGAGGTGCGCGAGCGCGGCCCATGCGAGATCCACCGGCGCTCGTGGCGTGCACGGGCGTACCTGAGCGAGGATGAGCTCGCGCTCCTCACCGCCTCCTAGAAACAGGCCTCCTAGAAACAGGGCGGAGCGCCGCGCAGCGCGCTGGTACCGGCTGCGCGGCTATCGCATTCTCGACACGAACTGCTGGCTCGCCGGGAACGAAATCGACATCGTCGCGCGCCGTGGCTCGACGATCGTCTTCTGTGAGGTGAAGTCGAGAAGCGGCGATGCGTTCGGCGATCCGCTCGAGCTCGTGACCGGCGAGAAGGCCCGCCGTGTGCGTCGTGCGGCAAAGAACTGGCTCGCGCGCCACCGTGAATCGGAAGGGCTGGCAGTGCGGTTCGACGTGATCGCAGAATGGGCGGGCCGGATCACCCACGTGCCGGACGCCTTCTAAGAGGCGTCTGTCTAAGCGGGCGGCCAGCGTTGGGCGCCGAGATCACGGGAGGTCGAGCGCGCAGCTGCCCATTCCTCCGAGGAACGGCCTCCGCGCCGTCGAATCCGGCTCCGTGGCCGCGACGCAGGAGCAGATCTATGCCGGCCTCGATCTCGAGCTTTCGTGGTCGGAGCGCGATCTCCCGGAGCGCGTCCGCACGAAGCACGTCCATCGCCTCCATCCCTACCTCGGCAAGTACATCCCACAGCTCGTGGAGGAGCTCTTCCGCCGGCACGTCCCGGCGGGCGGGAGGGTCCTCGACCCCTTCGCGGGCTCGGGCACGACGCTCGTCCAGGCGCTCGAGAGCGGCCTCGACTCCACCGGCGTCGATATCGCCGCGTTCAACTGCCTCCTCATGGGCGTGAAGACGACCGCGCACAACCCGTTCGTCCTCGAGCGCGAGCTGCGTGACGCGCTCGGTCGCTTCGAGCGTGGGGAGGGCGTTGCCGGGCGCGCCAATGCATACGTCCGGGCGTGGTTCGCGCCGCAGTCGCGCAGCGACCTGCTTCGCTTCCGCTCGCTCGCGGCCGATTACGAACACGCGGATGTCCTGCGCGTCATCCTCGCCCGCGCGGCCCGCTCCGCGCGGCTGACGAGTCACTTCGACCTTGACTTCCCTGCGGCGCCGCAGACCGAGCCGTACTGGTGTCACAAGCACAAGCGCGAATGCAAGCCGGTCGAGCACGCCGACCACTTCCTCCGCCGCTACACGCTCGACACGCTGACGCGGCTGAAGGAGTTCTCGCGCGTGCGGTCGAAACGCGAGACAGAGGTGTTGCACGGCGATGCGCGCGAACTCGATTTGGTAGGGCCGTTCGATGCGGTTGTCACCTCGCCGCCGTACCCAGGCCTGATCGACTATCACGAGCAGCATCGCTATGCCTACGAGCTGCTTTCGCTCGACGATCGCCGCGAACGCGAGCTCGGCGCAGCCGAGCGTGGAACGTCCAAGGCTGCGCTTGCCGCCTACACCGAGGGAATCGCAGCGGTGCTCGCTTCGTGCGCAGCCGAGCTGCGGCCGCGCGGGCGCATCGTGATCGTCGTCAACGACCGTCGCGAGCTCTATGGGGATGTCCTCGCGCGGGCAGGTCTGGTACTCGAGCAGCGCTACCAGCGCCACGTCAACCGGCGCACCGGTCGGCGCGCCGGCGAGTACTTCGAAGACGTGCTCGTCGCACGGCGTGCATAGCGGGGCGGCTCTTGGAGGCGCGCTAGCTGCGCGTAAACCGGCACACAGCTGACACAGACACGTAGCACTTTGTCGCCTAGTGTGGCAACGTGCTCGCACGGACAATCACCCACGCGTTGGTCGGCCTCGAGCCGCGACGGGTCGAGGTCGAGGCGCACCTCCAGCGCGGGGCGCCGTCGTTCGCGATCGTCGGGCTTGCGGACCGGGCATGCCAGGAGGCGAAGGAGAGGGTGCGAAGCGGCGTCGCCTCGGCCGAGCTCGACTGGCCGCGCAGTTGCCGCATCATCATCAACCTCGCGCCCGCAGGGTTACGCAAGGAAGGCTCGGGCTTCGACCTTCCAATCGCCCTCGCGCTCCTGGCCGCCTCCCAACAGTTGCCGGTCGACTCGCTGCGCGGGCTCGCGGCATTCGGCGAGTTGGCGCTCGACGGACGGCTTCGCCCCGTCGCGGGCGCGCTCGTCGCCGCCGAAGGAGCCCGGCGCTCGGGGATCGGGCGACTCGTGTGTGCGGCCGCGTCGGCGCCGCAGGTTGCGCTCGCGGGCATCGAGGCTGTCGGCGTCTATCACCTGGCCGAGGCGGTCGCCTACCTCCGTGGCGAGCGTGCGCCTCCCGAGATCGTCGATGTCGACGTCGACGACGCCTGGTCGTATACGGCACCCGATCTCGCGGATGTGCGTGGGCAGGAGCGAGCACGGCGCGCGATCGAGGTCGCCGCGGCCGGCGGCCATAACCTGCTGCTCGCAGGGCCGCCCGGCACGGGAAAGACGATGCTCGCCCGGCGCCTCCCCGGGATTCTGCCGCTCCTCGATGACGACGCGGCACTCGAGGTGACGCGCATCCACTCGGTCGCAGGCGTACTGCCACCCGGCGCGGGGCTCGTCCGCGTGCCGCCGTTCCGCGCACCGCATCACTCGGCGTCAACCGCGGCGATCGTCGGCGGCGGCACCGGTCCTCGGCCGGGTGAGGCGAGCCTTGCCCACCGCGGCGTCCTGTTCCTCGACGAGTTCCCCGAGTTCCCGCGGCCGGCGCTCGAGGCCCTCCGCCAACCGCTCGAAGACGGTGTCGTCACCGTTGCACGCGTCGCGGGACGGGCAACGTTCCCGGCGCGGTTTCAGCTCGTTGCGACAATGAATCTCTGCCCGTGTGGTGCGCGTGGTGACCCTGGCGCGCAGTGCGCGTGCACGCCGCAGCGAGTCCACCGCTACCGCGAGAAGCTCTCTCGCGCGCTGCTCGACCGCTTCGATCTGTCGTTGACCGTCCCTCGCCCGCGCGGCGAGGAGCTGGCAGGCCCGCCGGCGGAGTCGTCCGCGGCAGTTCGCGAGCGCGTGCTTGGCGCGCGGGCACGACTTTCCGGCGGCGCGCCAGAGTTCACCGATGAGGCCCGCAAGCTCCTCACGCGTGCGGTCGAGCGCGTTCCGTTGTCCGGACGCGGGCGGGCGCGTGTGGCACGTGTCGCTGCGACGATCGCCGGGCTGGCCGCATCCGACTTGATCGAAGTCCCGCACCTCGGCGAGGCGCTCTCGTACCGGCCACCCGCGGAGCTGACGCAATGAGTGAGCTTGCGATCGCGGCTTTCGCCGCCGCAAGCGGGGAGCATCTCTTCGAGGAGCCGCGCACCCGGAGATTCGAGCGGTTTCGACGCACGTTCGACGAGGCGGCCTACCGCCGTGACCTTTCTGCGCGGGGGCTCTGCTTCGTCGCGCGTTCAAACCAGGCGTATCCGACGCTCCTGCGAGCGATCCATGATCCGCCGGCGGGCCTCTTCGTGCGTGGCGACGCAGCACTCGAGCTCCTCGCGCAGCCGTCGGTCGCGGTCGTGGGCGCGCGTGCATGCTCGCCGTACGGGACGGCTGTGGCGACCGACCTCGGCCGTGCCCTCGCTGCGGCGGGGGTCCTCGTCATCTCCGGCCTCGCGCGTGGAGTCGATGCGGCGGCGCATCGCGGCGCCCTCGCACTCGGCCGCACCGTCGCCGTGCTCGGGTGCGGCATCGACCGCGACTACCCGCGCGCGCACGCCCAACTCGCCGCCGACGTCGCGCGCAGTGGTCTCATCGTCTCGGAGTACCCACCAGGGGTCGAGCCGGCGCCGTGGCGCTTCCCTGCGCGCAATCGCATCGTCGCGGGTCTCAGCCGGGCAACCGTGGTCGTGGAGGCGCGCGAGCGGAGCGGCGCGCTGATCACGGCCGACCTGGCGCTCGACGAAGGGCGCGACGTGCTCGCCGTCCCGGGCGAGATCACCTCCGCGCTCTCGCGCGGGACGAATCAACTGTTGCGTCTCGGGGCGATCCCCGTCACGTGTGCCGAGGATGTGCTCGACGCGATCGGAATCGAGCCGCCGCCGACCCCGACGCGACCCACGCTCGAGCCCCGCCTCGAAGCCGTCTTGCAACTCGTCGCGGCCGCCGCGACGACGGCGGATGAGATCGCGCAGCGGACGGGCCAAGGCGCCGCGGCGGTCGGAGCAGCCTTGACGGAACTCGAGCTACTCGGACTCGTCGACGAGGGCGAGGGCGTCTACCGCGCCTCGGGTGGGGGGTGGGCCGCCACGACGTAGGATCCGCCGCACTGCGTAGTTCTCCGCAACGCCTTCAGCGCACACTCGGACGCGGTGGCGAGGGCCACCGGCGACGATTGTTAGGTGCGGCTCTTCACTCCGACGAGATCGTGGCGCGCCATCCTTGTGCGCGCTGCCATCGTCGCCGCCGTCGGCTTCGTCCTGATCCAGCTCGTCCCGTACGGCCGCAACCACTCCAACCCGCCCGTGACGAAGGAGCCTGCTTGGGATTCGCCCGTGACGCGGACACTCGCAGAGCGTGCGTGCTTCGACTGCCACAGCAACCTCACGCGCTGGCGCTGGTATTCGAACGTCGCGCCTGTCTCGTGGCTCATCCAGCGCGACGTCATGGGTGGACGCAGCCAGTTCAACTTCTCTGAGTGGGACAAGCCCCAGGACATTAGCTCGGGCGATCTCGCCGACTCGATCCGCAGCGGTTCGATGCCCCCGTGGTTCTACGTCCTCCCGCATCCGAACGCGAAACTGACGAGTACCGAGAAGACGGCCTTGATCCGCGGCCTGGCAGCGACGCTTGCCGCGTCGCCGCCAGTCGGCGGTGGCGGCTGATCGCGATCGCGTCCCGGCAGACTCAGGTCGGCAGTGTGAGGCTCTCGATGTCGCGTGGGTAGTCGGTGAGGATCTCGATCCCCTCGGCGGTCACGACCACTGTGTCGGAGTGGCGGAAGCCACCGACGTTCGCGTCGTAGAGGCCGGGCTCGATCGTGAAGACCATTCCCGGCTCGAGCGGCGTCGAGTCGCCGATGTCGAGGAACGGCGCCTCGTGGTTTCGCAGGCCGATCGCATGACCGGTGTGTTGCCGCCAGTACGGCAGCAGGTCATGCCTGTCGAAGTAGCGCAGTACGGCAGCGTCGATGTCCGAGCAGGTGGCGCCCGGCCGGAACGAAGCGAACGCGACATCCTGCGCAGCGACCGTGTGGTGGAACAGGCGCCGCATCTCGTCCGTCGGCGGCCCGATGATCATCGCCCGCTCGAGCTCGGCGTTGTAGCCCCACACCGGCGCCCCTGTCTCCGTCACGAGCACGTCGCCTCGCTCGAACTCGATGTTGTGGGCGATCGCGTGCGCCCACGAGCTGCGTAGCCCGATCTGTCCCCGGTAGCCGGCCTTCGCACCGTCCGACGATCCGAGCTGGCCACCGAAGGAGTCACCGAGCTTGGTCAGCATCGCGAGCGTCGTCTCCGACCCGGCACGCAGACTCGCCTCGGCTTCGGTCACGCCCGGCCGCGTGTAAGCCTGGAGAAGTCGATGCGCGTGCGCGCACCAGCGTCCGCTCTCGCGGATCAGCGCGATCTCGTTCTCGCTCTTGCGCGCCATCATTCGCTCGATCACGTCCGAGATGGACGAGACCGCCGCGCCGGTCACGTCGCTCAGCGCGGGGCCGGCGTAGCCGAGGATGCCGGGGTAGCCGTCCTGGTCGGCGCCGATCGATCCGACAAGGCCGAGATCGGCGACGACGCGGGCGAGAATCAGCATCGGGTGCTCGCGGCCCGGATATTCGGGGTACGACTCGATCCGCTCGAACGTCGTCTCGGCTCGCGTTCGCTCGACCTCGAACTCGGGCACGAAGATCACCGCAGCCCCGTCGGCAGCCTGGGCGAAGACGATGGGGCGTTCGTTCGAGAGGAACCAGAAACCGGTGAAGTACTGGATGTAGTCCTGGCCGAACACGGCGTAGCCGGAGAGCCCCCGGTCGCGGACGCGCTCGAGCAGCCGCTCGCGTCGTTCCTGCAGCTCCGACTCGGGGATCCTCACGCGGCTCCGTCCGCGGACAGCCCCTACGCGTCCCGCTCGAGGACGACTTCGTACACGTCGACGGAGGTGCGCCGGATCGTCCCGGTTTCCGGCGGGCGCATCGCCTCGAAGATCGCAGCGCCCTTTTGCAGATCCTCTTCAGAGCCGAAGCGAACCGCGATCACCATCTTCCCCGCCGCGCGATCTGCGAGGACGGTGATCCGCTTCGCAGGCACGCCTTCGGGAGGGCCGTCCGCCGAGTTGATCTCGCCGAGCACCGCCTCGATGGCTGCGTCGTCGGCATCGAACGTGACGACGCGCGTGAATTCGGTCATGCCGTCCTCCTTCGTCGTGGGTGAGGTAGAGCCTAGTGCGCTGCACGTCAGGCGCGAAGATCGAGTTCATGGGCGGCGCGCGACGAAGACGTACTCGTCACTGGTGTCGTCGAGCGGCTCCCGCTCGAACCCGCCGTACAACGCTTCGACCTCGAGGCCTGCGACGTCGATCAACCCGAGCCATTCGTTTCTCGTCGCCCACCAGAGCGAGCTCGTCGCGCCGTCGGGCAGGGTGAGGTCGATGCGGTTGTCGCCGACGGCGTAGCGCACCGTGTGAGCGATCGGGGCAGCCTGAGATTGGCCGTCCAGTCGCGCCGCGATCCGGTGATTGAACGCGAATGCGTTCCACGCGAACCGCCCGCCGGGCCGCAGCGACGCCGCGACCCGCTCGAACGTGCGACGCCGGTCGGCCCAGGTCGGCAGATGAAGGAGCGCTCGGAACGGGCAGTAGATCAACGCCGCAGGCTCCGCGAGCTCGAAGTCACGCATGTCGCTCTCGTGGAGCTCGAGATCGACGCCGGCTGCCTCGGCGCGGGTGCGCGCTTCAGCCAGCATCGCCGCCGAGGTGTCGATCCCGATCACTCGGCGACCGGTCGCCTTCGCGACGGGAATCGCGACCCGGCCGTTCCCGATCGCGAGCTCCACGAGTGGGCCGTCCGCCTCTTGCGCAAGCTCGACGTAGAACGCGACGTCGGCGGTCATGTGCGCCGACCACACGTCGTAACTCTCAGCGAATGCCTCGTCCCAGCTCATCGCATCAAAGGTAATCCACGGTCGGGACAGCCGCCGCGCCAGCGACGCAGTCCTGAAGATAGAGCGCCGTGCCGGGGTCGCCCGTCCAGAGCGTGTGGCGGCCGCGGCCGTAGGTCGAGCGAGCACGCTCGACCTGCTCGATCGAGTGCATTGCGAACGAACGCGCTCGGGCGAGCCAGAGCTCGTCTCCGGTGCGTTCGAAGAGCTTCAGGAACGCATAGCCGTTGCCCGCGGTTCCGTGACAGAGCCCCGCGCCCTTGACGAGCGGACCTGCCTGCCACGTGAGCTCACCACCGCCGACGAGGAGCTCCGTCAACTGCTCGTTCTCGGGTGCGAGTGAGCCGAACGACGCGACGGTCCCCGGCGCGCCGTGGCACCACTGAGTCCTGAGGTGCCTCGATTCCTCGCCCTCGGGGACCGGCGACATCGGCCACCACTGGCAGAGATCACCGTCACGGCGAACGTACTTCGCGAGCGCCGCGATCGTGCGCGACTTGAGCTCCGCACGGCGCGCGGGATCGAGCAGGCCACCCTGCGCAAGCGCGAGCACATTGCCTGCGAAGCCGTGCGCGGGGCCGAGTAAGCAGCGCTGCTTGCCGTAGAGATCCTGCACCCAGAGGTCGTCGCGCCACTCGCCCCACAGCCAATCGGCCGACTCGACCCATGCCTCGCGCCACCGCTCGTCGCCGGTTCGCAGGTAAAGGGCGTGCGCCGCGATCATCGTGCCGGGCGATCCCCACATCAGTTCCAGCGCGGGGTTTGCGGCGTTCGCGCGCACCGCGACGAGCAGGCGGTCCTCGAGCCACGGAGCGGGTGCAAGCGTGTGCGCGGCGACGAGGATGCCCGCTTCGCCCATCCAGAGCGACGGAACCGCCGCGTCGACGAGGTCGGGGAAGTCCGGCCGGGCGAGGTAGCGGTCGACCAGGCCGACCGCGACGGGAGCCCAGTCACGTTGGAGCTCAACGGCGCCCTGGTGCGCGAGCTCGTTGAGCGCCCAGATCACCCCGGACGCACCGAGGTACATCGACGTCACCTCCGGTAGCGGCCCGTCTTCGTCGTCGCGAGGGTGTGAGAGCCAGAACGTATTCGCGTCGAAGGCTCCCTCGGCGTCGGCGACGATCGCCGAAATCGCCGCGCGCGCATGATCGGCGTCCCACCCGCGGTCGGTGAGCGGCTCGTGATGCGAGGGATCGAACAGCAAGCACTCGACGCTACCCGTGCTAGGCGATCGTCGTGATGTATACGCCGACGAGCTCTGCCTTCTGCTGGTCGACACCGCCCTCACGGCGGCTCGCATGGTCGTCCTGGAAATGTGCGAACGCCGCGGTCGAGGCGATCGGGTTCACCTCGTCGTCGCGGTGGTTGTGGAACGAGACGTGGACGAACGAGTCATCCGCAAGCCGCAGGACGATGTAACTCACATCGTCAGGCTTGGTTTCGGCCAGCTCGGCGAAGACGCCTTCGACGCGCCGTTGGTTCTCATCGGCCGCTTCTGCCGACTGCATCGCATAACGCGTCACGAGTCTCTTCTCCACGGACTGCTCCTTTCATTCGTCGTCGGACGGTGCTATTCCAGCTGGAACAGCGCGAGCGTGTTCCCGTCCGGGTCCTTGAACCATGCCGACTTGCCGACGCCCGGCGTCGTCGCGACGTGGTCCACCGTCTTCAGCGTCGGGAAGTCGTAGTCCTCGAAGGCGACGCCCCGCCCGGCGAGCTCCTGAACGTCGCGCTCGACGTCCTCGCTCCAGAAGCGAACCTGGGTGTGGTCGGCGTTACTCTGTCCGGGTCGCCCGTAGACGAGGAGCGTTGTCCCGTCGCTGCATTCGAAGAGCAGGTGATTCTTGATCGTGTCGGCCGAAAGCGTGAGCCCGACGAGCTCCTCGTAGAACGTTTGGCTTCGAGCGAGATCGGTCGAGCACAGAACTGCAGAGAGTCTGGTGGGCGGCAAGCGTGCCTCCGTTCGTCGTTGGAGGACCGAGCGCCGACTATGGCAGATCGTCCGATCATGCGAGTCGACGCGGTGGTCGGTCGCGCACTCGGCGCGGCGTCGAGGATGACGGTAGGGTCGCGCCGGTATTTGCGGCCGTCAAACGAGGAGGATGAATGGCGCGGCATCGGCTTTCGCGTGATCAGGTGATCTGGTCGTTCGGCCCCGATCTGCGGCCGGTGCTGGAGGTCGAGCCCGGCGACGTGGTCACCTTCGAGACGAACGACTGCTTCTCCGGGCAGATCCAGAGCGAGGCCGATCTCGTCACCGACATCGACCTTGGCCGGATCAACAGCGCCACCGGCCCGGTCGCGGTCCGCGGGGCGGAGCCGGGCGACTCGCTCGTTGCCGAGATCCTCGACGTCCGGCCGATCGAGTGGGGCGTCGCAACGCTGATTCCGGGATTCGGGCAGCTCGATCACCTGGTGAAGGCTCCGCTCACCCGCATGTTCGAGGTGCGCGACGGGATGGTGAAGATGAACGACCGCGTGTCGTTCCCTGCGAAGCCGATGGTCGGCGTCGTCGGCGTCGCGACGGGCGGCGAGACACTTGCGACCGGACACGCCGGCCAACATGGTGGGAACCTCGACGACCACTGGCACGGCACGGGTGCGCGTATCTTCTTCCCGGTGCGCCAGCCGGGCGGCATGTTCGCAGTCGGTGACATGCACGCTTCGATGGGTGACGGCGAGATCTGCTTCACCGGAGTCGAGATCGCCGGTGAGGTCGACATCCGCTTCGAGTTGCTGAAGCGCAAGCAGGCGACCTGGCCGGTCACCGAGCTGCGCGATACCTGGGTGCCGCACGCGTCGGCGGCCGACTACGCCGATGCGCTCGCGCTCGTCTCGGAGGAGGCGGCGAAGCTGCTCGTCGACGAGCACGGTTTCACGATCGGGGATGCCTTCATCTTCCTCTCGGTTGCGTGCGATGCCGGAGTCGCGCAGGCGTGCAAGCCGGCCGAGGGCTTCGGGACGATCGCACGCTTCTCGATTCCGAAGATCGACGCGTGCCCCGGGCCGTTCGGTACGTAGCGCCAGAACGTCCCCGATGTGATGCCGCTCTACGACTCAGTGCGGAATGACGGCGACGCCCTCGGCCTGGAGGTCGCGGCCCCGGCGTCATGCGAGCGTCTCGACGGCGCGGCTGTCGCTCGTGCCCTCAACGAGCACTACTCCGCGCAGCTGCATACGGTCGTCACCTCAGGCTGAGCTCGCCCCGTTCGGGAAGGCCCCGCGAGTTTGCGCGGCGTTTTCGCCCTGTAGGGTGAGGTCATGTCGAGACAAGCGTTGGGCAACGCTTTAGCGGGGCTGTTGTTCTTCATCATCGCGATCGTTGACTTCACTCGTGACTCGTCCGGCATTGGCGTCGTGTTCTTGATGTTCGCGGCTGTCTTTCTGGGGTTGGCGTTTTCGGCACGCAAGACCGCGTCGTCCTAGAAAGGGATCCTGGCACCGCGACTGTTGAGCTGCGGCAGCCGCTCGCACCGCGCAGCCGCGGCTCAGAAGTTGCTCAAGCCATGGTCGCCTACGTCAGTGTGCGCGAATGGCCCCTGACCTGCTTACGGTGCGTTTATGCTCGCGATGTGACCGCGGCGGGAACCGGAGGGCGGAATGGTGAGGTGTTCGATGCGGTGGCGGAGTCATACGACCGTGAGCGCCCGAGCTACCCGAGCGAGTTGATCGATGCTGCCTGCTCGATTGCTTCTCTGAAGGCGGGATCACGGGTGCTGGAGGTCGGTTGCGGGACCGGCAAGCTGACCGAAGCGCTCGTCGAGCGTCGACTCAAAGTGGATGCGGTTGATCCTGGCCCGAACATGATCGCGTTGGCACGCGAGCGCGTCCGAGACGCCGGCGCCGTCGCCGTCGAGTTCCACCTCGGGAGATTCGAGGAGGTCTCTTTGCCGGAACAGGTCTTCGACGCCGTATTCTCGGCCGCTGCGTTCCATTGGATCGTCCCGGAGGTCGGTTGGGCCAAAGCTGCTCGCTCGCTTCGGCCCGGCGGAACGCTTGCCCTCATCACGCACATCAGCTACTGCGCAGACGGCACGGCCGCAGACGACGAAGCGCTGCACGAGGTGTTCAGAAGGTATTGGCTCAACCCAGGCAGTTGGCATCCTCTCCGCGACCTTGCCACCCTTCTCGCCGGTGTTGACGAGCGCCGCGACAACGTCTCCGCCGTCTTCAGCTGGCTCGGCCGCCACGACCTTGACAACGCTGAAGCCGCGAGCCTCTTCGACGACGTCCCCCTCACGACCCATCACCTCTCCCGCAAGCGAACCGCCGACGAGCTCTGGTCGCTCTACGAGACGACCTCGTCCTACCTACGCCTCGATCCGGTGAGCCGCGAAGCGCTACAGACGGAAGTCCGCGAGTTCGTCGAGCGGCGGGGCGGAAGGATCAACACCAGCGAACTCGCCGTCCTCCTCACTGCCCGCCGACCCAACGAGTAACCGCTTTCAACTCAGCCTGATCGCGCCTTCTCGGGAAGGTTGTCCGCGCCCGGGCGAGTGTTCGCGAGTGGCGCCTTAGGCTTGTCGTTCGAGCTGCCGAGGAGGGGACGCTGATCTGCGCGAGCGTTCCGCGATGACCCCTGAGCTTTCGATCCTGGTTTGCTCTTCAACCAGGATCGCGAGTTTGCTCGGAAGCGCTACGAGCACTGAAACTCGGCAACCTGGTTCAAAGATCGGAACCAGGTTGCGGTAGCGTC